>NZ_JBQCXE010000001.1:0-477827 GCF_051956675.1 Neisseria sp. P0022.S009
ACACTTATCGGTAATCTGTTTTTTAAAGAGCGAATCGAATTATACAGTACAATTTTCAAAAGTCAACTAAAATTATCGAAAATTTCAACCAACTGTGTTATACTGTCTGCTTCGTTTTCTTCACCGCGTCAGCAGCGAAGAACCGAACTATACGCCCTCCAACAAAACCAGTCAACACCTTTCTCGAAATTATTTTCAAAAATTTAATCACCCCCCTGTTTTAACAGGGTTTTTATTTTTCTCAAAACACCTCAAATCTTCCCTATTCGCGTCCTATATCCAACCCGGTTCAATACTAAGGCCGTCTGAAAGAGTATTTCAGACGGCCTTTTTGAGGTTTTATGTCTATATTTTTAGTCGGCAAACTGTTTTTTCATTCGTTCGCGTCGCTCTTGCGCTTCTACGGACAGTGTCGCGGTCGGACGTGCCAGCAGGCGTTTGAGGCCGATGGGTTCGCCGGTATCGGCACAGAAACCGTAATCGCCTTCGTCAATGCTGCGGATGGTCGCTTGTACTTTACTGAGAAGTTTACGCTCGCGGTCGCGGGTGCGCAGTTCTAAAGCGTATTCTTCTTCTTGAGTAGCGCGGTCGGCAGGATCGGGGGCGGATTCGTGCTCTTGGAGATGACCGGTAGTGGTGTTTGCATTTTCAATCAGCTCTTCTTGCATTTTAACCAGTAGTTCGCGGAAGAAGGCCAATTGGTCGCTGTTCATGTAGTCCTCTTCGGGACCATCCCAGTTTAAAATATCTTGTTCTGTCAGCTTTGCCATGGTGTCTGCTTTCGGTTTATGTTAATGATTTGGATGCTACGGGTTTGCTTTTATTGGGTTTTCTTGAATTTCCGTTTTGGAAATTGGGCGAATCATATCATGTTTTACCTATTCATTTGTTCTTTATATTTCGATTTGCACTTTTTTGCACTAGCTTACGCCTAAATATATTAATGCGCTTTTTAGGACGTTGTATTTTTGGTCGTTAATACCTGCTGCACTTTCAGACGGCCTATTGGAGCAACCATAGATTTGTTTGCTGGATAAGCTGGGGAAACCATCGTGTCAGCCACAACCATAATAAGAGTGCCAACAAACTGCCTGAAAAATCGTATCGACCTGCGCGTAAGAAGGAAAACGGTTTGAGCAATGGCTGCAGGATTCGTTCGATGGCATAGGTCAACGGCGAATAGCGGCCCTGTATGCTGGACACCATTCTGATAATCAGAGCGATAAGTAATGTATAGGCTGCGGCTTTCAGCATATGGAGTGCGGCAAACCAGAAGTTTGCCAGAATCAGCTTATTGCTGATGGATAATGCCGGCGAGATGAAAATAATGGCGGTACAGGCAAGGTAATACACCAGAAAACCTGCGGGCAGGCAGTACCAATCGGTTTTCTCGCCGCTTGGAAATGCTTTTTGCCAAGGTTTGGTCAGCCAGCCTGTTGCCTGTATGCTGAATTTGAGCAGGGGGTGTTCTGCCGCCAATCCTGCGTATCGGAGCAAAAAGCGTGTGATACACAGGATGGCAACGGCGTCTGCCAATAATAGGAGCAAGTCGCCGCGCATGTTCAGACGGCCTTGTATTGTTGCGCCATTTCTTGCGAACGTTTAACGCAGGCTTCTACGCCCTGTTCGATGGCCTCGGCAACGTGACGGGCTTTGAAGGTTTCGATGGCTTCGTGTGTTGTGCCGCCTTTGGAAGTTACGTTTTGCTGTAATTGTGCGAATGCTTCGCCGGTTTGTTCGGCCAAAGCCACGGCGCCTTTAAATGTGGCGAGGCTCAGTTCGCGTGCGTCTTGTTCGTTGAAACCTTGTGCCAAAGCCGCATTTTGGAGCGCGCCCAACAGATAGAAAACGTAGGCGGGGCCGCTGCCGCTGATGCCGGTAATATTGTGGAGTTGCTCTTCCTCGTTCAGCCAAACGGTCGTGCCGACAGAACGCATGATGCTGTCTGCGGCTGCGCGGTCGGCTTCTGAAACGCTTGCATCGGCAAACATACCGGATACGCCCAAACCGATTTTGGCCGGCGTATTGGGCATGATGCGCACGATACGGCGTGTACCGCCCAGATAATGGCTGAGGGTATCGATGGACAATCCGGCCGCTACGGACAACACCAGCGCGCCATTTAAACGGATGTTTTGACAGGCTGCCTGCATGTCTTGCGGTTTGACGGCGAGAATGAGGACGTCGTCCGCACTCAATTCGGGCAGGTTTTCAGAAGTGGCTACGCCCAATTCTTGAACCAACTGCGCACGTCTTTCGGCGCCGCGTTCGACAATGTGGACACGATAGCCGTCTTGTTTGACCAAACCGCCTGCAATGGCAGTCGCCATATTGCCGCCGCCTAAAAAGTAGATGTTCATAAATTTCCTTAATTTTTTAAATGAGATACATTTGCTGATGTCGTCTGAAATACCGTTTCCATCATACCGACAAAATTTCAGACGACCTTTTTACCAACGGACGCTTTCGGGCAGTGATGTTCGGTATAAACCCTGTTTTTCCAAACAATCCTATGAATAATAAATTATTATATATACTTACTAATAAAACTAATTTTTATAGTTTACTGGAAATAAAGGCTGTTCTAAATTCCAAGGCAAATTTTGTTCAGAAAATATTTTTTCTATTTTCTGAACAAACATCTTCCACCTAGGATCATTCTCATCAAACTCTTCATATCCGCTTAAACAGCAATCCTGGCAAATAGATTTTAATTTATCAGTGCCCTCTAACATTTCTGTTGTCCAAATATCCCTTTCTTGGCATGACATTTCATTATTATCATCAAACGATGTAAGTTCTATATTAGCAATAATCGAAAACTCATGTTCCAAAGAGTTCAATTCCCCAGAAGGGAAGTCTAAATCAATTAATGACTCTAATAAACCGCACTTTATAGCTCTATAAACAAACTCAACACCTACCTGCAATAAATATTTTCTATTTTCAAGATTCATATCTAATGTCATAGGAAAAAAGTTAGATATTCCAAACTCAATATCAGAACACCATTGCAATTTCTCATACATATTAAACAAATAACTTTTCTTTAACATTACTTAACCTTGCTTTTTACTGGGAATTTTAGTTTTAATGGAACTCCATTATTCTGTTGTAGTAAAGCTGGATTATTAATTTCTACCGTGGCAGTTGACGATGTAGTTTTTAGGCTAGATGTTCTTGCCGGAATCCTTCTTTTTTAAAAGTTTCCGCTAAAGGGCGTTTATCGCGGGTTTGCCAAGCTAGCCCGCAAGCTTCAAACTTTTTGATTTTCCTACTGAAATAATCATTAGCTGCGGTACGATAAGCATTATCGTCAATAGAATAATTCCCGTCCGCCAAACGCTTCCCGCGGAAATCCTCGATAGAAGGCGGCGGTTCGCCTTTAATTTCCCAAAAATCTATTGCTGCCGGCTTTTTGGGTTTGCACCAGCCCGATAAGGACTCACATTGATACCAGCCCATCAACCGACAACCCGTTAAGGTCAAACCAAGCAAAACGACCGAGATAATCTGTTTCATTGGCTGCCTTCTCCTTTTTGTTTTTGTTCCCGTCTGCCGAAAATCGCGCTGCCGATGCGGACATGGGTTGCGCCGCATTCTACCGCGATTGGCATATCTCCGGACATACCCATAGATAAAACATCTGCTTCGACGCCTGCCGCGTTCAACTCAGCCAACAGCCGCTGCATGGTGTGAAACTGGCTGCGCAACTCATCGTTGCTGCTGTCGGCCTTGGCCACACACATCAATCCGCGCACTTGAATATTCGGCAACTTGGCCACTTCAAGGGCCAGCCCGACCGCTTCATCGGGCGCCACGCCGTGTTTCGCCTCTTCAGCGGCAATGTTCACTTCAATGCACACCTGCAACGGCGGCATTTCAGACGGCCTTTGTTCACTCAAGCGCCGTGCCGTTTTCAGACGGCCTATCGTATGGACCCAATGTGCGCGTTCGGCCACAAATTTGGTTTTATTAGACTGCACATCGCCGATAACGTGCCAAACAATATCCGGCAAATCGGCCAGCGTTTCCGTTTTTTCAAACCATTCCTGAATATAGTTCTCGCCGAAATCGCGCTGACCGGCTGCATACACTTCGCGGATATCGTCTGCCGGAAATGTCTTGCTGACCGCCACCAGCTTTACCGCATCCGCAGGCCGCCCTGCAGCCTCAGCCGCCTGTTCAACCGCCCGGCATACGTCCCGATAGTTTTGTTGCAATACCGACATGGTTTTCTCCTTTAACCCGTTCATCACTCGGCATTTTGAAAATTTTACTTGGTCGAACGGGTTTATCTATTTAAAATAAAGCGATTTTATTATTCTAAACCAAAACAAGGCCACATTATGCAGATTACCGACTTACTCGCGTTCGGCGTGAAAAACAAAGCCTCCGACCTCCATTTGAGTTCGGGCATTTCCCCTATGATACGCGTACATGGCGACATCCGCCGCATCAACCTGCCCGAGATGAGCCCGGAAGAAGTCGGTACCATGATTACCTCGGTCATGAACGACCACCAGCGCAAGCTCTATCAACAAGATTTTGAAGTCGATTTCTCATTTGAGCTGCCCAATGTTGCCCGCTTCCGCGTCAACGCCTTTATGACCGAACGCGGCCCGGCCGCCGTATTCCGTACCATTCCGAGCACCGTCCTGACGCTGGAAGAATTGCGTGCGCCGCGCATTTTCCAAAAAATTGCCGAAAATCCGCGCGGTTTGGTCTTGGTAACCGGCCCAACCGGTTCGGGTAAATCTACCACGCTGGCGGCGATGGTCAACTACATCAACGAAACCCAACCGGCCCACATTCTGACCATCGAAGACCCGATTGAGTTCGTCCATCAAAGCAAAAAAGCGCTCATCAACCAACGCGAACTGCATCAGCATACCCACAGCTTCACCAACGCCCTGCGTTCCGCCCTGCGCGAAGACCCCGACGTGATTCTGATCGGCGAGATGCGCGACCCTGAAACCATCTCCCTCGCCCTGACCGCCGCCGAAACCGGTCATTTGGTTTTCGGCACGCTGCACACGACTGGCGCCGCCAAAACCATCGACCGTATTGTCGACGTATTCCCTGCCGGCGAAAAAGAAATCGTACGCTCCATGTTGTCCGAATCCTTGCGCGCCATCATTTCCCAAACCCTGCTTAAAACCCGCGACGGCAACGGCCGCGTCGCCGCGCACGAAATCCTGATTTCCACACCGGCCGTGCGCAACCTCATCCGCGAAAACAAAATCGCCCAAATCAACGCCGCCCTCCAAACCGGTCAGGCCCACGGTATGCAAACCCTCGATCAAGCCCTGCAAACCCTTGTCCGCCAAGGCACCATCAGCCCCGAGATGGCACGCAGCAAAGCGCAAAACATCGAAAACCTCTCTATTTTCTAAACCATACTCAGGCCGTCTGAACCCCATCATCCCGTTTTCAGACGGCCTTTGAGCCTGACCGAATACCCGTTTTAAAGAGAATCATCATGAGCGACCTCGCCCCTCTGCACGACCTGTTAAGCGAAATGGTGCAAGCCTACTCACAAAAAAACCAAGCACCGCACATCCCCACACCGGCCGAAATCGGCACGCATCTTCACCCCCTGCTCGACCGCATGTGTGAAGAGGCTGAAAAACGCAACGCCTCCGACATCTTCATCAGCGCAGGCTTTCCCCCTGCCATCAAAGTCGGCGGCACCCTCACGCCCATGCCCCACAAAGCGCTGACCGGCGCGGACACCGCCGCCATCGCCGAATCCACCATGAACCCCGACCAGCTCGAAGCCTTCAACCGCGACTGGGAAATCAACTATTCCGTCCAATCGCGCAGCAACACACGCTACCGCGTCAACGCCTACCACGAGCAAGGCCGCGTCGGCATGGTATTGCGCCGCGTCAGCCAAGACATTCCCGAAATGAAGACCCTCGGTTTGCCCGAAAAGCTCCAAGAGCTTGCACTCGCGCCACGCGGCCTGCTGATCCTCGCCGGCCCGACCGGTTCGGGTAAGTCCACCACCATGGCTTCCATGCTCAACTACCGCAACCAAAAGCTGCCCGGCCATATCGTTACCATCGAAGACCCCATCGAGTTTATCTACAAACCTTGCCGCAGCATCTTCACCCAGCGCGAAATCGGCATCGATACCGACAACTGGAAAACCGCCGTTCAAAGCGCCATGCGTCAAGCGCCAGATGTCGTCTGTATCGGCGAAGTCCGCAGCGAAGAAAGCATGGAATACGCCCTCCAACTGGCTCAAACCGGCCATCTGTGCGTTTTCACCATCCATGCCAGCACGGCCTCTCAAACCATCGAGCGCATCATCAACTTCTATCCGGAAGACCGCCGCCAACAGGTCTTGATGGATTTGGCGTTAAACCTCGTCGGCATCATCGGCCAACGCCTCGTCGTCAAGAAAAACCGCCAACGCACGGCCGTTACCGACCTACTGCTCAACACTCCGGCCATGCAGGACCTGATTTTCAAAGGTGAATTGCTGGAAATCCGCGACCTGATGGCACGCTCCGGCAGCAACGGCATGCAGACGTTCGACCAGAATCTCTTCAATCTCTACACACAAGGCCAAATCGAACTCAGCGAAGCCCTGCGCCAAGCGGTATCCGCCAACGATTTACGCCTGCGCATTCAAATGCACGACGAAGGCAACAATACCGAGCGTCTCTACGACCGCATCAGCGACCTCAACCTGATGACCTAATGGCGTAAGCTAAAAAAGGCCGTCTGAACAGATGTGGAAACGAAATCAAGTATTTCCCCGTATCCGTCCAGACGGCCTTATCCTATTTCAAGCATTCTGAAAGCGACTGAAAATCCTGTTAAAATCCAATCATTCATCTCATAACAAATAAAACAACCCAATCATGAACACCCCGCCGCTCAAACCTCTGATCATTGCCTCCCTACCCGTCTTCGCCAGCGTATTCATCGCCGCCACCCTCGTTTGGCACTTTAACACCCCCAAACTCGCCATGCCCTTCGTACTCGGCATTATTGCCGGCGGTTTGGTCGATTTGGACAACCGCCTCACAGGCCGTCTGATAAACATCGTCATCACCGTCGCCCTGTTTACCCTCTCCTCACTGCTTGCCCAAAGCACCATCGGCACAGGCGTTCCCTTCATCTTGGCCATGACCCTGATGACTTTCGGCTTCACCATCCTCGGCACCGTCGGCCTCAAATACCGCACCATCGCTTTCGGTGCGCTCGCCGTCGCCACCTACACCACGCTGACCTACACCCCCGAAAGCTACTGGCTGACCAATCCCGTCATGATTCTGCTGGGCACAGTCCTATACAGCGTCAGCACCCTGATCTTCCAAATCATCCTGCCCCACCGCCCAGTCCAAGAAACCGTCGCCAACGCCTACGACACACTCAGCAACTACTTCGATGCCAAAGCCGACTTTTTCGACCCCGACGAAGCCGCATGGTTGGGCAACCGCCAAATCGACCTGGCCATGAGCAACACCGGCGTGATTACCGCCTTCAACCAATGCCGTGCCGCACTTTTCTACCGATTACGCGGCCAACACCGCCATCCGCGCACCGCCAAAATGCTGCGCTACTACCTCAGCGCGCAAGACATGCACGAACGCATCAGCTCCGCCCACGTCGATTACAGCGAAATGGCCGAGCAGCTCAAAAACACCGACCTCATCTTCCGCATCCGCCGCCTGCTCGAAATGCAGGGTCAGGCGTGCCGCAACATTGCCGCCACCCTGCGCAACAACAAACCCTACGCATACAGCAAACGCCTCGGCCGCGCTATGGAAGGCTGCCGCCAATCCCTCGGCCATTTTGCCGAGACCCACGCCGACAATGCCAACCTCCACAATATCCGCCGCCTGCTCGACAACCTCAGCAGCGTCGATTACCAACTGCGGCAACTGCAAAACGATGCGTCCCTTGCCGAAAACGACAACACCGACACCCGCATCGCCGCCCTTGAAAACACCAAGTTCCGCAACATTGGCGAAACCGTCCTCAGCCAGCTCAATTTCGAATCCGGCGTCTTCCGCCATGCCACCCGACTCTCCATCGTCGTGGCCGCGGCCTGCATCATCGTCGAAATCCTCCACCTCAACCTCGGCTACTGGATCCTGCTGACCGCCCTCTTCGTCTGCCAACCCAACTACACTGCCACCAAAAGCCGCGTGTACCAACGTATCGCCGGTACGATTCTCGGCGTGATTGTCGGTTCGCTCGTCCCCTACTTCACCCCGTCCGTTGAAACCAAGCTCTGGATTGTCATCGCCAGCACCACCCTGTTTTTCATCACCCGAAGCTATAAATACAGCTTCTCCACCTTCTTCATCACCATCCAAGCCCTAACCAGCCTTTCGCTTGCCGGTTTGGACGTGTACCACGCCATGCCCATCCGCATTATCGACACCATCGTCGGTTCCGTTATCGCATGGGCCGCCGCCACCTACCTCTGGCCCGATTGGCGTTACCTCACCCTCAGCCACACCGCCGCCCAGACCATCACTGCCAACGGCCGCTATCTCGACGCCATCCTCGACCAGCTGCAAAACGGCAGCCGCGACGATGTCGACTACCGCCTCACCCGCCGCCAAGCCCACGAAAGCACCGCCGCCCTCAGCAGCACCTTATCCGACATGAGCAGCAACCCGAAAAAATACCAAGACCGCCTGCAAGACGGTTTTACCCTGCTCAAAACCAGCTATGCGCTGACCGGCCACATTTCCGCGCTCGGCGCATACCGCGACCAGGTTCATCACGACGGCAGCGATACCTTCGCCCCATATGCCCGCCTGACCCACCACATCGCCGAACTCCTCAAACAAATGCCGCAGACCGAACCGGCCACCTTCGATGCCAGCATCGAAGCCATCCGACAGGAGTTTGCCGATTTGGAGCAGACCGACAAAGAGCAGTCCCAACAAAACCAAATCCTCAAACACCAGCTCGACCTTATCATCCGCCAGCTTGCACCGTGTTATCAGGCATTGCACAGACAGTCGGATACGCAAACCGCCTAAACCGATAACACATTTCAACAAAATAAATAAGGCCGTCTGAAACCTGATTTCCAGATTTCAGACGGCCTTTATTCAGCCATCGAGATTAAAACCGATTATGCGCCACGTTTTTCCAAAGCGGCTACGGCAGGCAACTCTTTGCCTTCCAAGAATTCGAGGAACGCGCCGCCGCCGGTGGAGATGTAGCTGATTTGGTCGGTTACGCCGAATTTGGCAATCGCCGCCAAAGTGTCGCCGCCGCCGGCAATCGAGAACGCATCGCTTTGGGCAATCGCTTCGGCCAATACTTTGGTACCGCCGGCAAATTGGTCAAACTCGAACACGCCGACCGGGCCGTTCCATACGACAGTGCCTGCGGCTTTGAGCAGCTCGGCCAAAGCAGCGGCGGATTTCGGACCGATGTCCAAAATCATGTCGTCTTCGGCAACGTCGGCAATGTCTTTCACCACCGCTTCCGCATCGGCGGCAAAGGCTTTAGCGACAACCACATCGGTCGGCAGCGGAACAGAGCCGCCTTTGGCCGCCATTTTTGCCATGATTTTTTTGGATTCTTCCACCAAATCGTGTTCGGCCAAAGATTTGCCGATGGCTTTGCCTTCTGCCAGTAAGAATGTGTTGGCAATGCCGCCGCCGACGATCAGTTGGTCGACTTTGTCGGCCAAAGATTCGAGGATGGTCAGTTTGGTAGACACTTTGCTGCCGGCAACGATGGCAACCATCGGATGAGCCGGTTGCTTCAGGGCTTTGCCCAAAGCGTCGAGTTCGCCCGCCATCAACACGCCTGCGCAGGCAACCGGTGCGGCTTGGGCGACGGCCTCAGTCGAAGCTTGGGCGCGGTGGGCGGTACCGAATGCGTCGTTAACGAATACGTCGCACAAAGAAGCGTAGGCTTTGCCCAGCTCCAAGTCGTTTTTCTTCTCGCCTTTGTTGATGCGCACGTTTTGCAACATCACGACATCACCGGCGTTCAAAGTCGGTTTGTTTTCACGCCAGTCGTTCAATACTTTCACGTCTTTGCCCAACAGTTTGCCCAAATGCGCAGCAACAGGCGCTACATCGTCTTCAGGATGGAATTCGCCTTCGGTCGGACGGCCGAGGTGGGTCATCACGATCACAGACGCGCCGTTGTCCAAGCAGTATTTGATGGATGCGAGCGAAGCGCGGATACGGGTGTCGTCGCTGATGTTGCCGTCTTTAAACGGTACGTTCATATCGGCACGGATCAGAACGGTTTTGCCTTGAACATTTTGTTCGGTCAATTTCAAAAATGCCATGATGATTCCTTTGTGATGGTTGGGAACGGGAATGTTTGGGATTATCCGTGAATGAGGCGCGACGGTAAAGATTGGCAACGGCCGCGCTTGATGTGAATCAGCAGATAAAGCCGCAGGCCGTCTGAAACATTCGGCCAATCTTTGCAGATTTTCCGCTATACTTTGGCGATTGATTTTCATTTTACGGATTAAACCATGTTACGCCGAATTGCTTTAATGCTTGCCTTCGCGCTGCCTGCCGCTTCATGGGCGCAGACGCTTTCTGAAACCCTGCCCAACGGTCTGAAAATCATCGTCAAAGAAGACCACCGCGCGCCTGTGGCCGTTTCGCAGATTTGGTACAAAATCGGCAGCGTGGATGAAAAACCGGGCAAAAGCGGCCTGAGCCACGCTTTGGAACACATGATGTTTAAAGGCACGAAAGACGTTCCCTCCGGCGAGTTCAACCGCCGCGTGTCCGAGCTGGGCGGGCAAAACAACGCCTACACCAACCGCAATGAAACGGTCTATTACGAAAACGTCGCCGCCGCCAACCTGCCCGAAATTCTGAAGCTCGAAGCCGACCGCATGCACAACCTCAACTTCAGCGACAAAGAATTCCTCAACGAGATGAACGTCATCCGCGAAGAACGCCGCCAGCGCACGGAAGACACGGCCGACGGCAAAATGTGGGAGCAAGCCTATCTTGCCGCCTTTACCCAACCGTCTATGCGCGCCTCCGTCATCGGCTACATGAAAGATTTGCACACCCTCAAAGCCGACGACTTGCGCGCGTGGTACAAACAATATTACGCGCCCAACAATGCCGTATTGGTCATTGTCGGCGATGTCGATGCCAAACAAACGCTTCAGACGGCCGCCAAACTCTTTGGCGATATTCCGGCTAAAGCCCAGCCGCCGCGCAACAAGCTCCATACCGAACCCTATTTGCGCAAGCCTGTTACGGTCAAAGCCACTTCTCCGGTTACACACCAGCCGCTGATTGCCATCAACTTCCGTGTGCCGAAACTCCAAAAACTCGATGACACGATGCCTTTCGCCCTCGACATCCTCTCCGATATTTTGGCAGGCAACGCGTCCAGCCGTTTTGATAAAAACCTCGTGCGCGGCAAGCAAACCGCATTGAGCGCAGGAACGCATTACGACATCATCAGCCGTGAAATGCCGCTGTTCAGCGTAATAGCCATGCCTGCCGAAGGCGTGAAAACCGATACTCTGATTGCCCAGCTGCGCCAAGAAATCAAAGACATTGCCGACAACGGCGTTTCCGAAGAAGAATTGCAGCGCGTCAAAACCCAGGCAGCGGTCAACGAAATCTACGCCAAAGACTCCATGTCTTCCCAAGCCTCCATGATGGGCCGCCTCGAAGCGCGCGGTTTCCAATATACCGACGAACAAGAAATCCACCGCCGCCTACAGGCCGTCAGCGCACAAGAAGTACAGGCCGCCGCCCGGATGTTGACCGACGAGCGCATGAGTACCGTCATCATCGAGCCGCAAAAAACAGCCGCCGCACCAAGCAAAAAAGCTGCCAAACGCCGATAAACATCAGGCCGTCTGAAAGCCCATATCCTTTCAGACGGCCCTAACAGAAAGCCACAACATGAAACCCACCCTGCTCGCCCTTGCCCTACTCCTGCCCTTAAGCGTCCAAGCCGCCACCGACATCCAACGCTGGCGCAACCGCGACGGCACCCAAATCCTCCTTGTCGAACGCCACGAAAACCCCATCATCGACCTTGAAGTCAGCTTCAAGGGCGCAGGCAGCGTCGCCAATCCGGACGGCAAAAGCCAAGTTGCCGAATTTACCGCCGCCCTCTTGACCGACGGCACCCAAGAGCTGGACGAAGAAGCCTTCAATGCCGAAGCCGACAACATCGGCGCACAAATCAGCAGCGACAGCAATGCCGAGAGCGCGTCCGCAGGCTTCCGCAGCCTCAGCAAAGCCGACATCCGCGACAAAGCCGCCAACTTGCTCAACCACTCGCTGACCCGTCCGCGCTTTGACGAAGCCGTTTTCCGCCGCCGTCAAACCCAATCCATCACCGGCTTGCAACAACAAGAAACCACCCCCGACTACACCGCCACGCGCAAACTGACCAAACTCATCTACCCGAACCACCCCTACGGCAGTGGCGCAAACATAACCGTTGACAGCCTCAAACGAGTTAGTCTGGACGACATCCGCGCCTTCCACCGCACCCACTACGGCAAAGACAACGCCATCGTTGCCATCGTCGGCGACCTCAACCGCAAACAGGCAGAGCAACTGGTCGAACGCGTCCTCAAAGACCTGCCGGCCAAAGCCACCGCAACCCACGCCATCCCACCCGTTCCCAAACAAACCGCCCAACGCCGCGACATCCCCTTTGCCGGTACACAGGCACAAGTCCTGCTCGGCACCTCCCTCATCAAACGCCACGACCCCGACTATTACGCCCTCGTTGCCGGTAACTACATCCTCGGCGGTGGCGGTTTCGACAGCCGCCTCATGAAAGTTTTGCGCGACCAACACGGCTACACCTACGGCGTATACAGCAGCCTCGCCCCGGCGACAGAAGAAGGCACGTTTGCCGTTTCCTACTCCACCCAAAAGAAAAACACCAAAGCCTCACTGGCCGACACCCAAGCCGTCATCGAACAGTTTATCGCCGAAGGCCCGACCGAAGCCGAACTGAAACAGGCCAAAGCCAACATCGTCGGCAGCTTCCCCCTGCGCTACGACTCCAACGACAAACTGCTTAACTACCTGAGCCTGATCGGCCTCTACGACCTGCCCAACGACTACTTGGAAGCCTACCCCAAAGCCATCAACAGCCTAACCGTCGAACAAGTCCGCGACGCATGGCAACGCCGCGTCAAATTCAAAGACCTCAACACCGTCGTTGTCGGCGCAGAATAAAACGCTTTAAAACAACAGGCCGTCTGAAAGATTTTTCAGACGGCCTGTTGTTTGACAATTATTCAGATTACTTATGCACTATGATACAATTTCTTACTTTTCAAATATTAATCATAAAAGGGGTTTTCATGAAAGTATATAAGATATTTAAAGATTCAATAGGCCAATATGAAGCGGTCAAACAAGGCTGGTCTTGGCCTGCATTTTTCTTTGAAGGTATCTGGGCATGTGTGAAGAAAATGTGGGGGGTGGGTATCATCCTTATTATTCTATCTATAATTTTAAGTTTTTTTAATTTTGGAGCTGAAAAACTGGTAAGTATGAACCCCGCCTTCGCAATCTTTCTCCCCTTTCTATTTCTTATTGGTATTACCATTAAAATCCTAATGGGTGCATACGGTAACAAACTGCGTGAAAAAAATTTGATAAGCCGAGGCTATCAGCATCAAAAAAAAGATGCTGAATTTATTATTGCTCAGAATCCTCAAATGGCCATTATTCAGTATATTTCCAAATACGAAAAATAAATCGGATTCTTAAAACATAAAGGCCGTCTGAAACCTTAAAATAGGTTTCAGACGGCCTGAGCCTTTGCAAAACTCTTTACATCTCAAACCTTTCTGAAACCCAGCGGGCCAAGCGCCTGCCCGGTTTTACCTTTTCCCCTAAGGAGCCGCCATGTCCCATCTGCAAACCATCGCCGAACACCTGACCAGCCGCCGCCAAACCGTTACCTGCGCCGAGTCCTGCACCGGTGGCCTGCTTGCAGGTGCGCTGACCTCCGTTCCCGGCAGTTCGCAATGGTTTCATCAAAGCTTCGTCACATACAGCAACCAAGCCAAACAGGAGCGTCTGGGCGTCATGCCCGACACCTTGCTGAAACACGGCGCGGTCAGCCGCGAGACCGTCTATGAAATGGCACGCGGCGCAAAAGCCGTCGCGCAGGCGGATTACGCTTTGAGTATTTCCGGCATCGCCGGCCCCGGCGGCGGCAGCGCGGCCAAACCGGTCGGCACAGTCTGGTTCGGCCTGGCCACGCCCGAAGGCTCGTTTGAGCAAACCGTACTATTCACAGGCGACCGCGAAGCAGTAAGGGCGCAAGCCGTCGAATACGCATTGGCTTTCTTGGCGGAATATTTGGTTTGATAGCAAAAACTCAGGCCGTCTGAAATCTGGAAATCAGGTTTCAGGCGGCCTTTTTATCTATTCAAACCATCGGCGGATTTATACGCCCAAAAGCTCTTTGCCGAGGAAGCTGCCTTTTTCGACACCCGGCAGAACGAAGAAATAGCCGCCGCCAAACGGGCTGATGTATTCCTCCAGAGGCTCGCCGTTGAGCAGGTTTTGCACGAAGATGAATCCGTCGGCAAGGTTGGCCTGATAGCAGATGAAAATCAGGCCGACGTCGAGCTGGCCGTTGGCGGCAAGGCCGCGTGAGTAGTTGAAGGCGCGGCGGTAGAGCAGGTGTTTTTTCATGAACTCCGGATCGCGCGGATTGGCAAGGCGCATATGGCTGTCTTTGGGCGTGATTTTGCCGTCTGGGTCTTTGGCGAAATCGGCGGTGTCGCCCTCTTTTTTACCGTCCATGGGCGCGCCGCTGTATTTGCGCCGGCCGAAAATATCGGTTTGTTCCTGCATCGGGGTGCGGTCCCAAAACTCGACAAAGTGGCGGATAAGGCGGACGGCCTGATAGCTGCCGTTTTTCGCCCATGCCGGTTCGTCCAAGCTGTTGGCAGCAACGCCCGTCCACAGGACTTGATCGGCGACTTTGGGATCTTCGACTTTGGGATTGCCGGAGCCGTCGCGGAAACCTAAAAGATTGCGCGCGGCAATGGCGCCGGGTTCGGCTTTAGGGAGCCAACCGTCTATGCTCCAGCGGATGACGGCAAACTGGGCGGTGTTTTTGATGATATCGCGCAGGGCGGCTTGGCAGGTTTCGGGGGAGAATGCGCAAATTTGCAGGCTGAGGTCGCCGTCGCACCAAGATTTTTGGAGTTTGTCGTTGGGGAAGTCGCGCATTTCTTGTAGGTGTTTCGGCTTTTTGTCTTTGAGGCCGAAGCGGTCGTCAAATAGGCTGCTGCCGACGCCGACGGTAACCGTCAGCCCGTCGGGGCGGAATTGTTTGCCGAGGATGCCGCTGCCCGCAGGTGGGAGTTTGTCGTCGCCATCTTGGTATTCGCCGCCTTGGGTGAGGAATTCGATGCGGGCGGTCAGGGCGCGGAACAGGTTTTCAAGTTGTTTGGCATCTTTGGCGGTAACGTCAAAGGCACACATGATGCCGAAGAGCTGGTGTGGCGTAACGATGCCTGCCTGATGCTCGCCATAACACGGATAGGCCAGCTCGGAATGTTGGTTGTTTTGGGTCTCGGCGGCGGCTTCGCCTTGTTTTTTGCCGGCAAAATAACCGGCAACACCGATGGCGCCGGCGGCAAGGGCAGTTTTGAAAAGGGTTCGTTTTTCGGGTTGTGCCGGTTGTTTGTTTTGGCTCATGGTCTGCTCCTTGGCAGGGAACGGAAAGATTGCAATCGTGTGAAGTAAGGTCGGTTTTCAAACATATTTGTGTGGGAGACAATAAGATTCAGACGGCCTTTCAATATCCAAAGGCCGCCTGAAAACGCGTTATCTTATTTCAAACCCAAAATGCCGCGCAGTTTGGCCAAGTCTTCTGCCAAGGCATTAATCGGCGCCTGCAGGGCTTTGCGGTCTTCTTCGCTCAATTTGTCGTACAGCTCGAAACCGTTCGGGGTTTTGTATTTCGCCAAAATGTCTTCAACCTGTTTGAAGTTGGCATCGGTTTTTTCCAACAACGCTTTGTCTTTGGCTTCGATCAGCGGACGGAACAAATCAACGATTTTTTTGGAGCCTTCCACATTGGCTTGGAAGTCGCTCAAGTCGGTATGGCTGTAACGGTCTTCTTCGCCGCTGATTTTGCTGCCGGCCACTTCTTCAATCAGTTCGGACGCGCCGCCGACCACCTTACCCGGAGGAAACGCCAATGCGTCGATTTCTTTTTGCAGTGCTTCGACATCGGTCATCAGTTTGGCTGCAATTTCCTTCACGCCGGATACGTCTTTTTCTACCCAAAGGGCGTGTTCGATACGGTGGAAGCCGGTAAATCCGGCATCTTTCGCACCGTCTTTGAAGTCGTCTTCACGCGCATCGATGACGGGGTCGAGTTCGCTGAAAAGCTCGGCAATCGGTTCGATACGTTCGTAATGGACGCGGGTGGCGGCAAACAGGGATTTGGCCTTTTCAATGTCGCCGGCTTTAACGGCTTCGGTAAAGGTTTTGGTTTTCGCCACCAGCTCTTTAACCTCGCCTTGAACGTAAGCTTTATAGTCGGCGAGCGGTTGGGACAGTTTTTCCAAATCCGCTTCGTTGGCAGTGTCTTTGAAGCCGCTGTCGGTAACAATCAGCTTACCGCGCGGATTAGTCAACAGGCCGCAAGTCATTTCGTATTCGCCCGGCAGCAGGGTAACGGTCATTTTGTCGGATAAACCCGGGGCGATGTTTTCACGCTCGTCCACCACCATCACGCCTTTCAGAATTTCCCATTCCAGCTTGCGGCCGCTGTCGTTTTTAATGTTGAACACGACTTGGCCGCTGGGGACGGTCAATTCCATCGGTTCGCAGGCAGTATCGTTCACGCCGATATTGACCGAACCGTCGGCATTGGCGGCAGCGGATGCGCCTGAAGCGGCAGGCGCGGCTTTTTCGGCTTCAGGCGGCTGACACGCAGTCAAACCCAGAGCCAGCATTACAGACAAAGCAGTCAGATTGAATTTTTTCATTTTCATTCCTTTTTATTTAGTTAACGTTTTTGCCGGCGCGCTGCCGCGCAAAAACCAAATCATGACGGGAACCAGATACAGCAGCCAAATCAGGACTTCGCCTTCGGTTGGGTGGTCGGTATAGCCGAAGAAACCGCCGAGCAGCACGCCTAAAGGGCTGTCTTCATGCAAATATTTCGATGTGTCGAAAGCAATATCCTGCATCACATTCCATACGCCGGCCTCATGCAGCGCGCGAAACGAACCGGCCAGCAGACCGGCCGCCACCACAATCAGAAACGCGCCCGTCCAACGGAAAAACTTCGCCAAGTTCAGGCGCATACCGCCCTGATAAATCAGCGTACCGATGACAACCGCCACCAACAGCCCCAACACCGCGCCTATCGGCATAGACCACGTCGGGCTTTGCTGGAACACGGCCAGCAGGAAAAACACACTCTCCAAACCTTCGCGCGCCACAGCCAAAAACGCCATGCCGACCAAGGCCCAACCCTGGCCGCTGCCGCGGTTCAAGGCCGACTGAACAGAATCCTGAAGATGCTGTTTCATCGAACGCGCGGCCTTCTTCATCCACAAAATCATGTACGTCAGCATCGCCACAGCCACCAGGCCGATGGCGCCGACCACCAATTCCTGTTCTTTTTGCGGAATCTCGCCGGTAGCGGAATGAATGCCGTAACCAATACCCAAACACATGACCGAAGCCAAAAACACGCCCAGCCAAACCTTCGGCATCAGCTCGCTGTGTCCCGACTGTTTCAAAAAACTGGCAACAATGCCGACGATCAGGGCGGCTTCGATGCCCTCGCGCAGCATAATCAATAAAGCAATCAGCATAAAAAACTCTAAAGTGAAATGTTCATTTGTTAACGCATTTATAACGCTTTATGCTTAATAACGCAAATTATTTTTATTTTTTAATAACCCCATATTTATTAAGATTTTTTAAAATAAAATAACGGACGTAATCAATAAAAACTAAAAGGCCGTCTGAATAAGGCCGTCTGAATTTTATTTTTTCAGACGGCCTTAATTTATCTAAGCAATTGTAAATAAATAATAAAAAAGTTCCATAGTATAAATTTCCCTATCAGTGATATTTTCAGAATTTATCAAATTTAAAAGGTTGATTTACAACAAAAATTAAAACCGCCTTATCTTTTATAGTTGGCATATTGCTGGTGCAATCAGCAATCCATGACATAACAAACGCATAACAAAGGAACCCTCCTATGCCACGTTTAAAACTCCACCAAATCGCTTTGGCTTTGGCCGTTTCTGCCGCGTTGACCGCCTGCGGCGAGAAAACGGCTCAAACAACCGAAACCCCTCAAGCGGCTTCTGCCGCGAGCGCTGCCGATGCTGCCGCAAGCACCGCCGCTGTTTCGGCCCCTCAAAATTCCGCCGATGTTTCTGCCGAAGACAAAGCCCTGTTGGAACGCGCGCAAACCGTGTTCAAACCTTTGCCTGATGCGGCCGAAATGCAAAAAATCCGTCCGTTTACCGAAGAGCAGGTCAAACTCGGCCAACAACTTTGGTACGAAACCCGCCTGTCCAAAGGCAACACCGTCAGCTGTAACTCCTGCCACAACTTGGCAACGGCCGGCGTAGACAACATGCCGACCAGCGCGGGCCACAAAAGCCAATTCGGCGCCCGTAACCCCCCGACTGCCCTGAATGCCGCCTTGTTGGGAAGCCAATTCTGGGACGGCCGTGCCGCCGATGTGGAAGAACAAGCCGGCGGCCCATTGCTCAACCCGGTTGAAATGGCCAACGCGACCGAAGCCGATGCCGCCGCCAAAATCGCCGGTATCCCTGAATACCAAGAAAAATTCAAAGCCGCATTCCCTGAAGACGGCGCGGTTTCCTTTAAAAACATCACCACTGCATTGGGCGCGTTTGAACGTACCCTGCTGACCCCGACCCGTTGGGACGACTACCTGAAAGGCAACGTATCTGCCCTGAGCGAACAAGAACGCAAAGGCGTACGCGCATTTATGGACAACGGCTGTATCGCTTGTCACAACGGCGTCAACTTGGGCGGTACCATGTTCCAAAAATTCGGTTTGGTGGATGGTCCTTACTGGAAACACATCGACGATCCTAAACACGACAAAGGCCGTGCGGACGTAACCAAAAAAGCCGAAGACGAATTCTTCTTCCGTGTTCCCGGCTTGAGAAATGTTGAGCGCACCTATCCATACTTCCACAACGGCAGCGTTTGGGAACTGGATAAAGCCGTCAACATCATGGCAAAAGCCCAATTGGGTAAAACTCTGGCTCCGGAAGACACTGAAAACATCGTTGCCTTCTTGAAAGCCCTCTCCGGCAATGTTCCGGAGTCTGCCCGAACCATGCCTGAGCTGCCTGTCTCCCACGATGTCAAATCCCAACCTGACAACAAATAAGGTTTAGCGCAAAACAAAGGCCGTCTGAAAATCCGTTTCAGACGGCCTTTTTGTTGCCGGCCATATGGGCGCCTTTGTTTCACGATTCCACACAATATGGTAATCTTGAGCCGATTTTCACCATACATCCGAAAGGAACATCATGAGCCTGATTATTGAAGACTTGCAAGAAGGCCACGGCAAAGAAGCCGTCAAAGGCAAAGAAATCACCGTACATTACACCGGCTGGTTGGAAGACGGTACCAAATTCGACTCCAGCCTCGACCGCCGTCAACCGCTGACCATCACTCTGGGCGTCGGCCAAGTGATTAAAGGTTGGGACGAAGGCTTCGGCGGCATGAAAGAAGGCGGCAAACGCAAGCTGACCATTCCTTCCGAAATGGGCTATGGCGCACACGGTGCCGGCGGCGTGATTCCTCCGCATGCGACCTTGATTTTTGAAGTCGAGCTGCTGAAAGTGTACGAATAAGCATTTGACGCTTCAAAAGACCGAGGCCGTCTGAAACCCGCAGTTTGGTTTTTCAGACGGCCTGTTTTTATCAAGATTCGGTATAATGCCCTCTTTTACAAGCAAACCATTTCCCAAGGAACCCCCATGCTTTTACCTGAACAAGTCAAAACCCTGATTGAAGGCGTTACCCCTTGCGAACACGTCGAAGTCGAAGGCGACGGCCATCACTTCTTCGCCGTAATCGTTTCCTCCTCATTTGAAGGCAAAGCCCGCCTCGCCCGCCACCGCCTGATTAAAGACGGACTCAAGCCGCAACTCGAAAGCAACGAATTGCACGCGCTGTCGATTTCCGTTGCCGCCACTCCGGCCGAATGGGCTGCCAAACAGGCTTAATTTGGAATCAAACAAAAGGCCGTCTGAAAAGTTTTCAGACGGCCTTTTTCATACATACTGAAATTGAAGAATATTTAGTGTATTACAACCAAAAACGAATTAAACTTGGTTTAAAAGGATTGAGCCCAGTGCAATACCGAGCTCAATATTTAAGTTAACTAACCTGTCCAACTTTTGGGGGGCAGATCAAAGTGCGGTCAGTTTTTGAGAGCTTTTAAAACGCTTTAAAAATTGACCGTACTTTATATAGATGTTTTAAATTATATATCCATTAACTCATAAGAAACATTTCCTGTTTCTAGCAACTCAACAAATACTCTTTTAATAAAATCAAAATCTGTTATAACTTCACTTGCTGGAAAAGGTTCTCCCATAAAATCAACCAATCTTGGAACTCCAGTAAAATCGGACTTAGACCTAATCAAAAACTCCCCGTTATCCCCGTATTCAAGTAGAGTAAATAAATATCTCTCACCATCTGATTCCATCCTTAATTCAGATAAGCCTACTTCTGGTTCAGGTATAACTTCTAATCTAACGTCAGATCTATGATTCTTTGTGCTGTTAAGCATAGATAATATTTTATCTTTACCAATCTTAGATGCCATATCCCTATCTGCCAAAGTTATCCATTCACCCTCTTCTGATTTATATGCACATGAAAAAAATAATAAGCTATTTTCCATTCTTATTTTCCTTTATTGATGTTTGCCCTTGAATCCAAGTATAAGTTTTCAGTTTGTTCTTATCATCAACAGCATGAACAGTGGCCGATTTTAATCCTGCTTTTTCTGCTGCTGATGCAATGTCTTGACGACAATGCGTACATACATCACGCCCTTGGACATGGATCACCATATTTTTTCCTTTAGTCACACCTTTTTCATAAGCTTGTTGAATTGCACCTATTTCAGCATGTGCATCTCGCATATTAGCATTTGGATAAGGTGAACCGTTCTTTTGAGGTTTTTTATTTGCCACATTCTCTGCAATTAAAGTCAATTTATTAGGGTCTGAAAATCTATCCCCTTAAACAGCGCAGGCAATCGATATAAACGCCAAACCGCATTCGACAACACGCAATCGCTGTGTAAACCTTACCGGCACAACCGCCAAACTAGCCCTGCCGTTTCGGGAAAAACTGCACCACGTTCTCCCCTTGCGGCAACATCAATTTCTTCACGGCATGGCCGTACACGGTTTCAAGCGTGATGTTCAGACGGCCTTCTTTTTCAAAAATCTTATCCACACATTCCTTGGCCGCTTGCGGATTGCTGAACTTCAACGCATTCCACAATCCCAAGGTTTCCATGTCCTGCCAAAACGTCCCAGCTTTTTTATAGCTCAACTCAAGCTTGGCCGTGTCGGTTACCGGATCGTAAAAGCCGTTGTCAGCCAGCATATCGCCCAAGTCGTGCATATCAATCAGCGTGGGCGCTTCGCATTCGATGCCTTCATGGTTCAGACGGCCTGTCAGCTCGCTCAGGCTGTCGCGGCCAAAGTGGGTAAAAAACAATAATCCGTCGGTTTTCAAAGCGGCGGCCCAGTTTTTCAAAACCGGCAAAATATCGTCGGCGCGGCTGAGGCTGAGGTTGGCCCACAACATATCGGCGGATGCTTCAGGTAATGGCGCGGTCAGGGCTTGGCAATGCTGCGGGATGGTTTTGCCGGTCAGCTTCTGCCAAAAACCGCCTTTGCGCGCGGCGGCGGCGGTTTTCAAAAAATCGGCATTCGGATCGTATTCTTCAAACACGGCGTCGGGATAACGCGCGGCCAGCAGGCTGCGGCTGATGTCGGCATCGGCACCAATCAGCATGATGCGTTTGGGTGCATTGCGGACCAGCTGCAGGCGCTCGTCGGTGTCTTGGGCGAGATGGCGGTGAATCTGCCAGCGTTTGTCTTGTTCGGTCATGGTGGGTCGTGTCAGCGGGCTTTGCCCGACAATATTCTGTTTTTATGGTTGAAGGCTGTTTCATACGGCCTTTTCGACAAAATTGCGGTAAATTTCGGCAAACTCGTCGGCATGGCTTAAAAAGGGCGCGTGAGCGGCTTTGTCGATAAGGACCAGCTCGCTGTTGCTCAAATGGCGGTGTAAATATTCGCCCATGCGCGGCGGCGTGATGGCGTCTTTCTGTCCAAACACCAGCAGTGACGGCGTTTGAATAAGCGGCAACAACGGACGCGCGTCGGCATGGTTGACGGCTTCAAGCGCGGCCTGTAAGGCGGAAGGCGTGCCGCAGCGCGCCAAATCGGGCAATACGCGGTTTAAGATTTCGCTTGAATGCGGCGTATGCAGCAGTTGCAGTTGTAGAAACTGTTTAATATGTTTGGCATAATCCTGCTGGAATGCGCCGACCATCTTGCCCAAGGCAGGTTGCGCCAAGCCTTCGGGATAATCCGTGTCGGCAGTTAATCGGGCAAAACTTGCCGTCAGGCAGAGCGATTGGATTTTGTCGGGATAAAGCGCGGTCAGATACAGGGCAACCAGTCCGCCCAGCGACCAGCCGAGAATGTGTGCCGGCGTGTCGATTTGTCCGGCGAAGGCTTCGGCAACGGCGGCAATATCAAACGGTTCGGCAAAAGGCGCATCGCCGTGTCCGGGCAAATCAAGCGCGCGGACGTCCCAATCGGCAGGCAGGCGCGGTATCAAATCGTCGAATACATGGCGGTTCGCCGCCCAACCGTGTATCAGATAAACTTTTTTGGCGGAGTGTGGCATGAATGTTCTTTCTTGGTGGCGCAATTTGAAACGGCTCAATGCGCGACGTTGCGTATTATGCCACGATTCCGTTTCAGACGGCCTTTGCCGAGGCTGCGCAAACGATTTGACGGAATATTTTATCGACGCGGCACAAAGCTGCCCTTTGTGTTTCCGCCATGTCGCGGGCGGAGCGGTGTGCGGCAGTTGTCAGAAAAAGCCGCCCGCATTTGATAGAATGTGGGCCTCGCTGTATTACGAACCGCCCGTCAGCAGCATGATACGCGAGCTGAAACACTTGGCCGACTTGGGCATGAGCCGTCCGTTGGCAGATTTGATGTGCCAAAACGCACCGGACTGGCTGGCGGCGGAACACTTCGATTTCGTCCTGCCCATGCCTTTGAGCAAAGAGCGGCGGCTCAAGCGCGGATTCAACCAAAGCGAGGCGTTGACGGATATTTTGGCAAAACGCTACGGCTGGACGCTGCTGCCGCGACACGCGGTTTTCAGACGGCATGGCGAGCCGCAAAGTACGCTGAAAAGCAACGAACGTCGGCGAAATATCAAGAATGCATTTAAAATCAAAGCCGAATTGCCGAAGGCGTGTAATATTCTGTTAATTGACGATGTCTTTACCACCGGCTCGACTTTGGACGAATTGGCGAAAACGCTGAAAAAATCAGGCGCAGGCCGGATTTGTTGTTGGTCTTTGGCGCGTCCGCCAATGAAAAAATAGCTTAAAGTTTTTGACACCCATGGAACATTTCGGCATTATGCCACTCTATAAGTGATTGATTTATATGTTTACCATAGTTTTGTACCAACCCGAAATCCCGCCCAATACGGGCAATATCATCCGCCTGTGCGCCAATACCGGTGCCGATTTGCACTTGGTCAAGCCGCTTGGTTTCCCTCTGGATTCGTCCAAAATGAAACGCGCGGGTTTGGATTATCACGAGTTTGCCAAACTGACGGTACATGAGAATTTCGAAGACTGCCTCAAGGCACTCGAAGGCCGCCGCATTTTCGCGCTGACCACCAAAGGCTCTACCCGCCCCGACGAAGTTTCCTTCCGCGAAGGCGACGTGTTGCTGTTTGGTCCCGAAACGCGTGGCCTGCCTGCCGAAATTCTCGACAGCCTGCCTGCCGGACAAAAAATCCGCCTGCCGATGATGCCCGGCAGCAGGAGCATGAATCTTTCCAATACCGTCGCCGTTATTCTGTTTGAAGCATGGCGACAAAACGGTTTTGCCGGCGGCGTATAGCAGGCCGTCTGAAACCGCTGCGTTATCAACTCAAGAACGGAACCCGTTTTGACTTTTACCAAAAAAAACCTCCTTTCCTTAGCCGCCGCCACCATCGGCGTCCTTTCCATCAATGCCGCCGTCGCCGACAGCGTGGTCCGAGTCGAAAAACTGCATCCTTCTGCCAACCGCAGTTACAAAGTTGCCGGCAAACGCTACACGCCACTGACCCAAGTTTCCTCTTTCAGCCAAACCGGCAAAGCCTCATGGTACGGCAACCAGTTCCACGGCCGTAAAACTTCCAGCGGCGAGCGTTACAATATGAACGCCCTCTCCGCCGCCCACAAAACCCTCCCTATTCCCAGCTACGCACGCGTGACCAATATGCAAAACGGCAAAAGCGTCATCGTCCGTGTCAACGACCGCGGCCCTTTCCACGGCAACCGCGTCATCGATGTTTCCCGCGCCGCCGCCCAACAATTGGGTTTCATCAACCAAGGCACGGCCAACGTTAAAGTTGAGCAAATCATCCCCGGCCAAACCGCCGCTCAAACCATTGTTTCCCCAAACAACAAAGAATTTTTTGTTGATTTGAAATCCTTCGGTACCCAACGCGAAGCACAGGCTTATCTGAACCAAGCCGCACAAAGCCTGCCGTCAGACAGCAAAGTCATGCTGGAAAAACGCAACTACGAATACGTTGTCAAAATGGGTCCGTTCAGCAGCCAAGAACGTGCCGCCGAAGCAGGCGAACGCGCCCGTCATCTGAACCTGGTGTCCGCTATCTGATTTCGTCCGCGTTAGCGCTGAAGTTTGATACAATACAAGGCCGTCTGAAACCCGATTGCAAGGTTTCAGACGGCCTTTTTTAATCACAGGGGAACACCATGATCAGCAGGCTCACAGGCAAATTGATTGAGAAAAATCCGCCGCAGGTCGTTATCGACGTCAACGGCGTCGGTTATGAGGCCGACGTTTCCATGCAGACTTTCTACAACCTGCCTCCCGTTGGCGAAACCGTCCATCTCTACACCCAGCTTGTCGTCCGCGAAGACGCGCATTTGCTGTTTGGTTTCGCCTCGGCCGAGGAACGCGCCACCTTCCGCCAACTGGTCAAAGTCAGCGGCATCGGTGCCAAAACCGCATTGGGCATTTTGTCGGCCATGAATGCCGACGAGCTGGCGCAAGCCGTCGCCGAAGAAGACGTCAAACGCCTCTCCTCCGCCCCCGGCATCGGCAAGAAAACCGCCGAACGCATGGTGTTGGAACTGCGCGGCAAACTCGTGTCCCATACCGTTTCAGACGGCCTGTTTGCCCCTGATGCCGTTGCCGACGAAAGCCAAGACATCATCAACACCCTGCTTGCCCTCGGCTACAACGAACGCGAAGCCAAAGCCGCCACCAAAGGCATTCCCAAAGGCACGGAAGTTGGCGAAGGCGTGCGCCTGGCCTTGAAAAACCTGCTCAAATAAGGCCGTCTGAAACATGAAAACCACCGTCCTGAGTGTCGCCTTGCTTCTAAGCGCGTGCGTCTATACCGAGACTCCGTACGGGCGCACCGCCATCTTAGACCTGCCCGTCCACGCGCAAACCACCGTCAACAAAACCGTGACCATCAACGCCCCGCCCGGGACGACCGTTATCTATCAAGACAGCGAACCCGTCCACAATTACCCGGCCTATCCCGTTTATCCCCGCCGGGTTTATCGTTATCGATAAACAACGCTGACCGTTTGAAACCATATATTCAGACGGCCTGTTGAGAGACCAGCCATGAAATACATCCTTCCCCTGCTTTTACTCCTGAGTGCCTGCACACCGGATGCCAAGACCGCCACGGATGCCGCATCCGCCCCCAAAACACACAGCTTCGCACACCGCCTGACCGAAGGCGAAAAACTGTTGACCCAAGCCCTCATCAAACAAGACCTCGCCGCCTACTTCAAACACGAAACCGGCGGCGCATTTGCCGAACAAGCCCCCTTATTCTCGGCCCAGCAACTTGCCGAACAGAAAAACATCCCCCAAAACGATGCCATCGGCGTTTACGGCAAAATCATCAAAACCCAAGGCCGCACTGCCTGGCTGCAAACCGACAAGCAAACCCTCAAACTCGATTTGGCCGAACCGCTGCAAGAAGCTCAAGGCGAAGTTACCCTCGTCTGCCAACACGAAAACACCGCCTTCCAAGACTGCCAAACAGAAGAAAACTTCGCCCGACGCTTTACCGAACAAATCTTCTCGGCGGTCGAGTCCGGACGCGTATCCGCCCAAACAGACGCACCGGCCGAAGAAATCATGGCCGGCCGCCTCATCCCGTTTTTGAGTGCCGCCAGCGACTTTACCGGCAACTTCAAAGCCTGCGCCACCACCATGACCGAATACTGCACCAGCCGCCTGGCACGCGAAATGCCCGAATCCGCAGTCCGCAAAAAAGCACAGGAATTGGGTTTGACCGAAATAGCATTTAAAAAGAAAAAATAAATATTTAGGCCGTCTGAACCCTATGGCGACTGTGTTATAATCCGCACCTCATACAGGTCGGACAGACAGTCGCCGCGTATCGCGTAAGGCATACGGGGAGGAAAGTCCGGGCTCCACAGAGCAGAATGCCGGCTAACGGCCGGGCGCGGCAACGCGACGGAAAGTGGAACAGAAAGCAATACCGCCGATGATTGCCTTCGGGCAAAACAGGTAAGGGTGAAAAGGTGCGGTAAGAGCGCACCGTGCATTTGGTAACAAAGCGCAGCAGGCTAAACCCCATTCGGAGCAAGACCAAACAGAACGCGATGACGCTGCTCGCCGAGCGTTCGGGTAGGTTGCTTGAGCACACCAGCAATGATGTGCCTAGAGGAATGACTGTCCGCGACAGAACCCGGCTTACCGTCCGAGCTGTATGTCCCCATACCGCGGCAGGTTTTTAAAACCTGCCGCATTTTTATAGAAATAAAAAGGCCGTCTGAAACCTGAATCTTGGTTTCAGACGGCCTTTTTTAAACCGCTGTTTATGGACGGTATTCCGGTTTCATGCCGTTGGGCAGGAGCTGCCATACATAGCCGGTGGTTTTCATTTTACCGGCCACTTCGCCTGCTTCGTCGCCATAGCCCCAGAAATAATCCACACGGACTGCGCCTTTAATCGCGCTGCCGGTATCTTGCGCCATAATTAAGCGGTTGAGGGCTTTTTTGGTGATCGGATGGGCAGTGGCGACGAATAACGGTGCGCCAAGCGTGATGTAGTGGCGGTCGATGGCACCGGCGTATTCGCCCATCAACGGCGTACCCAATGCGCCCACCGGGCCGGAATCGCCGCTGCCGGTCAGCTCGCGGAAGAAGACGTAGCTTGGGTTTTGTCCCAAAACTTCGGCAAGGCGGCCGGGGTTTTGCTTCATATAGGCCTTGATGCCCTGCATGCTGGTCTGACCCAGCGGCAGATAGCCTTTGTCCGCCATATAGCGGCCGATGGAAACATACGGATGTTCGTTTTTATCGGCAAATCCGACACGGATGTATTTGCCGGACGGCGTTTTCAGACGGCCTGAACCTTGAATGTGCATAAAGAAAAGTTCGACCGGATCATCTGCGTAACCCAAAATCGGCGCTTTGCCGTTAAGCGCGCCGCCGTTGATTTGGCTGCGGGTGTAGTAAGGAACGAAACGGCTGCCTTCAAAACGGCCTTTCAGCGCGGTGCTGCGTGCTGTAATCGGGAATCTGGACAAGTCGGCCGTGTATGCGCCGCTGTTGTCGATGACGCCGCTGTTTGGGCCGGTTTGGCGGATGCGGACGGTGGCTTTGCTGCCCCTCAAGTTTGCAGCCAGCGGAACGGAAACAAAATCGTTCGGAATGCCGTAAATAGGGAAACGGGATTGGCTCGTGGATTTGTCGTCGCCGCGCAGGACCGGTTCGTAATAACCGGTAATGGTGCCGGCAGGATTGCCGCCGTTATCGACGCGCCATGCGGTGAAATAGCGCTCGAAAAAGTGCTTGGCTTGGAAATGGTGCACCGGTGTTTGCATGGCCTGGATACAAACGTCCTGCCAGCCTTGGCGGTTTTTAAGTTTTTCACAGCCTAAACGGAAAGATTGCAGGCTTTTGGTAAAGTGTTGGAGGTCCCAGTGCGGCAATTCGTTGTAGGAAACTACGGTGTAGTTTGCTCCTCCCCCGCTCACTGTCGTACCGACGGGATCGGGCGTACCGGTGGGGCGGTCAGGGCCTTTGATAACGCTGGTGTCGGTTTCGGGGAGGTTTTTAATGCTTTTGCTCGGACAGGCGGCAAGAATGGCCGCGGCAATGCTGACGAGCGTAATGCGGTACAAATGTTTTTTCATGAAATCAATAGCGTGTCGAAAGGCCGTCTGAAAGCGATTTTTCAGACGGCCTATGTTGGAAAGTGCTGATTTTACATAAACATAAAATACACTAAGTTATTTTATTGAACATATATCGTACTTTATCTATCCGACTATTTGGACGACGGGGCTGGCAAACAGGTTCACCGGTAGTAACATGGTACCCTTTTAACTCTGTTAAACAAACACTACGTCCATTTGTAAAGAAAGTTAAATCACTACGATATTCTTGAATACACCGAGCAGGGATTTCTCCACTAAGAATGACCTCATTATTTTTCAATTGAGTGTCTACGATGTTCGCACAATATTTAGGAGCATCGTTGTATGCTCGTGAAAGATATTCCTGTGGCGCATAAATTTTAAAACTAAGATATGGCTCTAACAATTCTGTTCCAGCTTTTTTTAAGACTTGTTCCAATACAATAGGAGCAAGCATCCGAAAATCTGCTGGGGTACTAACAGGGCTATAGTATAAGCCATACTTAAAACAGATTTTACAATCCGTCACATTCCAACCATATAATCCTTGTTCGCAACCATAGCGTATCCCTTCCATAACTGCATTTTGAAATGATTGATTTAAGTATCCAAGAGAAACCGAGCTCTCATACTGCATTCCACTTCCCAACGGAAGCGGTGATACAGATAAACCAATGGAAGCCCAGAAAGGATTTGGCGGCACTTCGATGTGAATGGTATATTCTGCATTTTTTAACGGTCTCTCCATATAAATGACTGTAGGCTCTTTTAGTTCTATCTCCACATGATACTTTTCTTGCAACAGTGCACTAATCACTTCCATTTGTACTTTCCCTAAGAAAGAAAGTATGATTTCATGTGTCGCAGAATCCACATAATATCGCAGAAGCGGGTCACTGTCGGAGATTTCTAAAAGTGCATCAAGTAACATTTCCCTTTGTTGAGGTTTGCTCGGTTCAACAGTCGTTTGCAGCAGAGGGAGGGGATTTTCAATTCTCTCTCTCTGTGGCAATAGCTTTGTATCTCCAAGAACACTATTTAACTTCAAAAACTCATTCTGCAAAATAACAATTTCCCCGGAATAAGCCTTATCGATTTTACATAATTCACCATTTATTGAAGTATACATTTCTGTAATTTTTATTTTTTCCTTTTCCGATATTCTAACCGAATCTCGCAAATGCAGTACGCCACTATAAAGACGTATATATGCAAGACGCTGTCTTTTTTCCGAATACTCAATTTTGAAAACTTTTCCGCAAAGTTCAGACTGACCTCGATGTGTTGATGAATAAAATTTATTCGTAATCACTTCTATAAGGTTATCAATCCCTATATTGTTTTTTGCACTTCCGTGATAAACAGGGAACAGGGAACAATTATGAAATCTTATGCTTTCCTCTTGTTCGAGTTCTAATGCTTCCAATAATTTCCCAGACGTATATTTCTCCAAAAGGTAATCATTTCCTTCTATTACCATATCCCATTGTTCAGATTCGGTAAAGTTCATTACACGCATATTAGGATGCAGTTCTACCTTCTGTTTGATTACAATTTCGGCAGAAAGTTTCTCTTTAATATCCTGATAAACCGTTGATAAATCAATTCCATTTTGGTCAATCTTATTGATAAAAAAGATTGTGGGAATCCCCATTTTCCTAAGTGCATGAAATAATATACGAGTTTGTGCTTGTACGCCATCTTTTGCAGAAATCAGTAGAATTGCCCCATCTAAAACTGATAATGAACGATATACTTCTGCTAAGAAATCCATATGTCCTGGCGTGTCTATGATGTTCACCTTCGTATTTTCCCACTGAAAAGAGGTTATTCCTGTCTGAATTGTAATTCCTCTCTGACGTTCTAAAAGCGTATTATCCGTCCTCGTTGTACCTTTGTCCACGCTTCCTAATTCTGTAATCGCTCCACTGTTATATAATAAGCTTTCTGTTAAGGTAGTTTTTCCTGCATCAACATGAGCTAAAACTCCAATATTAATAATTTTCATGTGATTTTCCTCCATTCAAAAACCCAAAAGGGCATAAAAATCCCAGTGATAAATACTTTTATCACTGGGATTTTTATGCATAACCATAGGTATACAAAGCATACAGATATTCTCTGGATACTTTAGAATCACATGATAAAGGTATTCTTAAACTGGGTACAAAAAACTAAGCCCTCCTAAAAAAGGACATCTAATTATTTGTTCCCGCTATCAAATTGACAGTTTATTTAAGAATACCTTGCCGCATATTTATTAACTCCTTTTAAATAGTCACTTAAATAATAGCACGTAAGAGCATATTTGTAAAGGAATCTCCAATTTTTTATCAAAAAAAGCGATTTATCGGCGCGGCGGCAATTTGACGACAACCGTATCGGCCAGCATATCGTAGAGCGTGCGGCGGTCGCGTTTGACGGAAAAGAGCATGATGAAGTTGATGAAGGCTATAAGCAGAGAAATCAGGTTTCCACCCGTGTCACTTATTGCCAACGATACAATAGTTACCACAACACCAACAGCAAGCGCCCAGACAACTTCGCGGATTAAAACCGTTCCTTCAAAGCCCGGATTGCTTCCGTCATTTTTTAACACCCGGATGCCCATAATTTTTTTACCTAAAGACTGACCGTCCCGGCTCATGTAATACAGTTGGAAGATACCGAAAACCAAATAGACAGCCAAAGAAATAAAAAATGTTATGGCAAAATATTCAGGGGTATTAAAAAGAGAAGATTCCGAAACTAATTTTTTGCTTTCATCTAAAGTAAAAACTACCATCACAATAAATGGCAACCATATCAAAAAAGTAAACAGATTATTCAACAAATATGCCGCAACCCTCGCCCCCGGCGAAGCAATATGGACATCTACTATTTCTGTTTGGGGCAAATCCGACAAATTGATTTTGCTCATTTAATCTTCCTCTGTACCATTAATGAAATGCAATTTCATTGCCATCTTAACCTATTTTCCTATCATTCTAAAAATTTTCGATAAAAACCTTTACATTTTCCGCAGACGGCGTTAAAACGTTTGTTTTCCCCTTTTTTATAGTGGGTTAACAAAAATCTGAACAAAGCGGCAGGCGATGCCGTTCCGATTTTTGTTAATGCACTATAAACTTATCCGGATTTTCTTTGTAAGGAGTAACACATGAAAGTAGGTTTTGTCGGCTGGCGCGGTATGGTCGGCTCTGTTTTGATGCAGCGTATGAAAGAAGAAAACGACTTCGCCCATATTCCCGAAGCGTTTTTCTTTACCACTTCCAACGTCGGCGGTGCTGCCCCTGATTTCGGTCAGGCGGCCAAAACATTGTTGGATGCCAACGATGTTGCCAAATTGGCAAAAATGGACATCATCGTTACCTGTCAGGGCGGCGATTACACCAAATCCGTGTTCCAACCCCTGCGCGACAGCGGCTGGAACGGATACTGGGTTGACGCGGCTTCTTCCCTGCGCATGAAAGACGACGCGATTATCGTCCTCGACCCGGTCAACCGCAACGTCATCGACAACGGCCTCAAAAACGGCGTGAAAAACTACATCGGCGGCAACTGCACCGTTTCCCTGATGCTGATGGCTTTGGGCGGCCTGTTCCAAAACGATTTGGTCGAATGGGCAACCAGCATGACCTACCAAGCCGCTTCCGGCGCGGGTGCGAAAAACATGCGCGAACTCATCAGCGGCATGGGCGCGATTCACTCCCAAGTGGCAGACGAGCTTGCCGACCCTTCCAGCGCGATCCTCGACATCGACCGCAAAGTGTCCGATTTCCTGCGCAGCGAAGACTATCCGAAAGCCAACTTCGGCGTACCGCTCGCCGGCAGCCTGATTCCTTGGATTGACGTGGATTTGGGTAATGGCCAGTCCAAAGAAGAATGGAAGGGCGGCGTGGAAACCAACAAAATCCTCGGCCGCAGCGACAATCCGACCGTAATCGACGGCTTGTGCGTGCGCATCGGTTCTATGCGCTGCCACAGCCAAGCCATTACCCTGAAGCTGAAAAAAGACCTGCCTGTTTCTGAAATCGAAGCGATTTTGGCAGGCGCGAACGACTGGGTGAAAGTCATCCCCAACGAAAAAGAAGCCAGCATCCACGAGCTGACGCCCGCCAAAGTAACCGGCACGCTGTCTGTTCCCGTCGGCCGTATCCGCAAACTGGAAATGGGCGGCGAATACATCAGCGCGTTCACTGTCGGCGACCAACTCTTGTGGGGCGCTGCCGAGCCGTTGCGCCGCGTATTGCGCATTATCTTGGGCAGCCTGTAATTTAGGTTGGCATGAAAAAAGCAACGGTTTGAGCCGTTGCTTTTTTGTCACAAAAAGGCCGTCTGAACCTTTCAGACGGCCTTGTTTCCTATTCTTTTTTACCGGCCAAACCGATTTCTTTGGTGGAATCGCCAACTTTGATTTGCGCCTTACCGGCAATTTCTTCAGCCTGCGGGCCGAAGAGTTTCAAATCGTAACGGCCGTTTTCGATACCGTTCAAACTGGTTTTACCGCTGATGGCGGCTTTTCCGTTGTTATTGGCAATGCCTGCGGCAAGCAGGTCGACATTATTGTGGGAAGCCATGCTGCTGATTTTGCCGTAACCTTGTTTTTTATCGAAATCGACAGTGTATTTCAGACGGCCGCTGCGGTCGTCGCCGTTAAACGCGATCCCCGAATACTGATAGCTGCCTTGTTTGGGTAAATTGCGATACGCTGTTTCATCGCCTTGGACTTCGCCGACGGTGAATGTGTATGTATCGAGGTTTTGCAGCTTGCCTGCATCATCGGCTTTTTGTTTGGCGTAACGCGCGGCAACAGCAGAATAATTTTGTTTATACACTTGGAAGTCGCCCGTTTCCAAAGTGATGACTTGGCCGTTTACCTTGATTTTTTGGGCATAGTCGTAAGAGGATACTTTATCGGTTTTCAAAAAGCCGGTATCGAGTTTGCCGCCTTTTTGCAGGGTTTGCGTTTTACCGTTGGCTGTCAGCTCCAACGTACCGTTTTCAGGGACGGATTCGTTCAATTCAACGGACAACACGCCTTTCGGATGCGGATTGAGCGGCTCGGTAACGGCATTCGACAAGCCGCTTGTTGCGCCGCCGCAGGCAGCCAGCATCAAAGACAGGGAAGCAGTCAAAGCAGAAATACGGAGGGTTCTCATCATTTTTTCCTTTCCTTTTTATTTGGTATGATATTTATCATATACCTAAAAAAATGAACAATAAATGATTTTTGTCAAAATTAAGCATTTTGAATATTGATTTTATAAATATTGAAACATTTTTAAAATATCGGGTATTCAGTCTATTCAAAGTCCCTTCCGCTATAATCATTTTATTTTGCAAACGGATTTCATCATGCCGAAAATCACCCTCATCGCCGCCTACGCTGCCCGCCGCTGTATCGGCATCAACAACACCATGCCTTGGCATTTGCCCGAAGATTTTGCCTTTTTCAAATCCTACACCACCGGCAAACCCGTCATTATGGGCCGCAAAACATGGGAATCGCTGCCGCGCAAGCCGCTGCCCGGTCGTCCAAATATCGTCATCACCCGCCAAGATTATCAGGCCGAAGGCGCGCAAACGGCGGCTTCTTTGGAAGATGCGCTGGCTTTGTGTCAGGGGGTTGAAGAAGTCATCATCATGGGCGGCGCGCAAATTTATGCACAAGCCCTGCCGATTGCCACCGATTTGCGTTTGACCGAAGTCGGTTTGGATGTGGACGGCGATGCGTTTTTTCCTGAGTTTTCCACAGAAACATGGCAAGAAGCCTCTCGGGAAAACCATGTTTCCGCCAAAGGCATCGAATACGCGTTTGTGCATTATGTGAAGGCATAATCCGACAATGCAAAGGCCGTCTGAAACCCTGTTTTCAGGTTTCAGACGGCCTTTTTATTTCGTTTGTTTACGGCATACCGTTTAAGCTGTTTTGTTTTTCAAAGGCAGTTTGATATGCGGTTTGGCCGGCTTGGGCGCTTCTTTCAGTCCAAGTTCGATTTGCTGCTCTTCGCTCAACAAATTGCTCCAGTCGCCTTTTTTATACCAGTCGCGGCCGTCCAACTCGATGGGGTGTTGGATGCGTTCGCAACCATTGCCGCATTGCAAATCGTCTTCTTTGCAGTATTTGTCGCAACCCCAGCAGATACGCTCGGGATTTTTCGGGAAAATGGGAAATTTCTTGGCCATGATGTTCTTCTTTTGTTTGTGTGCGGTATGGGCAGAATTATAAGTGATTTGAATGGGACTGGCGGCGGGTTTATCGTGTTTTACGCTGATTTTTTAAGATGTGTTAACCTTTCAGACGGCCTATACTGTGAAAACTATCCCTATTCAGTACAACAAGAGGACCCAATATGAACATATGCCGTCTGAAGCCTGAATTTGTCGAGCCTTTATCCCTCGCGCTGTTTGAGGAATGGCACGATTTTGCGCCGTGGTCGTCCCTGGACAAAATCCGTGCGTATTACGCGCAGTGCCTCGATGGGGATGACTTGCCGCTAGCGTTTGCGGCTGTGGATAAGGAAGGGCGGCTGATGGGCTCGGCGGCATTGAAGCGGTTTGATATGGCGTGTTTTCCCGAATACGAATATTGGCTGGGCGATGTGTTCGTTTTGCCGCAATTTCGCGGTTTGGGCGTAGGCAGGCAGCTGGTTTCGTTTTGTCTGGATAAAGCACGCAAACTGGGTTTGCCGCATCTGTTTCTCTATACGCCGGATGTGCAGGCTGTGTATGAAAAGTTCGGCTGGAAAGAAATCACCCAGACTTGGCACAACGGGGAAACCGTATCCGTCATGAAATTGGATTTATAGCTTGAAAAAATAAAAGGCCGTCTGAACATTTGGTTTCAGACGGCCTTTTATTTTAAATTATCCACAACTACCCTATCCGTTTAAACGGCGGCAAACAGGCCAATAATTGCTGGCCGTAGCGTTGCGTTTTGACGCGGTTGTCGAGGATGGTCACTCGGCCGTAATCCTGTTCGGTACGGATAAGGCGGCCGACGGCTTGGATCAGTTTGATGCTGGCTTCGGGCACCGTGATTTCGATAAAGGGATTGCCGCCGCGTTGTTCAATCCAACGGTTTTGGGTTTTCTCGATGGGGTTGTCCGGCATGGCAAACGGCAGCTTGGCGATAATGACCTGTACGCAGGCCGTACCGGGCAGATCGAGCCCTTCGGCAAAACTGTCGAGGCCGAAAATAATGCTGGCTTTGCCTTCGGCAATGGCTTGATGGTGCCTTTGTAAAAGAACGGCCTTGGGCAACTCGCCCTGCACAAGCAGAAGCGGCAAGTATTCGTCAGGCAGGCGCAAGGCGACGTCCTGCATTTGTTTGCGCGAGGAAAACAACACCAGCGTGCCGATGGCTTCAACCGGTGAAACCAGCTTCGGCAACCATTCGACAATGGCGGCCGTGTGCGCATCAGGGTCTTTCGGGCTGGCGTGCACGGGCGGAATATACAGCTCGCCTTGCGCATCGAAATTAAACGGGCTTTCCAAAGCAAGCGTGGTGGTTTCGGGCAGCCATAATAGGCCGGTTTGACGCAAAATCAGGTTGAAGCTGCCGAGTGATTGCAGGGTGGCCGAAGTCAACACCGCGCCTGCCGCGCGCCGCCACAGATTGTTGGCAAGGTGGGATGCGCTGCTGATGGGGCTGGCGTTGAAAATATAGTCGTTTTTGTCGTCGGCACGGCGGGTTATCCATTTTGCCAACGGCTCTTCGCCCTCAATGGGAACGGTGGAGAGTAAATCCCAAACCGCGCTGATTTGTTCGATACGGGCGATAAAAAGGCCGAACTCGCTGGTCAGGCGGTCGATGAGCGCGCCGTCCTGTTCTTTTTCGCGGCGTGCGGCGGAAAGCGCATCGTTCAGGCCGATAACGTGTTTGAGCAGGCTGCGCGCAGCAATGGCCGTATTGGAAACCGTGGTTTCCAGGCCTTCGGGGATTTTGCCGTCTTCCCACAGCCAAGTCGGTTCGTTGTGTTTCCGCCTGTCGTTTTCAGACGACCCCAGACTTAAAGACGGCTCTTCCGCCAAGTGAAACTGCCATTCGTGCAGACTGTCGAGCAAGGATGTGGCAGCTTCGTCGGCAAGGTTGGCAAGTTCGGCTTTATCGGTAAGCGCGGCAATTTTGCCGGTCAGCTGCGGCAGTTTTTCCAGCGTCCAAACGGCAATATTCCATGAATGTTCGGCGGCAAAACGGCTGAGGGCTTTTTTGGGCAGGTGGTGCGCTTCGTCTATGCAATAGAAACTGTTTTCGGGCGCAGGCAGAATCACGCCGCCGCCCATGCTGATGTCGGCAAGCAAAAGATCGTGGTTGGCAACGACGACATCGACGGTTTCCAAGACATCGCGCGCCAGGTAAAACGGGCATTCCGGACGGTTGGGACAGGCGGATTTCAGGCAGCCGTGGCGGTCGTTGGTCACTTTGAGCCAAATTGCGTCATCGATTTTTTCCGGCCAAGTGTCGCGGTCGCCATTAAAGCGGCGGGCGGAAAATTCATCGGCAATGTCGCGCAGCAGGTTCAATTCTTCCGGCTTGGGTTTGCTGTCCCACAACACTTCCGGCGCTTCAAAACCAAGCAGGTTTTGCTGGGCATTGTTTTGCGTCAGTTGATAAAGTTTATAGGGGCAAAGATAACGGCCTCGCCCTTTGGCAAGCGCAAAGGTCAGCTCCAAACCGCTTTTTTCGACCAGAAACGGCAAATCGCGGTCAACCAACTGCTCCTGCAAAGCTACCGTCGCGCTGCTGACGATCAGCCGTTTGCCGCGCGTCTGCGCCATGATGCCGCCTGCCAAAAGATAGGCCAACGATTTACCCACGCCGGTCGGCCCTTCGATCACGGCAATGCTTTCACCCTCGCGTTTGGGCGCTTCTTCGCCTTCTTCACGCGTCAACGTCCGCGAAAAAGCGTTGGCAATCGCCGCAATCATTTCCCGTTGCGAAGCGCGCGGACGGAAACCGGGCAGGTTTTTGCCGATGTTTTGGTAATGGTCGCGGATGGCGTTTTTTTCTAAATCGGTGAGCATTGAGGCCGTCTGAATGGGTTTGCAAGAATAGCGTATTTTAGCATTTTTACCTTCATGAAGCCTTCGTAAAGTCTTACTCTATTTTAGGGTTTGGCATTTTGATGGCGATGGCCAAACCGAAAAACCATAACCGGTTTTAATCAAGCAAAAGGCCGTCTGAAACTTTAGCCGCACTGATGCAGAGGCACCCACAATTTTTGCTTTTCGGATTTGTTTTTCTCGTAGCGGTTCCACGCTTTTTCATGAAAATAAAAGACGACGGTATTGACGATGGGTTCGACCAAAGCCACCGCGCTGGAAACACCGATACTGCCGGTCAGAATATAGGCGACACTAAATGCGACGCTGAAATGCAAAATAGCAAATGTAATGGTTTTAATCATTTTGTTTTCCTGATACATTGATGTTTTAATCGCTACATAATAATTATTATCAACTAACGCGTATATTTTAAATCCTTTATCCTTATTTAGATTTTATAAATCGATATTTTATTTTTAATAGGAATTTTATGAATCCGCTCCAAATTGTCGTCCTCGACCGCGATACCCTCGTCAACCGCCCGTTTGACTTTGATTTTCCACATACATTAAGCAGCTACGGCACAACCGAAGCGCACGAAACGCTGGCGCGTATCCGCGGTGCGGACATTGTGATTACCAATAAAGTCGTGATTTCCGCCCAAGCCTTTGCCGAAAATCCACAACTCAAGCTGGTTGCCGTTACCGCGACCGGCGTCAACAATGTGGACGTTGAGGCCGCCAAACAAAACGGCACGGCAGTGTGCAATATCCGCGCTTACGGCAATGAATCCGTGGCGGAACACGCGTTTATGATGATGATTACCCTGATGCGCAACCTGCCTGCCTATCAGCGCGACGTTGCGGCAGGCTTGTGGGAAAACTCGCCGTTTTTCTGCCACCTCGGCGCACCGATGCGTGATTTAAACGGTAAAACGCTGGCGATTTTCGGTCGCGGCAATATCGGTAAAACGCTGGCAGCTTATGCACAGGCTTTCAAAATGAACGTCGTGTTCGCCGAACATAAAAATGCCCAAAGCGTCCGCGACGGCTATGTTTCCTTTGACGAAGCCATCCGCTCCGCCGATGTCGTGTCGCTTAATTGCCCGCTCACGCCGCAAACGGCAAACATGATAGGCGAAGCTGAATTGCAGCAAATGAAACCCGGCGCCATCCTCATCAACTGCGGACGCGGCGGCTTGGTTGATGAAGCCGCTTTGGTTGCGGCGTTGAAATACGGCCAAATCGGCGGTGCAGGTTTTGACGTGTTGACACAAGAGCCGCCACGCGACGGCAACCCTCTGCTGAAAGCCCGACTGCCCAACCTCATCGTCACACCACATATTGCATGGGCAAGCCAAGAGGCCGCCAACCGTCTGTTTGACATCCTTTTGGACAACATCAACCGCTTCGTGGCCGGCAATCCGCAAAATCTGGTTTAAGCTATGGAAAACCTGTTGATAAAGTTGTGAACAATTTTAAAGGCCGTCTAAAATATTCAGACGGCCTTTATTAATCTTTATTTATTTCATAAGGTTATCTATCAATCAGGTTAAATCGTTTCATTCTTCATTGTGGATAACCCTATAAAAGCTGAAATCAGGCTTTCGGCTGGATGAGGTGGACATCGCATTGCGGGAACGGGATGTTGATGTTGGCGGCACGCAGGTTTTCAACCACTTGCTCGTTCAGGGCGAATCGGAACGGGCCGAGATTTTCTTCTTGCGTCCACGCCCAAAGGGTGATTTCGATGGCGCTGTCGCCAAGGTTGGTAATGTATACGACGGCAGGTCGTTCTTTGGTTTGAACACACAATGGATGCTCGGTTGCCGCTCTCAATACGGCGTCTTTGGCAACTTTTAAATCACAGGCGTAATCGACGCCGACCACGACTTGGGCGCGACAGAGGGATAGGGAGGAGCGGTTGACGATGCTGTTGCTCATGACCATGCTGTTGGGCAGGACGACTTCTTCGTTGTCCGGCGTGCTCAAAGAGGTCTGCACCATTTTGATTTCGCGGACGATGCCTTCAAAACCGTTGACGCGGATAAAGTCGCCGACTTTAAACGGGCGGAACAGGATAATCAGCGCGCCGGCGGCGAAGTTGGATAGTTGGTCTTTCAAAGATAAAGCCACGGCCAAGCCTGCGCCACCGATCAAGGCGGTCACGGAAGTGGTCGGAATGCCGAGTTTGCCCAGTGCGGCGATGATGATGAGGATCAGCAAACCGATATTGGCGACGTTGCCGAGGAAGCTGACCAGCGTTTTATCGATTTTGGCGCGAGTCAGCGCGGCTTTCATCAGTGTCACCACGCGTGTGGCGACCCAGCGGCCGATAAAGTAGATGGCTAAGGCGGCCAGCAGGTTCGTGCCGAAAGACATACCAACTTGGGCGAGGCGTTCCCAGCCGGAGAAGGAGGAGAGGGATTGGATATCGAAATTCATGATTGTGTATGCGTGTGAAGTTGTTTAAAAGGTCATTGTAAAACAAGGCCGTCTGAAAAACTAATGATTTGGTTTTTCAGACGGCTTTTAATCTTTCTTAAATCTTTTTCAGCTTAACGTAAAACGGTTTTGCTCCAACGGCTCACCCATTGTTTTTGTTTGGTGTTGATGTCGGCGCGGTTGGGGGAATCGCTGTGTTTCGGGGTTTGGGCAAACTCGAATACTTTGGGCAGCGGCGTGTTTTTTGCAGCCGGATAGACCCACATTTCGGCAGGCAGGGCTTTTTGCACTTCGCCGCTTTGCAGCCAGCTTACCAGTTTGGCTGCCAGCTCGGGTTGTTTCGCGCCTTTCAAAACGGCCGCGCCTTCAACTTGGCGGAATGTACCGCCTTTGAGGAAGAGGTTGCCGGTGGGCGGGGTGCTGTATTTGCCTTTGGAGTAGTGGACTTCGGCCGCTGGGCTGGTGGCATAGCTGACCACGAGGGGGTAGGCGCCGCCGTTTTGGGTGAAGTCGGTGTAGTAGGCTTCGCTCCAGCCTTTGGCGACTTTCACGCCGTTTTGGCGCATTTGCGCCCACCATTTGAACGCGCCTTCTTCACCCATGCCGCCGATGTTGGCCAAGAGGAAGGAGAGGCCGGGCGAGGAGGTGGCGGGAGACGGGGTTACCAGAAGGTTTTTATATTCCGGTTTGGTCAGGTCTTGCAGGGTTTGCGGCAGGGGCAGTTTTTTCTGTTCAAACCATTTTTTGTCGTAGTTGATGGCGACATAGGCGTAATCGACGGCCAACGCATCGGGCAGGGACGCAGTTACGGGCGCGGATTTGGGTTGGTTAGCGGCGAGGATGCCGGCGGCTTTGGCTTTGCCGATGTTGGCGTTGTCCAAACCGTAAACCGCATCGGCAATTGGGTTGGCTTTGCTCAAAATCAGTTTGTTGAGCATTTCGTTGCCGCTACCTGCCTTGATGACGGACACTTTGGCATCGTTGGCTTTTTCAAATTGCGCGATGACGGATTGGGGCAGACTGAAGGATTTGTGCACGGCCAAACGCACTTCGGTTTGGGCGTACAGGTTTGCCGAAGCCAGCAACAGGGCGAGGGCGGACAATTTCAGTTTCATTCTCTTTCCTTTGTACGGGTAAAATACGAAATATCATAACAAAATCTGCATATCAAGGCACGATATGAATCATTCCCCCGTTTGGCTGTTTGACCTCGACAATACTTTGCACAATGCCGAAGCCGGCATTTTCTACATCATCAACCGCGCCATGACCGAATACATGGCAGGCCGTCTGAAGCTTTCCGAAGAAGCCGCCTCCCAACTGCGCCAAGATTATTGGCACCGATACGGCGCGACGCTTGCCGGTTTGCAAATCCACCATCCCGAAGTTGATATCGATGAATTTTTGCGTGAAAGTCACCCGCTTAAGCAAATTTTGGCAAAGGTGGAGGGTATGGATGGAACTGATGACGTTTTAGGCCGTCTGAAAGGGCGAAAAGCCGTATTTTCCAACGGGCCTTCGTTTTATGTCCGCGCATTGGTTGAAACGTTGGGCTTGGAAGCGCATTTTGACGGCTTGTTCGGCACGGACGACTTCGGCCTGCTCTACAAACCCAATCCGCAAGCCTATCTCAACGTCTGCCGTCTGTTGGGCGTAAAACCCGAACAGTGCATCATGGTGGACGACAGCGCCGACAATCTGCACCAAGCCAAAGCCTTGGGCATGAAGACCGTTTGGTACGGCGAAAAAGCCCATCCGTTGTCATTTGCCGACGGCATAGCGAAAGATATGCAGGGTTTGCTTGAATTTTGCACAAAACTGCCGTGAAATTTTTAAAAATCAAGTACAATACACGGTATTGACGACATTTAAAAACAAGGACAACATCATGCGTAAACTCGCTTTAATCCTGACTGCCGCCGCCGTTTTGGCCGGTTGTTCTTGGGAAACCTACACCACCGAATCCGGCCGTACCGCCGTACGCCAAAAATATGCTACCGGCACACCCATCGTTTATCAGGACGGTACTTATTCTAAAAACATGAATTACAACCAGTTCCGCCCAGAGCGCCGCGCCGTCCAATCCAATCAAGCGGAACACGATGAACGCGGCCAAAACTGGCAAAAACCGCAATTTGCCAACCCACAGCCAGCAATCGAATAACAATATCCCCAAGGCCGTCTGAAACGGAGTGAAAAACAATAAACACTTGTTGTCACAGTTTTCAGACGGCCTCAAACAACGACAACGGAAACCGTATCATGGCTCAGACAACTTTAAATATCGTCATCCTTGCTGCCGGCAAAGGCACGCGCATGTACTCCAAAATGCCCAAAGTACTGCACCGCATCGGCGGCAAGCCCATGGTTGAGCGCGTTATCGACACCGCCGCCTCCCTGAATCCCCAAAACATCTGCGTCGTCATCGGCCACGGCAAAGAGCAAGTCTTGGACACCGTCAAACGCGATGTCGTTTGGGTTGAACAAACCGAACAGCTCGGTACCGGCCACGCCGTCAAAACCGCCCTGCCGCACCTGTCTGCCGAAGGCCGCACGCTGGTGTTGTACGGCGACGTCCCCCTGATTGACGCCGCCACCCTCGAAACCCTGCTCGAAGCCGCAGGCAACGAAGTCGGCCTGTTGACCGACGTTCCCAACGACCCGACAGGCTTGGGCCGCATCATCCGCGACAGCAACGGTAGCGTAACCGCCATTGTCGAAGAAAAAGACGCCGATGCCGCCCAAAAAGCCGTGAAAGAAATCAATACCGGCATTTTGGTTTTACCCAACGCCAAACTCGAAAACTGGTTGAACAGCCTTTCCAGCAACAATGCCCAAGGCGAATACTACCTGACCGACCTCATCGCCAAAGCCGTTGCCGACGGCATCAAAGTTCATCCCGTCCAAGTGCGCGCCTCCCATCTGGCCGCCGGCGTGAACAACAAACTCCAACTGGCCGAACTCGAGCGCATTTTCCAAACCGAACAGGCGCAAGAATTGCTGAAAGCAGGCATCACCCTGCGCGATCCGGCACGTTTTGATTTACGAGGCCGTCTGAAACACGGACAAGATGTCGTGATTGATGTCAACGTCGTCATCGAAGGCGAAGTCGAACTCGGCGACAACGTCGAAATCGGTGCCAACTGCGTGATCAAAAATGCCAAAATCGGTGCCAACACCAAAATCGCCCCGTTCTCCCATTTTGAAGGTTGCGAAGTCGGCGAAAACAACCAAATCGGCCCATACGCCCGCCTGCGTCCGCAAGCCAAACTGGCCGACGACGTACACATCGGCAATTTCGTCGAAGTCAAAAATGCCACCATCGGCAACGGCACCAAAGCCAACCACCTCACCTACATCGGTGATGCTGAAATCGGCAGCAAAACCAACTTTGGCGCCGGCACGATTATTGCCAACTATGACGGCGTGAACAAACACAAAACCGTCATCGGCGACGAAGTGCGCATCGGTTCAAACTGCGTCTTAATCGCCCCCGTAACGTTGGGTAACAAAGTGACGACAGGCGCAGGCAGCGCGATTACCAAAAACGTCGAAGACGGCAAACTCGTCCTCGCCCGTTCACGCCAAACCGTCATCGAAGGCTGGGTGCGTCCGGAAAAAGGCGATAAGAAGTAAAGCCGGCCTTTTATTTATTTTCAGACGGCCTTAAGAAACAAACAGGCCGTCTGAAACCCAGATTTGCCGTTTCAATGAATATAAAACGGCGTTTTCCGACTGCCGCTTTCGGGAGCCGGAGCAGCAGTCATTTTCTCAAACTTTTGATACTAAGGAACTTATATGTGCGGTATCGTAGGTGCTATTCGCGCCAATCACAATGTAGTCGATTTTCTGACTGACGGTCTCAAACGCCTTGAATACCGAGGCTATGATTCGTCGGGTATTGCCGTAAACATGGACGGCAAAATCAAACGCGTCCGCCGCGTCGGCCGCGTGCAGCTGATGGAGGACGCCGCGCGCGAAAAAGGCGTGTTCGGCCATATCGGCATCGGCCATACCCGTTGGGCAACCCACGGCGGTGTAACCGAGCCTAACGCCCACCCCCATATTTCCGGCGGCATGATTGCGGTTGTCCACAACGGCATCATCGAAAACTTCGAAGCCGAACGCGAACGCCTGCAAGCTTTGGGTTACACCTTCGAATCGCAAACCGATACCGAAGTCATCGCCCACAGCGTCAACCACGAATACACGCAAAACGGCGGCAAACTGTTTGAAGCCGTCCAAGCTGCGACTGCCCGTTTCCACGGCGCATACGCCATTGCCGTTATCGCACAAGACAACCCTGAAGAAATGGTTGTTGCGCGCATGGGCTGCCCGTTGTTGGTGGCCTTGGGCGACCAGGAAACCTTTATTGCTTCCGACGTATCCGCCGTGATCGCCTTTACCCGCCGCATCGCCTATTTGGAAGACGGCGACATCGCCCTGTTGAATGCAAACGGTATCGAAAAACTGCTCGACAAAACCGGTGCGCAAACCGAACGCGCGGTTAAAGTATCCGAATTGTCTCTGGCTTCTTTGGAGTTGGGCCCATACAGCCACTTCATGCAAAAAGAAATCCACGAACAACCCCGCGCCATCGCCGATACCGCCGAAGTCTTCTTGGACGGTGGTTTCGAACCTGAAAACTTCGGCGCGAATGCACGCGAAGTGTTCGACGATATCCACAGCATCAAAATCCTTGCCTGCGGTACGTCCTACTATGCCGCGCTGACCGCCAAATACTGGCTCGAATCCATTGCCAAAGTGCCGACCGACGTGGAAATCGCCAGCGAATACCGCTACCGCGACGTGATTGCCGATCCGAAACAATTGGTCATCACCATTTCCCAATCCGGCGAAACTTTGGACACCATGGAAGCCCTGAAATACGCGCAATCCTTGGGACACAAACACAGCCTGTCTATTTGTAACGTGATGGAATCCGCCCTGCCACGCGAAAGCGAATTGGTACTGTACACACGCGCCGGCGCAGAAATCGGCGTTGCCTCTACCAAAGCGTTCACGACCCAACTGGTTGTCCTGTTCGGCCTGGCCGTTACCTTGGGCAAACAACGCGGCTTGGTTTCAGACGAGCAAGCAGCTGCATACGTTGAAGAATTGCGCCAACTGCCGGGCAGCATTCAGCACGTTCTCAACCTTGAGCCGCAAATCGCCGCTTGGGCGCAAAAATTTGCCAAGAAAACCAGCGCACTCTTCCTGGGTCGCGGCATCCACTTCCCAATCGCCCTTGAAGGCGCGTTGAAGCTGAAAGAGATTACCTATATCCACGCCGAAGCGTATCCTGCGGGTGAGCTGAAACACGGCCCGTTGGCCTTGGTGGACGAGAACATGCCTGTTGTCGTGATTGCCCCGAACGACAGCCTGCTGGACAAAGTGAAAGCCAACATGCAGGAAGTCGGCGCACGCGGCGGCGAACTCTTCGTCTTCGCCGACCTCGACAGCAACTTCAACGCCACCGAAGGCGTGCACGTCATCCGCGCCCCACGCCACGTCGGCGTACTCTCTCCGATTGTGCACACCATCCCCGTGCAACTCCTGTCTTACCACGCCGCCCTCGCACGCGGTACAGACGTGGACAAACCGCGCAACTTGGCTAAATCGGTAACGGTTGAATAAGTAATTGACCGGTTAAAAAAGGCCGTCTGAAACCTTGAAACAGGTTTCAGACGGCCTTTATGTTTTAAGAATCCGATTTATTTTTCGTATTCGGAAATATACTGAATAATGGCCATTTGAGGATTCTGAGCAATAATAAATTCAGCATCTTTTTTTTGATGCTGATAGCCTCAGCTTATCAAATTTTTTTCACGTAGCTCATTTCCATATACTCCAAGAATAAATTTAATTATGAGAGATGCAAGCTTAATTATTATCAGAAAAATTGCGCTACCAGAAATTTCCATTTCTCCAGTATCAGTAACTGAAATTGGGATTGGAGCAAATGCAAATAGAGCTAAAATAATTAGCACAATACCTAATCCCCAAATTTTTTTACACATGCCCAGATACCTTCAAAGAAAAATGCAGGCCAAGACCAGCCTTGTTTGACCGCTTCATATTGGCCTATTGAATCTTTAAATATCTTATATACTTTCATGAAAACCCCTTTTATGATTAATATTTGAAAAGTAAGAAATTGTATCATAGTGCATAAGTAATCTGAATAATTGTCAAACAACAGGCCGAGACCTTTGCAAAACTCCCCCAAAATCCCCTAAATTCCCATCAAGACATTTAGGGGATTTCCCATGACCACCTTCTTTCAGCAAACCGCACAAGCCATGATTGCCAAACACATCGACCGCTTCCCACTATTGAAGTTGGATCAGGTGATTGATTGGCAACCGATCGAACAATACCTGAATCGTCAAAAAATCCGTTACCTCCGAGACCACCGCGGCCGTCCCGCCTATCCCCTGTTGTCCATGTTCAAAGCCGTCCTGCTCGGACAATGGCACAGCCTCTCCGATCCCGAACTTGAACACAGCCTCATCACCCGCATCGATTTCAACCTGTTTTGCCGTTTTGACGAACTGAGCATCCCCGATTACAGCACCTTATGCCGCTACCGCAACTGGCTGGCGCAAGATGACACCCTGTCCGAACTGCTGGAGCTGATTAACCGACAATTGACCGAAAAAGGCTTAAAAATAGAGAAAGCATCCGCCGCCGTCGTTGACGCCACCATTATTCAGACCGCCGGCAGCAAACAGCGCCAGGCCATAGAAGTCGATGAAGAAGGACAAGTCAGCGGCCTAACCACACCGAGTAAAGACAAAGATGCCCGTTGGACAAAGAAAAACGGCCTCTACAAACTCGGTTACAAACAACATACCCGTACCGATGGGGAAGGCTATATCGAGAAACTGCACATCACCCCCGCCAATACCCATGAGTGCAACCATCTGTCCCCTTTGTTGGAAGGCATTGCCGAAGGTACGACCGTCTATGCCGACAAAGGCTATGACAGTAAGGAAAACCGGCAACATCTGAAAGAGCATCAGTTGTTAGACGGCATTATGCGCAAAGCCCACCGCAACCGTCCGCTGACGGAAGCACAAACCAAACGCAACCGATATTTGTCGAAGACCCGTTATGTGGTCGAACAAAGCTTCGGTACGCTGCACCGTAAATTCCGCTACGCCCGGGCAGCCTATTTTGGTCTGTGTAAAGTGAGTGCGCAAAGCCATCTGAAGGCGATGTGTTTGAACCTGTTGAAAGCGGCTAACAGGCTAAGTGCGCCTGTTGCTGCCTAAAAGGCGGCCCAGATGCCTGATTGATCAGGTATCCAAGGTGAATTACGGGGATATTTGAGTAGAATCAGTGGATATTTGAAACAAAAACAGCCGAAAACTTGTGTTGGTATTTCGGCTGTCGTGGGAAGGGCTTTTTTGCAAAGGTCTCAGGCCGTCTGAAATACTCAGACGGCCTTTTGTTTGCCCAGGCAAATTAAATATCGTATGTGGTTGAAGCGGTATCGCCGCCCTTACCTGTCCAGTTGGTATGGAAGAACTCGCCGCGCGGTTTGTCGGTACGCTCATAAGTGTGCGCACCGAAGTAGTCGCGTTGCGCTTGCAACAGGTTGGCAGGCAAACGCTCAGAAGTGTAGCCGTCAAGGAAGGTAATGGCGGAAGCCATGCAAGGCATCGGAATACCGCACTCAATCGCTTTGGCCACCACTTTACGCCATGCAGGCAGACAGATTTCCAATACGCCTTTGAAATAAGGATCGGAACCCAAGAAGACCAAATCAGGATTGGCTTCGTATGCGTCGCGGATGTTGCCCAAGAACGCGCTGCGGATGATGCAGCCTTCGCGCCACAAGAGGGCAGTATTGCCGTAATTCAATGCCCAATCGTTGTTTTCGCTGGCTTCGCGGATGAGCATGAAACCTTGTGCGTAGGAAATGATTTTAGATGCCAACAGGGCTTGGCGCAGGGCTTCGACCCATGCGGCTTTGTCGCCGTCAACGGGGGTAACGGTTTTACCGAACAAGCGGCCGGTTTGAACGCGTTGGTCTTTGAACGCGGATACGCAGCGAGCGAACACGGCTTCGGAAATGAGCGTCAGCGGGATGCCCAAATCAAGGGCGTTGATGCCGGTCCATTTGCCTGTGCCTTTTTGTCCGGCGGTATCGAGGATTTTTTCGACCAAAGGTTCGCCGTTTTCGTCTTTGTAGCCCAAAATCGCGGCGGTGATTTCAATCAGGTAGGAATCCAGCTCGGTTTGGTTCCATTCGCTGAAAATGCGGTGCATTTCGTCGTAGCTCAGACCCAAGCCGTCTTTCATGAATTGGTAGGCTTCGCAAATCAACTGCATATCGCCGTATTCGATGCCGTTGTGCACCATTTTGACGAAATGGCCCGCGCCGTCGCGACCAACCCAGTCGCAGCAGGGTTCGCCTTGCGGGGTTTTGGCGGCAATGGCTTGGAAGATGGGTTTGACGGCAGGCCATGCGGCTTCGTCGCCGCCGGGCATAATGGACGGGCCGTGACGTGCGCCTTCTTCGCCACCGGAAACGCCCGCGCCGATAAAGCGGATGCCTTTTGCCGCCAGCTCGTGTGTGCGGCGGGTGGAATCAGGATAGTTTGCATTGCCGCCGTCAATAATGATGTCGCCTTCGTCCAAAAGCGGAACGAGTTGTTCGATAAAATCGTCCACGACAGAACCAGCGCGTACCATCATCATGATTTTGCGCGGTTTTTCTAATTTATCAACCAGATCTTTCAGTGAATATGCGCCGATAATATTGGTATTTTTGGCTGCGCCGTTTAAAAAATCATCTACTTTGCTGGTCGTACGGTTGTATGCGACAACTTTAAAGCCGTTGTCGTTCATGTTGAGAATCAGGTTTTGCCCCATTACGGCAAGGCCGATTACGCCAATGTCGCCTTTCATTTCGCGAAACTCCGTTATTGATTAATTTTATCAAGCGTAACTCTAGCTGATTTACACGTTTTTAACAATCCTTAACTTTTTAATTTTTTGAAAAGATGCCTTTACGTTTCAGACGGCCTTTGCCTTCGGGAAAACAAACTATAAATAAGATTTTAAATAATAAATAGAAGATGATATTGAGTGTTGCCACAGCTTGTTGATAACTTTGATTAAAACAATTTTTCAAATACTTAGCTGATATTTTTTGATGAGGATAAAGTATGGTCGGCCTTGTTTGCGTATGTGGATAAAAATTTTCTGCCGCTTCATTCTGTGGATAAATTTTCGCCTGTGCACAATCTTAGCTTGTTTTATACTTCTCCAATCGGAACTGATTGAGTAGGGAAATAGTCAAATGGTTTTTTATTTCTGAATATTTTCATATTTCCTCTTGTTCAAGTTGGGAAAAGACCGTCTGAAAATATGTCAATAAGGGTGTACATATGAAGTTTTCCTTTAGTATTAACCTGTTATCTGTTTTAATTTTGGCCGCTTGTGCGCAACAGCCGATTCAAAAGCCTCAAGTTGCCTTGCCTTCCATATCTATGGATAACCATGCGCCGGAGCAAGGAACAGGGTTGACGGAGCAGAAGTTAATCCGCGCCAAGCATTATATGGCAGCGTCTGCCAATCCGCTGGCAACTGAAGCCGGTTATGAAATTTTGAAGCGCGGCGGCAGTGCGATAGATGCGATGATTGCCATGCAGACAACTTTGGGACTGGTTGAGCCGCAGTCTTCCGGATTAGGCGGCGGTGCGTTTTTGGTGTATTGGGACAATAAGGCGAAAAAGCTGACGACGTTTGATGCCCGTGAAACGGCGCCAAAAGTGGCAACGCCGGAACTTTTCTTGGACGAAAACGGCAAACCGATGGGCTTTATGAAAGCAGTGGTCGGCGGCCGTTCGGTCGGTGTGCCGGGAATTCCGAAGCTGCTCGAAGATGTCCACAAGCGTTACGGCAAATTGCCGTGGGCAAGCCTGTTTGACAAACCGATTGCTTTGGCGGAACAAGGCTTTACCGTTTCACCGCGTATGGCAAAATCCATCGAGCAGAATTTGGAGCCGTTGAAACGTTATCCGCAAACTGCCGCGTATTTCCTGCCCGACGGCAAGCCTTTGGCAGCGGGAACGGTGTTGAAAAACCCTGAATTTGCCCGCTCCGTGCGCCTGTTGGCGGAAAAAGGCAGCGCGCCGTTTTATCAGGGGGCGCAGGCGCAGAATATTGTCCGTGCCGTTACCGGCGCTGTGGATAACCCCGGCAAAATCAGTATGGCGGATTTGAAAAACTACCGCGTTATCGAGCGCGAACCGGTTTGCGCGCCGTATCGTGAATACGAAGTCTGCGGCATGGGCGCGCCAAGTTCGGGCGCGATTGCTTTGGGCGAGATTTTGGGCGTCTTGCAAAATCAGGATATGAAGGCGTTGGGCGCGGAAAATATCCACAGTTGGCGCTGGATAGGCGATGCGTCGCGGATTGCTTTTGCCGACCGAGATCATTACGTCGGTGATCCCGCGTTTGTAAACGTTCCGACCCGTGCCATGATTTCTCAGGCTTATTTGAAACCGCGCGCCGAAGAAATCCGCAAAGCTGACAAGGCATTGGAAAATATTCAGGCAGGCAAGTTTGGTAAGACATACGCGCAGGGGATGGCGGTCGAGTTGCCGTCAACCAGCCATTTGGTGGTTGTGGATAAAGACGGCAACGTCGTGTCGATGACGACTTCGATTGAAAACGCGTTCGGTTCGGGGCTGATGGCAAACGGCTATCTGCTCAACAATGAATTGACCGATTTTGCTTTCAACCCTGTCGGCGCGGACGGTAAAACGGTGGTCAACAGCGTGGCAGGCGGCAAACGGCCGCGTTCTTCAATGGCGCCAACCATTGTAATGAAAGATGGCAAACCTTATTTGGCGGTCGGTTCACCCGGCGGCAGCCGCATCATCGGTTTCGTCGCCAAAACGCTGGTGGCGCATATCGATTGGGGCATGGACATTCAGGCGGCAATTTCACTGCCGAATATGCTCAATCGCGGCAGCCAGTATGAAATCGAGGAAAAAACCGCTGCGGCGGACAAAGCGTCAGCATTGGAAAAACTGGGCTACAAAGTCCAAATCCGCGATTTGAATTCCGGCGTACAAGGCATTGTGATCGGCAAAGACGGTTTGCTCGGCGGTGCCGACCCGCGCCGCGAAGGCAAGGTTATGGGCGATTGATATTGTCGGTTTGACATGAAAAAGGCCGTCTGAACTTGGTTTCAGACGGCCTTTTTAGTTTGGGAAAATATATGGATAAGATGTGTATAAGAATAGAGTTAAATTTTAATATTTTTATTTTTCAATAAGATAAAAAGAATGAATATGTGGATAATTAATTGTGGAAAATGACATGATTTAGGCCGTCTGAACCTTTCAGACGGCCTTCTCATTGGACTGCTTTATCTATTTTTTATCAGGCTGCCGGCAGCTCGTGAAAAGCGGTGGGCAATTCTTCGTCATCGGCAAACTCAACCCATTCGTAAGCCGTTTCATCTGCCAAAACGGCACGCAACAGCGCATTATTGATGGCATGACCTGATTTGTAACCTTCAAATGCGCCAATAATCGGATGGCCGACAATGTACAAATCGCCAATTGCATCCAAGATTTTGTGGCGGACAAATTCATCGGGATAGCGCAAACCTTCCGGATTCAAAACGTCCATGTCGTCAATCACGATGGCGTTGTTCAAATTGCCGCCCAGTCCGAGATTATGGGCGCGCATCATTTCCACTTCGTGCATAAAGCCGAAGGTACGGGCGCGGGCAATTTCATCGATATAGGATTTTCCTGCAAAATCAATCTCAAAAGTGGGCGAGCTGCGGTTGAAAACCGGATGGTCGAATTCGATGGTTAAAGTAACTTTAAAGCCGTCGTAAGGCGTAAAACGCACCCATTTTCCGGTTTCTTTGATTTCAATGGGTTTGAGGATTCTTAAAAAACGTTTTTGGGCTTTTTGATCGACAACGCCCGCATCTTGCAAAAGATAAATAAACGGCAGGCTCGAGCCGTCCATAATCGGAATTTCAGGCGCGTTCAATTCAATCAAGGCATTGTCGATGCCGTAGGCAGACAGAGCCGACATAATGTGTTCAATCGTACCGATGCGCACGCCCTTATCGGTAACAATGGTTGAAGAGAGGCGGGTATCGTTGATCAAATAAGGATTCAATTGGATGACTTCGCCCATTTCCCCGCTCAAATCAGTACGGCGGAACGAAATACCGCTGTTTTCTTCGGCAGGATGCAAAGTCAGAGCGACCCTTTCGCCCGAATGCAGGCCAACGCCGGTAACGCTTACTGATTTGGCTAAAGTCCGTTGCAGCATAATTGCTTCCTTTTAAAAAGTCTGATGGACAAATGATACGTTAAAAAGGAAAAAACAAGCCATCATTTTTAATAGTATTTGCCAATATGGATGTTTTGCAGGGATAAACTTCAAGGTTTGAATTATCCACAAAGGTGTGTGAAATTGAAGTGGGTAATTTGGTTTTTATCCACAGGTAAATAGGGAAACTAAGATTTTATCCTTTTTTATTCCGACATTCAGTTGGGGTTTGCCTCAAAGATAAAAAGTGATTATTGGATTGGTTTTAAAGAAAAATATTCTGTTATCCACAAAGGATTAGGATCATCATCAAAATCATCGTTTTAAAAATTTAAATAATATGATTTGAAGAAAAGACTGAGTTATCAGCACAAAAACGGCAAAATACAGAAAAATAGAACTAAATTTATGAAAATCATAAACTTATAAAAAAACTAAGATAAAAAAATGAAATTTATGAAATAAAATACCAAAAAACAGGATTATTTAGACAAATTCGATATTTTCCTACAAACAAGAATTTCATGTTTTCTTTATTTAAATCAAACAACTTAAAAGTAATTATCTGTAATCCTAGAAAGTAATTTTATTTCAGGATACAATGGCCTTACTGAAAAATTTTTCCCATTCCATCTAATTAGGAGTAGCAAAATGAGTATTAAAGTAGCGATTAATGGTTTTGGCCGTATCGGTCGTCTGGCATTGCGTCAAATTGAAAAAGCCCAAGGTATCGAAGTCGTTGCTGTTAACGACTTGACTCCTGCCGACATGCTGTTGCATCTCTTCAAATACGACAGTACCCAAGGCCGTTTTGAAGGCTCTGCCGAATTGAAAGACAACGCTATTGTTGTTAACGGCAAAGAAATCAAAGTATTTGCCAATCCTAATCCTGAAGAATTGCCTTGGGGCGAGCTGGGTGTGGACGTCGTCCTTGAATGTACCGGTTTCTTTACCAGCAAAACCAAAGCTGAAGCCCATATCCGTGCCGGTGCGCGCAAAGTTGTGATTTCTGCCCCTGGCGGCAATGATGTGAAAACCGTTGTATACGGCGTAAACCAAGATATTTTGGACGGCAGCGAAACTGTTATCTCCGCCGCTTCTTGTACGACTAACTGTCTGGCCCCTATGGCTGCGGTATTGCAAAAAGAGTTCGGTATTGTTGAAGGCCTGATGACCACCATCCACGCTTATACCGGCGACCAAAACACCCTTGACGCGCCACACCGCAAAGGCGACTTCCGCCGCGCCCGTGCCGCTGCTTTGAATATCGTACCGAACAGCACCGGTGCCGCTAAAGCCATCGGCTTGGTTATCCCTGAATTGAACGGCAAACTTGATGGTTCTGCCCAACGCGTTCCTGTTGCTACCGGCTCTTTGACCGAACTGGTTTCTGTTCTCGAACGCCCTGTTACCAAAGAAGAAATCAATGCAGCCATGAAAGCTGCCGCCAACGATGCTTTAGGCTATACTGAAGATCAAATCGTTTCTTCCGACGTTATCGGTATCGAGTACGGCTCACTCTTCGATGCTACTCAAACCCGCGTGATGACTGTTGGCGACAAACAATTGGTGAAAACCGTTGCTTGGTACGACAATGAAATGTCTTACACTTGCCAACTGGTTCGTACCTTGGAATTCTTTGCCAGCAAAATCTAAAAAATAACGGGCTGAATCAATCAGTCTGTGGATAATTAAAAGGCCGTCTGAACATTTCAGACGGCCTTTTGTTTGTAGATAAATTCAATTTGCAATCAAATTATGGATAGTTTAATCACTGTGGCACAATTGTTTTCTATCCTAAACTGCACTTCATAATCTGCAATATTCATTATATAAACCCGTTCGGGAATATCTTGATAGGCAGGACGGGGATCTTGGGCAATGCTTTGCTCAATAAGATATTTTTCTTCTGTGGATAAATGTTCCGCAAGTGTACTTTCTGCCCAGACTACGCTCAATTCTTCAGGTTTGCCGCTGACAAAGCCCGATGATGCGTCTGGTTTGGATTCGACAAACGGGATGTAGGGTTTAATATCCACTACCGGAGTACCGTCCAACAGGTCTGCGCCGCTGCAATAAATGCGGACAGGTTTGCCTGTTTCGATGCGTTCGAGTTTTAGCAGGGATAAACCGAGATGATTGGGGCGGTGTGGGCTGCGCGTGGCAAATACGCCCATTTTTTGTTTGCCTCCGAGCCGTGGCGGACGCACCATTTGTGCCCAACCTTCATCCAATACGCCGTGGAAAATAAAACTTATCCACACATAGTCGAAATCTTCCAAGCCCCGAACGCTGTCTGCGGTAAATTCAGGAGTGAGTTCAATACAAATTTCTGCCGCAGGAACCAAGCCGGGTTGGCGGGCAATGCCGAATTTTTGCTTGTAGGGGGAATGAACGGTTGCAATAGGCGTAATCGAATAGGACATAATTTGTGGATAAATATTCTGTACAAACTGTCATCATATCACAGATGTTTTCCCACATTTTGCAGTCGTAATTTGTTATAATACAAAGCATTTATTCCAAATGTCCAAACATTGACAATAAATGCAAAATTTAAATTATTTAAAATAAAATCAATAGGTTATATTAATCCATGATTGTTTCTATCGATGTAGATGCACAAAAAACGTTTACGCCTTTGTGCCCGAAAGAATTGCCTGTTGCCGAAGGTCATCTGATTGCGGATGAACTCAATGCACAAGCTGCATTGGCGGATTTGCGCGTGATGACGAAAGATGCACATCATGCCGCGGCAAAATGGCTTGTGGATAATCCTGTTGATATGTTGAAACCGACGGGTTTGCCTGATGCGGATTTGACTTGGGTGGCGCATGCGATGGTTGGAACATATGGCTATGAATTGTTGGATGGCCTGCCTTCAGCCAAAGAATACGATTATTGCGTTTGGAAAGGCGTTGATCCTGAGTTACATCCTTACGGCGCATGTTTTCACGATATTGAAGAAAAACTCAGTACAGGTTTGATCGAATGGTTGCGCTGTCAAAATGCAGATACAGTTATTGTCGGCGGCTTGGCAACGGATTATTGTGTGAAGACAACGGTTTTACAGTTGCTTAAAGGCGGGGCTTGGAAAGTCATCGTTAATCAGGCGGCTTGCCGCGGCATTGCTCCGGAAACGGTTGAATCTGCATGGAAGGAAATGCGTTCCGCCGGAGCTATTATTTTAGAAAATGCTAAAGAAATAAAAAAATACATTAATAATCAATAAATTATATTTAAAATTTCATTGTTTCACGTGAAACATCTTTCAAAATATGAAGATTTTACTTGTCCGCTTGTCCAGTATGGGCGATTTAATTCACACGTTGCCCGCAGTTGAAGATTTGGCAAGACAATGTCCTGAGGTAGAACTGCATTGGTTGTGTGAGGCCGGATTTGCGGATATTGCGCGCCTGCATCCTTTTGTCAAAAAGGTTCATGTAATGAAATGGCGACAGTGGCGCAAACATCTTTTTCAGGCTGAAACGTGGCGTGAAATAGGCCGTCTGAAAACGGATTTACAGGCTGAATCTTTTGATTTTGTTTTAGATAGTCAAGGACTGATTAAAAGCGCATGCTTTGCCAAAATGGCTAAATCCCCTATTTACGGTTTGGATAAACACAGTGCGCGTGAAAGTTTGGCTGCCCTTGCGTACAGCAAAACGTTTGCCGTGCCGAAAGGTAAAAATGCGGTTTGGCGAAACCGTGAGTTATTCGCCCAAGTTTTTGGTTATACAATGCCTGAAACGCAGGTATTTGGTTTGTCGGTTCCTGAATCAGGCCGTCTGAAAAATGTGCAATCCCCCTATTACGTTGCTTTGCATGCAACCAGTCGCGACAGTAAATTATGGCCGGTAGAACACTGGCGTGCATTATTGAAAAAGTTGAATGAAGAGCAACAATGCAATGTATATCTGCCGTGGGGAAATGAAACCGAAAAAATGCGCGCCAAACAGATTGCAAGCGATTTACCGTTTGCTTTCGTCTGCGACAAGATGAATTTATTACAGGCTGCATTTTTATTGAAAAACGCAGAGGGTATTATCGGCGTAGATACTGGGTTGCTACATCTTGCCAATGCGTTGGAAAAGCCTGTTGTAGGAATTTATACAGATACAGATCCGGCCAAGACCGGCGTTCAAGTTTCGGCTTATGCAAAAAATTTAGGCGGTATTGCTCAAATTCCCAATGTTGACGAGGTTTATCAAACCTTGATGGATTGTGTTGCTGCATACGGTAAATAATTGCTGGGGAGTTAGATTTATTTTCTGAGTAAATGCTTTAGAAATGATATAATTCCGCTCTATTTGCCAAGATTTATACAAATTTGGTTTTGTCATGTTGGTGAAAACCGAATTGGATTTTATATAAAGAATGTATCAAAAGCAGTATGCTTGATTTGATGGACATTCTTTTTAGGAGAATTGAATGAAAGCACTGGTCGCAGTAAAGCGCGTAGTGGACTATAACGTCAAAGTTCGTGTGAAAGCCGATGGTTCCGATGTGGATATCGGTAATGTCAAAATGTCGATGAACCCGTTTGATGAAATCGCGGTAGAAGAAGCTGTCCGTTTGAAAGAAGCCGGAAAAGTAAGCGAGATTGTTGCTGTTTCTCTTGGCGAGAAAAAATGCGAAGAGACGTTGCGTACTGCTTTGGCGATGGGTGCCGACCGTGCGGTTCATGTTGAGACTGATGCGAAATTGGAGCCTTTGGCCGTTGCAAAATTGCTGAAAGCTGTTGCAGATAAAGAAAATCCGCAAATTTTACTGCTGGGCAAACAGGCAATTGACGATGACGCCAACCAAGTTGCCCAAATGCTGGCTGCGTTGTTGAATGCGGCTCAAGGTACTTTTGCATCAAAAGTGCAAATTGAAGGCGAAGAAGTATTGGTAACCCGTGAAATTGACGGCGGCGAAGAGACTGTTGCGTTGAAGCTGCCTGCGGTCATCAGTGCGGATTTGCGTTTGAACGAACCACGTTTTGTCAAACTTCCTAATATCATGGCGGCAAAGAAAAAGCCTTTGGAAAAATTAAGTCCTGCCGATTTGGCTGTGGATATTTCTCCGCGTTTAAATACCGTGAAATTTGCCGAACCTAAAGCACGTCAAGCCGGTGTGAAAGTGGCTGATGTTGCCGAGTTGGTTGAAAAGCTGAAAAACGAAGCCAAAGTGATCTAAGGAGTATGAAATGAGCGTATTGATTATTGCGGAACATAATAACCAACATTTGAATCCTGCCACTTTGCATGCGGTAACGGCTGCCGCCAAATTAGGGAATGTAGATTTATTGGTCGCCGGTAGTAATGCTGCTGCGGTGGTTGAAGAGGCAAAACAGATTGCAGGCGTAGCGAAAGTTTTGGTAGCCGATGCGCCCTATTATGCTGAAGGTTTGGCAGAAGAATTGGCGCCTTTGGTTGTTAAACTGGCTGCGGATTACCACTATGTGGCTGCGACTGCAACTGCGTTTTGTAAAAATCTTCTGCCCCGAGTAGCAGCCCTATTGGATGTACCACAAGTTTCGGATTTAACCGAAGTTGTGGATAACTCGACATTTGTCCGTCCGATTTATGCCGGTAATGCATTTGAAACCGTTCAATCCAATTCTGAAAAACTGGTGCTGACTTTCCGTGCAACAGCATTTGATGCTGCCAGACAAGGTGGTAATGCAGAAGTGGTCAATGTTGAGGCAACACCTGCTCAAAACCTGAGCCGTTTCGTAAACCGTCAACTTTCTCAGTCTGACCGCCCTGAATTGACTCAGGCAAAAGTGATTGTTTCTGGTGGCCGTGCATTGGGCAGTGCTGAAAAATTTAATGAAGTGTTGACTCCTTTGGCAGATGTTTTGGGTGCGGCGATTGGTGCGTCCCGTGCGGCAGTGGATGCCGAGTATGCGCCAAACGATGCCCAAGTGGGTCAAACCGGTAAAGTGGTTGCGCCGCAACTGTACTTCGCTATCGGTATTTCCGGTGCTATCCAACACGTTGCCGGTATGCAAGACAGTAAAGTAATTGTTGCCATCAACAAAGATGCTGATGCGCCTATTTTCAATGTGGCAGACTACGGCTTGGTTGGTGATTTGTTTGAAGTTGTGCCTCAACTGACTGAAGCACTGAAAAACTAATGTTTCACGTGAAACGTTCAGACGGCCTTTTACAACAAAGGCCGTCTGAAAATATTTCGGCATGATCACGACCTATAAAACCATTACCAAACCGACACAGGCTGAATTTAAAGATAAAGGCAGCCGCTTCATCGCATATGCCTATCCGATCCGCACGTTGGCTGATGTGAAGAAATATCTCGACCCATTAAAGGAAGAGCACCACAAAGCACGACATTGGTGTTACGCCTACCGATTGGGTGTGGATGGAATGCAGTTTCGCGCAAATGATGATGGAGAACCGTCCGGGAGTGCTGGCCGCCCTATTTTGGGGCAGATTGATTCTGTCGGTGTAACGGATGTATTGGTTGTGGTTGTGCGTTATTTTGGCGGTACGCTATTGGGCGTTCCCGGTTTGATTCATGCCTATAAGGAATCAACGGCTCAGGCACTGGCGATAGCTGAAGTTGTTGAAAAGAATGTTGAAAAAACGGTTTGGTTGAAATGTGAATATCCTGTTTTGAATGAGGTGATACGGGTTGCCAAACAATATCAGGCCGATATTGTGGAACAGGATTTGCAGCTAGATTGTAAGTTGACAGTAAAAATAGCGTTGGCCGATTATGAAGTCTGTATTGCCGCCTGGAAAAATACGCGCCAAATTGAAGTAAATACTGAGAAGCCGTTTGAATAAAAGGTCGTCTGAACATATTTGATCAATCAAAAGTTTCAGACGGCCTTTGATGTTTTAGCCTTGGTATCTGTCTAAAGCATTTACGCTTGAGCGCAAGTGTTCCCAAGCCAGTTGATGAAATTCTCCCAGTGCGTTCCATAGGGCATCTTCGCTCATAATGCTATATTCGCCCTGTGTGCGCAAATCAACATCTGCACCTTCTTCAATGGCTTGATGACACGCTTGGTATTCGTTGGTATAGAATTCATCCATGTCCTGCATGAGGCTTGCAGCATGTTTCCAGCGGGCGATATCTGCCTCCAGTTGTGGCAGTAATTCGCACCATTCGCGGTATTTGCTTTGAATTTCGTCAATACGCTTTTGCATGATTTTCCTTTCGTTGTTTGAAATTAGAGTATGGTTGTCTTGGCGCAATATTATTCTTAATTTGAAACAGCTATGCAAGATGGAACAATATTTCATCGATTGAATCTTATTTACAACATCTATTCTTCAAGGAAATGGTATGAAATTGCTCGTTATTGGTAATGGTGGACGTGAACACGCACTGGCTTGGAAATTGGCGCAGTCGTCTAAAGTAGAAACTGTCTTTGTTGCACCTGGTAATGCCGGAACGGCAATTGAACCTAAACTTCAGAATATCGCATTAACGGCGCATCAAGATTTGATTGATTTTTGCCGTAATGAAAATATTGCTTTTACTGTAGTCGGCCCTGAAGCGCCTTTGGCTGCAGGTGTGGTCAATGACTTCCGTGCTGCCGGATTGAAGATTTTTGGCCCGACTCAATACGCGGCCCAGTTGGAGAGCTCAAAGGATTTTGCTAAAGCGTTTATGGCAAAATATAACATTCCAACCGCGCAATACCAAACCTTTGAAAATGTCGATGCGGCACATGATTACGTCAACCGAAAAGGTGCGCCGATTGTTATTAAAGCGGATGGTTTGGCTGCCGGTAAGGGCGTGATTGTCGCCATGACTTTGGATGAAGCCCATGCCGCTATTGATGATATGTTGTTGGGCAACAAAATGGGTAATGCAGGCGCGCGCGTCGTGATTGAAGATTTCTTGCAAGGCGAGGAAGCAAGCTTTATCGTTATGGTGGACGGCAATCATGTGTTGCCGATGGCAACCAGTCAAGACCATAAACGCCTGTTGGATGATGACAAAGGTCCTAATACCGGCGGTATGGGTGCATACAGCCCTGCTCCGGTGGTAACGCCTGATGTGTACGAGCGCGCGATGAATGAAATTATTTTGCCGACTGTGGCCGGTATGAAAGCAGAAGGTCATGAATTTACCGGCTTTTTATATGCGGGATTGATGATTGATAAAAACGGTGCGCCTTATACCATCGAATTTAACTGCCGTTTCGGCGACCCTGAAACCCAGCCGATTATGAGCCGTTTGGATAGCGATTTGGTGGATTTGGTTGAAGCGGCAATCGACGGCAAACTGGATAGTGTTACCGCCGAATGGAATCCGCAGACTGCCGTAGGCGTGGTGTTGGCCGCACAAAACTATCCTGACTCTCCGAAAAAAGGCGATGTGATCTCCGGTTTGGATAAGGCCAATCAAATCGGTAAAGTTTTCCATGCCGGTACCGCAACGAATGAAAAAGGCGAAGTGGTAACCAACGGCGGCCGTGTGTTGTGTGTCGTCGGTTTGGGTGATGATGTTGCACAAGCTAAGAGTAAGGCTTATAAGGCATTGGAAACCATCCGTTTTGACGGTATGCAATACCGTAAAGACATTGCCGATAAAGCCATCAACCGTTAATAATGAATAGAAATAGGCCGTCTGAACACAGATTGTCCGACAATCGCAGTTTCAGACGGCCTTGGTATATGATGATGTTCCCCAGAATTTTATCGGCTGCAGCCCAACGCAGGTTGCAGGCGCATCTTAAAAAAGGCGGTTTGGTCGCCTATCCTACCGAGTCTTGCTATGGCTTGGGCTGTGTCCCTATTTTGCCTAAAGCACTCAATCAACTGATTCATCTGAAAAAACGACCGCAACACAAAGGTATGATTGTCATTGGCCATAGCTTGGAACAGTTGCAACCTTTGCTGCAAAGGCCGTCTGAAAATATCCAAACCATGCTGCATGAAGCATGGCCGGCTCCGAAAACTTTTTTATTGCCGGCCGGCAAAAAAGTATTGCCTTCGTTGCGAGGAAAAGGACGCAGTAAATTGGCTGTTAGGGTTCCGGCACACGTAGGCGCAAGGCGTTTGTGTCAGGTTTTGGAAATGCCTTTAGTCTCTACTTCATGCAATCGTGCAGGCAAACGGGCGTGCAAAACGGAAAGGGAAGTCAGAAGACAGTTTGGCAGGAAAGTATGGGTTGTAGGCGGATTGATAGGTAAGCAGAAAACGCCTAGTCAGATTATTGACGGAGAAACAGGAGCAAGGCTGCGTTAAAGAAGGGTTGTATTATCAAAGGAAAGGTATTTATTTGGAGAAGCAAATTTTTTCCAAAAGATTGGAATACCTGTGTGAAAAGCATTTAGTGCAGATCCAGTTTGATGCATAGCAGTCTAGAGGATAAATCAGTATTTTGTGAAAGAATGAAGCAAATTTTGAGCGTAAAAGAATCGCTATAATAAATTATTCTTGAATAAACAAATTTTGTGGATAAATTTGAAGATAAATTTCCATAAAAACATAAAAAGGCCGTTTGAAACTTGATATTCAAAGCATTCAGACAGCCTTTTAAATATTTAAACTGTGGATAACTTTGTGAATAAATGTGGATTACAGCTTATGTCCGCACACTGTTTCGTATTGTTTTTCAGTAATCGTGCCGCTCATGACGCTCATTGGGCGGATGCTGGTCGGCGTATAGCTTTGGTTGGAAATCACCCGGCCGTGTTCATCCATCAGTTGCAGCGCTGCCAAGCGATAGGTTTTGTTTGAGCAATGAATTTCCCAGCTGCCGATGGCCGTTTTATAGGCAGGCGTGTTGACGAAACGTTCCTCTTTCAGTTTGGAAACGGTTTTTTTATCGCGGAAAGTAACCAGTGCGCCATTTCTTTTAATGCTGCTTTTATCAATGGCCACTTTGATATTGCCTTCAGAGATGGTGCCGATGTTGGTCCAGCTGCCACCGCCGCTCGATGTGGTGGTTGTTTCACAGGCACTCAACATCAAAGCCGTAAATACGGTTGCAGCTAGGGAAAAACGTTTGATATTCATAAAACCTCATTATTTACAGAAAGTCAGCCGATATTATCCGTGAAGATGGCATATATCGTAAATCGAATTTGCAAAGTTGAACCTCTGAAAAGAATTTTATGAAAAATACGCTGAAAAGGCCGTCCGAAACCTGCTTTTCAGACGGCCTTGAAGTGTAAAATCATGTATAATTGCAAACAATTTGGTTTTCATCCCATAGGAAGATCCGACATGATTAACCCTATCGCTGCACTTTCCCCATTAGATGGCCGCTACGCCAAATCCGTTGAAGCATTGCGTCCGATTTTCTCCGAATACGGCCTGATGCGTGCGCGTGTCAAAGTTGAATTAAACTGGCTCAAAGCCCTTGCCGCCGAGCCTAAGATTGCAGAAGTTCCTGCTTTCAGCGATTTTACGCTTGCCGAAATCGACAAGGTAATCGAAAACTTCTCACTTGAAGATGCCGCCGCCGTCAAAGCCATTGAGGCGACCACCAATCACGACGTCAAAGCCATCGAATATTGGCTTAAAGAACGCTTCTCCGGCGTGCCTGAAGTGGCTGCTGCCAGCGAGTTCATCCACTTTGCCTGCACCAGCGAAGACATCAACAACCTGTCCCACGCTTTGATGCTGCAAGAAGCGCGTGAGACTGTTTTGCTGCCGAAACTGGCCGAAATCATCGAAAAACTGACCGGCATGGCGCATGAGTTGGCTGCCGTCCCTATGATGAGCCGCACGCATGGCCAGCCTGCTACACCAAGCACATTGGGTAAAGAAATCGCCAATGTCGTGTACCGCCTGCAACGCCAGTTTAAAAACCTGCAAGCGCAAGAGTTCCTCGGCAAAATTAATGGCGCAGTCGGCAACTACAATGCCCATATGGTCGCTTATCCCGATGTGGATTGGGAAACCCATTGCCGCAACTTTGTCGAAATCAGCCTCGGCCTGACCTTCAACCCTTACACCATTCAAATCGAGCCACACGACTATATGGCAGAATTCTTCCAAGCCATCAGTCGTGTCAACACGATTCTGATCGACTTCAACCGCGATGTTTGGGGCTATATTTCTTTGGGTTACTTCAAACAAAAAGTCAAAGCAGGCGAAGTCGGTTCTTCCACCATGCCGCACAAAGTCAATCCGATCGACTTTGAAAACTCCGAAGGCAACCTCGGTATGGCCAATGCCGTATTGGGCTTTTTGTCTGAAAAACTGCCGATTTCCCGTTGGCAGCGCGACCTGACCGACAGCACCGTATTGCGTAATATGGGCGTAGGCGTGGGCTATACCGTATTGGGCTTTGCCGCCCATCTGCGTGGTCTGAACAAGCTTGAGCCGAATCCTGCCGCACTTGCTGCTGATTTGGACGCTACTTGGGAGCTATTGGCCGAGCCGATTCAAACCGTAATGCGTCGTTACGGCGTAGCCAATCCTTACGAGAAGCTGAAAGACCTGACACGCGGTAAAGACGGCATTACGCCTGAAGTATTGAAACTCTTTATCGAGTCGTTGGAAATTCCGACAGGAGCCAAAGCCAAATTGCTTGAGCTGACCCCTGCGTTGTATGTGGGTAAAGCCGAAGAGCTGGCAAAACGAATTTAAAAGGCTTTTGTAGGGCATACTTTCTTAGTTATTGAGATTTTTTGATAAATAAGAAACCAACCCTCTACATCCGATAAATCAAAAAGGCCGTCTGAATTCTTTTTCAGACGGCCTTTTTCGATTCAATCCGTTATTTCACTTTGTCTTTCAATGCGCCGTAGCCGGCTGCGTCCATTTCTTCCAAAGGAATGAATTTCAAACTTGCGCCATTGATGCAATAGCGCAGGCCGCCTTTGTCTTTCGGACCGTCGGCGAAGACGTGTCCCAAGTGTGAGTCAGCGGCGTGGCTGCGCACTTCGGTGCGGCGCATGTTGTAGCTGAAATCGTCGTGTTCGGTAACAGCGGCGGCGTTAATCGGGCGGGTGAAGCTCGGCCAGCCGCAGCCGGAATCAAATTTGTCGGCGGAAGAAAACAGGGGTTCGCCGCTGACGACGTCTACATAAATGCCGGGTTTGAACAAGTGGTCGTATTCATGACTGAAGGCGTATTCGGTCGCGCTGTTTTGGGTAACTTGATATTGCTCTTCGGTCAGAAAGCGTTTGAGTTCGGCAGCGCTGGGTTTTTTATACGTTGCCGCGTCGAAGCCTTTGCCTTTCGGGGTGGCTTTGGCTTTATTCGGCAGCGGTTCGTCGGCTTTGCGGATGTCGATGTGGCAATAGCCGTTGGGGTTTTTAATAAGATAGTCCTGATGGTATTCCTCGGCGTCGTAGAAGTTTTGCAGCGGCTCGTTTTCGACGACGAGGGGCTGTTGGTATTTTTGCTGCTCGCGCTTGAGGGCGGCGGCGATGACGGCTTTTTCGGCAGGGTCGGTGTAGTACACGCCGCTGCGGTATTGCGTGCCGGTGTCGTTGCCTTGTTTGTTGAGGCTGGTCGGGTCAACGACGCGGAAATAGTATTGCAGGATGTCGTCGAGGCTGAGTTTGTCGGCATCGTAGGTGACTTTGACGGTCTCGGCATGGCCTGTATCGCGGTAGGAAACGTCTTCGTAGCTTGGGTTTTCCGTTTTGCCGTTGGCGTAGCCGGATACGGCGTCCACCACGCCGTCTATGCGTTGGAAATAGGCTTCCAAGCCCCAGAAGCAGCCGCCGGCGAGGTAGATGGTGCGCGTATTCATGATTGCTGAATCCTTTTTCTGTGTGTCGGGTTTGTAGAACGAATTTTTCAGACGGCCTAAATCGGCATTCGGATCGCGGATTAATGCCAATGCCTGCGCTTCGTTGATGCTGCCTTTGACGATGCGCTGCACGTCGCCGTCTTTACCGATTAACGCCCAAGAAGGGTAAACGCTGATATTCAGGCTTTGGGCGATGGTGCCGCCGTTGTCTGTCACGACGGGTAGCTTGGGATAGTTCAAACCGGCGTACCATTTCTGGAAGTCGCCGTCTTTTTTCTCGTGCAGAAAGCCGGGGGAGGCGACGGTAATCAGGTTGGCGGAGCTGAACCGCTTATCCTGCGCCCATTTTTCGGTTTGTCCCAATTCGGACAAACACAAAGGACACCAACTTGCCCAAAATTTAATCAAGGTGGGTTTGTCTTTTTTCAGGAAAACACTGGCAGGGCGGTTGTCAGGAGTTTTCAACGAGGACAATGCTTGCGGTACGGTTGCGGCTTCGGTATCCATCATTTTGGATGAGCAGGCGCCCAGCGCAAGCAGGCAGCCGAACTTGGCGCAAAGGGAAAAGAAGATACGGGGTTTCATCTCTATGTTTCCTGTATGGAGGGTTTGTCTCATTAGACGTTGGAAATGCCAAAACCTGACAACCTTGATTTTCAGACGACCTTGCCACGTAAAATACGCTACAATACTCCCTATTTCAAGTTTCTAAAATTAAAAGGAAAATTTAATGTTCAGCTTCTTCCGTCGCAAGAAAAAACAGGAAACTCCGGCTCCTGAGGAGGCTCAAGTTCAGGAAACCGCAGCAAAAGTAGAATCTGAAGTTGTTCAAGTAGTTGAAAATATTAAAGAAGATGCCGAATCTTTAGCGGAAAGCGTCAAAGGGCATATTGAATCAGTTGTCGAATCGGCTGTTGAAACTGTCAGTGAAACCGTCGAGCAGGTGCGGGAAGCTTTGACCGAAACGCCGTCTGAAACAGTTGAAAAAGTGGAAGAACACCTTGAAGCGGCAAAAGAAACGGCCGTTGAAACCGTCAGCGAGGCTGTTGAACAGGTTCAAGAAGCCGTTGCCGTGATGCCGTCTGAAGCGGCCGAGGCTGCTGAAGAAGCAGCAGAACAGGCTGAGGCGGCAAAAGAAACGGCCGTTGAAACCGTCAGCGAGGCTGTTGAACAGGTTCAAGAAACCGTTGCCGAGATGCCGTCTGAAATAGCTGAGGCTGCTGAAGAAGCAGCAGAACAGGCAGAAGCGGTCAAAGAAGAAGCTGTTGAAGCAGTTAGCGAGACTGTCGAGCAAGCTCAAGAAGCCGTTTCGGAAACACCGGTTGAAGCCCCTGCTCCGGTGGAAGAGCCCAAGCTCAGTTGGGCCGCACGTTTGAAACAAGGCTTGACCAAATCACGCGACAAAATGGCAAAATCGTTGGCCGGCGTGTTCGGCGGCGGACAAATTGACGAGGATTTGTACGAAGAGCTGGAAACCGTGCTGATTACCAGCGATATGGGCATGGAAGCCACCGAATACTTGATGAAAGATGTGCGCGACCGTGTCAGCCTCAAAGGCCTCAAAGACGGCAACGAATTGCGCGGCGCGCTGAAAGATGCGCTGTACGACTTGATTAAGCCTCTGGAAAAACCTTTGGTCTTGCCGGAAATCAAGGAGCCTTTCGTGATTATGCTTGCCGGTATCAACGGCGCAGGCAAAACCACATCTATCGGCAAACTCGCCAAATACTTCCAAGCGCAGGGCAAATCTGTGCTGTTGGCGGCAGGCGATACTTTCCGCGCCGCCGCGCGTGAGCAGCTTCAAGCTTGGGGCGAACGCAACAATGTAACCGTGATTTCGCAAACTACGGGTGATTCCGCCGCCGTTTGCTTCGATGCCGTCCAAGCCGCGAAAGCGCGCGGTATCGACATTGTGCTGGCCGATACTGCCGGCCGCCTGCCGACGCAGCTTCATTTGATGGAAGAAATCAAAAAAGTGAAACGCGTGTTGCAAAAAGCCATGCCGGATGCGCCACATGAAATCATTGTCGTGCTTGATGCCAATATTGGTCAAAACGCCGTCAACCAAGTGAAAGCCTTTGACGAAGCGCTGGGTCTGACCGGCCTGATCGTCACCAAGCTCGACGGTACGGCTAAAGGTGGTATCCTTGCCGCTCTTGCCTCTGACCGTCCAATTCCTGTCCGCTACATCGGCGTAGGCGAAGGCATCGACGATTTGCGTCCATTTAATGCCAAAGCGTTTGTAGATGCCCTATTGGATTAAACGGACAGGCTGAGGCTTGTCAATGCAGTTTGCGGGGGGGGTTCTGAGCCGTATTTTGAAAGACTCTGCATTCAGTTGATACCAGCCAAACAGGCTGTTAAAAAGGCCGTCTGAAACTTAAAATCAGGTTTCAGACGGCCTTTATTTTATTTGCAGGTTTAGTTTTTCCGTGCAGTAACAAACTCGGCCAGTTGGCGCAGGCGCAGGGCTTTGCCGCCGAATGGCTCGATCAGGGCAACGGCTTCTGCAATCAGCGTTTCTGCGTAAGTGCGCGCGGCGTGCAGGCCCATCAGTTTGACGTAGGTCGGTTTGTCGTTGTCCGAGTCTTTGCCGGCGGTTTTGCCCAAGGTGGCGGTATCGGCTTCGCAGTCCAATACATCGTCGATCACTTGGAAAGCCAGGCCCAATTTGGCGGCGTAGCGGTCTAAGGTTTGGATTTGCGCCGGTGTTAAGTCCGGGCAGGAAAGTGCGCCTAAGGCCACGGCCGCGCGGATGAGTGCGCCGGTCTTGAGGCTGTGCATCTGTTCCAATTCGGCCTGATTCATGGCTTTGCCGACATTGGCCAGGTCGATGGCTTGTCCGCCCGCCATGCCGAGGCTGCCGGATGCCTGGGCCAGCGTGGACAACATGGCAAGCTGGCGTTCGGCAGGCAGGCCTGTCGGACGGCTCAGTACATCAAAGGCTTGGGTTTGCAGCGCATCGCCGACCAAAAGGGCGGTGGCTTCGTCGTATTGCACATGGCAGGTCGGTTTGCCGCGGCGCAGGCTGTCGTTGTCCATCGCCGGCATATCGTCGTGAACCAGTGAATAGACGTGCACCATTTCAATGGCCGCCATCGCCTGCTCGACGGCATTTTGGTTTGCTTCGCCCAATTCGGACGCGGCAAGCACCAAGAGTGGGCGCAGCCGTTTGCCGCCGCCGAGGGTAACGTAACGCATGGCTTCGTGCAGCGTGTGCGGCACTTGGTTTTCAGACGGCAAGAAATGCGCCAGCAGCAATTCGGTTTGCGCTTGGGCTTTTTGCTGCCATGTTTTGAGTTCATTCGCCGGGTTCAAGGTTCAACTCCTTCAGTTTGCCGGCATCCAAAACTTGCAGTTTCTGCTCGACTTCCGCCAATTTGGTTTGGCAGTATCTGACCAATTCGTTGCCTTCCTGATAGGCGGCCAGGGCGTCTTCTAGCGGCATTTCGCTGCTTTGCATGGCCTGGGTCAGGGTTTCGAGGCGGGATAAGGCTTCTTCAAAGGATTGGGGGGCGTTTTTTTTCATGGTTTGAAATGATGGGCAGAAAAGGGAATTGTAGCATTTTTAGATGATGAAGACCGTCTGAACGGGGATGAAAACGAAATCAAAGATTTCTGTTTCTTTGTTCAGACGGCCTTTTTTCAAACTAAATAACGTTATCAGCCCGGTAAAACGGCTTTTTGATAGTTGAGCGCGATAAACTGCTTCTCGGCATCCAATTCAGTGATTTTGAACAATGCCTGCGATTTGGGCAGCGCGTCAAACGGAATACCGGTCGCGCGCGTTACCAGCGGCAGCCCCTCAATGCGGACGATGTCTTCTTTGAGGATGGTAGCCGTCAACTCGCTCGTTCCTTGCTGTTGCAGGTACACGAGGCTCCAGTAGGCTTCCATTTGGCGTTGGAAGTCGGCGTAGGCTGTATAGGCGGCATCGAAGTCGCGCAGCGCGGCAAAAAGCTCGGCATCGCTGTTTTGATACAGCGGCTCGGCCGTGTCGTCAATCAGGCTGATCAGCTGTTTTTGGTTGATGTAGTCGGCGGCGCGGCGCAGCGGCGAGGTAAACCAGCCGTAATGCTGCACGCCCATGCCGATGTGCGGTTCGGATTTGGTGCTCATGCGCACTTTGCCTGCCGGTTGGACGCGGAAAAGGCCGGGCAGCTCGTTTTCGTCCAGCATTTGCGCCCAAGTGCTGTTGGCAAGAATCATCATCTCGCTGACCAGCGTATCGATGGGCGAACCGCGTTCGCGGCGGACAACGGATACGTTGCCTTCTTCATCCAATTCGATGCTGTAATCGTATTGCGGCGCACGGTCGGGTTCGTATTTGCCGCGCGCTTTTTGCAGGGCGATGGCGAATTGATAGAACCAAATCAGGTCTTGATGGTGGGCAAACATCATTTCGCCTGCTTCGTCCAAGCCGGTTTCGGCGTTGAAATGCGGCTCAATGGCTTGAATGCGCAGGTTTTCGGCGATGTTGACCGCTTCGATTTTGCAGGTTGACTCGCCGACGTTGAACTCGCTGTCCACATCGAAATAAATGCTGACGGCAGGGCGGTACGCACCCGCATCAAGGCTGAACGCGGCAATCCAGTTTTCGGGCAGCATGGTGATTTTGCCGCCGGGGAAATAGACCGTGCTCAAGCGTTCCATGATGTTTTTTTCCATTTTGTCGCCCGGTTTAACGGCAAGCGACGGCGCGGCGATGTGGATGCCGACGCGCTTCATGCCATTGCCCAAGTCGGTCAGGCTCAAGGCATCATCGACTTCGGTGGTCGATTCGTCATCAATGGAAAAGGCGGTAACGTCAGCCTTGGGCAAGTCGGGCATTTCAGGAAGCGGAAGGTCGGGGAAGCCTGTTCCTTTGGGGAAGTATTTGATTTCAAACCCGTCTTGCAGGTATTGGGGAATGGACGTAATGCCGCCCGTTTTTTTCGCCAATTCATAGGCGGAGGTTTTCAGCGCATCGGCGGCTTTGGTAAAGGCTTTGTAGGTCAGCGACTGCTTGTCGGGCGCGTGCAGGATGGTTTTCAAATCCGCCGCGATTTCAGACGGCATCTCGCCGCGTTTCAAGGCTTCTGCCCAAGCGTCGATTTGCGCGTCTTGCTGTTTTTTGCGTTCGATGGCGGCAAGCGCTTGTTTCAAAGTTTCTTCGGGCGCGGCTTTGAATACGCCTTTGGCTTTTTTGTAGAAATACATCGGCGCGGCGTACAGCGCAATCAAAGTTGCCGCCAGCTCGGTTTTGGTCGGTGCATGGCCGAAATATTCTTCGGCAATCGCCTCAGCGGTAAATTCCTCTTCGCCGCATACTTCCCACAATAAATCGGTGTCGATGTCCGCCGCCTGCGCCTGCGCGTTCTCTAAAAACGCCGCCATATCGCCGTCAAATTCGGCAAAGACATTATTTGCCTTCACTTTGGTGCGTTTGCCGTGTTGGGTATCGACTTGGTAGGTGGCGTCGTTTTTTTGGACGATGGAGGCAACTTTGAATTGGCCGGACTCTTCGTAAAAGATATTCATTTTTTTAGGATTTTATGATTTGTAGGAAACGCGTGATTTTAGCAGATTTGCACAAGAAAGGCCGTCTGAAAAACATACTTTCAGACGGCCTGTCAAAACGGCGGATGATTAATACTGATATGCTGCCAGTTTGCGTTTGATTTCAGGCAGGGCGGCGCGTGCGGCCTGTTCGCCCAATTGGATGGCGCGTTGTTTTTGGTCGAAACCGCCAACCGAACCCAGCTCCAAAACCTGCGGTTTGATGACCACATTGGCTTGGCCCAATTCTTGGTGTAAGGCGGTTTGGCTCATCACGTTGAAGGTTTGGTCAAGATAGGAGAACATACCTTGGCTGACGTTTTTGGCCGGACGGGCGGAAATATCGACGGCAATGATGAAGTTTGCGCCCAGTTTTTTCGCCGCGCTGACCGGTACGGGCTGTGACAGGCCGCCGTCCACATATTTGCGGCTGCCGATAACGACAGGTTGGAACACGTTCGGAATCGAAGCAGAAGCGCGGACGGCCTGTCCGGCATTGCCTACGTTGAACACCACCGGTTTGCCGCTTTCAAAATCGGTCGCAACGGCGGCAAATTTGATGGGGAACTGCTGCATCGGGCGGTTGCCGACTTTGCGGTTGATGTAGTTTTGCAGTTTTTCGCCTTTGATAAAGCCGCTGGTGGACAAGGTCAAATCCACCAAATCGGTTTTACCCAAAATTTCCGCTTCCAATTCGAGGCGGTCGGGCGACATTCCCGAAGCGTACATACTGCCGACAATCGAGCCTGCGGATGTGCCGGTAACGATTTTGATCGGAATATTGTTTTCTTTCAAAACCTTAATAATCCCAATATGGGCAAAGCCTTTGGATGCGCCGCCACCCAAAGCCAGCGCAACCGTGGCTTTCGGTTTGGGTGCAGGATGCGAAACCGTATTTTGACCCTGCGTAGAAGGTTTGGATTGCGGCGCGTTGCCGCTTGGACAGGCAGCCAATACCAAGACGGACGAAGCGGCTAAAAACGTTTTGAATGTGGAAAAAAGTTTATTCATGTTCAGACAGCCTTTAATATGTCGAAAGAGTTATTTTACTCTGAAATTAAGTCGAAAGGCCGTCTGAAATCAGGTTTCAGACGGCCTTTTAAATCCGGCTTAAGCCAATTCGAGCTGTTTTTCCAAGCTTTCGACCAGTTGATCGTCCAAATTCAAAGCTTGGGATAAACGGCTCAGGAACACAATTTCCTTGCGCGACAAGTCCGCGCAGACCAATCGGGCCGCCAGATAAGTTTCGGCTGCCAAAGCCTCGTTGCTGCCGACAGAAGCGGCAATTTGTTCGATAGAGGCCGGTTGTGCATATTCCGCCTGCAGCCATGCCGCCGTTTCCGCATCGCTGCCGCTTTCACGCTCAATGGCCGCGCGTTCCGCATCGTCAATCAGGCCGTCTGAAGCCGCCGCCGCAATCATCGTTTGCAAAATCACACGGCTGTGGTTTTCACCAATCAGGCCGGCAGGTTGGAACGCACTTTGCGGCAATTCGTCCTGCTGCTGGTTTTGTTTCCAGTTTTGATAGCCTTTATAAGCCAGAAAACCCAAAGCAGCGACCGAGCCGGCCTTGACCAGCTTCTTTGCGTTTTTCTTTTTCAACAGCATCGATGCCAAAGCACCCGTCAGCGCGCCGCCACCGAAAGAATTGAGCGGGCTGTCCGCCACCACTTTGCCGCCTTTTTGAGCCGCACCCAAAACCTGATTGAGCAACTGACTGAAATCCATAAAAAAATCTCCTGAAAACCAATATATTGCAAATATAGAGTAGAAACACCCAAAAACCAAGCCAAAGAAAGTTAAAAGGTGCAAACAAGTTTTCAGACGGCCATAGCCGACTTTCGGTACAATCACACCATTCCAAACAATAAACCCCATCATGACCGATACCGCCCAAATCATTACCAGCTATGGCCGCCGCTATATTGTCCGCACCCCTGACGGCCAAACATATGACGCCACCACCCGCAAAAAACGCGTCGATTTCGCCTGCGGCGACCAAGTCCGCATCAGCCCCATCAACGGCGAACAAGTCGTGATTGAAGACTATCTCCCGCGCGAAAGCCTGCTCTACCGCCAAGACGCGTGGAAAACCAAACTGATTGCCGCCAACGTTACCCAACTGCTCATCGTAACCGCCGCCAGCCCCTCACCCAGCGAAGCCCTGTTGCAACGCGCCCTCCTCGCAGCCGAAGCGGCCGGCATTAACGCCGTCATCGTCCTCAACAAAGCCGACCTCCCCGAAACTGCCCAATGGCGCGAGAAACTCAAATTCTACGAAACCCTCGGCTACCCCGTGGTCGAAACCAACGCATTGGAAAACGCCGACATCCTGCGTCCCATTTTAGAAGGGCAAACCAACATCCTGCTCGGACAAAGCGGCATGGGCAAGTCCACCCTGACCAACGCCCTACTCGGCAACCAAGCCGCCCGAACCGGCGACATTTCCACCGCGCTCGACTCCGGCAAACACACCACCACCCACGCCCAACTGTACGATTTAAACACAGAAACCCGACTCATCGATTCCCCCGGCCTGCAAGAATTCGGCCTGCACCATCTCCAAGCTGCCGATTTATTACAATACTTCCCCGACCTGCGCCACCTTATCGGCCAGTGCCGTTTCCACAACTGCACCCACCGCGCCGAACCCGGCTGCGCCGTCAAAGCCGCTGCCGAATCAGGCGAAGCCAAACCCGAGCGTATTGAGTTTCTGCAACGCGTTACCGATGAATTGTTAAGATAAAGATTGAACGGAAACTAAGCGTTTGGATAAATAAAAAGGCCGTCTGAAACTTTCAGACGGCCTTTTGTTGAAGTATAACCAAATTTACCTTTCAACCGGCACTGCTGCCTTAGCGGGAAAGAGAAGGTGCTTTTCGTGGCGGATTGATCATGAGAAGAACGGCTTCTTCAATTTGTTTGTCCCCCCGATCATGGAGTTCTACCGGAAACTTCAGACGCAACACTGTAATAATAGCGCCAACCGATAAGCCTGCATCATTAAGCAACTCAATTTCTTTAAGTACCGGAGCGGAAAGGTTTAACATGGTTTCTCCTTATGGTTTGGCTAAGCCTTAGCCCACTTTATCCCCGGGCTGTGCGCCCGCATCGACATCGAGGAGCTTCAGTTTGCCCTCTGCCGTGGCGGCGGAGAGGATCATGCCTTCGGATACGCCGAATTTTGCCATTTTGCGCGGGGCGAAGTTGGCGACGGCGATGACCATGCGGCCGTTCAATTCGGCAGGGTTGGGATAAGACGCGGCGATGCCGGAGAAGATGATGCGTTTTTCAAAACCGAAATCGAGGTCGAATTTTAGGAGTTTGGTGCTGCCTTCAACGGCTTCGCAGTTCAATACTTTGGCGACGCGTATGTCGATTTTCATAAAGTCGTCAAAGCTCGCTTGTTCGGCAACTTTTTCGTATTTACTTTCTTCGGCGGCAGGCGCGGCTGCGGCAGCGATGCTTTGTTTGTTGGCTTCGATCAAATCGTCCACTTGTTTTTGCTCCACTCGTTGCATTAAATGTTCGTATTTGTTGATGGCGTGTTCGCCCAAGGTTTCGCGTGTATTTGCCCAAGTGATGGCTTCCAAATTCAGGAATTTGGCGGCGTTTTCGGCCACTTTCGGCAATACGGGGGCGAGGTAGGCGGTCAGCATGGTAAAGGCGTTGATGAGTTCGCTGCATACTTCGTGCAGGCGTTCGTCTTGGCCTTCTTGTTTCGCCAATTCCCAAGGTTTGTTGGCATCAACGTATTCGTTGACAATGTCCGCCAAGGCCATGATGTCGCGCAGGGCGCGGGCGTATTCGCGGTTTTCGTATTGCTCGGCAATGTTGTCGCTTTCGGCGGCGAGTTTTGCCAGCAATGCGCTGCCTGAAACGTCTTTCAGACGACCTTCAAAGCGTTTGGCGATGAAACCTGATGCGCGGGCGGCGATGTTGACGTATTTGCCGACGAGGTCGCTGTTGACGCGACTGATAAAGTCTTGCAGGTTCAAATCGATGTCTTCGATTTTGCTGTTGAGTTTTGCGGCGATGTAGTAGCGCATCCACTCGGGGTTCAGGCCTTGTTCCAGATAGGATTTGGCGGTGATGAAGGTGCCGCGCGATTTGGACATTTTTTGTCCGTCCACGGTCAAAAAGCCGTGTGCGTACACGCCGGTCGGGGCGCGGTGGCCGGAGAAATGCAGCATGGCGGGCCAGAACAGGGCGTGGAAATAGAGGATGTCTTTGCCGATGAAGTGGTACATCTCGGTTTGGCTGTCGGCTTTGAAGTATTCGTCAAAATCAATGCCGATGCGGTCGCACAGGTTTTTAAACGAGGCCATGTAGCCGACGGGCGCATCCAGCCAAACGTAGAAATATTTGCCCGGCGCGTCGGGGATTTCGAAACCGAAATACGGCGCGTCGCGGGAGATGTCCCAGTCGGACAGGGTGGTTTCTTCGCCTTCGCCCAGCCATTCTTTCATTTTGTTGAGGGCTTCTGGTTGCAGATGGGGCTTGCCGTCGTGCGGGTTGTTGCCGGAAGTCCATGCTTTGAGGAAGTCGGCGCATTCGCCCAGTTTGAAGAAGAAGTGTTCGGATTCGCGCAATTCGGGTTTGGCACCGGATACCGCGGAATACGGGTTGATCAGTTCGGTCGGGGAATAGGTCGTGCCGCAGACTTCGCAGTTGTCGCCGTATTGGTCTTGGGCGTGGCATTTCGGGCATTCGCCTTTGACGAAGCGGTCGGGCAGGAACATTTGTTTTTCAGGGTCGAAAAGCTGCTCGATGACGCGGCTCTCAATCTTGCCGTTGGCTTTCAGCGCGCGGTAAATGTCTTGGGAAAACTGTTTGTTTTCAGGGGAATGGGTGCTGTAATAATTGTCGTAGCCGATGAAAAAACCGGTGAAGTCGGCGAGGTGCTCTTCGCGCACTTTGGCAATCATGTCTTCGGGCGCGATGCCTTGTTTTTGCGCGGCAAGCATCACGGGCGTGCCGTGGGTGTCGTCGGCGCAGCAGTAGTAGCATTCGTGGCCGCGCAGTTTTTGAAAGCGCACCCAAACGTCGGTTTGGATGTGTTCGACCATGTGGCCGAGGTGGATGCTGCCGTTGGCATAGGGCAGCGCGGAAGTGACAAGGATTTTGCGTGTCATGGTTTGTGCTTTTAAAAACAATGGATAAAGATGTTGGGAATTATACCGCAAAACAATACGCAAAGGCCGTCTGAAACCCGATTGCCGGTGTTTCAGACGGCCTTTTATTTATCGGCTGCGTATGGGATTAACCGCGTACGCGTTCGATTTTTGCGCCTACGCCGCCGAGTTTTTTCTCGATGTATTCATAGCCGCGGTCGAGGTGGTAGATGCGTTCAACGATGGTTTCGCCTTCTGCGACCAAACCGGCCATGACGAGGCTGGCGGAGGCGCGCAGGTCGGTTGCCATCACGACGGCGCCGGAGAGTTTTTCCACGCCTTTGATGTAGGCGGTGTTGCCTTCGGTGGTGATGTCTGCGCCCATGCGGTTGAGTTCGGGAACGTGCATGAAGCGGTTTTCAAAAATGGTTTCCACCACGCGGCTGCTGCCTTCGGCAATGGCGTTCATGGCCATAAACTGCGCCTGCATGTCGGTTGGGAAGCCTGGGTGGACGACGGTGCGGATGTCCACGGCTTTGGGGCGTTGCTGCATGTCGATGGAAATCCAGTTGTCGCCTGCTTCGATGATGGCGCCTGCTTCGGTCAGTTTGTTTAGCACGACTTCCATGGTTTTTGGGGCGGCATTGCGCAGGACGACTTTGCCGCCGGTCATGGCGACGGCGCAGAGGAAGGTACCGGCTTCAATACGGTCGGGAACGACGCTGTGTTCGCAGCCGTGCAGTTCTTTTACGCCTTCGATGGTCATGGTTGCTGTACCGATGCCGCTGATTTTTGCACCCATTTTGACGAGGCATTCGGCCAAATCGACGACTTCGGGCTCGATGGCGCAGTTTTCGAGGATGGTGGTGCCTTCGGCAAGCGTGGCCGCCATCAGCAGGTTTTCGGTACCGCCTACGGTCACGACGTCCATGGTGACGCGCGTGCCTTTCAGACGGCCTTTGGCTTTGACGTAACCGTGTTCGATGGTGATTTCCGCCCCCATGGTTTCGAGACCTTTGAGGTGTTGGTCAACCGGGCGCGAACCGATGGCGCAGCCGCCGGGCAGGCTGACTTGGGCTTCGCCGAAGCGGGCGAGGGTCGGGCCCAAAACCAAGATGGATGCGCGCATGGTTTTCACCAGCTCATAAGGTGCGCAGGTGTTGTTGACTGTGCCGCCGTTGATTTCAAATTCGGAAATGTTGTCGGTCAAAACACGTGCGCCCATGCCTTGCAGCAGTTTTTGAGTGGTTTTGACGTCGGCGAGCATGGGTACGTTTTTCAGGCGTAAAGTGCCGGAAGTCAGCAGACCAGCACACATCAGCGGCAGGGCGGCGTTTTTCGCGCCGGATACGGTGATTTCGCCGTTGAGGGGGCCGTTGGCAGAGATTTTGAGTTTGTCCACAGGATGTCTTTCGTTATTTGTCTGCACGGTTTATGCCGCACAAATGAAATGAGATGGGTAATAAACCATCAATTATAAGGGATTATGCCCTTGCTGTTAGATTTGGCAGTATTAAATTTTCACAAGGTTTGTTTACGTTGCGAAAGGATAAGATTTCAGGCCGTCTGAATGGTTCAGACGGCCTGTTTGCCAAGGCTTATTTTTTGGCTTTGAAGCCTAAAAGGTGTTGCGTGGTGGCCAGCCATGCGCCGAATACGCCCAGCGCGATGACGAAGCCGAATACCAGCGACACTTCGCTAAATGTGAAGAAACGCCAGCCGATGTTCAGACCGTAGGGTTTGAAAATCGCGTCCACCAGCGGCCGTACTTCGGCCAAAAGCCAAGCCGACAAGCCCAGGCTGACGGCGGCGGAGAAAATACTCTGCCACATTGCCTGATAAAGGAAAGGACGGCGGATGAAGGAAGCGGGCGCACCCAAAAGCTTGGTGATTTCCAGCTCTTCCTTACGGCTGAGGATTTGCAGGCGGATGGTGTTGTGTGCCACTAAGACAAAGGCCATGCCCAATGTCAGCGAGAGGAACCACAAAATCTTGCGGATAAATTCGTTAATACGATAAAGGGTTTGTACCCATTCCGTATCCATGGTTGCCGATTCGACGCGCGGCAGCTTGGTAATGTCTTTATAGATGGCCTGCATCTGATTCGGCGAAGTGGCAGGGTCGGGCGTAACGATAAAGACGTCGGGCAACGGGTTGCCATCGAGCATGGAAACGAGGTTTTGGTCGAGATTGGTCTGCAATTCTTCCAAACCTTCCTGCTTGCTGATAAAGCGGACTTTATCGATACGGCTGTCGCGTTGGAGCAGGTTTTTCACCGTATCGGCATCAGAACTTGCCGCATCGGTGTCCATATAAACCGTAATCTGTGGCGATTCGTTAAGTTTGCCCAACACGCTTTGTCCGCTTTGGATACCCAAATACATAAACAGCGGCAAGGTCATGGCAACGGCAAGCATGAACAGGGTCAGCAACGTGCCGATGGGTTGGCGCAGAAGTTCTTTGAGTGCGGCGCGCGCCGATTCGACGTGTAACGAGATGTAGTGAATCATACTCATGCGAGGCGTCCTTTCTGCAGGCGCAAGACGCGGTGGCCGTAATCCGCCATCAGCGTTTCATCGTGCGCCGCAACAATCACGGTCGTGCCTGCTTCATGGAAGGTTTTAAACAATTCCATAATATCCAGCGCGTAGGCGCGGTCGAGACTGGCGGATGGCTCGTCGGCAATCAGCAGGCTGGGTTGGTGAACCACTGCGCGCGCGATGCACAAACGCTGCTGTTCGCCGCCGGACAAAGTGATGGGCATATCGTTTTCGCGGCCTTTCAAGCCGACTTTCTCAATCGCAATACGCGCACGCTCTTCCGCTTTGCGCGGCTGGTAGCCGCCAATCCGCAAAGGCAGGATAACGTTTTGCAAGACATTGCGGTCGTAGAGGATTTTGTGGTCTTGGAAGACAATGCCGATATGTTGGCGCATAAAGCCGATCTGATTGTCGCTCAAGGTGCCGAGGTCTTGGTTGTTGAACCAAACCTTGCCTTTGGTAGGCTTGGTAATGCCTGAAATCAGCTTCAAAATGGTGGATTTGCCCGAGCCCGAATGGCCGGCGATAAAAATCATCTCACCTTTGTTAATCTGGAAACTGACATTTTTCAGGGCTTCGAAACCGCCGGGATAGGTTTTGGAAACTTGTTCGAAACGGATCATGGGTTTTCCTGAAAATAGGGTTTCAGACGGCCGGTATCATCGATAGGGCAACATGCCGTCTGAAAAAATGGGGATATTCACAGATTATAAATATTTCGGCTGCTTTTTGATAGTGAAACCCCGGTTCTGCCGGCGGATACACTGCCGGTTTGCAACACAAAGCAATATGGTTTGAAATAAAGGCCGTCTGAACGATTGGGTTTCAGACGGCCTCGGTATCAGCGCAGGTTAAGTACCCTATCCGCTGTTTTATTTACATTTGGTTTTGGCCAAATTCACGGCGGCGGTCAGGCTTTTTTCGTTGACTTCGCCGGTGATGGTTTGTTTGTAGCCGCATTTCGGCGCTTCGACGACAGTGAAAGGCAATACGCCGACGTTGTTGCCGTGGGCTTTCATGAAGTTGCGGCTGTTGGCGCCGGTGTAACGCCAAATCGGATAGCTGACCGGCGTTTGTTTCAGGAATTTGCCGATATTGTCGGTCGTATCCAGTGCGATGCCGACCATATCGACGCTGCCTTTTTTCTGCGCTTTGTACCATGCGGACATGGCAGGCATTTCTTTACGGCAGGGGCCGCACCAGGTTGCCCAAAGGTTGACCACGCGCACGGGGGCTTTGAGCGATTCCAGGCTTTGCGGTTTGTTGTCCTGCCAACCTGCCGTTTCGTCGGCGGCAAAGGCTGGCGCAGCGGTAAAAACGGCGGCGGACAAGAGAAGGGCGGTTAAGGCTTTCATGGTTGTATCCTTGAGGTTGCCAATCGAAATTGGGTTTATTGTAAAACGGTTTGGTGGGTATGCCTACCGATTCATATCAAGAGATCAGGTAAAAAGTTTGAGTAAAAATCAGTTGCAGACGATAATAACCGCCATCATTGAATGATTTTGCAATAATACGGAGAATTTCATGCCGTCTGAATTCACACTTTATCACAATCCGCGTTGCAGCAAATCGCGTGCCGCGCTGGCTTTGCTCGAAGAAAAAGGCGTTGCCGCCGACGTGGTCAAATATCTGGATACCGCGCCCGATTTGGCGACTTTGCAGGATATGTTTGCCAAACTCGGCATCGAATCGGTGCGCGGCATGATGCGCACGAAAGACGATTTGTACAAAGAATTGGGTTTGGACAATCCCGATTTGGACAATGCTGCCCTGCTTCAGGCAATCGCCGAACACCCCGCCCTGCTCGAGCGTCCCGTTTTGGTAACGCCTACGCGCGCAGCCATCGGCCGTCCGTTGGAAAACATTGCCGCCCTACTCGGCTGATAGGGTTGGATAAGGCCGTCTGAAGATGATTTCCCTGCTTAAAAGCCGCAATGGCTTGCGATACTACCTGTTTCGCGGCCTTGCTTTGAGCGTTTTGCTGGTGTGCGGTATTTTTTTGAGCGGCACATGGCAGATTTACCGGACAGGTTCGCACACCTTGCCGAAGGACGCTCATGCCGATGCGGCGGTGGTGTTGGGTGCGGCGGCGTGGGACAAACGCCCGTCGCCGGTATTCCGTGAGCGCATCAACCACGCCATCACGCTCTACCAAAGCCATCGGGTCGGCAAAATCATTTTCACCGGCGGCACGCCCAAAAAAGGATTCATGACCGAAGCCGAAGTGGGGCGCCGATACGCGCTCAAGCAGGGCATACCGGCGCACAATATCCTGTTTGAAAACACATCGCGCAACACTTACGAAAACCTGCGCAATATCGTCCCCATCATGCACGCCAACGGAGTCGGCAGCATTATCGTTGTCAGCGACCCGTATCATTTGGCGCGCGCCGAAGAAATGGCCGCCGATTTGGGCTTGTCGGACGCGCAGTTCTCCGCCACCCCGACCACGCGCTTTGACGAGCGCAACAAGAAAGCCAAGTTTCTGATGCAGGAGAGCTATTCTTTGTTTCTCTACCGTATCGGCAAATGGAGCGATGCGGTTTGGAATTGGATAGGTGGTTGAGCTTTCGGTAATCCATGTAAAAGGCCGTCTGAAGCCTTTTAGGTTTCAGACGGCCTAAATGTATTCTTACTTATTGATATTGATTTGCAGCTACACTGCCAAATAAGACTACAGCCAGTACCAGATAAATTACCATTACGATGGCAAACAGAATCAAGGCAGCCTTGAAATAATTAGCTTTATTCGGATTGGTGTTTGAACCGAATGCCCATACAAGCATCATAACTATATTGACCAGCGGAATCATCATAATCAAGTTTGTTATCAACCATTCTTTGACGCTTACAATTGGAGCCTGTTGATGGCCGATTTGGTTTTGTTCAGTCATATCTTGTCCAATACATTAAATAAAAAGAATAATAATTATACATAATAAAGCCTTATTAGTATAGCATACATATTCAGACGGCCTGAGCCTATGATTTTTGCAGCCGCTATTTCAATTGGATGTAAAACGTACCGTCCGGCACGACGGGCAGGTATTTGCGGTAGAAGTCCAGATAGGTCTTGTTTGGGTCTATGTCGGCAAACTGCTGCGGATACAGGGTTTTGGCGATAAATTGCGCGCTGGCCAAATCGGCGAGCGAGCGGGAGGCGGTGTGGTAGATGCCGTAAACGCGTTTGTTTTTGACGGCAGGAATGTCTGCCCAGCCTTTGCGTTTGACAAATCCGGCCAGGCGGCGTTGCGCATCGGCCTGGCTGATGCCTATGCCCATCGCCATAATGTCAGGCTTGTCTTTATGGCCGTTTTCCGTCCCCGAAATGACGATGACGTCGGGTTTGGCCGTCAGGAATTTTTCAGGGTTTACCGGTCCCCAGTTTTTAACGTAAGGCGCGGCGATATTGTTGCCGCCTGCTGTGTCGGCAATCGCGCCCCACATATCTTTGCCGAAGGTGTAGCTGTATTCGGACGGGCCTTTGTCGCCGAACTCGATATAGATTTTCGGTTTGGACTGCTTGGCGCGCGCGACGCGTTTTTGGATGTCGGCAATGCCTCGGGCGTATTCGGCGGCAATTTTTTGGGCGCGCGCCTGCGTACCGTTGAGTTCACCGAAAATTTCCGCACTGCGCGTGTGCCGCGCGACGGTTTCGGCGTTGAAATCGACCACGACGACGGGTATGCCTGCCGCTTTAATGCGCGGCAGGTGGGTGGCGATGGCCTTATACTGCCAGTCGGCCAGAATCAATACGTCCGGCTTGAGCGCGAGCGTTTTCTCCAGTGAAAACGTGCCGGTGTTGATGTTGCCGATGTCCGCAATGTTTTGCAGCGTAGGCAGCTTCTGTTTGAACATAGCCCAGCTGCCGGGATTGAATTTCTCCCAAAACTCACGCGAAATGCCGATGACGTTTTTAAATTTGTCCGCGCCCGTTACCGCGATATAGTCGGGATAGTAAAACGCCAAAACCGCGCGTTTGACAGGGACATCGACTTTGACTTCGCGTCCCAATACGTCTTTGATAGTTTTGATTTCGGCTTGGGCAAAAAGGGGCAGGAGGGCGAGGGCGGTAAATAAAGCGCGTTTGTTCATGAGCGGATACTTTCAAAGAAATAATTATCATTTGTCTTGTTTTCGGGAGAAAAGTTCCCAAACGGTCCTTCTGCGCCGACATTATTTTCAGACGGCCTTTTGTTCGTTGTTTAAACCACGCCGAAAAAGTAAAATAACCGTTTTAAAAGATTTTGGAGCCATCATGACCGTCAAAACCCGTTTCGCCCCCAGCCCAACCGGCTACCTGCACATCGGCGGCGTACGCACCGCGCTGTTCTCATGGGCGTTTGCCCGCCATCATAAAGGCGAATTCTTATTGCGTATTGAAGACACCGACTTGGCGCGCTCTACTGCCGAATCCGTCAACATCATCCTCGACGGCATGAAATGGGTCGGCCTTGATTACGACAACGCCGACAACGTCGTTTACCAAACCCGCCGTTTCGACCGCTATAAAGAAGTCATTGCCGAACTTTTAGAAAAAGGCCATGCCTACTACTGCTATTGCAGCAAAGAAGAGCTGGAAGCCATGCGCGAGAAAGCCGAAAAAGAAGGCACGGCGACTTACGATCGCCGCTGGCGCCCTGAAGAAGGCAAAACCCTGCCCGAAATCCCTGCCGACGTGCAACCCGTTGTCCGTTTCAAAACGCCTTTGGACGGCGTAACCAAATGGACGGACTTGGTCAAAGGCGAAATCTCTATTCCCAACGAAGCGCTCGACGACCTGATTATTGCCCGCGCCGACGGCACACCGACCTACAACTTCTGCGTTGTCGTGGATGACTACGACATGGGCGTTACCCACGTTATCCGCGGCGACGACCATGTGAACAATACCCCGAAACAAATCAACATCTTAAAAGCCATTGGCGCCACCCTACCCGAATACGGCCACTTGCCCATGATTCTTAACGAGCAAGGCAAAAAAATCTCCAAACGCAGCGGCGATACCGTTGCCATTACCGATTTCGGCGCAATGGGCATCCTGCCCGAAGCCATGCTCAACTATTTGGCACGCTTGGGCTGGGCGCACGGCGACGACGAATTTTTCACAATGGAACAATTCATCGAATGGTTTGATTTGAAAGACGTTTCCCCGTCTCCAAGCCGTATGGACTTGAAAAAACTCTACTGGATTAACGGCGAACACATCAAAATCACGCCTAACGACAAACTCGCCGAAATGGTGAAACCGCGCCTCGCCCTGCGCGATATCCATGAAACCAGCAAGCCCGCTTTGGAAGACGTGTTGGCATTGGTCAAAGACCGCGCCCAAGACCTGAACACCCTCGCCGACGAGTGCCTCTACTTCTATGTCAAACAAACCCCTGCCGAAGCAGACGTGCAGAAACATTGGGATGATGAAGCCGCCGCCCGTATGCTGCGCTTTGCCGAACGCCTTGAAGGTTTGGAAGACTGGACCGCCGAAGCCATCCACGACCTCTTCAAACCTTTCTGCGACGAAGAAGGCATCAAAATGGGCAAACTCGGCATGCCCCTGCGCCTCGCTGTCTGCGGTACGGCAAAAACCCCCAGCGTCGATGCCGTATTGGCTTTAATCGGCAAAGAAGAAGTGTTGAAACGGATCCGTTCGTAAGGCATGAATGATAAAAGGCCGTCTGAAATGTTTCAGACGGCCTTTTTATTTTGAACAGGATTTATTTATTCTTCTTCGTTCGGTTTGTTTTTATCTTTTTTGCGCCATAGGCCTTTAAACAATGCACCCGCTGCAACAGCACCGAAAATAATCAGTTTGCCGAATTTAGCCAGTAATGCGCCGGCTAAGGCCAATAATCCCAGTTTTTTTGCAGCGATACCGCCGACCAAGGCAGCCAGTCCGTATTCGGCCACTTTGTCGGTTGCGGCATTGAAATCGCTGTAACGCTTGCCTTCATTGAATTCGATATTGCCTAACAATTCTTGCACAATAGGTTTGTATTGATCTATGCTTTTCAAATCGGTGATCATAGTCAATTCAATATAGCCTTCGCGTCCCAGCTGGAAAGTATTGTAGTTGATGGCAGGATTGGGATCGGGTTCGTTTTTATTCAGAACGTCAATCGACCAAATCAGACGATGGGTCTTTGCATCATATTGCGGTTTTTCCACCCAGCCGCGTGTTTCCAATTCCGGCAGGTTGCGGGAGGCACGCTCTTTATTTTGTTCCTCGGTACCTTCTTTCAGCTGCTCGAGCATGGCCTCAACATCCCATTCTTTGGCATCATCGTCTTTGATGTAGCCGGAATCGGTAAAGGTTAGGTCTACCATCCAATTAGTATCACCGTCCTCGTTTTCCGACTCGGGGAGAATCAGGCCGTAGCGGTTGGGATCTGTGGCGTTGCCTGCTTCCCTCATCATGGCGTTGGCGCGATTTTTTTTCACAAAGACCATTTTTGCAGGCAGTTTCAGTTTGGCCTGATTGCCCAAATCAACGGTTGCCGGGCCTTGGACGATCTGGTCGTCAACATAGTTTGTGGCAGAATCCGGAGCTTGTTGCGCTTCTTGCTCAGATGCCTCAACGGCAGAAGCAGTGTCAGCTTTGGCCGCAGACGCGGGTAAGGTTTGGATAGATAAGAGGGCAGCCAAAACGGCGTAGGCGAGACGGTTGCTTTTCATCATAGGGTTCTCATGAAAGAAGAATTAAAAAAAGATGCAGACAGCCGCAACACCATATGCTCCGGCATGACTAAAGGGTAAATTTTACAATAAATAAATCATATTTACATATCTAAATATGACTGTAATTTAAAAAATACAGGAAAGTTTTTTGAGGGGAGGTAGAGCCATCATTGTGAAATTTAAAAAGGCCGTCTGAAAATTTTTCAGACGGCCTTTTATCATAAAACCAGAAAATAATGGAATAAGGCGGAGAATATGAGAAAATAATAGCTGCCTGTCACAACAGTTGATTGAATTAACTTTTATCGGCAGCCTGAATGTCCGGATTGGATAAAATAAACCATCAAGAACAAAGACCAATAAGCCTATTATGTAAACTTGGCAGCTGAAAAATCGGCTCTGCGCTTTACTTTACAAATCAAACAACTTTAAAGGAAAACCCATGAAAAAAACCTTACTTGCCCTGATGATGTTATCCGCCGCCGCGGCGTATGCCGGTGAGGCAGAAGACCGTTTGCTGTCCGTCCAATCGGTTTACCGTGCCGCTTTGCATGAGCAAAACAGCAACGACAGCAAAATCATTTCCCTGCAAAGCGATTTGGAAAGCGCGCAGCGCCGTTTGCAGGCTGCGCAATCCGATATTGACCGTTTGAAAGGCGAAATTCAGACGGCCTTGGCTCAGAAAGAGCAGCAAAATGCCAAGCTGCAACAAGCCGGCCAGATGTTGGATGCGGCGTGGAATGCCGTTTACGGCGTAGGCGGCAGCAAGGCGAATCAATAATTTAGACATTGTATTATTTGCGTTTTACGCTTCTTTTATCATATTTATAAGGAAACCTCATGTCCCTACCTCTCTGCCCGAAATGCCACTCCGAATACACTTACGAAGACGGCGCTCAATACGTTTGCCCTGAGTGCGCCCATGAGTGGAACGAGGTCGATGCTGCGGCTGCAAGCGATGATGTATTGGAAGTCAAAGATGCCAACGGCGCGGTCTTGCAAGATGGCGATACGGTTGTCTTGATTAAAGATTTGAAAGTCAAAGGCAGCTCTATGGTCATCAAGCAAGGCACCAAAGTCAAAGGCATCCGCCTGCAAGAGGGCGACCACAATATCGGTTGCAAAATCGATGGCAGCGCGATGAACTTGAAATCTGAGTTCGTCAAAAAAGCCTAAAGATTTTATTTTTGAAAGGCCGTCTGAAATCCAAAGATTAGGATTCAGACGGCCTTTATACATTTTATTCAAAATAAAACAAATCTTTATTTAAAATTGAATAAATTTAATAGGGTTGAATTTCAGGCCGTCTGAAAAAACGGCGGCAAAATGTTCCGCACATACGCGGGTGCAAAACCGTTAAAATAACGCTTTCCCCTATTCTACGGAACCATTATGCCTCAGCCGACCGCCAAACAGATTTTGCACGAAGTATTCGGTTATCCCGAATTTCGTGGCAAGCAGGAGGCTATCGTTAATGCTTTGGCCGGCGGCGAGAGTTTGATGGTGCTGATGCCGACGGGCGGGGGTAAGTCTTTGTGTTACCAAATTCCGGCGCTGATGCGCGAAGGCGTGGCGGTTGTCGTATCGCCGCTGATTGCGCTGATGAACGACCAAGTGGCCAGCCTGCATGTGGCCGGGATTGAAGCGGCGGCAGTCAACAGCAGCACATCGGCGGATGAGGCGCGCGAGATTGCCGACAAGCTTGCCCAAGGCCGTCTGAAACTGCTTTATGTTGCGCCGGAACGCTTGGTTACCGACCGCTTTTTGCGTTTTCTCGACCAACAAACCGTCAGCCTGTTTGCCATTGATGAGGCGCATTGCGTCAGTCAATGGGGACACGATTTCCGCCCCGAATATCAACAGCTCGGTATGCTTGCCGAACGCTATCCGAACGTCCCGCGCATCGCCCTGACCGCTACCGCCGATGCGGCCACGCGCGCCGACATCAAGCATTATCTGCATTTGGACGATGCGCCCGAATTTATTTCCAGCTTTGACCGTCCGAATATTTATTATCAGGTTATCGAAAAAAATAATGGCAAAAAACAATTGCTGGATTTCATCCGCAAGCAGATGCATGGGCAAAGCGGTATTGTGTATTGCTTAAGCCGCAAAAAAGTCGAGGATGTGGCGCAGTTTTTGTGTGAAAACGGCTTGGAGGCGATTCCGTATCATGCCGGTTTGAGCATGGACGTGCGCGAGGAAAACCAACGCCGCTTTACGCATGAAGACAATATTATTGTGGTGGCGACCGTGGCGTTCGGCATGGGCATAGACAAACCCGACGTGCGCTTTGTCGCCCATCTCGATATGCCCCAAAGTGTCGAACATTTCTATCAGGAATCGGGGCGCGCTGGCCGGGACGGGCTGCCTGCCGTGAGCTGGCTGTGTTACGGCTTGAACGATTGGGTGTTGCTGCGCGAACGGATTGCCGAAGGCAACAGCGACGAAGTGCAAAAGCAAATCGAAATGCAAAAACTCGATGCCATGCTTTCCGTCTGCGAAACCGCCGCCTGCCGCCGCGTACTGCTGCTCAAACATTTCGGAGAAGAATCCGAACCCTGCGGCCATTGCGACAACTGCCTGCATCCGCCCGTACGGTTTGACGGCACGGTGTTGGTGCAAAAATTACTCAGCTGCGTGTACCGCGCCGGACAACGTTTTGCCGCCGGTTACATCACCAACCTTTTGCGCGGCAAAAGCGACGATTGGATACAGCGCAACGGCCATGACAAGTTATCCACATTCGGCATCGGCAGCGAACAGACCGACAAGGAATGGCGCAGCGTCATCCGCCAGTGCATCAGCCTGGGCTATCTCACCGTCAATGTCGAGCAGCATCAAGCCCTGCAGCTGACCGAAGCGGCAAAAAAAGTCCTCAAGGGCGAAACCGAAGTCATGCTGCGCCCCCTGCGCCGCGAAAAAACGGCTACCCAAAAGCCGAAAGACGATTGGTTGCGCACCGAGCGCGAAGAGCGTTTGTGGCAGGCATTGCGCCAATGGCGGCAACAGCGCGCCCGGGCAGAGGAAGTACCGGCCTATGTGGTTTGCGGCGACAAAACCCTGCGCGATATTGTCGAAAAAATGCCCCGAAGTTTGGAAGACTTGCATCAAATCTACGGCTTGGGCGAGGCGAAAATCAATAAATTCGGTTTGGAGATACTCGACGTTTGCGAAACGGCCGAAGCCGGTACGGTTTCCACAGACAGTACACAAGTTATCCACAGCTTGGGCGGGCGCGAACAGGCCTTAAAACAGGCTTTGGAAACTTGGCGCGAGCAGCAGGCAAGTGCCGATCAAGTCACACTGGGAACGGTGTTCTCCAACGAAAGCATGGACGACTTGCTGACCAATACGCCTGCCGAACCCATCGATCTTTTAGGCGTGTATAAACTCGGCGAAAAACGTATCGAACAATACGGCGAGGGCATTTTAAACATCTGCCGCCCGTTTTCAGACGGCCTGAGCGAAGAGGACAAACGCAAACGCCGATTGATGCGTCGTCTGCTTCAGTGGAACATCGATACTGCCCGCCATGAAGGCCTCGAAGCCTATCAGATATGCAGCAAAGTTACCCTGCGCGCCATTGCCGCCCGACGGCCGCAAGATTTGGCGGAGCTGGCGGAAATCCACGGCATGAATGAGGAAAAAACCGACAAATACGGCGCGGAAATTGTCGAATTGTGCAAACAAGCGGATTAATGGATGGCAATTATCATCAAAGGCCGTCTGAAACCCAATCAAACATGGTGTTTCAGACGGCCTTTTTGAATTTTTAATCTTTATAAAACAATGAATAAGAAAATATCTTCATTTATTTTGTCAGTTTTTTAAAGCTGCCGCGTCTAAACAGGCATGAAAAATCGGATGGTGCCGATGGATTTTTCGTCCCAGCCCATTCGACACACATCGATTAGGAAAATAAATGAACACCTCATCCAATCCCTCTTGGCAGGCTGCTTTCGGCTTGTTGGCACTCAGGCTTTTTACCGCGTATGAATTTCTTGAATCCGGCTTGGAAAAATGGAACGGGGAAAACTGGTTTGCAGAAATAAACAGTCAATTTCCCTTTCCGTTCAATTTGTTGTCGGATACGGTCAACTGGAATTTGGCGATGTGGGCGGAACTGGTTTTGCCTGCGCTGCTTATTGTCGGCTTGGCAACACGGCTGTCCGCGCTGGGATTGATGGTTGTAACGGCTGTCGCATGGTCTGCGGTACATGCCGGCTTGGGTTACAATGTGTGCGACAACGGTTATAAAATGGCACTGATTTATTTGGTGGTTTTATTTCCTGTCCTATTGCAGGGTGCTGGCCGTCTGTCTTTGGATGCACTGCTGAAGAAACGCTGTTGCCGCATCAAGCATTTTCTTTAAGGATTATCTTTAAGGATTAATGGTCGCGGGCCGACTTTAAATGCCCGATATTATCCCTTGATTTGTTTTAAAACCCATATTTTAAAAAGGAAGTTGAAATGAAAAAAAATGTAGCTGCTGCTTTGGCCGGTGCACTGTCCCTGTCTTTGGCTGCCGGTGTTGTTGCCGCTGATAAAGCCGCCAGCGACGTGGCCGTTGAGAAAACTGTTAAAGCTGCCGAAGGTACTTGCGGCGCGGCTGCCAAAGCCGGTGAAGGTTCTTGCGGCGCAGCCATGAAAAAAGCACACGCCAAAAAAGGCAAAGCATCTAAAGCCAAAGCTGCCAAAGTAGTAGAAGGCAAATGCGGCGAAGGTAAATGCGGTTCTAAATAATCCTGCAACATACCTTTAACAAAGTCGCATTTTACAAACGAAAATGCGACTTTGTCGTTCATACGGCACCATAACAGGACATCACCATGATTCAACATGCAGGCTTGGGCTACCGCCGCGACTTGGCGGAAGATTTCCTCTCGCTTTCAGACGACAGCCCGATACGCTTTATCGAAGCCGCCCCCGAAAACTGGCTGAAAATGGGCGGCAGGGCGCGCAAACAGTTTGACCGCGTGGCGGAACGGCTGCCGCTGGCGTTGCACGGATTATCCATGTCGCTGGGCGGACAAGCACCGTTGGATACCGCCTTGATAGACGGAATCAAAGAAATGATGCGCCGTTATGACTGCACGTTTTTCTCCGACCATTTGAGCTACTGCCACGACGGCGGTCATCTCTACGATTTGTTACCGCTGCCTTTCACTGAAGAAATGGTGCAACATACCGCGCGCCGTATCCGCGAAGTGCAAGACCGGTTGGGCTGCCGTATTGCCGTAGAAAACACGTCCTACTACCTGCATTCTCCGCTTGCCGAGATGAACGAAGTTGAGTTCCTCAACGCGGTTGCCCGTGAAGCCGACTGCGGCATTCATTTGGACGTGAACAATATTTACGTCAACGCCGTCAATCACGGACTGTTGTCGCCCGAAGCCTTTTTAGAAAATGTGGATGCAGGGCGCGTGTGCTATATCCATATTGCCGGGCATGATGTGGAAACGCCGGAATTGTTAATTGATACGCATGGCGCGGCAGTTTTACCGACCGTTTGGGACTTGCTCGAACTCGCCTACACCAAGCTGCCGACCATTCCGCCCACCCTGTTGGAACGCGATTTCAATTTTCCGCCTTTTGCCGAACTCGAAGCCGAAGTCGCCAAAATTGCCGACTATCAAATGCGTGCCGGAAAGGAATACCGCCGTGCAGCCTGAAACCTCCGCCCAATACCAACACCGCTTTGCCCAAGCCATACGCGAAGGCAAAGCCGCAGACGGACTACCGCAAGAGCGCCTGAATGTCTATATCCGCCTGATACGCAACAATATTCACAGCTTTATCGACCGCTGTTATACAGAAACGCTGCAATACTTTGATAGCGAAGAATGGGGCCGTCTGAAAGAAGGTTTCGTCCGCGACGCGCGCGCCCAAACGCCCTATTTTCAAGAAATTCCCGGCGAGTTCCTCCGATACTGCCAAAGCCTGCTGCTTTCAGACGACCTTTTGGAATTGATGGACTTTGAACACACCCAGCTACTCGCCGAAACCGCTCAAACCGACAGCGAAGCCTCGCCTGCCGATTCAGACGATTTAGCGTACTCCCTTTCTCCCGCCGCCTTTGTGCGCCGTTATCAGTATGACGTGACCGACGAATTGCATGAGGCGGAAACCGCCGTTTTGGTGTGGCGTGATAAGGAAGACGACGTGATGTACCAAACGCTTGATGGATTCGACGCCTTATTGCTGGAAACGTTGGCAGAGACGCCCACTTCCCTAAACGGCCTGCAAACCATGCTGGCAGAGTTCATGCCGTCTGAAAACGCTTGGCAGGACGCATTAAGGCAGAAATGGACGGATTGGCTGGAACAGGGCATTTTGGTTGCGGCATAAATCAAGGCCGTCTGAAACGGACGCAGTCGGTTTCGGTAAAACAAAAATACTACTGAAATCGTTTATAGATTCAATCGCATGCTCTTGCCGTATCAGCGTAAAATCAGAAGCATATTGATCATTCATTTCATACTGATACATTATGGCCCTACCCGAACTGACCGATGCCGAGCTTGCCGAATCCCGCAAACTGCTGCTGCGCTTTGCCCATATCCAGCTGCCCGACCGCCCCGATTTGGCGGAAGACCTCGTACAGGAAACCATGCTTTCCGCCTACCGTGCGGCCGAAGGTTTTAAAGGCGGCGCCCAAGTGAGCAGCTGGCTGTTTGCAATCTTAAAAAACAAAATTACCGACTGCCTGCGCCAAATCGGGCGGCAACGCCAAGTTTTCGTCACGCGCGACGAGGAAGCCTTGGATGAAGCCTTTGAAGGACATTTTGCCGCTGACGGACATTGGACGGACGAAGGTCAGCCTCAGGGTTGGGACTCGCCCGAAGCCAGTTTGAACAATAAAGAGTTCTACCAAGTTTTGCAGACCTGCCTTTACCATCTGCCGGAAAACACCGCCCGCGTGTTCACCATGAAAGAGATTCTTGGCTTTTCAAGCGATGAAATCCGCGAACAATGCGGCATCAGCCATGCCAACTACCACACCATCATGCACCGCGCGCGCGAAACCTTGCGCCAGTGTCTGCAAATCAAATGGTTCTCCCATGTCTGACAGGAAAACGCCATGAAAAAATGCCGCAAAATAACCGATCTGATTTCCAAACAGAAAGACCAAGTGCGTCTCAGTCTTTTTAACCGCATTGCCCTTGCCGTGCACCTGTCGCTCTGTCCCCGTTGCCGCGAATATAAGAAACAGCTCGCATTAATCAGCAACGCCATGCACAAGATATTTCGATGATTCAAAAAAGGCCGTCTGAAACCTACCCCTGTCAGTTTCAGACGGCCTTTTTGTGTCCGCTTGATTTATCGCTAATCTTGAATAAGCCGTGGCTGGCCGCTCACTTTTTTAGTTGCCTTTATTTTCAAACTTGCGCCGTTGGCCTTTGTCTTTTGAGGCATGGGAGAAAGATTCTAATACGGTAGAACAAGATAAAGGCCGTCTGAAAGATGAATTTCAGACGGCCTTTTTCACGGCTTTTAGTGTTGTTCTTCCGGCTCGGGTTCGTCTTTGCCGAACCAGTTGTCAAAGCGGATGGTGTATTTCAATTCGCCGCCGGATGAGCGTGTGCCGATGCGGGCAATGGCTTGGATGGCGCGGGTCAGTTGGTACACGAGTTTGACGGATTGTTCGGCGCTGGAGATGCCATATTCGTAACCTACGTAGAGGTTGTTGGTGAGCTGTTTGCCGACGGTCAGGACTTGTTCGGCAGGGTTGAGCTCGCCGGTTTGGGCGTTGCGGCTGCGTTTGCTGGTAAAGCCCAAATCATCGACAAGGCCGATGCGGTCGTTGACTTGGCCGGCAAGCAATGCGCTGGCGGCCGCAGAGAGCGTGGCGTTGTCGCCGTCACTGCCGCTGCTGGCACGGTTGAGGATGAGCCAGGAGAGTTTGTCTTTTTCACTCATGGCTTCCTTGGCAACCAAGGTCACGCGCGGATTGCTGAGGCTGCCGAGGACTTCGACACCTGCGCCGACCGGGGAGAGGCGGCGTTCGGCACGGATGTTGAGGTTCGGATCGGTCAGTGGGCCGACAAAGGAAACCGAGCCTTTGGTGATGTCAAGGTCTTGGCCGTAGGCTTTGTAGCGGCCTTTGACAACGCGCACGGTACCGACGCCTTGGACGGCTTCGCCGGGGCGGGACGTGATGGTCAGTTTGCCGCCGATGGTAACGTCTGCGCCGTAGCCGACAAAGCGGACATTGTCGTTGATGTTCAAGACAAGGTTCAGATTAATCGGCGTGGTGGCCGTTGCTTCTTTTTTGGTTTCGCCCAGTACAACCACGTCGTCATCGAGGGTCGGCATGGAGGATTTTTGCGAACCAAACCTGCCGTAGTCGGTGTTGAGCGTGCCGTTGAGCGATACGCCTTTTTCCGGATTGTAGAGGACTTTGGCCGCGCCGGAGAGCTGCAGTTGGCGGTTTGGACGCGAGAGGGTGCGGTATTTGTCGAAGACGATGTCCACGTCGACATCGGGGTTGGCGTTGGCAAGGTTGACCGCGCCTTTGAGCTCAATCGTGCCGCCACGGTGGAATTTGAGGCTGTCGATTACCCATTTTTGACCCTGCAGGCGCGAACGCAATACGCCGTTGTCGAGAATCAGGCCTTGGGTTTGATGGCGGTAATAGAGGTTGTCGCCGTTAATCTGGCCGCTCAGTTGCGGATCGTTCAGACGGCCTGCCAAGTTGACGGCGGCGTTCAGACGGCCTTTGAGGGTTTGGCCGACGGGCAGGAAGTTGCGGAAGACTTCGAGGTTGGCAACATTCAGGTTGAGCTTGCCGCTCAGAGGGGCGGTATCGAAGCTGGTACCCTGACCGATGTTGACGGTACCGTCGGCCCGGCCGTAATTGGTTTGGAGGTCGAGGTTGCTGTTGACGGTAGGCGAACCGAGTCGGCCGCCGATGGTGGCGGTCGCGTTCAGACGGCCTGCAATGCCTTGGGCTGTCGCCGGCATAAAGGATTTGAGCGAGCCCAAATCGGGAACGCTGATATTAACCTTGCCGCTGACGGGGGCATTGTTGATGTTGTTGCCGAACTGCTGGGCGATGCCGAGCGTGCCGTCAACTTTGCCGAAGCGGGTGTTGCCTTCCAGCGTGCTGTCGATGCGGCCGTTTTGGAAACGGGTGCGCAGGGCGAGCGCGGAAAGTCCCAAAGGCTGTTTGTTTTTCGGGTCTTTGCCCAGCAGGATGATGTCACCGCTTTGTCGGCTGATGTTGAGGAAGCCGCGCGCGTTTTGACTGTATGCCAAATCCCAGTCGCCGCCCAAGACGAGGTTGTGTTCGATGGGCGGGGTGTAGAAGTTGTGCAACTCGGTAATGTGCAGATTTTGCGCACTGCCTTTGCTGGTAATGCCGGCTTTTTTGTCCCAAACGAAATTTTGCAGGTTGAGGCTGCCGCCCATGGCCGCCCAGCGTGCGCTGCTGAGGGAGACGCGTTCGCTGCCGGCTTCGAGGTTGAGGCGGTTTTGCAGTTTGAGGTTGAACGCGCCGTTGATGTCGAGCGTGTCGACCGTGCCTTTCCATTGGGTTTGGTCTTTGTTGAGGCCGCCGGCGGCGTCGAGGTCGAGTTTGTAGCGTTTGTTGTCCACCGCCATGTTGCTGTTGCCGCGGATGTGGTGGTGAGAACCGGTGCCGCTGATGAGCAGGTTGACGTTGTCGATCATGGCCGCGCCGCCGGAGACGGCGATGTGTTCGCCTTTAATGTCGGCACTCAGCGGACGGTTGGTGTCGGGCGAGCCTTTGAGCTTGAAGTCGAGGGTGCGGATGTTGACGGCATCGGCGACTTTGAAGTTGCGCGCTTCGCCGTTCAAATCGGCTTCAAGGGTTTTGAGGCCGTCTGAAAAACTGCCTGAGATGTAGCCGCGCGCGTTGAGCAGGCCGCCCAAGCCGAAGCCGAAACGCGACAAATCGGGGGCGGTAATGTTGAGGTTGAGGCGGTCGCCTTTTTTACCGAAGCTGCCGTTGGTTTTGACGATGTTGCTGCCGAGGGTCAGGTCGGTCAGGGCGCGCGAGAGGTGTTTGTTTTCATAGGCGACGTCGGCTTTGCCGCTGAGCGGAACGCCGTTGAGCGTACTCGGTGCGAACTGCATTTTGCCGGCGAATTTCTCTTGCGCCAGTATGCCGGTCAAGTTGATGTTGCCGTTGACGCTGCCTTGCGGAAGCTGCGGATCGATGCGCGCAGGGTTGAAGGCTTTGCTGACAATGTCCAGTTGCAGTTTGCGGTCTTTGAAGAGTTCGAGCGAGCCTTTGGCATTGAGTTCGCCGCCGTTTTGCGGAACCAGGCGAACTTTGTCGAGCTTGAGCGTGCGCTGGCCGAGCTGTTTGTCGGTTTGGAAAAACAGCATGCCATCTGTACGCGCAAATCCGCTGTCGAGATTCCAGTTGACGACAGGGGAGGAGGTTTCGCCTTTGACGTCGATGCTGCCGTTCAGACGGCCTGCGATGTTTTGACGGACGAAGTCGTCTGCGCCGGTATTGTTGATGCCCAGTGCGAGTTTGAGCTGGTCCTGGGCGGTGTTGATAGAGCCGGATACGTCAATGCTGCCGTCTTTGAGCAGGCCGACGCCGATGTCTTCGATTTTGACCGTGCCTTTGTCGTCGACGATGAATTCGCCGAGGATGCGTTTGACGGGGATATGGTTTTCATCGGCAAAACCGGCTTGGTCGTTTTCCAAGTCTATCGAGCCTTCCAGTGCAACGCCGTCTGTAAAGGACGGAATGGTGGTGGCGTCGAAATTCAGACGTGCTTTGGGCAGGGTGGGCAGGAAGGCCTGCGGATTGATGTTCGAACCTTTAACCAGGATTTCGCCGACGGTTTCGTTGAGGCTGTCGGCGAATGGGTGGATGGTGGATTTGGCAGACAAATGAACGTTGTCGCCGTCGAGCAGCAGGTCGGTGTACACGTCTTGCAGGCTGCCCCACAGGCGTACCGTGCCGTGTATGGTTTCGCCCTCAAGCTGGCCTTTGGTGTAGATGGCGGTATTGAGGACGTAGGGTTTATTCAAACCGAGCACCACCGCGCCTGTCGAGCTGCTCCAGGGCGTATCGGCGGTTTTGATGTGGAGGCGGTGTTCTTTTTTGTCGTAATGGTAGGCCGCGTGCAGATGGTCGAGATAGACGGTCTGCTTGTCAAAACGCTTGCCCACGCTGATTTTGCCGGTTTCCAAACGGTCGAGATAGGCGGTAACGGGCAAGTCTATGCTGTCGGGCAGGCCTTTTGACGGCTCTTCTTCTTTGGGCGGCGTGCGCTTGGTCACGATGGCGATGTCGCCGGCCACGACTTCGGTAATATGCAAAGACGGACGGAACAGTTCGGACGGTTTCCAATCAAAACGGAAGCTGCTGATTTTGATGTCCGCACCGTCTGTTTCAATCAACCATTTGTCGCCTTCAAAACCTTCAATCAGCGTGCCTTTCAGCGTGTTCGAGGAGATTTTGACGCCGAACCATGACGGGATTTTGTACAAACCGAAACGCAAACCCGATTCCGTACCGACCAGCCAGCCGATCGCGCCGGCGGAAACGGTCAATACGCCCAAGGCGGACAGGACAAAGCCGCGCAACAGGCGTTTTTTGCGCTTTGGCGGGGCGGGCTGTTGTTCAGACGGCGTGGAAGTGTTTGCAGTATCGGTCATGATATTTTTCTGTTTGTCTGTTGTTCAGACGGCCTGGAATGGCTGATGCCGTCTGAAAGAATGGATGGTGTATGTTTGTTAAAACCTTGTGCCCAAGCTGATGTGCCAGCGGATTTTTTTGTCGTGGTGGCCGTAGGCGATGTCGAAGGAGAACGGCGCAACCGGGCTGAACCAGCGCACACCCAAGCCGGTACCGTGTTTTAAGGTCATGTGTTTGAAGTTGCTTGCCGCGTCGCCGACATCATGGAAGATGGCGCCGGAGAAGCTTTTGGTAACCGGGAATTGATATTCGAGGCTGCCGACCACCAAGGCGCGTTGCGGCAGGACGGAGCCGTTGGGGCCGGCCAAACCGATGCTGTCGAGTTCGTAACCGCGTACGGAAGTCGCGCCGCCGGTGCGGAACATCAGGCTGGAAGGCACTTCTTCGCCTTCGCGGGCATAAACGTAGCCGGCCTGTCCGCGTACGATGAATGTACCGATTTTTTTGTTTTCAGGCGTGAAGAAATAGCCTGCGCGTGCCGTAGCGCGCGCCATTTGGGTGGAGGAGAGGAGTTTGCCCAAAGTCGTGCCGATTTTGCCGTCGAGGTAGTAGCCGTTTTGAGGGTGCAGCTCGGTTTCGATGCTTTGCCGTTTCCATGAGGCGGTCAGCATGGTGGCATGGCTTCGGCCCAAATCGTAGCTGGTGTTGGGGACTTTGCGGTCTTCGGTAATGAATTCGAGGCCGAAGCGGGCATCGATATTGTTGCGGTCGCGGACATACCAAATGCCGCTGGACAGGGCGCGTTTTTCAAGGTTTTGCGTGGTCGAGCGGTTGTAGGAAACGTTGCTTGTCCAGTAGTTGCCACGGTTGTTGCGCGGCTGGCTGATACCGGCGGCCAGCGTGGTTTCGTATTTGTCCATGTCCCAAACGACCGAACCGATGTAGCCTTTGTTGAAGAGGTTGTAATAGTCGTAGGCGATGCGGCCGCCGATTCCGTATTCGGAGTCGTAGCGGATACCGGTTTCCAGTTTGTGGCGTTTGACTTCGGTCACGTTGATTTTGACGGGGACGCGGTCGCCTTGCAGTTGGTCGAAGTCGGCCTGTACGGACGCGCCGGAATAGTGGCCGTTTTGCTCGAGCGCCTGTTGCAGGTCGAGGATTTTGTCTAAGTCGTAAGGCGAACCGGGTTGGAAGCGCGCCATGCCGGAAACCACGCTTTCAGGGTAGCGGCGCGTGCCGGTGATTTGGAACTCGCCGAAGTAAATCGGGCGGTTGCTCTCCACGATGACGTTTAAGTCGGCCTTCTGGGTATTGGGATTGATGGTGGCTTGGGTGGTGGTGAGTTTCGCCAAAGGGTATTTTTTGCGCGTTACTGCGCTGAGGACGGAGGTTTTACTCGCATTCCAGCCATCTTGGTCGAAGTTTTCGCCAATGGGCTGCTGCCAGTTTTCCATCGCATTTTGGTAGTACTCGGCCAGGTTTTCGTCATTCAATACGTCGCCGAGGATGGCCACGCTGACGTTGTCGATTTTGGTGCGCGGGCCGGGGGTAACGTTGACGGTGTAGCTTTCGCCGTGATCTTGAATATTAACGTTGCTGTTAAAGTAGCCTTTGGTCCGGAGCATGGTTTTGACGTTGTCGGGTGCCTCTTCGGCGAGGAAGCCGACCTGCTCTTTGTCCAGCTCTTCGTCCTGCTGCTGGGTAATCAGCGGCAGGTATTCTTCAAGCATTTCTTTGACTTCGCTGTCTTGGGTGTCGATTTTGACGGGGAATTTGGGCTTGAGTTTGCCTGTTTGGTCGTCTTTGGGCTGCTTGGGCATTTCGGATTCGGGGACGGCCTCGTAGTCTTCCGCTTTGGGAACGGAAGTATCTACTGCCAACGCGTGTCCGTAGGCGAGCGCCAAAGATGCGAATAAAACAGGGTAGGTCAGTTTGGTCATGATGTGTGTTCGACAGCGACAATTCTTCAGTCTGTGGATTTTAACATTATTTCTGCAAGGTTTCAGGCTATGGTTATAAACGGAAATTTAGCGCGATAATGTTGCCAAATGCGACTTAAGGGAAGATTTTGGTTTATTTCTATACGATTGTAATACTTATGTTTTTGTATTTTGACTGATGAAGTTGCCTTTGTATTCGGCCTTATGGCGTAGATTTCAGGCCGTCTGAAATCAAGATACAGAGGGATAAGGCAATGGTATGGGTATGCTTTAAATTAGGGTTTGAGTGAGTTTTACTGTATTTTTGGCATAAAGTGCTAACTGTGTCATAAATTCTAAACTTTAATGCCGTTTTTGTGAGGTGTGCATGAAAACCTCGCCGACAAATGATTTTTTATTTTAGAATGTAAGACTTTTTTAACATATCTTTAAATTGAAGGAACGGATATGGCAAGTGGCAATCCGCTTTTGAACGCGATCAACAGCGTCAGCCTGGTGGCACAAATTGCCATCGGCTTGGTTTTAGGTATTCTTGTAGGTGCATTTTCGCCGCAAGTCGGTATCAGCGCAGGACTGCTGGGCAGCCTGTTTGTCGGTGCGCTTAAGGCTATCGCGCCGATTTTGGTATTTGTTTTGGTGACTGCCGCCATTGCGCAACACCAAAAAGGCAATCAGGCCTACATCAAACCGATTTTAATTTTGTATATTTTCGGTACGTTTGCCGCGGCTGTGGTGGCAGTCATTGCCAGTATGGCATTCCCGACCACGCTGATTCTGCGTACGGCCGGTGATGTCTCCGTTGCGCCGCCTTCCGGTATTATCGAAGTGTTGAAAACGTTGCTGATGAATTTGGTGGCCAACCCGATTAACGCGCTGGCCAATGCCAACTATATCGGCATTTTGGCTTGGGCCCTGATATTGGGTGCGGCTTTGCGCCATCACGGTTCAGATACGACCCGCCAAGTGGCGGCCGATTTGGCCGATACCGTTTCGACCGTTGTGAAATGGATTATCCGTTTTGCGCCACTGGGTATTTTCGGCTTGGTGTCCTCTACCATTGCGGAAACCGGTTTTGAAGCGCTTGCCGGCTATATGCAGCTGTTGGCCGTATTGCTCGGCTGTATGCTGTTTATTGCGTTGGTGGTCAACCCGATTATTGTGTGGACGCAAATCCGCAGCAATCCTTTCCCGCTGGTGTTTACCTGCCTGCGCGAAAGCGGCGTGTATGCCTTCTTTACTCGTTCTTCCGCCGCCAATATCCCTGTGAACATGGCATTGGCGAAAAAACTGGGCCTGCACGAAGACACTTACTCTATCTCCATTCCATTGGGTGCAACCATCAATATGGCCGGTGCGGCAATCACCATTACCGTTTTGGCGATGGCTGCGGCGCACACGCAAGGCATTACAGTTGACTTCGCCACTGCCCTGCTGTTGAGCCTGGTGGCCACCGTCAGCGCGTGCGGTGCATCCGGTGTGGCCGGCGGCTCGTTGCTGCTGATTCCTTTGGCGTGCAGCCTGTTCGGTATCGATAACGATGTGGCCATGCAGGTGGTTGCTGTCGGCTTCATTATAGGCGTGATTCAAGACTCTGCAGAAACTGCGTTGAACTCTTCCACCGACGTTTTGTTTACTGCCGCTGCCGATTTGGGTCGTCAACGTAAAGAGTGATTTTAGGGTTAACCTAAATCCAGCAAAGGCCGTCTGAAAAGTTTCAGACGGCCTTTGCTTTGGGTAAAGGAAAAGGGATTTTTAGATAGTCAAGCCGCTAGATTGGTTTGGTCGGACTAACGGTATCCGCTGTCATCAGTTGGATTTTTCCCGTAAAATACAGTCTTGAATGTATTTGAACACCTCTTTTCAGACGGTCTGACTGTCTTATCACATTTGCAAAAACAATGATTAAAAAAATATTCTCATGGTTCGAGTCCCGCATCGACCCTTATCCAGAAGCTGCTCCGAAAACGCCGGAAAAAGGGTTGTGGCGGTTTATTTGGAGCAATATTGAAGGCGTGCGTAAATGGATCGCCGTGTTGGCCGTGTTTACGGTCGGCGTCGGCATCATGGAAGCCTTGATGTTTCAATTTATGGGCAAGGTAGTCGACTGGCTCGGCGCTTATACGCCGCAAACGCTTTTTGTTGAAAAAGGCCATGCATTAATCGGCATGATGGCCATGGTGGCATTTTTTGCCGTTTGGACCTTTTTCGCTTCCAATGTACGCCTGCAAACCCTGCAAGGCGTGTTCCCCATGCGCCTGCGCTGGAATTTCCACCGCCTGATGTTGGGACAAAGCCTAGGCTTTTATCAGGATGAATTTGCAGGACGTGTGTCCGCCAAAGTCATGCAGACCGCGCTGGCGCTGCGCGATGTCGTGATGACCGTCGCCGATATGGTTGTGTATGTGCTGGTGTACTTCATCACTTCCGGTGTGATTCTGTCCTCATTTGATGTATGGCTTATTTTGCCGTTTATCTGCTGGATGATTGGATTCGCCATGATTATGCGCTTCCTGATTCCCAAACTCGGCAAAACCGCTGCACGCCAAGCCGATGCGCGCTCGCTGATGACCGGCCGCATTACCGACGCCTATTCCAATATCGCCACCGTCAAACTCTTCTCCCACGGCGCACGCGAGGCCGCTTATGCCAAGCAGTCGATGGAAGAGTTTATGGTAACCGTCCATGCCCAAATGCGTTTGGCAACGCTGCTGCACACCTGCAGCTTTATCGTCAACAGCTCGCTGACCGTCGGCACGACCGCCTTGGGCATTTGGCTTTGGTATCACGGCCAAGTCGGCGTGGGTGCGGTAGCTACGGCCACGGCCATGGCATTGCGTGTGAACGGTTTGTCGCAATACATCATGTGGGAATCCGCCCGATTGTTTGAAAACATCGGTACCGTCAATGACGGCATGGCCACCCTGTCCAAACCCCACACCATCCTCGACAAGCCGCAAGCCCTGCCGCTTAAAGTCACCCGGGGCGAAATCAAGTTTGATCACGTCGATTTCTCCTACGAAGCAGGCAAACCGCTTCTTAACGGCTTTAATCTGAACATCAAACCCGGTGAAAAAGTCGGCTTGATCGGCCGCAGCGGCGCGGGTAAATCCACCATCGTCAACCTGCTCCTGCGTTTTTACGAACCGCAAAGCGGTACGATTTCGATCGACGGCCAAAACGTGGACAGCGTTACCCAAGAAAGTCTGCGCGCCCAAATCGGTTTGGTGACGCAAGATACCTCCCTCTTGCACCGCTCCGTCCGTGACAACATTATCTACGGCCGTCCCGATGCAACCGAAGCCGAGATGATTTCCGCCGCGGAACGCGCCGAGGCCGCCGGTTTTATTCCAAACTTAAGCGATGCCAAAGGCCGACGCGGCTATGATGCGCACGTTGGCGAACGCGGCGTGAAACTTTCCGGCGGCCAGCGCCAACGCATCGCCATCGCCCGCGTTATGCTCAAAGACGCGCCGATTCTGTTGCTTGACGAAGCCACCAGCGCGCTTGACTCCGAAGTCGAAGCCGCCATCCAAGAAAGCCTCGACAAAATGATGGAAGGCAAAACCGTGATTGCCATCGCCCACCGCCTCTCCACCATCGCCGCGATGGACCGCCTCATCGTCTTGGACAAAGGCCGCATCATCGAAGAAGGCAGCCACACCGAGTTGCTCGGGAAACAAGGCCTGTACGCCAAACTTTGGGCGCACCAAAGCGGCGGCTTCTTGAGTGAGCATGTCGAGTGGGAAAACAATTAAACGATTTGAAAGAAGATAAAAGGCCGTCTGAAAACATTTTCAGACGGCCTTTATTCATGAAGCAAAGGGCAGGTGGATAACCGCCCTTTTTCAGTTGAAACCTTAGTTTTTTACAGCCCCAGCGACCAAGCATTTTGGTGTTCGGACAAGTCTTCCAAGCGGTTTTCGTAATGGGCGAAGATTTCTTCGATGATTTCGTCTTCGTCGTCGATGACGCGGATCAGGTTTAAATCCTCTTCCAAAATCAGGTTTCTGCCCAGCAACTGCTCGCGTATCCAGTCCAACAGCCCTGCCCAAAATGCTTTGCCCACTAAGATAATCGGGCGGTCGGGCGTTTTGCCGGTTTGCACCAAGGTCAGGCTTTCAAACAATTCGTCCAACGTGCCGAAACCGCCGGGCATAACGACATACGCTACGGCGTGTTTGACGAACATGACTTTGCGCGGGAAGAAGTGTTGGAATTTAATCGACAAATCCTGATACGGATTGGCTTTTTGCTCGTGCGGCAACACGATATTCAGCCCCACCGCCGGACTTGCGCCTGCAAACGCGCCTTTGTTGGCCGCTTCCATAATGCCCGGCCCGCCGCCGGAAATGACGGAAAATCCGGCATCCGACAGTTTGCGCGCCAAGCGCAATGTGAACGCGTAGTCGGGATGGTTTTCGGGCGTGCGCGCGCTGCCGTAAATGCTGACAGCTGGCTGAATGGCGCGCAATTCTTCGCCGGCTTCGACAAATTCGGAAATAATCTTCAATACATGATACGACTCGCGCGCCTGAATATCGCGGCGGGTTTCATCGGGCAGCATGGGTTTGGGCAGTTTTTTGAGCAGGCTCACGGCTTTTCCTTCGTGTTTTTATGTGCAGTATTGTAACCCGAAAGGGGCGGGCCGTCTGAAAGTTGGGTTTCGGCGGCAAGTGTGCCTGCCACATTTTCAAAAGCCCGTTACAATATCTGCTTTTATTCAACTGCTCCGCCATGCTAGATATTATCCACCGTGACAGCCGCACTATCGCCGTCAACAAACCTGCCGGAATGCTGGTGCACCGAAGCTGGTTAGACAAACACGAAACCCGTTTTGCCGTGCAGACCCTGCGCGACCAAATCGGGCAGCACGTCTATCCCGTCCACCGCCTCGACCGCCCGACTTCCGGCGTCTTGCTGTTTGCCCTTGATACGGAAGCCGCACGATTATTGACGCAGCAGTTTGAAAACAAAACCATCAAAAAAATTTATTGGGCGATTGTTCGCGGTCATCTGCCTTCAGACGGCCTGATTGATTACGCCCTCAAATATATGCCCGACAAAATCGCCGAAGCGCAGACCGAAGCCACATTGCAGGAAGCGCAAACCGCCTACCGCTGTCTGGCGCAAACCGAGTTGCCGTTCCAATCCGCGCTGCGTTATCCGACCTCGCGTTATTCGTGGGCCGAACTCACGCCGTACACCGGCCGCAAACACCAACTCCGCCGCCATATGAAACACATTTTCCACCCCATCGTCGGCGACACCAACTACGGCGATTTGCGCCAAAACCATGCCGTTGCCGAACATATCGGCACGCAACGCCTGATGTTGCACGCGCGAAGCCTTAGTTTTCAAAGCATAGAAGACGGCAGCCGGATGACCGTACAAGCGCCGATAGACAACGACTGGCGGCTTTGGTTGGAAAAATTCAAAACCGAGGCCGTCTGAAAACCCAAACTGCACATTTTCAGACGGCCCGGTCATGGAAAAAAACAGGCAAATCCCTTACAATACGCCCCTAAAATTTTGAAAGAACACAAGAATCATGGAAGCCGAAGTAATCAACCAGCTTAACAACACCCTAAACGACTTGGAGAAGCGCAGCGAAGACATCCGCGTCTACATGGACTATCAAGGCAAGAAAGACCGATTGGAAGAAGTCATCGGCCTCTCCGAAGACCCAGAACTCTGGAACGACCCCAAACGCGCCCAAGAAATCGGCAAAGAGCGCAAAATCCTCGAAGGCATCGTGTTGACGCTCGACAACATCGCATCAGGCATCGAAGACAACCGCATGCTGATTGAAATGGCCGTCGAAGAAAACGACGAAGAAGGTTTCGCCGCCGTGCAGGAAGATGTGGCCGGTTTGGAAAAACAAATGGCCGACCTCGAATTCAAACGAATGTTCAACCAGCCTGCCGACCCGAACAACTGCTTTATCGACATCACCGCAGGCGCGGGCGGTACCGAAGCCGAAGACTGGGCGGGCATGTTGTTCCGCATGTACAGCCGCTACGCCGAACGCAAAGGCTTCAAAATCGAAATCCTTGAAGAAGATGACGGCGAAATCGCGGGCATCAACCGCGCCACCATCCGCGTGGAAGGCGAATACGCCTACGGCCTGCTGCGTACCGAAACCGGCGTTCACCGCTTGGTGCGCTATTCGCCGTTTGACTCCAACAACAAACGCCATACGTCTTTTTCATCCGTGTTCGTGTACCCCGAAATCGACGATTCCATCGAAATCGAAATCAATCCCGCCGATTTGCGTATCGACACTTACCGCGCATCCGGTGCCGGCGGTCAGCACATTAACAAAACCGACTCCGCCGTGCGTATTACCCACGAGCCGACGGGAATTGTGGTGCAGTGCCAAAACGACCGTTCGCAACACGCCAACAAAGCGGCCGCGATGGAAATGTTGAAATCCAAACTGTACGAATTGGAAATGCGCAAACGCAACGAAGAGAAACAGGCATTGGAAGACGGCAAGTCCGATGTGGGTTGGGGCAGCCAAATCCGTTCGTACGTCTTGGACTCTTCACGCATCAAAGATTTGCGCACAGGCTACGAAGTCGGCAATACCAAAGCCGTATTGGACGGCGACTTGGACGGCTTCATCGAAGCCAGCCTGAAACAAGGCGTATAAACCGTAAAACATAAAATGCCGTCTGAAAGATTTCAGACGGCATTTTTCAGTTTGAAAGAAACATTATTTTGCAAATATTAAAACATGTTTTGCAAATGCAAAGATTGGCGGTAATATATAGTTTCTATAAAAATGATTGGTAGGTGCAATAGGCCGTCTGAAGCCTGATCCTGTCCAATATAATTAGGAGAACTTATTAAATGTCCGGTCAAAAGCTGTCTTCTGCCGAGAAAACTTTCTTCGGCCATCCTTTGCAATTATCCACCCTATTCCATATTGAGCTGTGGGAGCGTTTTTCCTTCTACGGTATGCAGGGCATCCTGCTGATTTATCTGTATTACACCGCGAGTCAAGGCGGTTTGGGTATGGATAAAGCCTTGGCCGGCGGCATTGTCGGCGCGTACGGCGGCAGCGTTTACCTGTCCACCATTCTCGGTGCGTGGTTGGCCGACCGCATTTGGGGTGCGGAGCGTACCCTGTTTATCGCCGGCATCGTCGTGATGACCGGCCATATTTTATTGGCGATCGTGCCGGGTTTGATGGGATTGTTGCTGGGCTTGGTGTTTATCGCGCTGGGCAGCGGCGGCGTGAAATCGTCTGCCGGTTCGATGGTCGGTTCTTTGTATGAACGGGAAGACCTGCGCGAATTGCGTGATGCCGGTTTCTCTATTTTCTATATTTCTATCAATATCGGCGGCTTCTTAGGCCCGTTGTTGACCGGTATTTTGCAAGACAGGATGGGTTTCCATTACGGTTTCGGCGCGGCGGCCGTCGGCATGGCATTCGGCCTGCTGTGGTATTCGCGCGGCCGTAAAAACCTGCCGCATACGCCGGTTCCCAATCCGTTGCGCCCTGAAAAGGTGCAGACCGCCATGGCTGTCGGCGTGTTGCTGGTTTTGGTGTTGGGCAGCGTGATTGCTTCCGGCGCACTCACCCTTGAAAACTTCTCCCGCTGGCTCTTGGGCGTGGTTATCGTTACCGTCGTCGCTTATTTCGCGCGCCTGTTGGGCAGCAGCCACGTTGAAGCGGCCAATAAACGCTATATTGTGGCCTATATTCCGCTATTTTTGACCATTTGTATGTTCTGGGCGGTTTGGTTTCAGGTGTACACCGTTGCGACGGTCTATTTTGATGAAACGGTGGACCGTACTTTCTTCGGCTTTACCGTGCCTGTTTCATGGAAAGATTCGATACAGGCCATGTGGGTGGTCCTCTTTTCCGGCGTGATGGCGGCGGTGTGGACGAAAATGGGCAAACGCCAACCTAAAACGCCGTTGAAGTTTGCACTGGCCATGTTGGTAACCGGCGTCTCTTATTTGAGTTTTATTCCGTATATTTCATCCGAAACCCCGATGCCGATTATCGTGTTTATGCTGGTGTTGCTGGCGATTACGATAGGCGAGCTGATGCTGTCGCCGATTTCGCTGTCGTTTTCTACCAAAATCGCACCGAGCATGTTTAAAACACAAATGGTTGCTTTGAATTTCTTGGCATTGTCCATCGGCTTTACTTTGGGCGGAGTGTTGTTTAAAGACTACTACAATGCTCAGTCGCCATTGGACTTCTACTGGATGCTGGCCACCATCGGCGCGGTAACCTGCGGTATTCTGTTGGTACTCGCCCCGGTATTGAACCGCATGCTCAAAGGTGTCGATTGATTTTTCTATTTTGCCGAATTCCTCAGCCACTATGACGGCGGCTGGCGCACGCCGACAGCAAAACAGGCCGTCTAAAACCCGGCCTGTTTTACCCTCCACCTCAATCGAAAGAAAGTACCGCCATGAAACTCTTGAAAACAATCCCTCTGCTGCTAAGCCTGGCCGTTGCCACCGCGCAAGCCGCCGACGTCAATCCGCATCCGCAAAGCTTCGGCACCTGGCACGATGCGGACGGCGGAAACTTCGTCATCAACAAAAACGGCTTTAAAGAATTTGCCCATGTATCCGCCGAGTGTAGCCAAAAAAGCAAAGGTTATGTGCATGAAAGCTCTTGGATAAGCGGCAAAGAACTGGCCAAAAGCATCCGCGAAAGCATCGAAATCGAAGACTCGGACAATAAAGCATACGGTAGCGAAATGAACGCGGTGCTGAAAACCATCCGCCCCAATAAAAAATACCTGCGCATCGACGTGGCACTCAGTTGCAGTGACGGTATGGAATCCTTCATCCAACTCGACAAAAACAACGCCCTGCGCAGCACCACCGCGCCCGACGAATTTTTCCGCCACGCCAAACGGGTAAAATAAACCGAAAAGCCGTCTGAAAAGATTGCGAAAACATTCGGGCAGCCTGCCGTTCATTCCGACGGCGGCTGCCCGAATGTTTTCAGACGGCCAACCAATAGCGCAACGCCGCCAACAGCAACGACACCGAAACGCAAACCCAGGCCGCGGTTTTCGCCGCTCTGTGCACCGCCTGCCGGTAACCGTCCGGCAACAGCCGCACAACCGGAAAGCGGCCAAGGCGGCAAACAAAAAGAACTTCAATAAAAAAGAAACATGTATCACCAGCCAGTTGGGTACCAACCCCGAAAACGGACAGGAATACGGCGCGGACTTTTAAGTGAATGTGATGTAAATACAGGCCGTCTGAAAATAATCTATTTCAGACGGCCTCATGTTTGATTGGGAATTGGAAAGAGGGCAGATTCGGGGCATAAATCGGATAGGCGGAAAATTCAAATTAAATGATACATGATTAAACCGAAATTAAAATTTGGAAATATTAAATACAAATAAGAATTGTTCTCATAACTTTATTGAATTTATTGAGGTTTTTTTGCTGATTTGCTGATATTTACCTTTAAATGGCTTTTGAAATTCGATAAAATGGTAATCTATTTTTAAGATTTGTCTGTCAACCAGTTAGGTACGACCATGTTGGCCAGTTATTTTCCCGTCCTCGTATTCATCCTCGTCGGCCTTGCGGCCGGTGTGCTGTTTATCCTGCTCGGCACGATTTTGGGTCCGAAACACCACTACGCCGAGAAAGATGCGCCTTACGAATGCGGTTTCGAAGCCTTTGAAAACGCAAGGATGAAATTCGACGTACGTTATTACCTCGTCGCCATCCTCTTTATCCTCTTCGATTTGGAGGTTGCGTTTATGCTGCCGTGGGCAGTGGTATTTAAAGAATTGGGTACATACGGCTTCTGGTCTATGCTGGTGTTTATCGTCGTTTTGACGGTAGGCTTTGTTTACGAATGGAAAAAAGGTGCGCTGGAATGGGAATAGAAGGCGTTTTGAAAAAAGGTTTCATCACCACCAGCGCGGATACGGTGCTGAACTATATGCGTACCGGTTCGCTGTGGCCGGTTACTTTCGGTTTGGCCTGTTGCGCCGTGGAAATGATGCACGCAGGTATGGCGCGTTATGACCTTGACCGTTTCGGTATCATTTTCCGTCCGTCCCCACGTCAGGCCGACCTGATGATTGTGGCGGGTACGCTCACCAACAAAATGGCGCCTGCACTGCGCCGCGTGTACGACCAGCTTGCCGAGCCGCGCTGGGTATTGTCTATGGGCTCGTGTGCCAACGGCGGCGGCTATTACCACTATTCTTATTCCGTTGTGCGCGGTGCCGACCGCGTCGTGCCGGTAGACGTTTATGTGCCGGGTTGTCCGCCGACTGCGGAAGCCCTGATTTACGGCCTGATTCAGCTCCAGCAAAAAATCAAGCGCACTTCCACCATCGCGCGTGATGAGTAAGGAGAGGACGATATGGCAAGCATTCAAAACTTATACGAGACCGTCGTCGGCGTGCTTGGCGATCAGGCAAGCAAAGTCATTTCAGCTTTGGGCGAGATTACCGTCGAGTGTCTGCCCGAACACTATATTTCAGTCATGACCGCATTGCGCGACCATGAAGAGTTGCATTTCGAGCTTCTGGTTGACTTGTGCGGTGTCGATTACAGCACTTACAAAAACGAAGTATGGCAGGGCAAACGCTTTGCCGTCGTCAGTCAGCTGCTTTCCGTTAAAAACAATCAACGCATCCGCGTACGCGTCTGGGTTTCAGACGACGACTTCCCTGTAGTCGAATCCGTAGTCGATATTTACAACAGCGCGGATTGGTACGAACGCGAAGCCTTCGATATGTACGGCATCATGTTCAACAATCACCCAGACTTGCGCCGCATCCTGACCGATTACGGCTTTGTCGGACATCCGTTCCGCAAAGACTTCCCGATTTCCGGCTATGTGGAAATGCGTTACGACGAAGAGCAAAAACGCGTGATTTACCAACCTGTTACCATTGAGCCGCGCGAGATCACGCCGCGTATCGTCCGTGAGGAGAACTACGGTGGCCAATAAATTAAGAAACTACACCATCAACTTCGGCCCGCAACACCCTGCGGCGCACGGCGTATTGCGTATGATTTTGGAGTTGGAGGGCGAAACCATCGTCCGCGCCGACCCGCATATCGGCCTCCTGCACCGCGGTACTGAAAAACTGGCTGAAACCAAAACCTATCTGCAAGCCTTGCCCTATATGGATCGTCTGGACTACGTTTCCATGATGGTCAACGAGCAGGCGTATTGCTTGGCGGTAGAAAAACTTGCCGGTATCGATGTACCTATCCGCGCCCAGTATATTCGCGTGATGTTTGCCGAAGTAACGCGCATCCTCAATCACTTGATGGGCATCGGTTCGCACGCATTCGACATTGGTGCGATGACCGCCATTCTCTACGCCTTCCGCGATCGCGAAGAGCTGATGGACTTGTACGAAGCCGTGTCCGGCGCACGTATGCACGCAGCCTACTTCCGTCCCGGCGGCGTTTACCGCGACCTGCCCGACTTCATGCCCAAATACGAGAGCAGCAAATTCCGCAACGCCAAAGTATTGAAGCAGCTCAACGAATCCCGTGAAGGCACCATGCTCGACTTTATCGACGCCTTCTGCGAACGTTTCCCAAAAAACATCGATACACTCGAAACCCTCCTGACCGACAACCGCATTTGGAAACAGCGTACCGTCGGCATCGGCGTCGTCTCTCCTGAGCGCGCCATGCAAAAAGGCTTTACCGGCGTCATGTTGCGCGGTTCGGGCGTGGAATGGGACGTGCGTAAGAAACAGCCTTACGACGTGTACGACAAAATGGATTTCGACATCCCTGTCGGCGTCAACGGCGACTGCTACGACCGTTACCTCTGCCGTATGGAAGAAATGCGCCAATCCGTACGCATCATCAAACAATGTTCCGAGTGGTTGCGTGTCAATCCGGGTCCGGTCATTACCACAAACCACAAATTCGCTCCGCCCAAACGTACCGAAATGAAAACAGGTATGGAAGACCTGATTCATCATTTCAAACTCTTTACCGAGGGTATGCACGTTCCCGAGGGCGAGACCTACACCGCTGTCGAACATCCGAAAGGCGAGTTCGGCGTTTACATCATTTCAGACGGCGCAAACAAACCCTACCGCCTGAAAATCCGCGCACCCGGCTTCGCCCACCTACAAGGCATGGACGAAATGGCAAAAGGCCACATGCTGGCCGACGTTGTTGCTATCATCGGTACGCAGGACATCGTATTCGGGGAGGTTGACCGATAATGTTATCCGCAGAATCTTTAAAACAAATTGACATCGAGTTGGCAAAATATCCTGCCGACCAACGTCGCTCCGCGATTATGGGTGCATTGCGTATCGCCCAAACCGAAAAAGGCTGGCTCGCTCCCGAGACCATCGCCTTTGTCGCAGACTATATCGGCATCTCGCCTGCACAAGCCTACGAAGTCGCTACTTTCTACAATATGTACAACCTTGAGCCTGTCGGCAAATACAAATTAACCGTTTGTACCAACCTGCCTTGCGCCCTGCGCGGCGGTATGGATACCGGCGAATACCTGAAGAAAAAACTCGGTATCGGCTACGGTGAAACCACGCCCGACGGTAAATTTACCCTTGTCGAAGGCGAATGCATGGGCGCATGTGGCGATGCACCGGTCATGCTGGTCAACAACCACAGCATGTGCAGCTTTATGACCGAAGAAGCAATTGACAAGAAACTTGCCGAACTGAAATAAAAGGCCGTCTGAAACTTTTCGATAAGGAAGGCTTTAAATTATGAGAAAAGTTATTTTAGCTATTTCATTATTTGTTGCTACAACCAATTACGTGTTTGCAGATTTTACAGATAGTGAAGCCAACGAAATTATTTCTCAATTTTATAAGCGGTATGTTTTTGGTAACGAAGAATTAGGTGTCGATGCGCAACGTTTCGGGACATCTCGCTTTTTGAAAAAATTAGAACGTGCTTATAGTGCTGAATATGATTGTGAAGATGCTCCTTGTTATGGCACTTGGGAGCTACGGACAGAAGCGCAAGATGGTGACGGCACGAGTATTTTATCTAATATCCAGCCTATTATTAAAAATAAAGGTTGGTACCGTGTGAGTTATCGAGACATGGGGCACAAAGGCGTTACTGATGTAAAAGTTGTAGAAAAAAATGGCATTATCAAATTGGATGATTATAAGCGTGTACGCTAAATAAATTTTCCGGTTACCTGAAAATAAAAAAGAAACCCTAAAAGTTAAGTTAGGCAAAACCAAAAATGGCTATTTACCAATCAGGCGTGATTTTTGACCAAGTGGATACCGCCAATCCCGATTGCTGGACATTGGACGAATACGTCAAACGTGGCGGTTATACCGCCCTGCGTAAAATCCTGTCCGAAAACATCTCGCAAAGCGATGTGATTGACGAGGTCAAAGCCTCCGGCTTGCGCGGTCGTGGCGGTGCGGGCTTCCCGACCGGTTTGAAATGGAGCTTTATGCCCCGTTCCTTCCCGGGCGAAAAATACGTCGTCTGCAACACCGACGAAGGCGAGCCGGGTACATTTAAAGACCGCGACATCATCATGTTCAATCCCCATGCCCTGATTGAAGGCATGATTATTGCCGGTTACGCGATGGGTGCGAAAGCGGGCTACAACTATATCCACGGCGAAATTTTCGAAGGTTATCAACGCTTTGAGGCTGCACTCGCCCAAGCGCGCGCCGCGGGCTTTTTGGGTAAAAATATTTTGGGTTCGGACTTCGAATTCGAACTCTTCGCCCACCACGGCTACGGCGCATATATTTGCGGCGAAGAAACCGCATTGCTCGAATCGCTGGAAGGCAAAAAAGGCCAGCCGCGCTTCAAACCGCCGTTCCCTGCTTCGTTCGGCCTGTACGGCAAACCGACCACCATCAACAATACCGAAACGTTCTCCTCTGTCCCATTCATTATCCGTGACGGCGGACAGGCGTTTGCCGACAAAGGTATTCCGAATGCAGGCGGTACCAAATTGTTCTGTATTTCCGGCCACGTCGAACGTCCGGGCAACTATGAAGTGCCATTGGGTACGCCGTTTGCCGAAATTCTGAAAATGGCAGGCGGTATGCGCGGCGGTAAAAAACTCAAAGCCGTTATTCCCGGCGGTTCGTCCGCGCCCGTGTTGCCTGCCGATATCATGATGCAGACCAATATGGACTATGACTCGATTTCCAAAGCAGGCTCGATGCTGGGTTCCGGCGCGATTATCGTCATGGACGAAGACGTGTGCATGGTCAAAGCCCTTGAGCGCCTGAGCTACTTTTACTACGACGAGTCTTGCGGCCAATGTACGCCTTGCCGAGAAGGTACGGGCTGGCTCTACCGCATCGTACACCGCATCGTAGAAGGCAAAGGCCGCATGGAAGACTTGGATCTGTTAGATTCTGTCGGCAACCAAATGGCAGGCCGCACCATCTGCGCCCTCGCCGATGCCGCCGTCTTCCCTGTTCGCAGCTTTACCAAGCATTTCCGTGATGAGTTTGTGCATTACATCGAACACGGCGGACCGATGAAACCGAATAAGTGGTGCTAAGTTTTCAGACGGCCTCTAAAAGAATTATTTATTAAATACCCGTAACTAGGAACGAACCATGTTACAAATCGAAATCGACGGCAAACAGGTATCTGTGGAGCAGGGCGCGACGGTGATTGAAGCCGCGCACAAGCTCGGTACTTATATCCCGCATTTCTGTTACCACAAAAAACTTTCCATCGCCGCCAACTGCCGTATGTGTTTGGTGGATGTGGAAAAAGCCCCCAAACCCCTGCCCGCCTGTGCCACGCCGGTTACAGACGGCATGATTGTGCGTACGCATTCGGCAAAAGCCCGAGAGGCGCAAGAAGGCGTGATGGAGTTCCTGCTCATCAACCATCCGCTTGATTGTCCGACCTGCGACCAAGGCGGTGAATGTCAGTTGCAGGATTTGGCGATGGGCTACGGCAAAACCACCAGCCGTTATACCGAAGAAAAACGTTCTGTCGTCGGCAAAGACATGGGTCCTTTGATTTCCGCCGAGGAAATGAGCCGTTGTATCCACTGTACCCGTTGCGTGCGTTTCACCGAAGAAATCGCCGGCGTGCAAGAAATCGCTATGGCCAATCGCGGCGAACATTCCGAGATCATGCCTTTTATCGGCAAAGCAGTGGAAACTGAATTGTCAGGCAACGTCATCGATTTGTGTCCTGTCGGTGCATTGACCAGCAAACCGTTCCGCTTTAACGCGCGTACTTGGGAATTGAACCGCCGCAAATCCGTTTCTGCCCATGACGCTTTGGGCAGCAACCTGATTGTACAAACCAAAGACCATACCGTCCGCCGCGTGTTGCCATTGGAAAACGAAGCCATCAACGAATGCTGGCTGTCCGACCGCGACCGTTTCGCCTACGAAGGCCTGTATCACGAAAGCCGTCTGAAAAACCCGAAAATCAAACAGGGCGGCGAGTGGATGGACGTGGATTGGAAAACCGCGTTGGAATATGTCCGCAGCGCGATTGAATGTATCGCCAAAGACGGCAACCAAAACCAAGTCGGCATTTGGGCGAATCCGATGAATACGGTTGAAGAGTTGTATCTGGCCAAAAAACTTGCCGACGGCTTGGGCGTTAAAAACTTTGCCACCCGTTTGTGTCAACAAGACAAACGTCTTTCAGACGGCCTTAAAGGTGCGCAATGGTTGGGACAAAGCATCGAATCTTTGGCTGACAACGATGCCGTATTGGTAGTTGGTGCGAACTTGCGCAAAGAACAGCCGCTCCTGACCGCCCGCCTGCGCCGCGCCGCCAAAGACCGTATGGCCTTGAGCGTATTGGCCAGCAGTAAAGAAGAATTGTTTATGCCGCTTCTGTCTCAAGAAGCCGCACATCCCGACGAGTGGGCAGGCCGTCTGAAAAACCTGTCTGCCAATGCGGAACACGCCGTTACCACCAGCCTGAAAAACGCTGAAAAAGCAGCGGTGATTTTGGGCGCGGAAGTGCAAAACCATCCCGATTACGCCGCCATTTATGCCGCCGCGCAAGAGCTGGCAGACGCGACCGGCGCGGTGCTGGGCATTCTGCCGCAGGCTGCTAACAGCGTCGGTGCGGATGTCTTGGGCGTGAACTCGGGCGAGAGCGTTGCCGAAATGGCAAACGCGCCGAAACAGGCAGTCTTGCTGCTCAACGTCGAGCCTGAAATCGATACGGTTGACGGTGCAAAAGCCGTGGCCGCGTTGAAACAGGCGAAAAGCGTGATGGCGTTTACCCCGTTTGTCAGCGAAACGCTGCTGGACGTGTGCGACGTATTGTTGCCGATTGCGCCGTTTACTGAAACATCAGGCAGCTTCATCAATATGGAAGGCCGTCTGCAATCTTTCCACGGCGTGGTACAAGGCTTCGGCGATTCGCGTCCGCTGTGGAAAGTGTTGCGCGTATTGGGCAACCTGTTTGACCTGAAAGGTTTTGAATACCACGATACCGCTGCGATTCTGAAAGATGCGCTGGATGCAGAAAGCCTGCCGTCCAAACTGGATAACCGCAGCACATGGACAGGGGAGGGCGTTCAGACGGCCTCAGACCGCCTCGTCCGTGTCGGCGGAGTCGGTATTTATCACACTGATTCTATCGTGCGCCGTTCCGCACCGTTGCAAGAAACCAGCCATGCTGCCGTGCCTGCCGCGCGTGTAAATCCAAACACATTGGCACGCTTGGGCCTGCAAGACGGACAAACCGCTGTCGCCAAACAAAACGGCGCAAGCGTATCGGTTGCTGTCAAAGCCGATGCCGGACTGCCTGAAAACGTGGTGCATCTGCCGCTGCATACCGAAAATGCCGCGCTGGGTGCGTTGATGGACACTATTGAACTGGCGGGAGCTTGATCATGCAAGAATGGTTCCAAAACCTCTTTGCCGCAACGCTCGGTCTGGGCGATTTGGGTATTACCGTAGGCTTGGTGGTATCCGTCATCGTCAAAATCGTGATTATCCTGATTCCGCTGATTCTGACCGTTGCCTACCTGACGTATTTCGAACGTAAAGTCATCGGCTTTATGCAGCTTCGCGTCGGCCCGAACGTAACCGGCCCGTGGGGGCTGATTCAGCCGTTTGCCGACGTGTTCAAACTCTTGTTTAAAGAAGTAACCCGTCCGAAGCTGTCAAACAAAGCCCTGTTCTACATCGGCCCGATTATGTCGCTCGCCCCGTCTTTCGCGGCATGGGCAGTGATTCCGTTCAACGAAGAATGGGTGCTGACCAATATCAATATCGGCCTTTTGTACATCCTGATGATTACCTCGCTGTCGGTTTACGGCGTGATCATTGCAGGCTGGGCGTCCAACTCCAAATATTCGTTCTTGGGCGCAATGCGTGCTTCCGCGCAAAGCATTTCCTACGAAATCGCCATGAGTGCCGCGCTGGTGTGTGTCGTGATGGTGTCGGGCAGCATGAACTTCTCCGACATCGTTGCCGCGCAGGCCAAAGGTATCGCGGGCGGTTCGGTATTCTCTTGGAACTGGCTGCCGCTCTTCCCCATCTTCATTGTCTATCTGATTTCCGCCGTTGCCGAAACCAACCGCGCGCCGTTTGACGTGGCAGAGGGTGAATCTGAAATCGTTGCCGGTCACCACGTTGAATATTCCGGCTTCGCGTTCGCGCTGTTCTTCCTTGCCGAATACATTTTCATGATTCTGATTGCCGCGCTGACATCGCTGATGTTCCTCGGCGGCTGGTTGTCCCCATTCCCGCAAAGCTGGGGCTTTATCGGTACGCCTTCCGCATTCTGGATGTTCGTGAAAATGGCGGCAGTGTTGTACTGGTATCTATGGATTCGTGCAACCTTCCCGCGCTACCGTTATGACCAAATCATGCGCTTGGGCTGGAAAGTGCTGATTCCGATCGGCTTCGCCTACATCGTGATTTTGGGCGTGTGGATGATTTCACCGCTGAATTTGTGGAAATAAGTTTCAGACGGCATCTTGAGGCCGTCTGAACAAAGCGATTTTGAATACCTAACGAAATCCCTGTTTTGAGGGAACATAAATATGGCTAACTTAGTAAAAACCTTTCTGCTTGGCGAATTGGTAAAAGGCTTGGGCGTAACGCTCAAAAACTTTTTTGCCCGCAAAGACACAATTTATTTCCCCGAAGAGAAAACGCCGCAATCCGTGCGTTTCCGCGGCCTGCACGCGCAACGCCGTTATCCGAACGGCGAAGAGCGCTGTATTGCGTGTAAATTGTGTGAGGCAGTTTGTCCGGCAATGGCGATTAACATCGAATCGGAAGAACGCGAAGACGGCACCCGCCGCACCAAGCGTTACGACATCGACCTGACCAAGTGCATCTTCTGCGGTTTCTGCGAAGAGGCCTGCCCGACCGATGCGATTGTGGAAACCCATATTTTTGAATACCACGGCGAGAAAAAAGGCGACTTGCACATGACCAAGCCGATTCTTTTGGCCATTGGCGACAAATACGAACCCGAAATCGCCAAACGCAAAGCCGCTGACGCGCCGTATCGTTAAGGAGCAGACGAATGACTTTTTCCGCGATTCTGTTCTATATCCTTGCCGCCATCGTTTTGTACGGTGCGGTTCGTACCGTTACCGCTAAAAACCCTGTGCACGCTGCTTTGCATCTGGTGCTGACCTTCTGCGTGAGCGCGATGCTTTGGATGCTGATGCAGGCCGAATTCTTGGGTGTGACGCTGGTGGTGGTTTACGTCGGCGCCGTAATGGTGTTGTTCCTGTTCGTCGTGATGATGTTGAACATCGACATTGAAGAAATGCGCGCCGGTTTCTGGCGTCATGCGCCTGTTGCCGGCGTGGTCGGCACATTGTTGGCGGTTGCCCTGATTCTGATTTTGGTTAACCCGAAAACCGACCTGGCCGCATTTGGCCTGATGAAAGACATTCCGGCCGATTACAACAATATCCGCGATTTGGGTAGCCGTATTTATACTGACTACTTGTTGCCGTTTGAGTTGGCGGCGGTATTGCTGCTGTTGGGTATGGTAGCCGCGATTGCACTGGTTCACCGCAAAACTTTCAATCCGAAACGTATGGATCCTGCAGACCAAGTTAAAGTACGTGCTGACCAAGGCCGTATGCGTCTGGTGAAAATGGAAGCGGTCAAACCGCAAGTCGAATCTGCCGAAGAAAGCGAAGTTTCAGACGGCCTCAAGCCGGAAGGGGAGGGCAAAGCATGATTACCTTGACGCATTATCTGGTATTGGGTGCGCTCCTGTTCGGTATCAGCGCAATGGGTATCTTTATGAACCGCAAAAACGTGCTGGTATTGCTGATGTCCATCGAGCTGATGCTCTTGGCGGTAAACTTCAACTTTATCGCCTTCTCACAGCACTTGGGCGATACCGCCGGACAGATTTTCGTATTCTTCGTATTGACCGTCGCCGCTGCCGAATCCGCCATAGGTTTGGCGATTATGGTGCTGGTGTACCGCAATCGACAAACGATTAATGTTGCCGATTTGGACGAGTTGAAAGGTTAGGCAGTGGTTTCAGGCGATTTGAAACAGAACGTATAAAATCCCTGTTACCAGATATAGCTGCGTAAAATCTAATTTGAAATTGCAAGATAAAGATAATTATGAGCCAAGATAAGTTGCGACAAACAATTAAAAGATTTATGAGTACGCTTACGGCAGTTGGTGTAATGGCAACTGCCTCAAACGTGTATAGCCAGTCTGTACAAACTATAGACCCAGAATTGTCTATTCAAAAACTGGCAAATTACCCAACTAACCGCGAAACGCGGCGTAAACTTACACTGAGTAAGAAAAATGCCTTTGCCGAACTGTATCGAGATTTGAGTACAGAGTTCTCACGTAAATTTCGGCGCTTACCAGAGGCAGTGCAATTATTTTCCTCCATTTTGGTTGATATTGCAGCGAATGATGAACTGAAAGGTCTTATTCATGCTAACGAATTAACTGATATAAGAGACGACATTCAGAAAAGTATGGAACAGATTATCGTGTTAGATAAGGTTTTGTATACACTGGAAAAGCTAACAGGACAGCAAGATACATACCAAATTCACGCGTTGTTTAAGAAAATTATTGAAGTAGATAAGCAAGCTTTGTCTTGTGCCAATCAGTTTTATGCGGCGATGTATCATTACGAGATGGTTAAAATAGCTCAAACACGCTCAAAGGCAGCATTTACATTTAATGAAACCCATTCGCGTGATGACATTCGTCGAGTTTTATTTGGGGAAGCTTGATGATAGTAGAAATTGCCGAGCCAATGAAAGCAGAAAATGGGATATTGAATACCCCCTTTTTTAAAGATACAAAATTTCTTAATCAAAAAGAAAAAGAAGCCTTGATTGATTTTATTGATAAGGTCGTAAGAGACCGTGAACTATCAGGTAAAAATAAACCGTCTTGGCAAGATGATTTTGGCAATGAACTGTCCGGTGTAGAAGAATACAAAAAGTTGAATTGTTGGCATTACCACTCTGGGCCAAATTACCATAAGAGAAAATATCCAGTGGCAATAAAAAAGTTGGAATTTAATCCGAATGGCGATACTTCATTGGAGGTTATCCACTATCAAAAGGTTGATGAAAATACTATTTTTATCCAAGTTTTTTCACCCAAACATGAGCCATTTCCTACTGTGCATACAACGCCAAATCCTATTCTAGATAGAATATTTGAACAGAAATTTGCAGAGTTAGGGAAAATATTGAGTGATATCGATAAAACGAATTAAAGCTGGACTATTTGTTTGTAACAATACATATTCAGATAGTCTAATCTCCTAAAAAAGTAGCTTATAACCAACAAAATTTTAAACTGCCAAAAATCTTAAATAAGGTTCATCCAAAATGAACGACATGACTTTATATCTCATTATTGCCCTTGTGCCTTTGGCAGGCTCGCTGATTGCGGGTTTGTTCGGCAACAAAATCGGACGTGCCGGTGCGCATACCGTAACAATACTCGGTGTGGCGGTGTCCGCCTTGCTGTCGGCTTATGTGCTGTGGGGATTCCTCAATGGCAGCCGTACCAAGTTTGACGAGAACGTTTATACCTGGCTGACAATGGGCGGCTTGGATTTCTCCGTCGGCTTCTTGGTCGATACGATGACGGCGATGATGATGGTCGTGGTCACCGGCGTATCGTTGATGGTACATATCTATACCATCGGCTATATGCACGATGAAAAAGTCGGCTACCAACGCTTCTTCAGCTATATTTCTTTGTTTACTTTCAGCATGTTGATGCTGATTATGAGCAACAACTTCATCCAGCTCTTCTTCGGCTGGGAGGCTGTGGGTTTGGTGTCGTATCTCTTGATCGGTTTCTATTTCAAACGTCCGAGCGCAACATTTGCCAACCTGAAAGCCTTTTTGATCAACCGTGTCGGCGACTTCGGCTTTTTACTCGGTATCGGCTTGGTACTTGCCTATTTCGGCGGCAGCCTGCGCTATCAAGATGTATTCGCTTATCTGCCTAATGTTCAGACGGCCACTATCCAACTGTTCCCCGGTGTGGAATGGTCTTTGATTACCGTAACCTGTTTGCTCCTGTTTGTCGGTGCGATGGGTAAATCGGCGCAATTCCCGCTGCACGTTTGGCTGCCTGATTCGATGGAAGGCCCGACACCGATTTCCGCATTGATTCACGCCGCAACCATGGTTACCGCCGGTCTGTTCATGGTATCGCGCATGTCGCCGATTTATGAGATGAGCAGCACTGCGCTGTCTGTCATCATGGTAATTGGTGCGATTACTGCCCTGTTTATGGGTTTCTTGGGTGTGATTCAAAACGACATCAAACGTGTGGTTGCGTATTCCACCTTGTCGCAACTGGGCTATATGACCGTGGCTCTGGGCGCGTCTGCCTATTCCGTGGCGATGTTCCACGTCATGACCCACGCTTTCTTTAAAGCCTTGTTGTTCTTGGCCGCAGGTAGCGCGATTATCGGTATGCACCATGACCAAGATATGCGCCATATGGGCAACCTGAAAAAATACATGCCGATTACTTGGCTGACCATGCTGATCGGTAACTTGTCGCTGATCGGTACGCCGTTCTTCTCCGGCTTCTATTCCAAAGATTCGATTATCGAAGCAGCGAAATACAGCACCCTGCCGGGCAGCGGCTTTGCCTATTTTGCCGTCCTCGCCAGCGTGTTCGTTACCGCATTTTACGCGTTCCGCCAATACTTTATGGTGTTCCACGGCGAAGAAAAATGGCGCAGCCTGCCTGAACATCATGACGATCATCATGGTGAAGAGCATCACGGCTTGGGCAAAAACGACAATCCGCACGAAAGCCCGCTGGTCGTTACCCTGCCTTTGATTTTGCTTGCCATTCCGTCCGTCATCATCGGCTATGTTGCCATCGAGCCTATGCTTTACGGCGATTTCTTCAAAGACGTGATTTTCGTTAATGCCGACGCGCATCCGACCATGCACATCATGAAGGAAGAGTTCCACGGCGCATTGGCAATGGTGTTGCACAGCCTGCATTCGCCCGTACTTTACCTCGCTATCGCAGGCGTATTGAGCGCATGGCTTTTGTACGTCAAACTGCCGCACCTGCCTGCGAAAATTGCACAGGCGTTCCGTCCGATTTACGTTTTGTTTGAAAACAAATACTACCTCGACGCCCTGTATTTCAACGTCTTTGCCAAAGGCACGCGCGCATTGGGTACTTTCTTCTGGAAAGTCGGCGATACCGCCATTATCGACAACGGTATCGTCAACGGCTCTGCCAAACTGGTCGGTGCGATTGCCGCGCAGGTACGCAAAGTCCAAACCGGCTTCATCTACACCTATGCAGCCGCTATGGTATTCGGAGTATTGGTACTGCTCGGCATGACCTTCTGGGGATTGTTCCGATAAAAGCGGGATTTCAGACGGCCTGTCTATAGTTTGTGTATAGGGCCGTCTGAAAAAGAAAATTTGAGCAATAATGATTGAAGACAAATTACCGCAAACCCTGGACGAAGTCCGCGAAGCCATCGACGGTTTGGATAAGGGATTAATCGAATTACTCGCCCGCCGGCAGAAATTGGTACGGCAGGCTGGTCGTCTGAAACCTAAAAACGATGTGCAGGCGGTTTCCGCGCCCGAACGGGTGGCTCAAGTGATTGCCTCTCGCCGCGCTTATGCCGAAAAGGCCGGTTTGTCGCCCGAAGTAGCAGAAGCAGTTTGGCGCAGCATGATTGATGCGTTCATTAAACTTGAGATGGACACCAACCGTACCGACGGAGCGTAGTCGAAATCTTCGGATAACGGTTTTGACAAGAAAAATAGGGAAGAGACCGTCTGAAATATAGAGGCGAGAAAAACCATGTCAGACACACAAACCATCCGCTCCGCCGAATTTACCGCTTCCCGCGCATGGGGCGCGCTCGACATCGCCAATATGAACGGCACCACCGTGCGCCTGCACTGGACGAACCAGCCCTACACATGGCACATCAACGACGGCGAGGAAGTGTTTGCTGTGATGGATGGCGAAGTTGAGATGCACTACCGAGAAAACGGCGAAGAACACATCGTTCGTTTAAAAAGCGGAGATATCTTCTATGCAGGAATCGGCACGGAACACGTCGCCCATCCGTGCGGCGAGGCGCGGATTCTGGTGATTGAGAAAGAGGACAGTGTTTGAGGCCGTCTGAAAAGAAGGTTTGAGACAGCAACAGAATAAGAGAATGACGGCAGATATACATTTTTCTTGATTTTGCCGTACACAAAATACACAATCTTTTTCAGACGGCCTCCTGAAATGTCGTCTGGAAACCAACCCATACAACTATATTTTTTATTTTAACCACAGGTTAACCACTATGTTTTCCAACTACCTACTCAGCTTGGCAATATGGATACCCATCGCCGCAGGTGTGCTGGTTTTGGCGACCGGTAAGGACAGCCGTGCGCCGCTGGCGCGTGTGCTTGCCTTCATGGGTGCGCTTGCCGGTTTCTTGGTAACGCTGCCCCTGTTTACCGGTTTCGACCGTTTGAGCGGCGGCTATCAGTTTACCGAGTTCCACGAGTGGATTCCGCTGCTGAAAATCAACTACGCATTGGGCGTGGACGGTATTTCAGTGCTCTTTATCATCTTGAATGCGTTTATTACGCTGTTGGTGGTATTGGCCGGTTGGGAAGTCATTCAGAAACGTCCGGCGCAGTATATGGCCGCTTTCCTGATTATGTCGGGTTTGATTAATGGTGCGTTTGCCGCGCAGGATGCGATTCTGTTTTATGTGTTCTTCGAGGGTATGCTGATTCCGCTGTACCTGATTATCGGTGTATGGGGTGGTCCGCGCCGCGTCTATGCGTCGGTCAAGCTCTTCCTCTATACGCTGATGGGTTCGCTTTTGATGCTGGTTGCCATGGTTTACCTGTACTATCAGACAGGCAGCTTCTCTATTGTCGATTTCCAAAACATCAAACAGATTCCGTTGGGCGTACAACAGCTTTTGTTTGCGGCGTTCTTCCTGTCATTTGCCGTAAAAGTGCCGATGTTCCCTGTGCACACTTGGTTGCCGGATGCCCACGTTGAAGCGCCGACCGGCGGTTCGATGGTGTTGGCGGCCATTACGCTGAAGCTGGGTGCGTATGGTTTCTTGCGCTTTATCCTGCCGATTATGCCGGATGCGGCACGCTATTTTGCCCCCGTGATCATCGTATTGAGCCTGATTGCTGTGATTTACATCGGTATGGTGGCTTTGGTGCAAACCGATATGAAAAAACTGGTGGCATACTCTTCCATCAGCCACATGGGTTTTGTCACTTTGGGTATGTTCCTGTTTGTAAACGGCCAATTGAATGACTGGGCATTGAAAGGCGCAATCATTCAAATGATTTCCCACGGTTTTGTGTCTGCCGCGATGTTTATGTGTATCGGCGTGATGTACGACCGCCTGCATACCCGCAATATTGCCGACTATGGCGGTGTGGTCAATGTGATGCCTAAGTTTGCGGCGTTTATGATGTTGTTCGGTATGGCCAATGCCGGTCTGCCTGCGACTTCCGGCTTCGTGGGCGAGTTTATGGTGATTATGGGCGCGGTTAAAGTGAATTTCTGGGTGGGCGCGTTGGCTGCCATGACCTTGATTTACGGTGCATCTTATACCCTGTGGATGTACAAACGCGTTATTTTTGGTGCGATCCACAATCCGCACGTTGCCGAAATGAAAGACATCAATTGCCGCGAATTTGCGATTTTGGCGATTTTGGCGGTTGCTGTTTTGGGCATGGGTCTGTATCCGCAAGCGTTTATCGAAGTGGTGCATCAAGCGGCAAACGATTTGATTACCCATGTGGCACAAAGCAAGATTTGAGGTGTGTAAATGAACTGGTCTGATTTGAATTTAATGCCCGCCATGCCCGAAATCGTGCTGCTTGCGCTATTGGGTGTCGTATTGCTGGCAGACTTGTGGATTTGCGATAAAAACCGCTATCTGACTCATCTGATGAGTTTGGGAACGGTCATCATCGTGGCCGTTACCCAATTGGCAGTATGGGAACAGGGCAGTGTCGATGCCTTTCACGGTATGTATATTGCAGACGGCATGTCCCGTTTGGCAAAACTGGTGCTGTATGCGCTGACTTTCGGTCTGTTTATTTACAGTAAACCGTACAACCAAGACCGCCAAATCTTTAAAGGCGAGTTTTACACCCTGTCGCTGTTTGCCCTGTTGGGTATGAGCGTCATGGTCAGCTCGGCACATTTCCTGACTGCGTATATCGGTTTGGAATTGTTGTCTTTGTCGCTGTACGCCATGATTGCCCTGCGCCGCGATTCCGGCCGCTCTGCCGAGGCCGCGCTGAAGTACTTCGTATTGGGCGCGTTGGCCTCCGGTTTGCTGCTCTATGGTATTTCCATGGTTTACGGCGCCACCGGTTCTCTTGATTTTGCTTCCGTCTTGGCTTCTGCTTTCAATGAGCAGGCCAATGAATGGTTGTTGAAATTGGGTATGGTGTTTATTGTAGTCGCCATTGCATTTAAATTGGGTGCGGTTCCATTCCATATGTGGGTACCCGATGTGTACGATGGCGCGCCGACATCCGTTGCCGCCTTTGTGGGTACGGCTCCAAAAATTGCCGCCGTTGTCTTTGCGTTCCGTATTCTTGTGACCGGCATGGGTACAGTACATTCAGACTGGGCGCCGATGTTGGCCATCCTTGCCGTTGCTTCTTTGGTGGTCGGTAACCTTGCCGCCATCATGCAAACCAATATCAAACGTATGCTCGCCTACTCCACCGTATCGCACATGGGCTTTATCCTGTTGGCGTTTATGGCAGGCGCAGTCGGCTTTACCGCAGGTCTGTACTACGCCATTACCTATGCTTTGATGGCGGCAGTCAGCTTCGGCGTTTTGATGGTATTGTCCACCAAAGATATTGAATGTGAAAACATCAAAGACCTCGCAGGCCTTAACCAACGCCATGCATGGTTTGCCTTCCTGATGCTGCTGTCCATGTTCTCCATGGCGGGTATTCCGCCGCTGATGGGCTTCTACGCCAAATTTGGCGTGATTATGGCGCTCTTGAAACAAGGCCATGTTTGGTTGTCCGTATTTGCCGTCATCATGTCGCTGATTGGTGCGTTCTACTACCTGCGCGTGGTCAAAGTTATCTACTTCGATGCGCCTGACCATGACCAGCCGGTCGGCAGCAACTATGCCGCCAAATTTGTCCTGACGGTCAATGCCTTCCTGCTGCTCCTGTGGGGTATCATGCCGCAAACCGTTATAGACTGGTGTGCCAAAGCATTGGAAAATACCCTGTAAGCTTTAAACAAAACCAACGGCGGCTGTTCCAAAGTCGCCGTTTTTGTTAGGATTCGCATTCGGATGAAATATACCCAAAGTTCAGACGGCCTCAAGCCTTTGAACAATCATCAAGCAGGTATCATCAAGATATTGAATATTCCACGGATAATGATGGGCAAGAATGCCCATTTAACATGTTAAAATCACACACAGGCCGTCTGAAAACAGAAAGACCATCATGACCGCATCCATGTACATTCTTTTGCTGTTGGCACTTATCTTTGCCAACGCACCATTTATTACCACCAAATTCTTCGGCATCGTCGCCCTGAAACGCAAACACATCGGCCATCACTTGATCGAATTGCTGGCAGGCTTCCTTCTTACCGCGATTCTCGCCTATATCCTCGAATCACGCGCCGGTACCGTACATGCCCAAGATTGGGAGTTTTACGCGACCGTGGTTTGCCTCTACCTGATTTTTGCTTTTCCATGCTTTGTATGGCGTTATTTTTGGAATGAGCGAAATAGAGAGTAGGATTTGAATTTGAATAAAGAAAAGGCCGTCTGAAAGATTTTCAGACGGCCTTGTATTTGAGAATGTAGGTGGTAATGACTTTACATCATTTGGCTACGAAAGTTTTTACATTCTTGTTTTCTTGTATCAGTAATAATCTTAGGATTTTGAACTGAGTTTTTATCTTGGTGATAATTACATTCCTGAACAACGCGCCGGTATGAGGATTTCTGAGGCTTTCTATATTGTTGTGGTTGGTGGTGGTAAGTATCTGTAGCACAAGCAGATAGAACTAGAATACATATTGTTGCTAAAAGTTTGTTCATACGATTTCCTGATTATGAATTAGTGGCCGTTGTATGCTGGGAAGATGCTTCTTTTAATTTGATAGATAGTATTTGCTAGATAAGGCTCTGATTTTGCGAGGTTGTCTAATCTTTCGCCTTGGTTATTGACAATCATGCACTTGATTTTGGTTCTATAAACTAATTCGTCATTAAGTAAGTCTATATTCAGTCTTTGCACATCTTGGTGACATTTTTCATATTGGGCGTTGATAATATCTAAATCTTTTTTGAGTTGGTTTGCGCCGGACTCTTCTAAAATTCGGTCTGTACATTGTTGTTCAGACTCTCCATTTTTACAGTTTAGATCAGTTATGTTCTCTGTAATCAAGTCTTCTGCAACTTTCTTATCATCTAAATTATTTTTTAGGATACCGGAATCTTTCAGTTGGTTGTTAAATATCTCAATGAGAATAGGCTTAACATTTGCCTTAATTGCCTCTGTTGCACTAGGAGCAATTAATTGAGACCAAATGAAAACGCACAAGGTAGTAAGTAATGTACCGATAACAGCTAGAATTTTTTTCATTTCAATTCTCTTAGAATAAGGGCATTTTATGCTAATTAATCATCTGCTCTAACTTGTCGATCAAGATAAGTACGGTTTAAGACCTTCATGTCTGACAATCTGATTTTGTTCAGATAAATATTGTCAGAATAGCAATTCCCATCTGCGTATCCTATTTGAGTTAGGTAGATATGGATTCAATAAAGACTTTATCTTCTTTTTGGATAAAAGTAGCAGAGAGACAATAATCTGTCTCATAAACACATCCCATAATTTTGACTTTATTTTTGTTTTTCCATTCAATACCGGCAACAATGGTCTCCAAAGGATAGTCTTTAGTTTCTGAGAAAGGCGTTACAGAACGAGATTTTGGTAATTGTGCCATTGTTACGGTTGTTTTTGGTATGCCGTTTTTTAAAATGGGAAACCAAAGAAAAGGGATGGACTCACCTTTCTTTTTATTCCATTGAGCAGAATATTTGCTAAAAGCAGTAATGGCATCGCTTAATCCCCCTTGATAAAAGCATCTTTGACTTTCCCCAATCATTTCTTCTACGGGCTTTTTACAATGTAAGTTTCCAGCCAAAGAAAAAGAGGGAAGGATGAATAGAACTGTAAAAATAAGTTTTCGCATAATTAATACCCCGTATCTACGTAGGCTGTTCCACGTTGCAAATAAGCATTGGATACATAGCCTTTTAGGTCACCAACCTGTACTTTAACCCAGCATCCACCGCCTGCATCTTCACATTTGTTGGTTTCAGCAATAACCTGAAGCTCTTGACCATCTCTTAATTGTTTAACGGCTATGTTGGAAGTAGATGGACCTCCACGAAGATTGATTGTGCCTGAACCCGAAGCAGTAATGACAAAAGCTGGGTAGCGAGTCAGTTTCTCGGTAGGTTTAGGAGCGGCAGTTTTTTTCTCTTCCGCTTTTTTAGTTTCTTCTTGTTGCTTTTTCTTTTTTTCTTCTTGCTCGGGTTTCGTTTTAGCTTCTTCTTGTTTCCGCTCTTCTTCTATAGCAAGTCTCTTTTTTGCCTCGTCTTGTTTTTGCTCATCTTGAGCGCGTTTTTGTTTAGCTTCTTCTTGTCGTTGCTCTTCCTCAAGCATTTGTTGCATCTTTAAGTCTTCTTGAGCACTTTGATAGGCTTGTTCATAAATTTCGTTTTCACGTTGTCGTTGTTCTATTTGTTTACGGTGTTCCAATTCTTGGTTTTCACGTTCAGCCTGAAGCTTTTGTTGTTGCGCTAATTGCTCTTTCAGTGCATTCAGTTCTTTTCTCGTTTCATTTTCACTACGATTACAGGCAGTAAGTAGAGTTAGAGTCAGAAAACTGATGGAAAAGATAGAAAAGGCTTTTTTCATTTTTTATCTCTCAATGGTTGAATGAAATATAAGTCTTTAAAAGTGATTAAAAAGAAATCTCATATTGAGATTTCTTTACGTAGTTATGTGTAACATTTGCAAACATTGTAACATAGTAAATTCAATGCTACAGTTATTTAATATGTTTAATCAATTTAGATAATTGGTCATTATAACCGATTATCGGTATATTTCCCGAGGAAATTCATTTCGATTGAAAAGAGTAGAGTTGTTTATATCTGTTAGCAATAAAATTCGTTCTTTGTGTGGATGGAGACAATGGTCTCAAGATAGAAGCTTAGTTTCCAAATAAATTCAGAAAAAGGCCGAGTTGATGTAGTTGCTTGAAACAATAAAGGCCGTCTGAAAGATTTTCAGACGGCCTTTATTTTGTTTGATGTTAAATATCGGTTAGAAAACAAGGCTGTTGGGGCGTAAAGCCTTGTCGTGAGGGCGGTTTAACGGTACTATTCTCGGTTAATCCTGTTTTATTCCTATGAAATTGAAAGTATAAGATGATTAATGATATTCAAAAGACAGCTGAAGGCAAAATGCAGCGTTCTCTGGAAGTATTGAAAGAAAACTTGGCTAAGGTACGTACCGGCCGTGCGCATACCGGCCTGCTTGACCAAGTGGAAGTGGAATACTGGGGCAGCATGGTGCCTGTGAGCCAAGTAGCGAACGTGACGCTTTTGGATGCGCGTACGATTGGTGTGAAACCTTTTGAAAGCAATATGGCTTCAAAAGTCGAAAAAGCGATCCGTGATTCCAACTTGGGCCTGAACCCTGCTTCTGTCGGCGATTTGATCCGTGTCCCTATGCCTATGCTGACTGAGGAACGCCGTAAAGATTTGATCAAAGTGGTACGCGGCGAGGCGGAAGAGGGCCGTGTGTCTATCCGCAATGTGCGCCGTGATGCAAACGACCACATCAAAAAATTGTTGAAAGACAAAGAAATTTCTGAAGATGAAGCCCACCGCGGCGAGGAAGCGGTTCAGAAGTTGACCGACAAATACATTGCTGAGGCAGACAAGCTCTTGGCGGCCAAAGAAGAAGATTTGATGGCGATTTAATCCTGTGTGCAAACCGTTCAGACGGCCTTTGGACGGTTTGCTCCCTGAAAGGCAGACATGAAAAGCAGTACGCAGACGATTTTGGAACACTCTGCCATCCCCCGACATATTGCCGTGATTATGGACGGCAACGGACGTTGGGCAAAGAAGCGTTTTCTTCCCCGTGTGATGGGGCATAAGCGCGGCTTGGATGCGCTGGAGAACATGGTGAAGCATTGTGCTGAACTGGGTGTGCAGTATTTGACCGTGTTTGCTTTTTCGACTGAAAACTGGCGACGCCCCGAGGAAGAGGTTTCTTTTCTGATGGGGCTGTTTTTGCAGGCTTTGCAAAAGCAGGTGCGCCGTTTGCACGATAACAATATGCGCTTGAAAGTCATCGGCAGCCGCGAGCGGTTTAATGCTGAAATCCTGAAGGGGATTGAGGCGGCCGAGGCGTTGACGGCAAACAATACCGGTTTGACTTTGAGCATTGCCGCCGATTATGGCGGCCGCTGGGATATTTTGCAGGCGGCAAATCAGTTGCTTGCCGAGGGTGCGACTGAGATTACGGAAGAGGCGTTGTCGCGCTATTTGATGTTGGGCGATGCACCCGAGCCGGATTTGTTTATCCGCACCGGCGGCGAGACGCGCATCAGTAATTTCCTACTGTGGCAGATGGCGTACGCGGAATTGTATTTTACGGATACGCTGTGGCCTGATTTTAATGAGAAATCGCTGAACGAGGCGATTGCTTCGTTCCAAAAACGGGAACGCCGCTTCGGGCGGACTTCCGAACAGCTGCCGCTTGAGCAGCAACGGGGTTGAGAATTATGTTGAAACAACGGATTTTAACGGCGCTGTGGCTCTTGCCGCTGATGCTGGTCATGCTGTTTTATGCACCTATGTGGCTGTGGGCGGCGTTTTGCGGCCTGATTGCCATGTTGGTTTTGTGGGAGTATGCCCGCATGAGCGGCTTGGACAAGCTGAAAATCAATCATTATTTGGCTTCAACGCTGGTGTTCGGCGTGATTGCTTATGCTGGCGGTTGGCAGCTGCCCAATTTGGTTTGGTGTGTCGTATTGGCGTTTTGGCTGATTGTCATGCCTTGGTGGCTGAAAGCGAAATGGAAGCTAAACGGCGGCTGGCAGGCTTACACGGTCGGTTGGTTGTTGGTGATGCCGTTTTGGTTTGCACTGGTTTATCTGCGCCCTCAGCCTGAAGACGCGCTGTCTTTATTGGCGATTATGGGCTTGGTGTGGGTGGCCGATATTGGCGCGTATTTCTGCGGCAAGTCGTTTGGTAAGCGCAAAATTGCGCCGACCATCAGCCCGGGTAAAAGCTGGGAAGGTGCGATCGGCGGCGCATTGTGCGTTGCCGTGTACATGACCATCGTATGGAAAGCCGGTTGGCTGGCTTTTGAAGCCGGTTGGTTCAAAACGATTTTGATCGGCTTGATTCTGACCGTTGTCAGCGTGTGCGGCGATTTGCTGGAAAGCTGGCTCAAACGTGCGGCCGGTATCAAAGACAGCAGCAATCTGCTGCCGGGGCATGGCGGCGTGTTCGACCGTGTGGACAGCCTGATTGCCGTTATCAGCATTTATGCCGCTTTCGTATATTTGTTTTAAACCGCCTGTCTTACGTTGTTGAGGGAGCTGATTATGTCCGAACAAAAACAGATTTCATCTTTATCGATTTTGGGCGTATTGTTGGCACTGGGATTGATGGCTGCGGCGTTTATTTTGGGCGTGCAGTTTAAGAATCTGCGCCAACCGGGGACGATTACCGTAAAAGGTTTGGCGGAGAAAAACTTCCAATCCGACAGCGCGACGTGGAATACGGGTGTGAACGCGCACGGCGAGAGCTATCAGGAAGTTTTGGATTTGCTGACGGCAAGACGCAAGAAGCTGTCTAAGTTTTTGGGCGAGCAAGGCTTTACGGCGGCTGAAATGAAAGTGGGCCTGCCCGAAGTGTCGCGCGTTTTCAATGAAACCCGCGACGAACTGGGCAATGTAACCCGCACGCCCAACGGCTACGACGGCGACCTCAATATTGTGGTCAACACCAAAAAACTGGACAAAATTCAAGTCGCCCAGCGCGCCATTTTGAATTTCCGTGCGCAAAACGAATTCATCCGCTTCGACAATCCGCAATATTTGCTGGGCAATTTGGAAACCATCAAACGCGATTTGATTACGCAGGCGACTGAGGATGCGCAGAAACGCGCGGCCGAGTTTGCCAAAACCGGCGGCGGCAAAGTGGGCGCCATGCGTTCTGCTTCGCAAGGCTCGTTCAACATCTATGCCGACACCGGCAGCAGTGAGGACGACGAATACGGCGGTTCTTACGATAAAAGCACCGTCGGCAAACAAGTCCGACTGGTTGTTACCATCGAATACGGCATTGAGTAATTCTTTCAGACGGCCTGTTTAGCCGGGAGGCAAAAGGCCGTCTGAAAATTGGAAACGGCAAAGAAATCTATTTCAAACACAATGAATACCGTTTGCACAGCACACAAAGAACACACCATGACACAACAAGTTCTGACCATATTAGGCAGTACCGGCAGCATAGGCGAAAGCACTTTGGACGTTGTTTCCCGCCATCCCGAAAAATTCCGCGTGTTCGCGCTGGCAGGGCATAGGCAGGTGGACAAGCTGGCGGCACAATGCAAACAGTTCCGCCCGGAATATGCCGTTGTCGGCGATGCCGGCCATGCCGCCGAGCTGGAAAAGAAACTCAAACAAGAAGGCATCGATACGCAGGTTTTATATGGTGCTCAAGCCCTGATTGATGTGGCTTCGGCCGATGAAGTCAGCGGCGTGATGTGTGCCATTGTCGGCGCGGCCGGTTTGCCCTCGGCTTTGGCCGCCGCTCAAAAGGGCAAAACCATTTATCTGGCCAACAAAGAAACGCTGGTGGTTTCCGGCGCATTGTTCATGGAAACCGCCCGTCAAAACGGCGCCGCTGTCTTGCCGATTGACAGCGAACACAACGCCATCTTCCAAGTATTGCCAAGGGATTACACAGGCCGTCTGAATGAGCACGGTATCAATTCGATTATCCTGACTGCATCGGGCGGCCCATTCCTTAACACTGATTTAAGTACATTTGACAGCATTACGCCCGAGCAGGCGGTCAAGCATCCGAATTGGAGCATGGGGCGCAAAATTTCCGTCGATTCCGCGTCAATGATGAATAAGGGCTTGGAGTTGATTGAGGCGCATTGGCTGTTTAACTGTCCGCCGGAAAAACTGGAAGTCGTCATCCATCCGCAATCCGTGATACACAGCATGGTGCGTTATCGAGATGGTTCGGTATTGGCGCAGTTGGGTAATCCCGATATGCGTACGCCGATTGCTTATTGTTTGGGTCTGCCCGAACGCATCGATTCCGGCGTGGGCGAGTTGGATTTCGGCGCATTGTCCGCGTTGACCTTCCAAAAGCCTGACTTTGACCGTTTCCCATGTTTGAAACTTGCCTATCAGGCCATGAATGCAGGCGGCGCCGCGCCTTGCGTGTTGAACGCCGCCAACGAAGTTGCCGTGGCCGCTTTCTTGGATAAACGCATCAAGTTTACCGATATTGCCCAAGTCGTAGCCCACTGCCTTGCCCAAGATTTTTCAGACGGCCATCATGATATCGAAAGCCTGCTGGCGCAAGACGCGCAAACACGCAGACAGGCAGAAGCCTTTATCGGTAAATATTAAGGCTTCAATGACAGGCCGTCTGAAACGCCAACCGCTTGGCATTTAGGCAGACAAAATGGAACAACTGCCTTTATAATCGGTTTTCAGACGGCCTTATCCGTTGATTATCACATTCCACTCAGGGGATTTTTTTGCAAACCTTTTTAGCCTTTATCGTCGCCATTCTGATTTTGGTCAGCCTGCATGAGTTCGGACACTATATTGTTGCCCGCTGGTGCGGCGTTAAAGTCGTGCGCTTTTCCGTCGGCTTCGGTAAGCCCTTTTTCACCCGAAAACGCGGTAATACCGAGTGGTGTCTTGCCCCGATTCCGCTGGGCGGTTACGTTAAAATGGTCGATACGCGCGAAGGCGAGGTGGCAGAAGCAGATTTGCCCTACGCCTTTGACAAACAGCATCCGGCCAAGCGCATCGCCATTGTCGCCGCCGGCCCTTTGACTAATTTGATTTTGGCCGTTTTGCTTTACGGTTTGAGCTTTTCCTTCGGCGTAACCGAGTTGCGCCCCTATGTCGGCATGGTCGAGCCTGCCAGTATTGCCGCCAAAGCAGGTTTTCAGGCAGGCGATAAAATTGTATCGGTCAACGGAATTGCCGTTAAAGACTGGAGCGATGCGCAAACCGAGATGGTGTTGAACCTTGAATCTGGTCCTGTAAAAGTCGCTGTTCAGACGGCCTCAAATACCCAAGCCGTCCGCATAATTGATGCCACCGGCACGCCTGAAGCAGGTAAAGTTGCGAAAAGCCAAGGCAACATCGGCCTTTTGCCTTTTAGAATTACTAACCGCATCGGCAAAGTCTTGGCTGATAGTCCGGCCGAAAAAGCAGGTTTGAAGGAAAACGACAAACTGCTGACCGCCGATGGGAAGCCCATCGAAAGCTGGCAGGCATGGACGGAACTTTTCCGCGCCAGCCCCGGCCAACGAATCGAACTGACTTACGAGCGCGACGGCAAAGTGCTGGCAACCGCTATCCGGCCGGACAGCGTCGAGCAGTCGGCTGGCGTGCTGGTAGGTAGAGCAGGGCTTGCCGCCCAGGCGGATAAAGAGTGGGATAAAACCATCCGCTACCGTTATACGCCTTCCGTTGCCCAAGCCTTTGAATTGGGTTGGAACAAAACCGTCAACTATTCGTGGACGACCCTCAAATTTTTCGGAAAACTGGTTACGGGCAATGCCTCTTTGAACCATATTTCCGGCCCCCTGACCATTGCCGATGTCGCCGGACAATCCGCAAAACATGGATTGCAGAGCTATCTTGAATTTCTGGCCTTGGTCAGCATCAGCTTAGGCGTGTTGAACCTTTTGCCCGTGCCCGTTTTAGACGGCGGACATTTGGTTTTCTATACCGCCGAATGGATACGCGGAAAGCCTTTGAGCGAGCGCATACAGGCAGTCGGCCTGCGCTTCGGACTGGCAGCCATGCTTTTGATGATGGCTGTGGCTTTCTTTAATGACATCAACCGTTTGTTTGGATAATTTATGAAACTGAACCAGATTGCTTCCGCTTTAATGGTATTGAGCCTGTCTCCACTGGCATTGGCTGACTTTACCATTCAGGACATCCGCGTCGAAGGCCTGCAGCGCACCGAGCCGAGTACCGTCTTCAACTACCTGCCCGTTAAAGTCGGTGATAATTTCAATGATGCGCGCAGTGAAGAAATCATCAAAAAACTCTATGCAACCGGTTTCTTTGACGACGTACGCGTCGAGACCATGGACAATCAAGTCCTGCTGACCGTGATTGAGCGTCCGACCATCAGCTCGCTCAATATTACCGGCGCGAAAATGCTGCAAAACGATGCCATCAAGAAAAACCTTGAAGCCTTTGGTTTGGCGCAATCCCAATACTTCAACCAAGCAACGCTGAACCAAGCCGTTGCCGGTTTGAAAGAAGAGTATTTGAGCCGCGGCAAACAGTCGGTCAAAATCACGCCGACCGTTACCAAACTTGCTCGCAACCGCGTGTCTATCGATATTGCCATCGAAGAGGGCAAATCTACCAAGATTACCGATATTTCCTTTGAAGGCAACGAAGTTTATTCCGACCGCCGCCTGCTGAAACAAATGTCCCTGAGCGAAGGCGGCATGTGGACTTGGGTGACCAAGAGCAACCAGTTCAATGAGCAAAAATTTGCTCAGGATATGGAAAAAATCACCAATTACTACCAAAACAACGGCTACTTCAACTTCCGCATTTTGGATACCGATATCCAAACCAACGAAGACAAAACCAAGCAGACCATTAAAGTAACCGTCAGCGAAGGCGACCGCTTCCGCTGGGGTAATGTACGCATCGAAGGCGATACGCTGGAAGTGCCGAAAGAAGATTTGGAAAAACTGCTGACCATGAAGCCGGGCAAATGGTACGAGCGCGCACAAATGTCCAATTCGCTCGAAGCCATCCAAAACCGCATGGGTCAGGCAGGTTACGCATTCAGCGAAATCAATGTCCAACCGATTCCCAATGCCGAAACGCATACTGTTGATTTTGTGCTGACCGTCCAACCGGGCCGCAAAATCTATGTAAACGAAATCAACATTACCGGCAACAACAAAACCCGTGACGAAGTTATCCGCCGCGAGTTGCGCCAAATGGAATCGGCGCCTTACGACTCTGCCAAACTGCAACGTTCTAAAGAGCGCGTTGAGTTGTTGGGCTACTTCGACAACGTTCAATTTGATGCGGTTCCTGTGGCCAATACCCCCGACCAAGTTGACCTGAACATGAGCCTGACCGAACGTTCGACTGGCTCGCTCGACTTGAGCGCAGGTTGGGTTCAGGATACCGGTTTGGTAATGTCTGCCGGCGTGGCTCAAGACAACCTGTTCGGTACGGGTAAATCCGTTGCCCTGCGCGCTTCCCGCAGTAAAACCACAGTAAACGGCTCGTTGTCGTTTACCGACCCATACTTCACACCTGACGGCGTAAGCTTGGGCTACGACCTTTACGGCAAGACTTACGACCCGCGTAAAGCTTCTTCTAGCGCGAAACAATATAAAACCACGACTTTCGGCGGCGGTTTGCGTATCGGTATTCCGGTTACCGAATATGACCGTGTGAACTTCGGTTTGGCCGCAGAGCGTCTGACCGTGAACACCTACAAAGGCGCGCCTAAACGCTATGCCGACTTTATCAACCAATATGGTAAAGGCGACGGCAGTGGCGTGGGCAACTTCAAAGGCTGGTTGTACAAAGGCACCATCGGCTGGGGCCGCAACAAAACCGACAATGCCTTGTGGCCGACCCGCGGTTACCTGACCGGCGTAAACGGTGAAATCGCACTGCCGGGCAGCGACCTGCAATACTACACCCTGACCCACAACCAAACTTGGTTCTTCCCATTGAGCAAAGATTTCACATTGATGCTGGGTGGCGAAGTCGGTTATGGCAACGGCTACGGCAAAACCAAAACCATGCCGTTCTTTGAAAACTTCTACGGTGGCGGCTTAGGCTCTGTCCGCGGCTTTGAAAGCGGTACGCTGGGCCCGAAAGTCTATGACGAATACGGCGAGAAAATCAGCTACGGCGGTAACAAAAAAGCCAACGTTTCCGCAGAGTTGCTCTTCCCGATGCCGGGCATTAAAGACTCGCGTACCGTTCGTCTGAGCCTGTTTGCCGATGCGGGCAGCGTGTGGGACGACAAAACCTATACCGCGGCAGAGAGCGGTAATAACAAATCGGTTTACCTTGAAAGTGCGCACAAATCGACATTCAAAAACGAATTGCGTTACTCTGCCGGTGCTGCCGTGACCTGGCTCTCTCCGCTGGGTCCGATGAAGTTCAGTTATGCTTATCCGATTAAGAAAAAAGAAGGCGACGAAATCCAACGCTTCCAATTCCAACTCGGTACGACATTCTGATGATGTTTAGGCCGTCTGAAACCGGGTTTGTCCGTTTCAGACGGCCTCATGGCAGATTGGCGGCAGGCTTATTGCAAACCGCCCGTCTGTTTTCAAGCAAGGATTTTTATCATGAGTAAAATAGCCGGCACCCTCCGTGTCCTCGCCGTAGCCCTGCCGGGTTTCGTGCTTTTGCCGCAAGCGGCGGCGGATGGCGTACAGAAAATCGGTTTTATCAATACCGAGCGCGTTTATCAGGAATCCAAGCAGGCGCAAAGCATTCAGACGACTTTGGAAAAAGAGTTCAAAAGCCGTCAAACCGCCTTGCAAAAGCTGCAGCAGGAAGGCGAGGCTTTGGAGCGAAAACTGAGCAGCGACAAGCTCAGCGACAGCCAAAGGGAAGCGGAAACCCAAAAATGGCGCAATCTGGTACAGAAATTCCGCAAGCAGCAGGCTGAGTTGGCTGAAGACTACAACCTGCGCCGCAATGAAGAATTCGCCGCGCTCCAGCAAAATGCCAACCGCGTCATCGTCGATTTGGCCAAACGCGAAGGTTACGACTTCATCTTGCAGGACGTGATTTACGTCAACGGTCGTTACGACATTACCGATAGCGTTATCAAAGCCCTAAACGCACACTGACCCTGCTCGGCAGCGAATGCAACCATACAGACAAACCTAAGGCCGTCTGAAACCCAAACCGGCAACTTTCAGACGGCCTGACATCTTGACGGCAGATTATCATGACTTCACAAGCATACACCCTGTCCCAAATCGTTTCCCAACTCGGCGGCGAATGGAAAGGCGAAGACATCGCCATTACCGCCGTCCGTCCGTTGGATCAGGCGCAGGCGGAACACATCAGCTTTTTGGCCAACCCGAAATACAAAGCCGAAGTACACGACAGCCAGGCAGGCGCAGTGATTGTGTCGCCGAAAGCCGCAGACGAATTTGCAGGCCGCAACCTGATTGTGGCTGCCGACCCTTATCTTTATTTTGCCAAAGTGGCACGATTGTTCTCGCCGATTGTCAAAGCACAGGGCGGCGTACATCCGACTGCCGTTGTCGAGGCAAGCGCCAAAGTACCGGCAAGCTGCGAAATCGGCGCGAATGCCTATATCGGCGCGAATGCCGTATTGGGCGAAGGTTGCCGTATTTTGGCCAATGCCGTTGTCCAACACGATTGCACGTTGGGCGATGAAGTCGTGCTGCATCCCAACTCCGTCATCTATTACGGCTGCACTTTGGGCAACCGTGTTGAAATCCACAGCGGCGCCGTCATCGGCGCAGACGGTTTCGGCTTGGCCTTTGCCGGCGATTCATGGTTTAAAATTCCGCAAACCGGCGCAGTCACGTTGGGCGATGATGTGGAAATCGGTTCGAACACCAACATCGACCGCGGCGCAATGAGCGACACGACCGTCGGCAACGGCACCAAAATCGACAACCAAGTTCAAATCGGCCACAACTGCAAAATCGGTTCGCACACCGTTATCGCCGCCAAAACCGGCATTTCCGGCAGCGTCACCATCGGCAATTATTGCATTATCGGCGGCGGCGTCGGCACGGTCGGACACATCGAAATCGCCGATAAAACCACCATCGGCGGCGGCACATCCGTTACCCACAGCATTACCGAAAGCGGCCAGCATTTGGCCGGTATTTTCCCGATGTCGGGCTACAAAGACTGGGCGCGCAATGCCGTTTATATCCACCGTTTGAGCGAAATGAACAAACGCCTCAAAACGCTGGAAAAACAGCTTGCCGACAGTGACGAAGCCTAAAGGCGGCGCAAACAGTCCGCGCCCCGCATCCGAATACGTTTAAACCCAATACAAACAAGGAAAGACGAACATCATGGACGTACAACTCCCGATCGAAGCCAAAGACATTCAAAAACTTATCCCACACCGTTATCCGTTTTTGCAACTCGACCGCATTACTGCGTTCGAACCGATGAAAACCCTGACTGCGATTAAAAACGTGACCATGAACGAGCCGCAGTTCCAAGGCCACTTTCCCGACCTGCCCGTGATGCCCGGCGTGCTGATTATCGAAGCCATGGCGCAAGCGTGCGGCACACTCGCCATCCTCAGCGAAGGCGGCCGCAAAGAAAACGAATTCTTCTTCTTCGCCGGTATCGATGACGCCCGTTTCAAACGCCAAGTCATCCCCGGCGACCAACTGGTTTTTGAAGTCGAGCTGTTGACCAACAAACGCGGTATCGGCAAATTCAACGCCGTTGCCAAAGTTGACGGCCAAGTTGCCGTTGAAGCCGTGATTATGTGCGCCAAACGCGTGGTGTAAGAATGGGACAGGCCGTCTGAAAGCTTCAGACGGCATCTTGCAGGCAATACCTGTATCAGACAGCAAGGAAACAGCATGACCCTTATTCATCCGACCGCCGTCATCGACCCTAAAGCCGAACTCGACTCCAGCGTCAAAGTCGGCCCGTACAGCATCATCGGCCCCAATGTGCAAATCGGTGCGAATACTGAAATTGGCCCGCATGCCGTCATCAACGGCCATACGACCATCGGTGAAAACAACCGCATTTTCCAATTTGCCAGCCTCGGCGAAATTCCGCAGGACAAAAAATACCGCGACGAGCCGACCAAGCTGATTATCGGCAACGGCAACACCATCCGCGAATTTACGACGTTCAACCTCGGTACGGTTACCGGCATCGGTGAAACCCGTATCGGCGACGACAACTGGATCATGGCCTACTGCCACCTCGCCCATGACTGTGTGGTCGGCAACCATACCATCTTCGCCAACAACGCCTCACTCGCAGGCCACGTTACCATCGGCGACTACGTCGTCTTGGGCGGCTACACGCTGGTGTTCCAGTTCTGCCAAATCGGCGACTACGCCATGACCGCGTTTGCCGCCGGTGTACACAAAGACGTACCACCGTACTTTATGGCTGCGGGCTACCGCGCCGAACCGGCCGGCCTCAACAGCGAAGGTATGCGCCGCAACGGTTTCACGGCCGAACAGATTGCCTCCGTCAAAGATGCGTATAAAACCATTTACCATCGCGGCATTCCGTTTGAAGAAGCCAAGGCGGACATTCTGAAACGCGCCGAAACCCAAAGCGAATTGGCGATATTTAAAGACTTTTTTGCACAATCCACACGCGGCATTATCCGTTGATGGATGGATTGAAGGCCGTCTGAAACTTTTTCAGACGGCCTTTGGATTGCAAAAATCCGCGTAGTAGGGCAGGTTTCCTGTCCGTTTGCCGCCGATGCCGTCTGAAAACGGACGGGCAAATGACCGCCACAAAATCTTTTAGCTTTTAAACCTCAATACATGAATTCCAATCCTTCCCCCCTTATTGCCATCAGCGTCGGCGAAGCTTCCGGCGACTTGCTCGGCGCACACTTAATCCGTGCCATTAAGGCGCGTTGCCCGAATGCGCGGTTTACCGGCATCGGTGGCGAGCGCATGAAGGCGGAGGGTTTCGAGAGTTTGTACGATCAGGAAAAGCTGGCGGTACGCGGTTTTGTTGAGGTCATCAAACGCCTGCCGCAGATTTTAAAAATCCGCAAAGGGCTGGTAAACGATTTAATCCGCCTCAAGCCGGATGTGTTTATCGGCATCGATGCGCCGGACTTTAATCTCGGCGTGGCGGAAAAACTCAAGCAGGCAGGCATTCATACCATTCATTACGTCAGCCCGTCGGTTTGGGCGTGGCGGCGCGAACGGGTTAATAAAATCGTGCATCAGGTCAACCGCGTGTTGTGCCTGTTTCCGATGGAGCCCCAGCTTTATATCGATGCCGGCGGCAAGGCCGAATTTGTCGGCCATCCGATGGCGCAAACCATGCCCGTGGAAGCGGATAGGGAAGCGGCTCGGCAGAAGCTGGGCGTGCCTGCGGACGTGCCCGTGTTTGCCATCTTGCCCGGCAGCCGCGTGAGCGAAATCGATTACATGGCGGCGGTGTTTTTTCAGACGGCCTTATTGCTGCTGAAACGTTATCCGCAGGCACAGTTTTTGCTGCCTGTGGCGACGGCCGCAACGCGCAAACGCATTACCGAAATTTTGGCGCAGCCTGAGTTCGCCGCCCTTCCCATCACGTTGACCGACAAGCAGTCGGATACGGTTTGCACCGCTGCCGACGTGGTATTGGTTACCAGCGGTACGGCGACTTTGGAAGTGGCCTTGTGCAAGCGACCTATGGTCATCAGCTACAAGATTTCGCCGCTGACTTATGCGTATGTGAAAAACAAAATCAAAGTGCCGCATGTCGGTTTGCCCAATATTCTGTTGGGTAAAGCCGCCGTTCCCGAGTTGCTGCAACACGACGCCATCCCTGAAAAACTGGCGCAGGCCGTGGCAGACTGGTATGACCGCCCTGAGGCCGTGGCCGCGTTGGAACAGGATTTCCACGCCTTGCATCTGCTGTTGAAAAAAGATACGGCGGCATTGGCGGCAGCGGCAGTATTGGAAGAAGCCGGATTTTCAGACGGCCTGAAAGACAAGTAAGGAAAACACATGAATTTATTGGGAGCCTTGGCCAAGGTTGGCAGCCTGACGATGGTGTCGCGCATTTTGGGCTTTGTGCGCGATACGATTATTGCCCGTGCGTTTGGTGCAGGCATGGCGACGGATGCGTTTTTTGTCGCGTTCAAACTGCCCAACCTATTGCGGCGCGTGTTCGCAGAGGGCGCGTTTGCCCAAGCCTTCGTACCGATTTTGGCGGAATACAAAGAAACCCGCTCGCCCGAAGCCACGCAGGCGTTTGTACGTCATGTGGCCGGTATGCTGTCGTTTGTGTTGGTCATCGTTACCGCGCTGGGCATACTTGCTGCGCCGTGGGTAATTTATGTTTCCGCGCCCGGTTTTGCCAAAGATGCCGATAAGTTTCAGCTCTCCATCGACCTGCTGCGGGTAACGTTTCCTTATATTTTATTGATTTCACTATCCTCTTTTGTCGGTTCGATACTCAATTCCTATCATAAATTCGGCATTCCCGCTTTTACGCCGACATTTTTGAATATCTCCTTTATCGTCTTTTCCCTGTTTTTCATACCGTATTTTGATCCGCCTGTTATGGCGTTGGCGTGGGCAGTATTTGTCGGCGGCGTGTTGCAGCTGGTGTTCCAACTGCCTTGGTTGGCGAAACTGGGCTTCTTGAAAATGCCCAAACTCAGCTTTAAAGACGCAGCGGTCAACCGCGTGATGAAACAGATGGGGCCGGCTATTTTGGGCGTGAGCGTGGCGCAGATTTCATTGGTTATCAATACCATTTTTGCCTCGTTTTTGCAGTCCGGCAGCGTGTCATGGATGTATTACGCCGACCGACTGATGGAATTGCCGACCGGCGTTTTGGGCGTGGCACTCGGTACGATTTTGCTGCCTACCTTGTCCAAACACGCCGCCAGTCAGGATACCGAGCAGTTTTCCGGCCTGCTCGACTGGGGTTTGCGCCTGTGTATGCTGCTGACCCTGCCTGCCGCCGTCGGCCTTGCCGTGTTGTCTTTCCCTCTGGTTACGACCTTGTTCATGTACCGTGAATTTACGCTGCACGACGCGCAAATGACCCAATATGCGCTGATTGCCTATTCCTTCGGCTTGATCGGTCTGATTATGATTAAAGTGTTGGCGCCCGGTTTCTACGCCCGCCAAAACATCAAAACCCCCGTTAAAGTCGCTATTTTCACGCTGATTTGCACGCAGTTGATGAACCTTGCCTTCATTTCGCCGCTCAAACACGTCGGCCTGTCCCTCGCTATCGGTTTGGGCGCGTGTTTGAATGCAGGTTTGCTGTTTTTCCTTTTGCGCAAACACGGCATCTACCGTCCCGGCAAAGGTTGGGCTGCGTTTTTGGTTAAAATGGTCATCTCTTTGGTCGTCATGGGCGGTGGTTTATGGCTGGCGCAATATTATCTGCCGTTTGAATGGGTGCACGTCGGCGGCTTTAAAAAAGCAGGCCAACTCTGCGTCCTGATTGCCTTGGGCGGTGGCCTCTACTTTGTTTCCCTAGCCGCGCTCGGTTTTCGTCCGCACCATTTTCGCAGGGTAGAAAAATAAGCAGCCAGAGGGCGTATTGCTTTGGCTTCAAGACTATTCGCTAAAAAGGCCGTCTGAAACATTTTCAGACGGCCTTTTCTTGTTTTATGTTTTAACTGTAAAGCTTCGCTCCTTTTTTGACGAACTCAATCGCTTTTTCTTCCATGCCTTGCTGTTGGGCTTTTTGCTTGTCGGCGTAGTCGCGCACTTCCTGCGTGATTTTCATCGAGCAGAATTTGGGGCCGCACATCGAGCAGAAGTGGGCGATTTTTGCGCCTTCGGCAGGCAGGGTTTCGTCGTGGAAGCTTTCGGCGCGTTCGGGGTCGAGGCTTAAGCGGAATTGGTCGCGCCAGCGGAATTCGAAACGCGCTTTGCTCAGGGCGTTGTCGCGTAATTGTGCGCCCGGCCAGCCTTTGGCGAGGTCGGCGGCGTGGGCGGCGAGTTTGTAGGTGATGATGCCGGTGCGCACGTCTTCTTTGTCGGGCAGGCCGAGATGCTCTTTCGGGGTAACGTAGCAGAGCATGGCTGTGCCGTACCAGCCGATGTTGGTCGCGCCTATGCCCGAGGTGATGTGGTCGTAACCGGGGGCGATGTCGGTAACGAGCGGGCCGAGTGTGTAGAAAGGCGCTTCAAAGCAGTGTTGCAGCTCTTCGGTCATGTTTTCTTTGACGCGTTGCAGCGGCACATGGCCCGGGCCTTCGATCATGACTTGGACGTCGTGTTCCCATGCTTTGGCGGTCAATTCGCCCAAGGTGTGCAATTCGGCAAATTGAGATTCGTCGTTGGCATCGGCAATGCAGCCGGGGCGCAGGCCGTCGCCGAGGCTGAACGACACGTCGTAGGCTTTCATGATTTCGCAGATTTCGTCGAAATGCGTGTAGAGGAAGTTTTCCCGATGGTGGGCAAGGCACCATTTCGCCATGATGGAGCCGCCGCGCGATACGATGCCGGTGAGGCGGTCGGCCGTCATCGGTACATAACGCAGCAACACGCCTGCGTGCAGGGTGAAATAGTCCACGCCTTGTTCCGCCTGCTCGATTAAGGTGTCGCGCACCAAATCCCAAGTCAGGTCTTCGGCGATGCCGCCGGTTTTTTCCAAAGCCTGGTAAATAGGCACCGTACCGATGGGGACGGGCGCGTTGCGGATAATCCATTCGCGCGTTTCGTGGATGTGCGCGCCGGTGGACAAATCCATAATCGTGTCCGCGCCCCAACGCAGCGACCACACCATTTTTTCGACTTCTTCTGTCAGGCTGGAGGTAACGGCGGAGTTGCCCAAGTTGCCGTTGATTTTGACGCGGAAGTTGCGGCCGATAATCATTGGTTCGAGTTCGGGGTGGTTGATGTTGGCAGGGATAATCGCGCGTCCAGCGGCGATTTCTTGGCGCACAAATTCGGGCGTGATTTGGTCGGGGTGGGTCGGGATGTTCGCACCGAAACTTTGCCCTGCGTGCTGCTTCAAGAGCTTGGCGTATTCAGGCCGTCTGAAAAGCTCGTCCAGCTTCATGCGTTCGCGTATGGCGACAAACTCCATTTCGGGCGTAATGATGCTTTGTCGGGCGTAGTGAAGCTGGGTTACGTTTCGGCCTGCTTTGGCGCGGCGCGGACGGGTGATTTGGTTGAAGCGCAGATGGGCGGTTTTCGGATCGTGCGCGCGTTCGGTGCCGTATTCGCTGGAGAGCTTGGGCAGGATTTCGGTGTCGCCGCGTTCGTCCAGCCATGCGGTGCGGACGTGCGGCAACCCTTGTTTCAAGTCGATATGCGCCGCCGGATCGCCGTATGCGCCGCTGGTGTCATACACCGGAATTGGCGGATTGGCTTCCGTACCTTGCGCCGTGTAGGTGTCGTCCTGACGGATTTCACGCAAAGGCACGCGGATGTCGGCGCGGCTGCCTGGGATATAGATTCGGTCGGAATTGGGATATTGGAAGCGAATGCCGATGTCTTCGCTCAAGTCGGAAAGACGGCGCGCCTCATCGCCGGTTTTTTTAGCGGTAGTCATAAAAATTGCTCCTGTTTCTCGGTTATGAAATGGAAACAGGAGCATTGCTTTTTTTCAGACGGCCTTTCGGATATCTTCAATCCGTCTAAAATCACCTTTGCCGAAACTCCCCACGCAGGTATTATCCTGTTCGGGTGTAAAGGGTATTTCTCAGCCGCTCGGTTTGAAAGCAGCACCCCTGTTTCTTTATTAACGAAAATTAAACCACGCGGCCGGTTTTTTGTAAAGCAACGTTTGGATATTTTCTGTCAAAAACGCTTGACAGCAATTCCGCCTTTCTGTATAGTTACAACTCCTGACGCGGGATGGAGCAGCATGGTAGCTCGTCGGGCTCATAACCCGAAGGTCGTAGGTTCGAATCCTGCTCCCGCAACCAAATATAAAAATCCCCTGCAGTCGCAGGGGATTTTGCTTTATGCGACATTTATTGCGGATGAATTGATGGAAAGGCCGTCTGAACCATTGGGTTTCAGACGGCCTTTTACTGTCTTGCGGCGGGGGTTGGGTAAAAATACGACAGGCCTTTTTTCAGACGGCCTCTTCCGATTTGGGCTTGTTGTCGTTGCGCAGGTGTTCTTTCAAGCGTAGTAACTCTTTTTTGTCCAACCATTTATTGCGCGAACGTTGCAACAGGATCACCAATGCGGCGATTTCGTTACGCATATTGGTGCTGAGCCAGAGGAAGCCTTGCCAGTCGTAATGCAGGCGGGCGGCCGGTTTGCTTAGTTCGGCATTGAGCGAAGTATCGATGCGGATACGGCGGGCGTAGTGGCCTTTGATGAGGCGGACGGTCAGGCGCAGTTCGCGTTGGAGCTGGTTGAAGTGGCGGTCGAGCAGGCGGATTTCGCTTTCGTTGAGCGTGGGCGCGCGCAGTTTTGCGGCGGTGGTCAGGAGCAGCTCGGTGGTGTTGACGATTTTGCGGTGGGCATGCTGCATGGCTTCCATCATATTGTTGCTGATGTGGCTTTCGCCGGATGTGGCGGCCAGATGGCTGCGGCTTTTGACCATGCGGGCGTTGATTTGGCGCATTTTAATCATGTTTTGTTCCAAACGCTCGCGCGTCATGCGCTTGCCGTTGCTGATTTCGGCAATCATTTTGGCGCAGTCGGTGAGGTTGTCGGCAAGCATGAAGCGCCACATGAGTGTGGAGCGCAGGGGCAGGAGTTTGGCGGCGGCAATGGCGATGGCGGCACCAATCAAAACGTTCATGGCGCGCATCAGGCCGCTGTCGAGCCAGTGGTGGCTGCTGTCGCCGATGAGCATGCACATGGTCAAACCGGCAAGCATGGCGACATAGCCGTTTTTGCCGACCGCAGACCAACCGGCTACTGCGCTGGCGGCGCCGATAATCAGATAGAAGAAAACACCGTCTTGCAAATAATGCTGGTTCAACCATAAAACGGCCAAACCGACGCCCAAACCGATGGCCGTGCCGAGCATGCGTTCGACCGCTTTGGAGTAAATCGCGCCTTGGAATTGCAGCATGCCGAGGACGACAAAGACGGTCATGCCGATCCACTCGCCGTGTTGCAGGTGGAAGACTTTGGCCAACAGAGTGGAAAACACGATTGCCAAGCCGAGGCGGAAGGCGTGGATATGGCGGCGATAGCGGTAGCGTTCGTAGGCGTTGAGCCAGCGTTCGGAAAAATGGAGGCGTTCGGATTGGGCAGGCATGTTGTAAGACGTATTGGTATGTGGGGATGTAAATTATAACTGATTGGTAAAGCAGATGAAATTTGAACTGTTTCCCAATGGTTTGAACTATTGCAGAATTTCTCTGCCGCAAGCGGATATAATGGCGGCTTTGAATCAGACAGGCGGTGAAGAAATGGCGACGGTTTTAAGCGCAGGCGTGGACGAGGCGGGGCGCGGCCCTTTGGTCGGCAGCGTATTTGCGGCGGCAGTGATTTTGCCGGAACATTTTGACCTGCCGGGTTTGACCGACTCAAAAAAACTGAGCGAAAAAAAGCGCGATATGTTGGCGCAGATGATTAAGGAACAGGCGGTTGCGTGGAACATTGCCTTTGCCGACCCCGACGAAATCTTGAGACTGAACATCCTGCACGCAACCATGGCCGCGATGAAGCGCGCCATCGAGGGGCTGTCGGTCGCTCCCGACAAAGTGTGGATAGACGGCAACCGCGTGCCGAAAGATTTGAATGTCCCTGCCGAAGCAGTGGTCAAAGGCGACAGCAAAATCATCGAAATCTCCGCCGCTTCGGTTTTGGCCAAAACCGCGCGCGACGCAGAAATGTATGAATTGGCGAAACGCTATCCGCAATACGGGTTTGACCGGCACAAAGGCTACGGCACGGCGCAACATTTGGCCGCATTGAAACAATACGGCGTATTGCCGGAACACCGCCGCGATTTCGCACCGGTCAAAACCTTATTGGCACAAGGCAATCTGTTTGAAGAATGAACGCACATCAAAAGGCCGTCTGAAAGATTTCAGACGGCCTTGTTTTTGGGAAAGTATTATTTCAACGCAGCCAAACACTCTTTAATCAATTCGGGGCCGCGATAAATCAAACCGCTGTACACCTGAACCGCACTGGCACCCAAGCGGATTTTTTCTGCCGCGTCCGCGCCGTTCATGATGCCGCCGACGCCGATAATCGGCAGCTTGCCGTCAATGCGTTCTGCCAAAAGTTTCAACACTTGATTGCTTTTCTCGCGCACGGGCAAGCCGCTCAAGCCGCCTTGTTCACCTACGAGCGGATGGCTGCCCAAGCTGGATTTGTCGATGGTCGTGTTGGTGGCGATGATGCCGTCCATCTCTACGGATTTGACCACATGGGCGATGTCGTCGATTTGCGCTTCATCCAAATCCGGCGCGATTTTGACCGCCAGCGGCACATATTTGCCATGCGCTGCCGCCAGTTGCGCCTGTTTGTTTTTCAAGGCTTCCAACAATGCGCTCAACTCGTCGCCGCCTTGCAAGGCGCGCAGGTTTTTCGTATTGGGGGAGGAAATATTGACCGTGATGTAACTCGCGTGGGCGTAGGCTTTTTCCAGGCAAATCAGATAATCGTCGGCCGCGTTTTCAATCGGTGTAACGGCATTTTTACCGATGTTGATGCCCAAAATGCCTTTAAAGCGGCTGTTTTCAATGTTGCGGATCATCGCATCGATGCCGTGGTTGTTGAAACCCATGCGGTTGATGATGCCTTGGTGTTCGGGAACTCGGAAAAGGCGCGGCTGCGGATTGCCCGGCTGCGGCTTGGGCGTTACCGTGCCGATTTCGACAAAGCCGAAACCCAAAGCGGCAAACGCATCGATGCACTCGCCGTTTTTGTCCAAACCCGCCGCCAAGCCGACCGGATTGGGCAGCTGCAAACCCATCAGCTCGGTTGGCCGGGTGTGGCTGTCCACTTTGGGCAGCAGGCCGAATTTTTCGGCGGTACGCAAACTGTTGAGCGTGAAATGATGGGCCTTTTCCGCATCGAAACGGAACAGGATGGGGCGGACGAGTGAATACATGACGGCGGCTTTCTGAACGGTTGATGAATGTGGCGTTATTTTACCTGAAACCGTCAAACTGCCCCAAACGTCTGTATCGATATGATTTTATGGTTTGGCGGCAAATGAAAATAAATAGGGCTTTTGCGTGTATTCGGATAGTTTATTAAAATGGCAAAAGAGAGGTTTTTCAGACGGCCTGATGGATGTATCAAAAGGCCGTCTGAAAAGTTTTGATTTGATTGTTTACCTGATACAGGAATATTTCTATGAAACAGGCGGTTGATCCTTATGCGAGTTTCCGTGAGCTGACGTTGCGGGGGATGATACTCGGCGCGTTGATTACGGTGATTTTTACGGCATCCAATGTGTATTTGGGCTTGAAGGTGGGCTTGACTTTTGCGTCTTCGATTCCGGCTGCGGTGATTTCGATGGCGGTTTTGAAGTTTTTTAAAGGCAGTAATATTCTGGAAAATAATATGGTGCAGACTCAGGCTTCGGCCGCGGGGACGCTCTCCAGTATTATTTTTATTCTGCCGGGTTTGCTGATGGCCGGTTATTGGGCGGGCTTTCCGTTTTGGCAGACAACGCTGCTGTGTATGTCCGGCGGTATTTTGGGCGTGATTTTCACTGTGCCTTTGCGTTATGCGATGGTGGTGAAAAGCGATTTGCCTTATCCGGAAGGCGTGGCGGCGGCTGAGATTTTGAAGGTCGGCGACCATGATGCGGACCAACAGGAAGGCGGCAGCGGTATCAAGGAGTTGATGTCGGGCGGCGCTTTGGCCGGTTTGATGAGCTTCTGCGCAAGCGGTTTGCGCGTGGTGGCGGACAGCGCGAGCTTTTGGTTTAAAGGCGGCGCGTCGGTGTTTCAAGTGCCGATGGGCTTTTCACTGGCTTTGCTGGGCGCGGGCTATTTGGTCGGCCTGACCGGCGGTATCGCGATTTTGCTGGGTATTTCGATTGCCTGGGGCGTGGCCGTGCCTTATCTGTCGGCGCATATTCCGCAACCTGCCGATATGGAGATGATTCCTTTTGCGATGTCTTTGTGGAAGGAAAAAGTCCGTTTTATCGGCGCGGGTACGATCGGTATCGCGGCTATTTGGACGCTGTTGACTTTGATGAAACCGATGGTCGAGGGCATGCGCCTGTCTTTCCGTAATTTCGGCGGCGCGCAGATGACCGAGCGCACGGAACAGGATTTGTCGCCTAAGGCGATGATTGCCTGGGTGTTGGCGATGATGCTGGTGTTGGGCGTGTCCTTCTTCCACTTTATCGGCGACTCGCATATTTCCGGCGGTTTGGCTTGGCTGTTGGTGGTCGTATGTACGTTGCTGGCTTCGATTATCGGCTTTTTGGTGGCCGCGGCTTGCGGTTATATGGCCGGTTTGGTCGGTTCGTCTTCCAGCCCGATTTCGGGTGTGGGCATCGTCTCTATCGTTATTATTTCGCTGGTGTTGCTGCTGGTCGGCGAATCCAGCGGCTTGATGGCGGACGAGGCAAACCGCAAATTCCTGCTGGCGTTGACGCTGTTTTGCGGCGCGTCTGTGATTTGTGTGGCTTCGATTTCCAATGACAACCTGCAGGATTTGAAAACGGGTTATCTGGTAAAGGCAACGCCTTGGAAACAGCAGGTCGCGCTGATTGTCGGCTGCGTTGTCGGCGCATTGGTGATTTCGCCTGTGTTGGAGCTTTTGTATGAAGCCTACGGCTTTACCGGCGCGATGCCGCGTGAAGGCATGGATGCGGCCCAAGCCCTTGCCGCGCCTCAGGCAACTTTGATGACCACCATCGCCCAAGGTATTTTCTCGCACAATCTGCAATGGGATTATATTTTCACCGGCGTGGGCATCGGCGTGGCGTTGATTGCGGTCGATTTCACATTGCGCAAATCTTCCGGCGGCAAGCGCGCTTTGCCGGTATTGGCCGTGGGCATGGGCATTTACCTGCCGCCGTCTGTGAATATGCCGATTGTAATCGGCGCGGTATTGGCGGCGGTGTTGAAATCCGTTATCGCCCGCCGTCAGGAAAACCGTGAAGGCCGTCTGAAAAATGCGGAACGTATCGGTACGCTGTTCTCCGCCGGTTTGATTGTCGGCGAGAGCCTGATCGGTGTGATTATGGCGTTTATCATTGCCTTCTCCGTAACCAACGGCGGTTCGGATGCGCCTTTGGCCCTGAGCTTGGAAAACTGGGATACGGCCGCCAAATGGCTGGGCTTGGCGTTTTTTGTCTTCGGTATGTTCGTGTTTGCACGCCGCGTGTTGAAAGCAGGACGTTAAGTTTGTAGGTTGAGAAAAGGCCGTCTGAAACCCAAAACATTGGGGTTTCAGACGGCCTTTTCAGTGGAAATTTGTTTGGAATGATTTTAGGAAGTTTGGGTATAATTGTTGCGGGGCTAGGTAGTGAAACAGCCCCATGGCAGTGGGGCTGTTTTATTTGAACCTCCCTAGAAAGGAGAGTTTCAACATGAAACGAACCAAGCCGAAAGGTCGTTCATGGCTGAGACTGCGGACAGTCGTTAGGATTATCTTAACCCTGTTCCTGCTCTTAGTCAATTAAACGGCTGAAAACAAAAAACTGTTTCTCAGTTTCCGCCTGTTTGTCATGAACGGGCGGTTTTTTATTGTTTAACGCTGATTCAAACAATCTGCAATCGCTTTGGCAATTTTGGCACTGGCGCCTTGGTGTTGCGAAATGAATTGCTCGGTGTGGCTGATCAGCTGTTGGCGCAGCGTTTCGTCGTCGAGGTATTGGCGCGTGGTTCTGTACCAGGCTTCGGCGGTTTCGACGCGGACGGCGGCTTTGGCTTCGACTGCGCCTTTGCAGGCTTGGGCGAAGTTGTAGTTGGAGTAGCCGAAGAGGGTGGGGACGCGGCAGGCTATGGGTTCGATGATGTTTTGACAGCCGGCATCGACGAGGCTGCCGCCGACGAAGGCAATGTCTGCGCTGAGATAGTAGGCGGCAAGTTCGCCCATGCTGTCGCCTATCCAAACCTGTGTGTTGGGGGAAACGGGTTGTCCGTCGCTGCGTTTTTGCACGGTATAACCAAGCGATTTGGCGATATCGTAGGCCGTCTGAAAGTTTTCAGGGTGGCGCGGGACGATGACCAGCAAGGCATTGCCGCGGTAGCCCTGCCATGCTTTGAGGAGCAGCTCGGCTTCGTCTGTGCCTTTATACACGCGCGTGCTGGCGCAGACGACGACGGCTCGTGCGCCGATGCGTTCTTTAAAGGCGGCGGCAAGCGGACGCGAGTCGTTGGGGGGCGCGATGTCGTATTTGGTGTTGCCGCAGACGTGGACGTTGGATGCGCCGATGAGGTGCAGGCGTTCGGCATCGGCGGCGGTTTGGGCAAAGCAGCCGGAGAGGGTCTGCATGGCAGGCTCGACCAACTTGCGGATTTTAAGATAGCCGCGTTGGGATTTTTCGGAGAGGCGCGCGTTGGCCAGAAAGAGGGGAATACCTGCTTTTTTGCAGCCGTGCATCAGGTTGGGCCAGATTTCGGTTTCCATCAAAATGCCGCAGATGGGGCGGTGTTCGGCTAAAAATCGGGCGACCCATTCGGATTTGTCGTAGGGCAGGTAACGGCATTGCGCATCGGGGAACAGAGATTGCGCGGTGGCGCGGCCGGTCGGCGTCATTTGGGTAATCAGAAACGGCGAATCGGGAAAATGGCGGCGTAATGCCTGCACCAAAGGTTCGGCCGCACGCGTTTCGCCGACGGATACGGCGTGTATCCAAATCGGGCGTTGCACGGGATTGGGATACGCCTGCCCGAAACGCTCGTCCCAATGCTCGAGATAGGCTGGGGATTTGAGGGCGCGGCGGCGCAGGTGGCGGCGGATCAGGAAGGGGGCGAGGTGCCACAGCGTGGCGTAAAGGCGGCGTATCATGCTTACGGGTCTTGTGTCGGAATAGGCCTATTTTATCGGAAACTGAAACGGAAGATATAGCTTTGATGCGTGTTTTACGCAAAGGAAAAAGGCCGTCTGAAAGGTTTCAGACAGCCTTTAATGCAGGTATAAACGCGTTTATTTCACTTGCGCCATGTATTTTTTCAGACGGCCTTTGCTTTGCATGGCGCGGTTTTCCATTTCATCGACAACGGCTTGCGCTTTGGCTTTGTTCACCGGCTTGCCGACCTGAATCACGCCGCTCATGTTCATCATGCGGTGCGGCGGGCAGGTATAGACGTACACGCCTTCTTTGTCGAGCTTGAGGGTGAAGTCTTTGCCGTCTTCGGAGAGGAAGTCGGCAACGCCCTCGGGCAGGGCTTTGCTTTGTACCCAGTGGCCGCTGTTGGTGGCTTTGAAGGTTACGGTGTCGCCGACTTTGGCGTTGACGTAGCCGGGTTCGAACACCATGCTGCCGTCTTTGCCGTTGTCAAGCATTTTGACTTCGTGGTTGGCGGCGTATGCGCTAAGGGACGCGGTCAGCATGAGGAGGAAGAGGGATTTTTTCATGGAGAAGTCCTTTCTAAGGATAAAAATATGGGTCGGGCTGATGAGTCGGAGAGGCAAGCCTTGGGCTTACCGCCCTCTCCCTAACCCTCTCCCATGGGAGAGGGAATGAGTTGCAGGGAATTCGCAGGCCGGATGCTCAAATCCGACATTTCAGAAGCGGTTAGGTTACGCACTCTGCCGCATCGGGCGGATAACGGGCAGGCCCTTGCTGTCGTATAAGAGTTCGATGTCCACTTTGTACAGCCTGCCTATCATGTCCGCCTGCAACACGTCCTGCGGCGCGCCCTGCGCCTGTACTTTGCCTTCGCCGAGCAGAATCACGCCGTCTGAAAACTGCGCGGCGAGGCTCAAATCGTGCAAGACCATCAGCGTAACCAGATTGTGTTCGTGCGTGTATTGCACTACGCGCTCCAAGAGGTTCAACTGGTGGTGCATATCCAGCGCGCTGACCGGTTCGTCCAGCATCAGGATTTCGGGGCGGCGCAGCATGACTTGGGCAAACATGACGAGCTGCCGCTGTCCGCCGGAAAGCCGCATGACGTCGCGGTGCGCCAGATGGCCGATGCCCAGCTCCGCCATGATACTTGCGGCTTCGTGCAGCAGTTCGTCGCCGACGTGCATGTGCAGCGCGTCCATGCGGCCGAGCAACACGACTTCCAGCGCGGTCAGCGAGGCTTCGGCGGCGGTGTCCTGCGGCATATAGCCTATGCGTTTGCGCCAGCTTTGCAGGTGGATTTTGCTCAACGCTTCGTCGCCGTAGCGGATGGTGCCTTTGTGCGCCACTTCGCCGAAAATCGTTTTCATCAGCGAGGATTTGCCCGTGCCGTTCGGGCCGAGCACGGAATAGACTTTGCCTTGTTCCAGCGTCAAATCGATATTGTCGGCGACGACATAATCGCCGCGCCGGATGTGTACGTTTTCAAGTTTCAACATTTCAGACGGCCTATCGTTTCGTTAATACAATCCAGAAGAAGAACGGCACGCCGACAAACGACGTAACAATCCCCACCGGAAACAGCGCGCCGGGGATAATCACCTTGGACAACACGCTGGCGACCGACAAAAACGCCGCCCCCGCCAGCATCGCGCCGGGCAGGAAGAAACGTTGGTCTTCGCCCAAAAGAATCCGCGCCACATGCGGCGCTACCAGTCCGATAAAGCCGATGACGCCGACGAAACTGATGGCCGTCGCCGTCATCACCGCCACCAACACCAGCGTTTTCAGGCGCAAAAGTTGCAGATTGATGCCCAGCCCGACGGCGCGCTCTTCGCCCAAACGCAGCGCGGTCAGCTTCCACACATCGCGCGAAAGCAGAAACACGCATACCGCTGTAACCGCCGCCGTGACGATGACCGTCTCCCAAGTCGCTTTGGTCAAACTGCCGAACAGCCAAAATAGAATCTGCTGCGAAATCTCAGGCGCGGCGATAAACTGAATCAGCGACAGAATCGACTGAAACAGAAACAACAGCGCAATTCCCACCAACACCAGCATTGCCGAGTTGAAGCGGCGCGCCGAGGCAAACAGAAACAAGATGCCCGAAGCCAGCATGGTCATCACAAACGCGCCGATGGGGACGGCGACCGTTTCAGGCAGTCCGAAACCGCCGAACGCAATCACCACCGACGCGCCCAAACCTGCCGCCGCCGCCAAGCCCAGCGTATAAGGGCTGGCCATCGGGTTATTCAAGAGCGTCTGAATCTCCGCACCGCCGACACCCAAAGCCGCACCGACCACCAGCGCCATCACCGCAATCGGCAGGCGCAAATCCATCACAATCAGGCGGTTCATTTCATCGACTTCGGGTTTGCCCAGCAAAACATTGACCACTTCGCCGACAGGCAGCGTGTCCGTCATCGCCGGGCCGGTGGCGATGTCGAATAAGAAGCTGACTGCCGCGATGATTAAAAACATCAACACAATCAACCAACGCTTGCCTTCCAACTTGCGCTGGTTTTTCACAATCTCGGCGACAACCGAATCATTCATGTTTCAAACCTTTAAAAAAGAATGTTGATAAAGGGGAGAACGGGTTTGCCTTTTTCTTCCGCAAAAATTTCAGACGGCCTTCCGATTTAAAAGGCCGTCTGAAAATCTAAACTACCTTATTGTCCTTTCGGATAGAGGTAGAACGTGCCGCTCGGTACGACGGGCAGGTTTTGGCGGTAGAAGTCCAGATAGGTCTTCTCAGGGTTGAAATCCTTAAACAACTGCGGATAAATCGCTTTGGCCATAAACTGAATTGACGCGCTGTCGGACAGCGTGCGCGAATTGGCGTGGTAGGCGGCGTAGAGGCGGTTGTTTTTAATCGCAGGCAGGTTAGCCCAGCCGGCGCGTTTGGCAAAACCGGCCAAGCGTTTTTCCGCTTCGGCTTTCGGAATGTCCCAGCCCATCACCATGGCGGCAGGGTTTTTCTTCAATTCAGTTTCGCGGCCGGTAATCACGATCACATCGGGTTTGGCAGCCAATACTTTTTCAGGGTTGATCGGGCCGTAGAATTCAACCGAAGAAGCGGCGATATTGTTGCCGCCGACCAGTGTCGCCATCGAACCCCACATGCTCTTGCCGAAGGTAACGCTGTGTTCGGCAGGGCCTTTGTTGCCGAACTCGACATAGACTTTAGGCTTGGGCAGGTTGGCCTTTTGCACGCGCGCTTGGATGGTGTCGGCAACGCGTTTGTAATCCGCCGCCAGTTTGTCGGCTTTTTGCTGCTGGCCGGTCAATGTGCCGATGAGTTTGGTCGATTGAACGTGTTTGGCCACTGTTTGCGCGTTGTAGTCCAACACGACGATGGGGATGCCGGCTTTGTTGATGCGGTCGAGATCGGAACCCAAAGCCTTGTATTGCCATTCGGCCAAAACCAGCAAATCGGGTTTCAATGCCAATACTTTCTCAATCGAGAAAGTGCCGACTTCCACTTCGCCCACGTCGGCAAGCTGGTTCAACTTAGGCACGGCTTTGCTGAATGCCGCCCAGCTCGGCGGCGCCCAGTCGGCCCAAACTGCTTTGGAAAAACCGACAACGTTGTCCAGCGCGGTTTTGCCGCCGATGGCCATGTAGTCTTGGTAGTAGAAGCCTAAAACCACACGTTTGGCTGGCAGGTCGACGGTTACCTTACGGCCGACGGTATCGGTCAGCTGAACGGGTTTGGCAAAAGCGGATACGGAGCCGACGGATAAAGCGACGGTGGCAATCAAGGCAGAAAGTTGCGTAAATCTCATGAATCATTCCTTTAGAATATGATGATAATTACTATCTTTTAGTAAATTTACAAGGTATTGGGTATTTTTTCAAGTTAAACGAAAGGATAGACATGTTTCGGAATAAAAAGTTGCATCATTAAACGAAGGAATAGTGTTGATATAAGGATTGAGTGTACTGAAGACCTAGTTAAAAGGACGAGTATGGTGTGCCTAAATCCATAGTGGGCAGTAGCTGAAATGGATAGGCAAAGGGTTTTTTATTGCAAAAATAAAAGGTATCCGGTTGAAAACAAGGCCGTCTGAAACCTTGTAATCGGGGTTCAGACGGCCTTTGGTGTGGGGATAAAAGTTTTATTTCACTTGCGCCCTATATTTTTCAGACGGCCTGTAAGCAGTGTTTGGGAAAAGTGAAAAAGGTTGGTTTTTGAAATGGCGAAATAGGGAAAGGCTTGAGGGGAATCGGGTGTCAACCCAAAATGGGGAAAAATAAAAAGGGCGTGTATCGAAACACGCCCTTTTTAGAGATTCAGACGGCCTGTGATTCCGCCTGTTCGCTTTGGTTGAGGATTTTAATCAGTTTCTCGGCTTTTTCCGGGTCTTCGCAGCGCAGGATTTTGGCGGCATCGTTTTCAAGATGGCCGGTGTGGCTGTGCAGGATGATGTTTTTAACCGAAAGCAGGTTGTTGGGGTTCATGGAGAATCGGCGCAAGCCCATGCCGAGCAATAGGCGGGTAAAGACGGTATCGCCGGCCATTTCGCCGCAGATGGAGACGCCTTTTTCCATGCGGTTGGCGGTGCGGATGATGTGTTGCAGCGTTTTGAGGACGGCAGGGTGGCCGGGTTGGTAGAGGTGGCTGACGCTGTCGTCGCCGCGGTCGACCGACAGGAGGTATTGAATCAGGTCGTTGGTGCCGATGGAAACGAAGTCGACGAGCTTGAGGATGCTGCCGACGGTCATGGCGGCGGACGGGATTTCGATCATGCAGCCGATGCTGACCGGGCCGAAGGTTTCGCCGCGTTCGGTCAACTGGCGTTGGGCTGTGTCCAGGTGGATAAGGCATTGGCGCACTTCGGAAATGGATGTAATCATCGGCCACATCATGCGCACGGGGCCGTGGGCGGCGGCGCGGAGGATGGCGCGCATTTGGGTGCGGAACATGACCGGCTCGGCGAGACACAAACGGATGCCGGTCAGTCCGAGCGCGGGGTTGAGGCTGCCGTTGGGCGTGCTGTTTTGGCCGAACCAGCGCGGATTCTTATCGACACCCAAATCGACGGTGCGGATGGTGATGTTTTTGCCTTTGAGTTTTTTGACGATGCCGGCATAGACTTCGTATTGTTCGTCTTCGGTCGGCATGTTGTCGCGGTTGAGGTAGAGGAATTCGCTGCGGAACAGGCCGACGCCGTCTGCGCCGAAGTTGTGCAGGGCTTTGATGTCTTCGGCGGATTCGATGTTGGCGAGCAACTCAATGTTGATGCCGTCGGCCGTGGTGGCAGCGGTTTTTTTGATTTTGTTGAGTTCGCGCTTGTGGCTGCGGTATTCGCGGGCGAGGCGGCGGTATTCGTTGAGGACGACTTCGTCGGGATCGATGATGAGGACGCCGTTGATGCCGTCGACGATGACGATTTCGTTTTCGGTGATGAGTTTGCGGGCGTTGTGCAGGCCGATGACGGACGGGATGTCGAGGCTGCGGCCTAAGATGGCGGTGTGGCTGGTCGGGCCGCCGGCATCGGTTACGAAGGCGGTGATGTGCTGCTCTTTGAATAGTACGGTATCGGCAGGCGAGAGGTCGTGCGCGATGAGGACGGTGTCGTCAAACAGGTTGCCGGCGAGGTTGATTTCGTTGCTTTGGCCGACAAGGTTGTTGTGGATGCGGCGGACGACTTGGAGCATGTCCTGTTTGCGTTCGCGCAGGTAGTCGTCGTCGATGCTGTCGAACTGGGCGGCGAGCTTGTCGCTTTGTTGTTTCAATGCCCATTCGGCGTTGATTTTCTGCTCGCGCAAAATGTCGATGGGTTCGCGCGAGAGGGTAACGTCGGTCAGCAGCATGAGATGCAGGGAAATGAACGCGCCCAATTCGGTCGGGGCGTTTTCGGGAATCGCGCTGCGCAATTGTTCCAATTCTTTGCGCGTGGCTTTGATGGCGTTGTCAAAACGGGCGACTTCGGCCTCGAGCTTGTCGGGATCGATGTCGTATTGGGGAACTTCCGCCGCGCCGCGCGTGATGAGGTGGGCGTGGCCGATGGCAATGCCTTTGCCCGCGGCCACACCGTGTAGGACGATGCTCATTATTCGCCCTCGCCGAAGTAGTCGTTAATGAGGTCGGTCAATGCCTGCATGGCGGCGGCTTCGTCTGCGCCGTCTGTTTCCAGCTCAATCACGGTGCCTTTGGCGGCGGCCAGCATCATCAGGCCCATGATGCTTTTGCCGTTGACGCGGTTGCCGTTTTTAGTAACCCAGACTTCGCTTTGGAATTGGGAGGCGGTTTGGGTGAATTTGCTGGAGGCGCGTGCGTGCAGGCCGAGTTTGTTGATGATTTCGATTTCTTGTTTGAGCATGGATGTCCCCTAAATGTTTGTAAAGTAAATGTTTTCGGACGGCCTTAGCCGTTTTCTTTGCACACCAGGTCTTCGGGTGCGGATGTAATGGCGAAAATGCCCCGGATGGCGGCTTCTTTGACGGTTTCGGTGAAGTCGGAGAGGTTTTCGGCTTGTGATGAGTATTGGATGGCTTTAATCATCATCGGGGCGTTGAGGCCGGTCAGGATGGCGGATTTGTTTTCGCGCACCAGCCGGCGTGCGGCGTTGCACGGGGTGGCGCCGAAGATGTCGGTCATGATCAGTACGCCGCGGTTGTCGGGAAATTCCTGCAAGGCGGCGATGGCGTTATTGATGATGTCGTTTTGGTCTTCATTGGGCTGAACGCCGAGAATACGGACGTTTTCGGGAAAGCCGTTGGGGAAGAAATGGTGGGTCAGCCCTTGGTAGGCTTCGCCTATGGTTTCGTGCGTGATGATAAGCAGGCCGATCATGATGTGTTCCTAGTGTTGGTTTGAGGCCGTCTGAAAACCTTTCAGACGGCCTTGGTTTTATTTGTTGTTTAAGGCGTAGATTTCGCCGAGGTTGCGCCAGCAGCCGGCGGCGTCCATGCCGTAGCCGAAGACGTAGCGGTTGGGCACGTCCAAACCGATATAGTCGGCTTTGGTCGGTTTTTCTTTGTCGATCAGTTTGTTGGCAAATACGGCCGCACGGCAGCTTGCCGCGCCCATTTCCAACAGTTTTTCCTGAATGGCGGCCATGGTGTGGCCTTCGTCCAAGATGTCGTCCAAAACGACGACATGACGGCCTTTGATTTGCTCGGGGTCGGGCATGCGTTTCCAGTTGAACGCGCCGCCCGCGAGTTTGTCGCCGTAGCGGGAAACGTGGACGTAGTCAAAGTCCAGAGGGAAGCGCAACAGCGGCAGCAGCTGTCCTGTAAACACCACCGCGCCACCCATGACAGGCAGCAGCAGGGGGTATTTGTCGGCCAAGTCGCGGGTAATGTCGTCGGCAACTTTTTGCAAGGCCGCGCGGCATTGTTCTTGGTCAAACAGCAAGTCGGCATTGTCCAGCATGGCTTGGGTTTCAAGGCGTTTGGTTTCTAAGTCGGTCATGATAGGTCGTGTTGGGTACGGTTAAAAACAAATTATATAGCGGATTCAATCAATTTTCGATACAGGCCGCAATGGCGCATGGGAAGGGAGGAAATTGAAACCGAACGCGTTCAGACGGCCTTTTGTCCTTCCGCTTCGTCCACCAGCAAAAATGCCGTCAAAGCCAAAGCAGTCAATACCGCCGTCAACACCATCGCCCGTCCGTAATTGTCCGCACCGGCGCGCCCGAGATAATCGTAAATCAAGGTGGTCAGCGTCTGCCATTCGGGGCGCGACAGGAACAATGTGGCTGCAAATTCGCCGATACACGTTGCCGAAGCCAAGGTCAGGCCGCGCCGCAAAGCTGGTTTTAATAAAGGTGCGGTTACATAACAGGCCGTCTGAAAACCGTTTGCGCCCATGGTGCGCGCCGCCGCAGCATAATCTTTGGGCAAACCGTCCCACGCGGCCAATACGTCTTTGGCCACAAACGGATACGCCAACAGCGCATAAGTCGCCGTCAGCAGCCACAGCGAAGCCGTCCATTGCGGATAGAGCAGCAAAACACCAAACGCGATGCACACGGGCGACACCATAAACGGCAAAAACATCAGCGCGCGCAACCACGCCATTTGCCGTGCCGCCGCCGCATACAGCACGCCCAAAACCGTCGCTGCCGCCACGGCTGCCGCAGAAAAACGGACGGTGTTCCACGCAGCCGCCCACGTTTGCGCTTCCAGCAAAACCGCCCACGAAGAGCCTGCCGCTGCCGCCTTGAGCCACACCGCCGCCAAAGGCAGCAGGCAGCACAGCACCAACATGGCCAATACCGTTGCCGTCAGCCATTTTTCCCAAGCCCGTACCGGCGCGCGCGGAGGCAAAGGCGAGACTGATTTATCCACCGCCACACGCTTGCTCCAATACGCATACAAACCGCCTGCCGCCGCCGTAGCCGCCAGCACCAACCACACCAACACCGACACACGCGCCATGTCCAACTCATACGCCACCAGCCGGTAGATTTCCACTTCTACCGTTGCAAAACGCTCGCCGCCGAGCAGCAAGGCCAGCCCGAAGCCTGAAAAACAATATAAAAACACCAGGCACGCGCCGCCGGCGACCCATGCACGCACCACCGGCCATTCGACCCAGACAAACCGCCGCCACGCGTCTGCGCCCAACGATTGCGCCGAGAGCAACCGCGCCTGCGGCACACGCACAAATCCCTGATACGCCGAGCGCACCAAAACCGGCAGGTTGAAAAACACATTGCCGTAAATCAGCAGCCACGGCGTGTCCTGCCAACCTGCCGCCAGTATGCCGTGTGCGCCAAACAAGGCCAGCACGCCCATGCCCGCCACCAAAGTCGGCATCACGAAAGGCAGCATCAGCAGACGCAAAACCATACGCCGTCCGGCAAAATCCATCCGCGCCAGCACCCATGCCGCAGGCACGCCCAAAGCTGTAACCAAGACGCAGGTCAAAACTGCCTGCGCCACCGTCCAGCCCAAGCGCAGGCGCATATAGTCGTCTGCCACCACTTCCGCCCAAGCACCCTCGCCGTCGTAAAACGCCAGCGACAGCAAAGGCGCGGCCACCATGACCGCCAAGAAACCCAAAGGCAGCAGCAACAGCGCACACCGCCGAATCCAAACCTGCATCGATGCGTACCCGAGAATAAAAACGCCTATTTTAGCCCGAGTTCGGCGCAGAAGGTGGTATTCCTGCCCTTGTTTTCAGACGGCCTGGGCAGCCTGACGGATAAAACTGATGTTTATTCAAAATTTTCAAACATTTACGAAATGTCTTCAAAAAGGCAATATAATTGGTTGGGCATTTTTGATACAATCCGCCGCTTCAAAAAATCAAATAAATCAAAAATAAGGAAACATTATGACCACTACACGCCCCCAAACCTATGATACCGTCTCGCGCGCATTGCACTGGCTGACCGTACTCGGTTTCATCGGCATCCTGACCACCATCTCCATCTGGACCATTTATGACGGCGAAGAATGGGTCGGCGCACTCTTCGGCGTACACAAATCCATCGGTTTCATCACGCTGCTGGTGATTATCGTGCGCATTGTTTGGGCCTTGCTCAATGCATCCAAACGTCCTGCCGCCGACAGCTTTGCCGCCAAAGCCGGCCACCTTGCCCTTTACGTCCTCATGCTTGCCGTTCCCGTTATCGGCATGATCCGCCAATACGGTAGCGGCCGCGGCCCGTTGAAAGTATTCGGCGTCCAAGTGATGCAGGGTTCGCCTGAAAAAATCGAATGGATGGCCAACCTCGGCAACATGGCGCACGGCAAACTCGGCTGGCTGCTCTTCGCGCTGGTCGCCGGCCACATCGCCATGGTCGTCGTCCACCGCATTCAAGGCCACGACGTTTTGTACCGCATGATCGGCCGTCGTTCTTAATTTGAAACGGTAAACAGACAAGGCCGTCTGAAAACAGTTTGACCAAGCAAAAACTGTTTTCAGACGGCCTTTTTGTATTTGTGTTAATCTGCAAAAATAGAGCAGGCATTTTGCCTGACGTTGTCTAAATACTGTAAACCATACCGAGAAACACCATGACTGCTCCCATCCTCGCCATCACTTCCGGCGAACCGGCCGGCATCGGCCCCGACATCTGCCTTGATTTGGCTTTCGCCGACCTTCCTTGCCGCCCCGTTGTTTTGTGCGATAAAAACCTGTTGGCGCAAAGGGCCGAACAGCTCGGCAAATCCGTTATCCTGCGCGATTTCCAAGCCCAAGCGGCCGATCCGTTGCCCAAGGGCGAACTCGAAGTCCTGCATATTCCTTTAGCTGCCGAATGTCGGGCGGGCGAACTCAATCCTGCCAATGCCGCGTATGTGCTCCGGCTGCTGGATACGGCGTATCAGGGCATTTCAGACGGCCTGTTTGCCGGTATGGTGACCGCGCCGCTGCATAAAGGCATCATCAACGATGCCCACGCAGGCAACGGCTTTTTCAGCGGCCATACCGAATACCTCGCCGAAAAAAGCCATACCGAACAAGTCGTCATGATGTTGACCGGCGGCGGCCTGCGTGTGGCATTGGTGACCACCCATCTGTCGCTGAAAGACATTTCCGCCGCCATCACGAAGCCTTTAATCGAGTCGGTTGTCCGCATTCTTGAACACGACCTGCGCCATAAGTTCGGCATAGCCAAACCGGTTATCCTTGTTACCGGCCTCAATCCCCACGCCGGCGAAGGCGGTCATTTGGGACACGAAGAAATCGACACCATTATTCCGGCGCTTCATGCCCTGCAGGCCGAAGGCATAGACGCGCGCGGCCCTTATCCGGCCGATACCGTGTTCCAACCCTTCCTGCTTAAAGATGCCGATGCCGTCCTCGCCATGTATCACGACCAAGGGTTGCCTGTGCTCAAATACGCCGGTTTCGGCGAAGGCGTGAACATTACCCTCGGCCTGCCCTTTATCCGCACCTCCGTCGATCATGGCACGGCCTTGAATTTGGCAGGCACGGGCAAAGCCGATTCCGGCAGCCTGATGACCGCTGTCCGCGCCGCGCTCGATATGGCGCACAATATGCAGAAACAGGCCGTCTGAAGCGTGGAGGTTTGATTGTTTGTCGGCGTAAAGTGTTCCTGTAAGAGCATCATCAGGAAATATTTGCCTGTTGGTTGATAAAGACGATGAGTGTTTGGACAATAATCAGCGTTTTATTGTAAAAACCATATATAACAAGGCCGTCTGAAACCCAGATGTTTAGGGTTTCAGACGGCCTTTGAGTTTTTTGGTTTACCAAATTTCAGACAAAGTTTCTTTGACTTTGGCCTTCACTTCCGCACCGAAGCGGCGGCTGAGCATTTTGCTGAAATCGTCTTGCGGCGTGTAGTTGACCAGCTCGGGGGCTTTGACGACATCGCGGGCAACGCTGTAAATGCTGCCGAAGTCGTCAATCAGGCCAACCTGTTTGGCTTCTTTGCCAGTATAGATGCGGCCGCTGAAAACGTCGGGATACTGTTTGTCTTTCAACCTTGCGCCGCGGCCGAGTTTGACGGCTTTGATGAATTCTTGGTGGATATCGCCCAACATGGTTTCCCAAATTTGGGTTTGTGCCGGCGTTTCAGGCGTGAAAGGGTCGCCCATGCCTTTGTTGCTGCCGGCGGTTTTCAGACGGCGTTTGACACCGGCTTTGTCCATCAGGCCGGTAAAGTCGAAACCGCCGCCGATCACACCGATGCTGCCGACGATGCTGGAAGGGTCGGCATAAATTTTGTCGGCTGCGGCGGCAATGTAATAGCAGCCGGAAGCGCACATGTCTTCGGCAACGAGGTAAACGGGGATGTCTTTGTGTTCGGCTTTGAGGCGGCGGACTTCGTTAAAGGCTATGCTGGACACGACAGGCGAACCGCCGGGGCTGTTGGCGCGGATGATGATGGCTTTGGCGTTGCCGTTTTCGTAGGCGGCTTCCATGCTGTCGCGCAGGATTTGGACTTGGTCGTCGATGTCGTTGCCGATTTCGCCGGTCAGGTCGATAACGGCGGTGTGTTCGCTGCGGGCTTGGACCGATGTGGTTTTTCCTTCTTCTTCCGCAAGGCCGAAAATCAGGCTGAGGAAGATGAGGACGGCGACGCCGCGCCAGATATTGCGCCAAATGCGGGCGCGGCGTTGTTCTTGGTAGGCGGCGAGGAGAACTTCACGCAGGGTGTTGCGCTCCCAGTTGTCGATGGGGGTGGAGGCTGAAGAGGGTGTGTTTTGGGCATCGCCTTCACGGTGGATTCGGTATTGCATGATGTGATGTGCTTTCGTGCAGGCCGTCTGAATGTTCAGACGGCCTTATCGGTTTTAGTTGATGGAATAGCCGCGCAGGTATTGCGTGCGTTCGCGGGTCATGCGGGTTTCACACTGCAGGCGCAGGTATTCTGCTTGTGCGGCGTTGTCTGCGGACGCGGCGGCTTGTTGGCAGTTGAGTTTTTTGCTTTGAATCCAGGCGCGTTGTTCGCCGAGGATTTGTTGTTTGACGTCGCTGTCCATGCCGCCCCAGAGGTCGTTGATCTCGCCGTCCGCCTGACGGTTTTGCGCGCGCGCGTTGTCAAGTTCGCTTTGGCTGAGGCCGGGCGGCTCGTTGCGTTGGGTTTCATGGTCGGGGCGCAGGACTTCGTAATCTGAATCGTCGCCGTCATCGGTCAGGCCGGCAGCCTGGCTGGCGGCGTTGTTTTCAAGGATGTCTTGCGGATTGAGGGTGGGCGGTTCTTCCGTGTTTTGGTTTTGCAGCAGTTTGATGGCCTGCTCTTTGGACACGGGTTTGCCGTCTATCATGACGATGCTTTTCACGCCGTAGGGCAGCAGGGTGGCGGAAAGGGTTTGGGCGGTGGAACTCAGGGTATTGTCTTCGAAAACCGGTTTGCCGTCTTTGTCGGGGGTGTAGAGCAGAGTGGTGCTGAACGTGTTGTTTTCAAAGGTCAGGTTGCTGCCCATCAGTTTTTGTTCGAGCATGTCGGCCAACGGGGTGCTGCCGTAAATCAGCGGGCTGTTGTCTATGGCCGTTTTGAGGATGGTGTCGGGAATACGGATTTTGAGGTTGGCGCGGCAGATGGCTTTGCCGTCGTCTTCGGTTTCTTTGGGGTCTTCAAGCAGGGTTTCTAATTCGAGGCCGGCGGCGATGATTTTGTCGGCATCGACGAATTGGCGGTTGTCATTGCGGGCGAAGGAGCGCGCTTGTTGTTTGAGGGTGTCTTCGATGGTGGTACGGATGTTTTGCAGTGTGGCCGGTTGGGCGCAATCAAGTGCGGCTTTGGGCTCTTCTTTGCTGCATGCGGCAAGCAGAATTGTGCTTAAAATCAATACGGAAGCGGTTTTTTTGTACATGTGTACTCCTGAAGGTGACGGCCTTTCAGACGGCCTGACGTGCCTATCATAGCAAAAGCACTTGCAGCAAGTAAATGCGGCAAGTGCTTTTCTATGTCGGACGTATCAGCCTTTGATGACGCTGACGAAGCCGGAGAGGATGGCGGCGTTGAGCAGGTCAACGAAGAACGCGCCCACCATAGGCACAATCAAGAAGGCTTTGTGCGAAGGGCCGAAAGTTTGGGTAATGGACTGCATGTTGGCAACGGCAGTCGGGGTAGCACCCAAACCGAAACCGCAGTGGCCGGCTGCCAAGACGGCGGAGTCGTAGTCGCGGCCCATGAAGACGTAGGTAACGAAGGTTGCGTACAGAATCATCACGACGGTTTGTACGGCCAGGATGATGGTTACCGGGCCTGCCAGACCGGTCAATTCCCACAGTTTCAGGTTCAGAAGGGCCATGGCGAGGAAGAGCGACAGGGAGGCGTTACCGAATACGTCGATGGCGCGGTCGAACATATTGACTTTGAAGGTTGCAGTCAGGACGTTGCGGATGACCACGCCGGCAAACAGACACCATACGAATTTAGGCAGGTCGAAGAAGGCTTTGTCGTAGCCGTCGACGATTTCGGCAAAAGCCAAACATGCGGCAAACATCGCGAGTGTTTCGACAGCGGAGTCAGCCGTAATCAGACGGGTACGTTGTGCTTTTTCGAAGACGTCGTCGGTTTGGTCGTTGTCAACTGGTTTTTTGTTTGTTTCCAGAGGTTTGCGACCCATTTTGTTGATCAGGCGACGGGCAACGGGACCGCCGATCAGGCCGCCGAATACCAAGCCGAAGGTGGCGGAAGCCATACCCAAGCCGGTTGCGCCGGTCAGGCCGAATTTGCTTTCAAAGTCAGGACCCCATGCGCCGGCGGTACCGTGACCACCAGTCAGGGTAATCGAACCGGTAATCAGGCCAATCAGTGGATCCAGATTCAATGCTGTTGCCAAACCGACACCGACGAAGTTTTGGACGATGATGAATGCACCCACCACGGCGGTAAAGATAACCAAAGGCAAACCGCCTGCTTTCAAACGGGAGAAGTCGGCGCTCAAACCGATGGATGTAAAGAAGATAAGCATGAACGCATCTTGCAGCGGTTTTTCAAATTTGAAGCTGACGCCGTAGGCTTCGTGCATGGCGAACAGGACGATAGCGGCAACCAGACCGCCGGCGACCGGCTCGGGAATATTGAAGTCTCGTAAGAATTTGATTTTTTGAACCAGAAATTTACCAACCAGCAACACGAGCGTGGCGGCAATCAGTGTGTAATAACTGTTGAATTCCCATTCCATGTTGTTTCACCTCCTAGAAATGTTTTTCCGAGTATCCGTTTCTTTCCGGATGTAGTGTGTTTCAACGCTTGGCGTTATCCGCCGAGTGTCATGGTATTGATGCGCGGACAAGGTGTTTCCGGAAAGAAATGAAAACGATGGCTTGTCCGTGAAAAATAACTGGCAAATATTAGGGGAATAGTTAAAGATTGTCAAAAAATGCGTGTGTAAATCTTTTCAGACGGCCTTTTCCCCGATGGCATGATGCGCTTCGCGGCGCCATTGTTCTAAGAGGGATGTTAATAACCCGGCCGAGGTATGCCCGTTGCCGATGGCGGCCTGCAGCCAGTAGCAGGCAGTCGGAACATGGCAGCTTACACCTTGCCCGTGATAGTAGAAACAGGCGAGGTGGTATTGGGCGGAAGGGTGGTTTTGTTCGGCAGCGATGGCGTACCAGTGGGCGGCTGCACGAGGGTCTTGCGCCGTACCGAGGCCGTAATGGTAGATGCGGCCTAAGGCCGCCGCCGCATTTTTATGATGGAACTCGGCCGCTTCCATGTAATTTTTGCGCGCGGCATTGTAGTCGGCAGGACGGCCGATGGCGCGGGCTTGTGCTTCCGCCAAACGGTATGCAGTCTCGGTTTGTTGCTGTTGCAGGGCGGCTGTTTTGATTTGTTCGTATTGTTGCGGATGGTACAGCGCGGCATCGCTGATGAGTTTTTGTGCGGCGGCGGCAGAACCCAGCGCGGCGGCACGGTGGTAGTAATCATGTGCGACATGGTTGTCGGCTTTGATGCCGAGGCCGTAGCGGTAGAGGTCGCCCATGATTTTCAAGGCTTCGGGATGGTTTTTCTCGGCGGCGGCTTTGGCGTAGCGTGCCGCTTGGAACGGGTCTCGTTCGGAAAGTTCGCCGGTCAGGGCGTATTGGGCCAGCTTGGCTTGAGCTTCCGCTTGTTCCTTGTCGGCGGCACGACGATACCATTCCAAGGCTTCGGGTCGGCGTTGGGCGGCAAGAAGGTCGGCCAGCAGGGTTTGTGCGGCGATGTGGCCGGCTTGCGCGGCTTGTTCGAGGTATTGTTCGGCTTGTGCGTGGTCGGGGCTGATACCTGTGCCGTAGAAGTAGATTTGACCGAGTTGCCAACAGGCGGCAGTCACGCCGAGGGCGGCCGCTTTTTCGTATTGTTCGACGGCTGTCGCAAAGTCGCCTTGGCGTTGATGATGGCGTGCCAGATGGTAATACGCGGGCGCGGCATATCGGGCGGCGGAAAGCTCCGCCCAGTAGAGTGATTGTGGATCGTTGCGTTGCGCGTGGTAACGCATGAGGATTAATTGGGCTTCTGGGTGCCCCTGCTCACCCAGCCAGGCGTATTCGTTAAGAAGCTGTCCGGTCGGGGTGCCGTTGTGTTCGCGCTGTTGCAGCAGGGAGAAGAGTGCTTTGGGATGGCGTTGGACCGCGGCGGCTTCCAACCATGAAAGTGCCTGCTCCGGTTGGCCGTTTTGCAGCAGATGGTTGCCCAATACGAAAGCAGCTTCCGCATAACCCTGCTCTGCCGCCTGTTGCAACAGGGGCAGGGCTTGGGCGGTATGGGATTGTTCCAAAAGGGCGGCGGCTTGCCGGTAGAGGATTTCAGGAGCGGCGGTCATGGTTTGCGGGTGGATAAAGTGGAAGACGGGTGCTGCGGCATATAGGCGGCAATGCCGGTCGATGGCTTTGTAAAAAAATAGGGCTCGGCACAGTTTTGCAGTTGCCTTAGCGGCCTGCCTTTAAAGATGTTTGGCTTGTTGTATTATTTTCCTGGGAAAACATCTCTATTCAGTGCGTTACAAAGCTTTCGGCTTGAGTCGGCATGCGTTCATGACAGCTCGGTCATTATACTGTTTTTGTAATTTATTGTTAATGATAAATGCGGTTTTTTATGGTTTGTTTACCATGACGGCGGCTGGGATGTTGATTGTTTCAGGCCGTCTGAAATGTTTTTCAGACGGCCTGAATTATTTTTGCTAAGTCAGGTTGTCGGAGTGGAAGAGTCGGAGGTTTTTTTGTTGGGGAAAAACACCTGACTGTAGAAGTTGCCGTTAATTTGGGTTACGTTGAGGTGGTACATACGGTAGGCATGGAACAGGTCGCTGTCAGGCGGCGTCGGATGATTCCAAAATTCTGCCAAGGTATTTTGGTCGGTTATGCCGGGAATGTCGTAATGGGCGCGGCCGAGGACTTTGACTGGCATGTTGTGGATCAAGCCGGACAGGCCGCTGGTGCTGTTGATGGTAACCATGCCGAGGCCGTGACGTAGGAAAACGGGCAGGGGGACATCATGGACGTAAGTGATACGGCCTTTGAGTTTGGGGTGTTTTTTGATAAAGCGTTTGATGTCGCGCGAGTAGTCGATAAAGCCGCGGTCCATCGGATGATGCTTGATGATGAGGTTGGTATCGGCAGGCGCGTGTGCGGCAAAGGAGGCCAAAACATGGAGCAGGAAGCTGCGGACGCTGGAAAAGTCGCAATGGATGCGGACTTGGCTGTCGTTGAATACCTGCAAGGGAACAATAAAAAACTTGCCGTATTTGCCCGCCTCCACGCGTTTGGCGATTTGGATGTCTTCAATATAGTAGTTCAAACGCTTGAGGATGGAGATTGACCACAGTTTGAGGTAATGGCCGGCATTGGATGCGCGGTGGTGGATGTAGTTCGGGTACTTGTTCGGATTGCGGAACAATTCGATATAGTAACGGACGGCATTTTTGGCCATAGGCGTAAACCCGCCGCGTACCGGTGTCGGCGCTTTGTATTCTTGCCGGGCCAGTTTGGGGAATTGTTCCAGAAAAAAGTCGGCACGGCGTGGCAACGGAGAAAATGCGTTGACGCCGTCTTTTTCTAAGGTGATGTAGTAGGGGCGGAAATAGCCTTCTTCAAACGCCCAGAAACTGGCTTGGTTTTCGTTTGCAATGCGTTTTGCGATGACGTGATAAGGGCGTGTGTCGCCAAAGCAGACAACCGCCTGGATGTGATGTTGAACGATGTATTCTTGCAAAAACTCAGGAAAGGCATCGTAGCTGTCGTTAAAAACAACGGTATGAGCTTGAGTGGGCAGATAAAAATAGTCGTCGCCTGCATTAAAGTTGAATTTATGCGCGGTTTTGCCGTTTGCGGTCAGCCAGCCGGCGAGGCGCTGAAAAAAATCGCCGACAGGGCCTTGAAGCAGCAGGATGTTTTCTGCGCTTTCAAGTAAGTTTTGCAGGTTGTTTTGGAGGACGGGCTGTTTCATGTCGCAATGTGATTTTGTTTTTTGTGTAATAGTTTTGGGTTGAATTTTTAAGCATACGCCAAGCGTATTAACGATGCAAAAGCAATGATGCCGCAATTGAAGCCGGTTTATGACGTATTGTTAATTTTGATGGCATTTATTTAAAAGATCGATATAGTTGTTTGATTTTACCTAATTTTTTGGAAAAGTACCCGCGATGTAATCCGTTGTTGTTTTTTTGCATATTTTTTTGTCGTATCAGGATTTGGGCTGCGATTTCCGCATTGATGGCCTGATGGGTTTCGGGGTGGATGTAGTCGGGATAGTGGATGAGCGTGCCTGCAATCAGCTGCCAAAGCTCAAGCCTGCGGCTGCGGCGCGGAATGGGAAGCAGATCTTGGGTAAGCCCCCAGCCTGCGTAAAAAGGCAGGCCGTAGCAGCTGACTTTTTTGCCGCGCAACAAGGCTTCAAAACCGGTCAGCGAAGTCATGGTGTGAACTTCGTCTGCGTGTTGGAGACAAGTCAGGATGTCGGCCTGTTCGGCGGTTTGGTCGGCATATCGTGCCGTATCTTCAGGGGAGATATGGCCGATACGGTTACCGCTGACTACATCGGGATGCGGTTTGTAGATGATATAGGCGTCGGGGTTTCGTTCGCGTACGGTACGGAGCAAATCCAGATTGCGGTAGATTTTGGGCGAACCGTAGCGGATAGACGCATCGTCTTCAACCTGGCCGGGAACGAGGATTACGGTTTTGTCGGTTGATGGGGCGGTAAAGTTCGAGCTGCCGACGTTGTATTTGCTGATGTGGTTTTCGGTCAGCATTTTTTGCAGCTTCAAGGCCGTCTGAAAGTCTTGATTGTCGAAGTCTTGGTTTTGCAGGATATGTTCAAGACGGGACGGGGTTTCGGCGTTGAAATAAATGCCCATATCGTCGGTAACGAGCGACAGCGGCGGGACTAAATTAGAACCGAGTCCGACCGAACGGATAAAGCCGTCTTCCATACGCAGCAGGGGGATGTGGCGTTGTTCGGCAAAACGGACGATGGCCTCTTTGCCGTTGCCCCAGGCAAGGATGCGTGCATCGTCGGACAGTTTAACCCCGGCCAGTTTTTGGGTGGAGGAAATAAATTTCAGACGGCATGAGGGTACGTTAAAGAACGGTTTGGCAACCGCGCGTTTCCACAAAGACATGCCGACGCAATACAATTCGCCACGCAATTTGTCGTTTTTGCGTTTGACCGTCGCCAGATAGTCGATGACATCAAAGAGGCTGCCTGCTTCGCCGGTATTGGGGTTGAGGTAGCGGCTGTATTGCAGATAGGCTGCGGCGAAGAGCTGTAGCAAGTTGCGGGGGGCGCGACGTTGGGTTTGAACAAGGCGGTTGATTTCAGGATGGCGGTCGTCGCTTACGCCCCATCCGGCATACCACGGCAGGCCGAAGGTGGTCAGCGGTTTGCCGCATAAAAGCGCCTCAAAACCCATTTGCGAGGTAACGCAATAAACTTTATCGACGTTTTGCAACAAAGAAATCGGATTGATGTCTTCTGCCAAAAGATGGACGCGGTGTTGCTGCACCAGTTGGGTCAGATAGCCTTGTTTTTTGCCGCACAAAACATCGGGATGGGTTTTAACCCAGATATCGGCTTGCGGGTTTTCATTCAAGGCCGTCTGAAACATCAGTTCAAACGTAGAGGCGTCTGCGCCGCCATACTGGATGGCCATATCGCCGAAGGTTTGGTCGATGATGAGGACGGTTTCAGGTTTGGATGGGGAACGTAAAGGATGATTGTCTGAAAGTTCGGGCGCGTGGTTGTATTTGGATAGGTGGTGTCGCAGGATGAAATCCATCGCCTGCCGCGCCTGAGCCAAGGTTTCAGACGGCATGGTATCGGCAGCGAGAATCAGTTGTTCCAAACGCGAAGGACGGGTGGTGTCGTAGTAGATGCCGAGGTCGTCATAGACTATGGAGTAGGGCGGATAACCGGAGACGCCCAGTCCGACTGAACGTAAAAAGCCGTCTTCAAGATTGAGCAGGGGCAATCTTAAGATATGTGCTAATTTTCTGCGTTTGGGATGTTTCTTGCCCCAAAATAATGCGGTCTTATCCGTTGAAATTTTATCTAAAAATTTGGTTAGCAAGAGACGTTGTCTAAATAGGCCGAATGTTGAAAAAATCATTTTAAATTATTATGTTATCTATCAAATATCATTAATGTAAGAATTTATTCTGCCTCTATTTCAAAGTAAGTGTCCATAAAATTTCGGAAATGTAGGGCATAGTTTTTATCCGCATTATTACTGCTTGAATCGTTAATGCAGAAGGAGTGGGGCATATGAAGGTATTTCTTCTTGAATAACAATTTCTTATATTGAGTCTGGGCGTGTGAACTGCGTATATTGAAATAGTAGCAAATTTCACGTTTCGGTGTGGCATATCCGTCAAGATACATCAACCAGGGTACCAAGAAACTGGCCATATTAAGTTCAGAATTATGGCGCACCTTGTTATTTAGAAAAGAATTTATTTCATCTTCAAATAATGACCATGCTTTTTGAAAGGATGTTTTCCGTAGTGGAACGTAAGTATGTACCAACGGTGTATTGATATTAATTGTCGGATAATGTCTTTTTAAGAGCTTTAATGCGTGTTCTGATGCGGTCAATGTTGGTGTGATTAGACCCCGTTGACGCATTTTTTGAAAACTTTTATTGGCAACAAATAGGGAAGCCAAGCCATTATTTTCAAAAAAGTGGTTAGGTGTCAGTGGTCTTGCAACGAAAACATCATCATTGAAATAAATAAAATGTTCACTTAAATCTGGAATTTTATATAAGTTTGCTTCAATGACGTGGGAATTGAACGTTGGTAAGTATTTGGCATCAATAATTTGCGAATGATTGATTAATTTAATTTTAGAATGGGTGTTTTCATCTAACCATTTAGGTTTTTGATCCGCCGTTACGATAAAAATATTGCGGACCCACGGCATAAACTTCTGTACGGCCTGTACTGAATAAAAAAGTTCATTATGGTTGGAAAAGCGGGCAGGGTCGGTCGCATACAGGCCGATATCTTTCTGATCAATGGGCTGCAGGGTACGGTAATACTGTTCTTGCCATGCTTTATCGGTATTGTCGACCCAAGTAAAAACAACATCGATGGGAAAGTTTGGCAAAACATTTTCTGTGAGTGATGCAAGATTAGCATCTGCATTGATCAGAGTAAATTCTTCAGTTTCAGGAATAGGCTGTTCTACATTATAAGGAGGAAAGCGTTTATTTAGAAAATCCCTAAAGAAAATATGGGGCTCTCTAAAAAATTTTCTAATTTTATTTAAATTCATTTGAAACTTTCTAATACTACAAAATAGAAACATTTGATTCTGTTATGTTTTGAAGTCATTCAAACGTGACGGCTTCGGCCAATACTTTGCCTGCCAAGTCTTTAGGCGACAGGTTCGGCTCGCCTTGCAGCGGCCAGTCGATGCCGACGGTCGGATCATTCCAAATCAGCGAGTGTTCGGCTTTTGGGTTGTAATAGTCTGTGCATTTATAGACGAACTCGGCTTCGTCGCTCAGTACATAGAAGCCGTGAGCGAAACCTTCGGGTACCCACAGTTGGCGTTTGTTTTCTGCGGACAAGATCTCGCCTACCCATTTGCCGAACGTGGGAGAGTCTTTACGCATATCGACGGCTACGTCGAATACTTCGCCGACAATCACGCGCACGAGTTTGCCTTGTGTGTTTTCAGTTTGATAGTGCAGGCCGCGCAATACGCCTTTGCTGGATTTGGAGTGGTTTTCCTGCACGAAGGTGCGGTCGCAGACTTGGGTTTTGAACCACTCGTCGCGGAAGGTTTCCATAAAAAAGCCGCGCGCGTCGCCGAAGATTTGGGGCTCAAGCAGTTTTACGTCAGGAATGGCAGTATCAATGATGTTCATCGTTTTATCTTTCATCTAAAGGCCGTCTGAAAAGTTTCAGACGGCCTCAAACATTATTTTTTCAACAGGCGCAGCAAATATTGGCCGTATTGGTTTTTCGCCATCAGGCGCGCCAGCTCTTCCAGTTTTTCATCAGAAAGCCAACCGTTGCGCCAAGCGATTTCTTCCAGGCAGGCGATTTGCAGGTCTTGGATGTTTTGCACGGTTTGGACGAATGAAGCGGCTTCGTGCAGGCTCTCGTGGGTGCCGGTGTCCAGCCATGCGAAACCGCGTCCCAAAAGTTGCACCGACAATGAACCGTCTTCCAAATACATTTGGTTGAGGTCGGAAATTTCCAATTCGCCGCGGGCGGACGGTTTGATTTGTTTGGCGAACTCGACGACGCGTTGATCGTAGAAGTACAAGCCGGTTACCGCCCAATCGGATTTGGGCTGTTGCGGTTTCTCTTCGATAGACAGGGCGTTGAAGTTTTCGTCAAATTCGACGACGCCGAAACGCTCGGGGTCTTTGACCTGATAACCAAATACGGTTGCGCCGTGGGTCTTGGCGGCGGCCTGTTTCAATGTTTGCGTAAACGATTGGCCGTAGAAAATATTGTCGCCCAAAACCAAGCAGACATTATCGTTACCGATAAATTCTTCACCGATGATAAATGCCTGTGCCAAACCGTCCGGACTGGGTTGTACGGCATAACTGATGGAAATGCCGAAATCGCTGCCGTCGCCGAGCAGGCGTTTGAAAGAGGCGTTGTCTTCGGGTGTGGTAATCACCAAAATATCGCGGATTCCTGCCAGCATCAATACGGACAGGGGATAGTAAATCATGGGTTTGTCGTACACGGGTAGCAGCTGTTTGGATACGCCGCGCGTGATGGGGTAGAGGCGTGTGCCGCTGCCGCCGGCAAGGATGATGCCTTTCATGGGTTTTCTCCTGAGTAGTGTGTGTTTGCGTGATTTTCAGACGGCCTAATATGGGAACAGGCCGTCTGAAAACTTATTTTCCGGTGCCTAAACGTTCCAGACGATAGCTGCCGTTCAATACGTTTTGCCACCAGGTTTTGTTGTTCAAATACCATTGTACTGTTTTGCGGATGCCGGATTCGAACGTTTCCTGCGGTTTCCAGCCCAGCTCCCTGCCGATTTTGGCGGCATCGATGGCGTAGCGCACGTCATGGCCGGGGCGGTCTTGCACGAAGGTAATTAAATCTTCATAACGCGCCACACCTGCAGGTTTTTCAGGAACAAGCTCTTCCAGCAGGGCGCAGATGGTTTTGACCACTTCAATATTGGCTTTTTCATTGTGGCCGCCGATATTGTAGGTTTCACCGACGATGCCTTCGGTAACAACCTGATACAGCGCGCGCGCGTGGTCTTCGACAAACAGCCAGTCGCGGATTTGCATCCCGTCGCCGTACACGGGCAGCGGTTTGCCGTCGAGCGCGTTCAGAATCATCAATGGAATGAGTTTTTCCGGGAAGTGGTAAGGGCCGTAGTTGTTGGAGCAGTTGGTTACGATGGTCGGCAAACCGTAGGTGCGCAGCCATGCACGGACGAGGTGGTCGCTGGACGCTTTAGAGGCAGAGTAGGGGCTGGATGGCGCGTAGGGCGTGGTTTCGGTAAACAAATCGTCCGTGCCGTGCAAATCGCCATAGACTTCATCGGTGGAAATATGGTGGAAGCGGAAGGCTTCGCGCTTTTCAGACGGCATTTGTTGCCAGTAGGCGCGGGCCGCTTCAAGCAGATTGAATGTGCCAACGATATTGGTTTGGATAAATTCGCCTGCCGAATCGATTGAGCGGTCGACATGACTTTCCGCTGCCAAGTGCATCACGGCATCCGGCTGGTGTTGTGCGAATACGCGGTCGAGTTCGGCTCGGTTGCAAATATCCACTTGCTCAAAAGCATAGCGAGGATTATCGGCTACCTCGGTCAAAGATTCCAAATTGCCGGCATAAGTCAGCTTATCGACATTGACGACAGAGTCTTGGGTGTTTTGGATAATATGACGGACAACGGCAGAACCGATAAAGCCCGCGCCGCCGGTAACAAGGATTTTTTTCATAAGTTTCAGAGGATAGTCAAAATAATATAAACGGATTATAGCAGACAGAATGTGTGTTTTTCAGATAAAAAGGCCGTCTGAAAACATCTCTTTCAGACGGCCCGTATCAGGTCAACTTAATCGTCGTAGCCATTTGGGTTGTTGCTGACCCAACGCCATGAGTCTTCCATCATCTGCGCCAAATCGCGTTTGGTTTCCCAACCGGTTTGTGCTTTGGTGTAGGCAGGATCGGCGTAGAAACAGGCCAAATCGCCATCACGACGCGGTTTGATTTGGAACGGAATGGTCAAGCCGGAGGCCGCCTCAAAGGCACGGATGATTTCCAATACCGAATAAGCACGTCCAGAACCCAAATTAAACAGGTGTACGCCCGAAACATCACTTTTTGCCTGCATCGCCGCCACATGGCCTTCCGCCAAATCCATCACATGGATATAGTCGCGCATACCCGTACCATCGGGAGTAGGGTAGTCGTTGCCGAAAACCGACAATTGCGGCAGCTTGCCTGAAGCCACTTGGCAGATATAAGGCAGCAGATTGTTTGGGATACCGTTTGGCTGCTCGCCGATCAAACCGCTTTCATGCGCACCGATAGGGTTGAAATAACGCAACAAAATCACGCTCCAACGCGGATCGGCCTTTTGGATATCCGTCAAAATGCGCTCCACCATAGACTTAGACGTGCCGTAAGGGCTGGTCGTATCCCCCGGTTGCATATCTTCCGTATAAGGCACTTTGCCCGGATCGCCGTAAACCGTAGCCGATGAGCTGAACACAATCTTAAATACACCGGCACGTGCCATTTCTTCAGCCAAAACCAAGCTGCCCGACACATTGTTGTCATAGTATTTCATTGGCTCGGCCACGCTTTCGCCGACTGCCTTCAAGCCGGCAAAATGAATGACGGCATCAATATCGTGTTCTGCAAAGATTTGACGCAACACTTCACGATCACGGATATCCCCTTGGTAAAAAGGCACAGACTTGCCGGTAATCTTTTCCAAGCGTGGGAGGATGTTGGCAGACGAATTGCACAAATTGTCCAAAATCACGGCATTAAAGCCTGATTTCAACAGGGAAACAACGGTATGAGAACCGATAAAACCGGTACCGCCGGTAATAAGAATAGTCATTGGTTTTCCTTAATTAAAATTGTGTTTGGAAGTCGTGAAACCGGTTGGCTGAAAATACAAACGCTTTCAGATGGCCTGATGTAAATGTTGCCAAAGAGGGATTGCTTTATTTGGATATTGTATATTTAGTTACCTGAAAAGTAAAAAAATATGGGATAATCACAGTGTTATGCACAGGGTGCAAAGCGTTATCATTTCAATTTTAATAAAAGGATCTTACCATGTCAGTATCTAACGAAGTTTTGGCGTTGATTTCACAAGTTGCACAAAAACAAGTGTCAGCAAATGAAGAATTGTTGTCTACAGGACTTATTGATTCCGTGAGCGCAATGGATTTGGTTATGGCCATCAAACAAAAATTTGATGTTGATTTGCCGTTTGAGCAACTGGTTGATATTTTGGCAAATTCAGCCAATATCATTCAATATGTTGAAAATAATTACAAAGGCTAAATCATGAAACAATTAAATGAATTCCAAAATCTTGATGATTTTTTGGAATACCGTTTCAACCAAACTTCGGGAAAAGCGTTAGTTAATGATACTCAGGAATGTTCTTGGGAAGAGTTGCGCGTAAAAATAGCCACATTTATCGAGGCTTACAAAAGCATAGCAGATATTACCAAAAACATTCCTTTGGTGTTGCACGGCCATAAAGAAATTGATTTTGCAGTGGCAATTTATGCCTGCTTATTAAACAAAATCCCTTTTATTCCGGTGGATAGTATTTATCCTGAAAGCCGTCTGAACAATATCTGCCAACTGTCGAAAGCACGCTTTGTGTACCGTTCGGCAACGCAAACTTTTGAAAAGCAGACTGACGAAGAAGTAGAGCTGGCTGAAAAAGATTTGGCTTACATCATGTTTACTTCAGGAACAACCGGCGCACCTAAGGGTGTGCAAATCGGTCGTGAAGCTGTATTCAACCTGATGAAATGGATGAAAGAGCAGCTTAATTTAGCCGCACCTAATGTATTCATGAATCAGGCTCCGTTTGCGTTTGATTTGTCAATGTACGAAATCTTTGGCAACTTGGCTTACGGCGGTTGTATTGTCATGAACAGTCGTGATGCTATTTCTAATCCTGCCACCTGGATTGATTTTTTGGCCAAACAACAAATTACTACTTGGGTTTCCACGCCTTCTTTTGCCATGCAGCAGCTGCTTAACCCTAAATGTAGTCAGGCTACTTTACCGAGTTTGAAAGAATTTTTGTTCTGTGGCGAAAAACTTGGCAAACCGGTAGTAAATATGATTTTTCAAAAATTTCCCGGTGTCCGTGTTATCAATACCTATGGTCCGACTGAGGCTACTGTAGCAACAACTTACGTTGATATCACACCTGATATGCTGGCGGCAGAAGAAGAGTTGCCTGTAGGCGTTGCCGTGCTTAATTCCAAATTAGAGATTGTTGACGAAGAGATTTGGATTAGCGGTAACCATGTGATGCGTGGCTATCTGAACAACGAAACTGAAAATGCCAAACGTTTGGTCGTACACAGTGCAGATAACCGTACTTATAAAACAGGTGACTACGGTTTTGAAAAAAATGGATTGTTCTATGTACAAGGCCGTAAAGACGAGCAGATTAAGCTCAATGGCTACCGTATCGAACTTTCAGAAATTGAAGAAAAAATCCTTAACCTTAAGGAATTTGCCTTTGATAATGTGGCAGTAGTGGCTTTGAAACGCAACACAGGCGCAGTATTGCGTTTGGTGTGTTTCTATACAGCCAAGCAAAGTGCAGATACTCAGGCGATCAAAGACGCATTAGTACAAAATTTACCGTCTTACATGATGCCGTCTGAATTTATTCACATTGATGAAATTCCAGTCAGCACCAACCACAAAACCGACAAAAAAGCATTGTTGGAAAAATATCAACAGGGTTTATAAAATGGATTTATATAAAATTCAGCAAAACATCTTACGAAAAGCCAAGATTGATCCTCAAAAGGTTAACGCTTGGATTTATAACAATCAAAGTATAGTGTTCGATTTTCTGTTGAACGACTATTTTGTCAGCATCAGCTATTCAACATCAGGGCAAACTTTTAACTTTATTGAGCGTAATAAGAGCAAAGTTTCTAAAATTTCTATTTTTCCAAAATTCCTGAAATATATTTCAGAAGTTTATGGAAGTTACCCACAATCGGTTAATCAAGAAAAGACAGTATTGTCTTTTAAATTTGCTGAAGCCGATTGGGCAAAAATCGAGGATAAATTTAGTGAGATTTTAGAAGTTACTTCCATTTATCTTGGCAGCGAACTGTGCTACATCTTGAATGTTGAAAAACATAAAGGCATTAACTTAGCCGAATACTTGAATAAGCCGGAAGTTGAATACATCGGTGTTAAAGGCGACAGTAATGAGTTTTTCCTAAGCTATGCTCGGAATCATGGTCTAAGTGATTATGTTTATGAGCTAAATAATAGAGGCTTTTTAGCTGTTGAACACAAAATGGGCGTAAGTGTGTTCCGTCGTGTGAATAAGCACAGTTATAAAGATCTTTTGGCTTATTTCCCAGACTCTTTCCATGAGTTGGAAAATGTACTTTATACTGTTGAAGCACCTAAATCCATTAACTCTAATAAGAAGAACCTATTAGTATTATTTTCGTATACGCATAAAAGTAATGAAAATATGCTAGATAGGTATTATAGTCATCCATTTCCATTTATTGCTAATAGTATTATGCCTAATACCTATATTATTCGTGTGGCTGATGTAGCTGATGCATTTGGTAGTCATGGTTTAAATACTAAGTTTGATGAAAATATTGAAGATAATATTCAGCGTTTTATCAAGAGCCTAATGAATATTTATGGAGTAGAAAAGGAAAATATAATAATTTCAGGGTACTCTTCAGGAGGTACTGGTGCAATCTATCATGGATTGCTTGGGGAGTATAAAACTTTTGCTATTGATCCTTTTTTAGGTAACCATAATTACTATAAAGGTAAGGATCCTTTGTATTTAAATTCAATCCGCAAACCAATTATAGAAACATTTAAAGAACTACCTACTAGAATTAATCATAATTTTGATAATCAAGTGGTTATTTCCTCTGCTAAGGTTTCGGAGTTTTATCCAGATATAAAAGAACTTAAACGATCTTTGCCGGCAATCGTATTATATGAATTTGATTTTGAGAAAATCCGGAAACATACTGATTTTCCAAGTAATGCTTCATTTTTAATACATACCATTATTAATAATTTGTTGTTAGGAATTCATATCACTGATTCAGACATTAATTTGAATTAAGATCTGAAGTAAATGGATGGTAGAATTTGATTAGTGCAGTTATCCAATAGTAAAGGCCGTCTGAAAATATCTCTTTCAGACGGCCTTTATCAGGTTAACTTACATCTGCGCCAAATTAAGAATGTTAATACCAATCAAGAAATAGAGTATTTTTTAACCAGCTTAAAATTCTGCAAGTCTATAACAGTATCATGTATAGAAAAAATGAATTAAACATTTTCAAAGCCTTGTTCTTTAAATAGTTCAAGTATTGCCAAAGATGAGTTGCTGTTAAAACTAAAGGTATCAGAGGATTTTGTTAATGTTTTTTGCGAGCTTAATGCCAGTTTTGAATAGTACTCTCCAGATTTAATTGCAATATACAGTTGATATTCTGCTTTTGGTAAGTCAGAAATATCGATGCCTTTTAAATCAAGTGTTGTGAAATAGCCTTTGTCATAGATTACAAAATCACCATCAAACAGCTCTCTAGTCAGGTGGGGACGATGCAGTTTTGCTAAACCTTTGGTGTATGTTTCTCGAGTACGAGTATTCTGAAGAATCAGTTCATACTGTACATCGCTGTAATTGGATATGTGTACCCCTCTTAATATTGCAATACCTTCTATAAATAGAATCTTGTCTTTATATTCACAGTTTCTAACATCTACATAAGGAGTTGGATTCGCTACATTCGGTTTTGGTATTGGTTGAGTGCCAAAGAAATTGACTTCGCCTTGATTAAATCGGGGAGTTGCCTCTGAAGCTAATGCATAATAAATTCCAAGCAACAATGCGGTATGATGCGATGTAACCTGATTATGCTCTCGGACAAATGCCGAATAAGTTTTTAACAAGTTGAAATTCCGATATTTGCGGAAATCATCTAAATGCGGTTGGATCTCGGTTGGAAATTGGATATCGGCTTCTGAGGTCAGTAAATAAATATTCTTGTCTAAATCTTGATCTTTTTTCAATAGGTTAATGATTAGTTTATCAAGATAATCTATTTGAGCCTTTTGATAGTTTTTTCCCATCATGTGGGTAGCAACTGATTTCCAGAAATTATCTACATAATTTCCGATATGAAGCTGAGGTACAGTAACCACAATGTTTTTAATATTCATGCTTAGAGCATGATAAAGGGCCGCACTCCCTCCTTTAGAAAATCCAGTAAAGGTGACATTTTCAGGAGATAGATTACGTTGATTTATTTGAGATTGGATGAATTCCTGTACGGCTTCTTTAACCCGAAAATCCATATCTATACACAGATAATAGGTATACATTCCTTGGAAATTATCGTTAATCCAAATAACGTCAGCAGGGCAGTCCGTCATAGCATTAATAAAGTCATAATTGCCAGGCGTTGCATTGAGAAAACCTGAAAATACGATGATTAAATGTTTAAAGTCATATTTACTGGGTTTATGTCGGTAAATAACTTCGATACCATTACTGGCAGTAAAAATTTGTTCGTTCATTTTTCTTCCTTAACGGCTGCCTTATATGAGGCAATAGTTTTGCTATCCGGGTACTTTTCTGTAAATTGTTCGAGCAATTTCTTTTCGGTTGTTGTATTACCTTGATTATGCAGTTCCTGCAGGTAGGCGGGAACCAGATCTTGCGGCATCATTAATAAATCTTGGCCAAAGGCACGGTTAATTTGAGTAAACAGTTTTTCACCGTTTTGACGCAGTTTTGCCAAACGTGCAATGGCAATTCGACATGCAATATCACCTCTTTGATGCCCTTCATAACGGACTAAATATTTATGAGCTTGTTGGAAATTGTTTAAGCGCATACAGAGATAACTTGCTAAGAGTTCCAGCTTGAAGGTCTTTTTATCTTCAACTGTAAAAAACTTAGTCAATAATGTTTCAATTAGGGCAAGAGCAACAAAATATTCTTTTTGAAGGATTTTCTCAGCTAACAATTGAATCAGGTGGTGCTTTTCTGACAGATCAGATGAAATATGTTGGTTCAGTTTTTTTGCTAGCTTAGTATTATTCTCTAAGGATGCTGCCAATATAGCAATTAATTTATCTTCTAAAGTACCAATATTGTTTTTAGAAAAATATTTAATTCCTAAAGTAGGGTTACCAATTTGGAGGCTGACTTTGGCTTTCCAGTAGTCAGCATCAGAGGTTGGATGTTTCTCTAACCAATCCAACAATTCAACAAATTTGTTACCTTTAAATAGAGCATTCAAATATCTATTAATATAGTTTGCCCTTTCTTCTGGTGTTAAATCAGAACTATTTTCCAATATAGCAGCAATTCTTGAAGCAGCAACACCCCATTCACCTAAGTTCTCAACTTGAAGAATCATTTTCTCTATATAGTTTAGATCATTTGATAATTCAGGTTTATCTAAGTCAAGGATAGCCTGATAGACACGCTCACAATTATTCGAATCCCTAAATTGGAATGTCTTATCGATGCGTGTTTGATACAAATCCGGTACTTTAGCTTGATTGTCTACCAGATCTTTTAATGCTGCCAGAAGTTCTGTTTCATTATAAGCAACTGCACCAAAACCATCTCGGTTATAGTCAAAATAACCTTTTTGATAGGTGTGATTTCCACTGGAGAATACTTCATCATAATCAAATTGATAATACAAAATAGCTTTATTCAAATAGGCTACATCAAATGCAACAGATGAATAGTCTGTAATCAAGATGCTAGTATTTTGGAAGACGGATTGGATGTTACCTTCTGAATAGCTATAGATTTTAATAAAGTCAGGCACAGTGAACTCATCCATGTATTCCTGAATACTTGGATGTGGTGCAAAGACGATTTGATAACCTTGATCATTCAGTTCTTTTAATATGGTGTGATTCATGAAACCATGCCAATGTCTGGCATAGTTAGTTTTCATGAAATCGGGGTTTCTTGTTCGTTCTGTACCTGAGATATATGTACCTACAATGGAGCTACGCCATGTTGGCATAATTAAAATCTGTTTAGATTCGGTATTGTTATTGATGAGTAAACGGTCATAACGAGGGAAACCTGTCAGTTTAACTTCTTTTTTACCAAATTTATAAGCAGTCGTATTGTCCACAATAGAATGGTATTCTGGATTTGTCGCTGTAACGAAACAAGCAATTTTTTTGGTATTTAACCAACCTGATAAATCATCTTTCGTAATGCCATGTTGTAAAAAGACGTAGTCTTTATCTAATAGGGAATTATCTTTGAAATAATGTGTGATATATCCATCAACATGACTACTGATGATTTTTTCGCAGTCTTTTAATTTACTCTCAAATGCAGATGAGCCAAATTCAAGCAAATTAAACCCATCTTGTTCGAGCCTTTTCCAATCAGAGGAGGTTTTTTTCAGGGCAAAATAAATATCTTGTTCTGGATGATTTTCACTAATATAACGATATAAGTGTTCTGCATTATCATCGGCCTGATTGTCCCTATCCATTAAAATCCAGGCATTCGATTTAACCGTGGATTTTTGTTTGAATGAAGTGAATACTGTTTCGATTGGTAGTTTGTCAAATTGTTTTCCTGAGAATGTTAATTTAGCTCTTTTACCGGCTAGAAAAAGTTCTAAATCGCCCATGTGGTGACAAGGAAGCCATGTTCGGTATTCTTTAGTGTATAAACTGCCTAGAAAGTCATAGACAACTTCTTTTTGGTATTTAGGGAATATTTCCTTACCATTGATTACCCATTGTTCAACAATTGGAAAATTTGAAAAATATTTCACCAAAATTTGTTTCTTTTTTAAATCAAAATCTTCAATATAGGCAATTTGACTTTTAGGTGCTGTATTTTTAAATAAACCGAGTAAGGCAACTTTTTGAAAAAACCATGTTCCTGCCAAGTTAAAGCGAAGGATTGTTTTTTCATCAATGTACGAAAACATTTCATGTAGCAAGGCAACGAAATGTTTTTTTTGCTCTTCATTTAGGTGTGACAATGCTGCAGGTTTGTTTACGATACGGCCAAAATACCAAATGATATGGTATAGGACAATTCTTTGAATATGTTCAGGAATGTTTCCAAATTTCTTTTTAGCTGTTTTTAAAATTTCAATACAGCCTTTTTCAATCACTCTAGAAAATAGTAATGGATTTTGCCATGCTCCATCCAAAGTGGATGAGCCATCAGAACGTTTTCGATAAAAATAACTGATTTTTGATAAAAATGCAGCATTAGTTGATAAATCAGTATTTAGAATATAATCAGTAACAAATTTCGCATCTTCAAAGCTAGGTTTCATTGCTTCATCAAAAGAAATATGTGCGTTACGGATATTATCAATTTTGAAAAAAGCGGTACTTGCAGATAATTGTAGATGATCTTTTAGATTTGATAAGGGAAGTACAACATCTCCTTTAGCAAAACGATATTTTAAGGGGTGTGTATCTTTTACCATGTCTTTATCTTCAAAGTAGAAGACTAATGGACAACCGACTATGCTGATATTGGCATTTTTACTTAAGAAAGAATCTGTTTTATAGAAGTAATCAGGAGAGACAAAATCATCTGGGTCTATGAAGGTTACCCAATCAGTTTCGACATATTGCAAGCCTAAGTTACGCGCAGAGGCCTGTCCGCCGTTTTCTTTATAGAAATAGCGAATATTTTGAGGAAACTTCTGTTGCCACTTTTGAATAATCTCAGCTGATTTATCGACTGAGCCATCATCAACTAAAATAATTTGAATATGCTTTTTAAAGTTTAGTCTTTGTTTTGTCAGGCTGGAAAAGAAGTCATCTAGATATTTTTCAACATTATATACTGCAGCAACAACGGTATATCGGTTTTTCCCGGCTCGTTTAATTGGTAGATATCTTTTTACTTGTGTAATTCGTTTTTTGTACATATCTACAAAAAAAAGTTTTGGGTCACGAAGAAGTTTTCTAAGCTTTCTATTCATTGTACGTTATCCAAATTGATAAATTAGTGAATAATATTGTTTAAATATGCGTATTAATGTCTTAATAGTTATTTAGATCAAATAGATCTTATTTGGGAAATTATTGGTGTTGAAAAGTAGAGTATTTAACCAAATTCTTCTAAAAATTTAATATGTTATACAGAGAATTTACTATAATGATAACATATTTTACAATGTGGTATAGGAGGAATAGCTGGCTTCTTGGCGTTATTTTGGTATGGAATTTGTGGGGAAGGAGTGTTTTGCTATTTTTAACGAAGCTACATACCGTTTTGAAACTGCCGGTTTTTAATAATGGAATGGCGAGTCAAGGAAGCGCATCGACAATTGTGATGAGGTATGATTTGCGAGGAGATTGCGGCCAGCAAAGAGGATGCTTGGTCCTAGAGTTATTTTGTTAAGTCGTTTCATTTTTGCAATGTGGTAAAAATCGGACGTCGTTTTTTAGACGGCCTAAATTGATTTTCAGATGTTATAATGATGGAATTGAATTCCAAGTATATTAGGATTTTATCTGTGTTTAAAGCTAAATTTTTTGCTCAGCGCGGGATGTTGCTGATGTTCAGTACAGTGTTGTCGGCATGTAGCCTTCTTCCTGCTTCCGGCCCAAGTACTGGTAAAATTGTTGCTTTGGGGCAACAGAATGAGGCAAATATTCCCGATGTGGAATTGGTAGATGTTAATGCTGATGTGGCTGCTTCTCTTTATCAAGCTCAAGTGGGCCAATCCTTGGCCCAACTGGGAGAGGGCTATGCTTCTGTCGGTGCCATTGACGTCGGTGATATGTTGGACATTACGATTTGGGAAGCTCCTCCGGCTGTGTTGTTCGGCGGGGCTTTGTCGTCTACCGGTTCGGGTAATGCGCAGCAAACGAAGCTGCCCGAACAGATGGTCAGCTCTTCAGGCACGATTTCTGTGCCGTTTATCGGCGATGTGTCTGTCCTTGGTAAAACACCGGTTCAGGTGCAAAATATTATTAAAGGCCGTCTGAAAAAAATGGCGAACCAGCCGCAGGTAATGGTGCGCATGGTGCAAAACAATGCGGCGAATGTATCGGTTATTCGTGCGGGTAACAGTGTGCGTATGCCTTTGACGGCTGCGGGTGAGCGTGTGTTGGATGCGGTGGCTGCCGTGGGTGGTTCGACTGCGAATGTACAGGATACGAACGTACAGCTGACACGCGGTAATGTTGTGAGAACGATTGCTCTGGAAGATTTGGTGGCGCATCCGCGTCAAAATATTCTGTTACGTCGCGGTGATGTAGTCACAATGATTACAAACCCAAGCACATTTACTTCTATGGGTGCTGTCGGTCGCTCACAGCAGATTGGTTTCTCTGTGAAGGGTTTGTCTTTGGCCGAGGCTGTGGGACGCATGGGCGGTCTGCAGGATTATCGTGCAGATGCGCGCGGTGTATTTGTATTCCGTTATGCGCCTTTATCCGAGCTGCCTCCTGAGAAACAATCTAAATGGGTTGAAAAGGGCTATGGCGATCGTGCGGAGATTCCTGTGGTCTACCGTTTGAATCTGGCGGATGCGAATTCTATGTTTTGGATGCAGCGTTTCCCTGTGAAGGATAAGGACGTGGTGTACGTATCGAATGCGCCGATGGCTGAAGTACGTAAGTTCTTGTCATTTGTGTTCTCGCCTGTGGTTAGCGGTGCGAACAGTATTAATAATTTAGTGAATTAATGGGGAAAATAATGTCTGAGCAAGTTTCTGCAAATGTGGATGTGAAACCGGAACAACCGGCTCCCGAAAAGAAAAAGGCCAAGAAGTCTTGGTTGCGTAAGATTAATCCGTTGCTTTGGGTAACGGTTGTCGTGCCGACTTTGTGTTCCGGTGTGTATTACGGACTATTTGCTTCTGATCAGTTCACATCCCAGTCCAGCTTTGTGGTGCGTTCTCCTAAGAGCCAGTCGTCCTTGAACGGCTTGGGTGCCATTTTGCAGGGGTCCGGTTTTTCTCGTTCTCAAGACGATATTTATACCGTGCAGGAATATATGCAATCGCGTTCGGCTTTGGACGCGTTGCGTAAGAAAATGCCCGTTCGTGATTTTTATGAAAAAGAAGGCGACATTTTCAGCCGTTTTAATGGTTTTGGCCTGCGTGGCGAGGATGAGGCGTTTTATCAATATTACCGCGATAAGGTATCCATCCATTTTGACTCTGTCTCAGGCATTTCCAATTTGAGCGTTACATCGTTCAATGCCGGTGAATCTCAAAAGATCAATGATGCTTTGCTCAAACAGGGTGAGGTATTGATCAACCAGCTGAACGAGCGTGCGCGTCAAGATACGATTCGTTATGCTCAGGAAGTGGTCAATTCTGCTGAAGAGAAAGTTAAAGAAGCTTCTGCCCAATTGACAAAATTCCGTGTGTCCAACGGTATTTTCGACTTGAAGGCGCAATCCGATGTGCAAATGGGTTTGGTGTCTAAATTGCAGGACGAGTTGATTGTCATTCAGACCCAGCTGGACCAGGTAAAAGCCGTTACGCCTGAAAACCCGCAAATTCCAGGTTTGATTGCGCGTGAGAAGAGCTTGCGTAAAGAAATCTCGCAACAAATGAAAGCGATTTCCGGCGGTGGCGAGGGTTCGTTGTCCAATCAGGCGGCAGAATATCAACGCGTGTATTTGGAAAACGAATTGGCCGAAAAACAATTGGCTGCGGCGATGACTTCTTTGGAAAGTGCAAAAGCGGAAGCAGATCGTCAGCAATTGTATTTGGAAGTGATTTCTCAACCGAACAAACCTGACTTGGCGCATGAGCCAAACCGTTTGTACAACATCGTGGCAACGTTTGTCATCGGTTTGATTGTCTATGGCATTGCCGTGTTGCTGTCTGCAAGTATCCGTGAGCATAAAAACTGATGAAAGAGCTACATAAAACATCGTTTTGGGAGTCGCTGCTTATCCAAAAAAGGGTAATCGGCGCACTCTTAATGCGTGAAATTATTACTCGCTACGGTCGTAATAACATTGGTTTTTTGTGGTTGTTTGTCGAACCTTTGCTGCTGACTTTGGTTATGGTGTTGATGTGGAAATTCTTCCGCATGAACAACGTGTCAGCTTTGAATATCGTGGCTTTCACGCTGACAGGCTATCCGATGATGATGATGTGGCGTAATGCTTCCAATCGCGCCATTGGTTCGATTGCGGCCAACACAAGCCTGCTGTATCACCGAAATGTACGCGTTTTAGATACCATTTTTGCGCGTATGTTGTTGGAGATTGCCGGTGCCACCATTGCGCAGGTCGTGATTATGTTCGCATTGGTCCTCATCGGCTGGATTGATGTACCGGCAGATATTTTCTATATGTTGTTGGCTTGGCTGCTGATGGCAATGTTTGCCGTTGGGTTGGGGCTGGTCATCTGTTCGGTGGCGTTTCATTTTGAGCCGTTTGGCAAAGTTTGGAGTACCATCAGTTTTGTGATGATGCCTTTGTCCGGCGTGTTTTTCTTCGTACACAACCTGCCTCAGCAGTTGCAACACTATGTACTGATGCTTCCGATGGTGCATGGTACAGAAATGTTCCGTGCCGGATATTTTGGTAACAGCGTCACGACTTACGAAAATCCTTGGTATATTTTGTTGTGTAATTTAGTTTTGCTGCTGCTTGGTTTGGCGATGGTGGCGAGATTCAGCAAAGGGGTTGAGCCGCAATGATTTCAGTTGAACACGTTTCCAAACGCTATCTGACCCGCCAAGGTTGGCGGACAGTCTTGCACGATATCAACTTCAAAATGGAGAAGGGCGAGAAAATCGGTATTCTCGGCCGCAATGGTGCAGGTAAATCGACGCTTATTCGTTTGATCAGTGGCGTTGAGCCGCCGACCACGGGCGAAATCAAGCGGACGATGAGTATTTCTTGGCCTTTGGCATTCTCCGGTGCGTTTCAAGGCAGTCTGACCGGTATGGACAATTTGCGTTTCATCTGCCGGATTTACAATGTCGATATCGATTATGTGAAGAACTTTACCGAAGAGTTTTCCGAGCTGGGTCAATATCTTTACGAGCCGGTTAAGCGTTATTCTTCAGGTATGAAGGCGCGTTTGGCATTTGCTTTGTCGTTGGCGGTAGAATTTGACTGCTATCTGATTGACGAAGTGATTGCGGTTGGCGATTCGCGCTTTGCCGATAAATGTAAGTACGAGTTGTTTGAAAAGCGTAAAGACCGTTCCATCATTTTGGTGTCGCACAGCCACAGCGCCATGAAGCAGTATTGCGATAATGCGATGGTGTTGGAAAAAGGACATATGTACCAGTTTGAAGACATGGACAAAGCCTACGAATATTATAATTCGCTGCCTTAAAGCGATTGTTTTTTAAATCAGGCCGTCTGAAATTTCAGACGGCCTGTCCGTTGGAATTCTATTGATGAACATTACTCAAATTCTTTCTCAAGAACTTTCGGCTACAGCCGCTCAAATTAACGCCGCTATCGAGCTTTTAGACGACGGTGCGACCGTGCCGTTTATCGCGCGTTACCGTAAAGAAGCCACAGGCGGGCTGGACGACACGCAGTTGCGCCAGCTTGCCGAGCGGCTGCAATACCTGCGCGAGTTGGAAGAGCGCAAAGCCGTTGTTTTAAAAAGCATTGAAGAGCAAGGCAAGCTTTCAGACGACCTCAGGGCGCAAATCGAAGCCGCCGACAACAAAACCGCGCTGGAAGACCTGTATCTGCCCTACAAACCCAAACGCCGCACTAAGGCGCAAATCGCGCGCGAACACGGTTTGCAGCCGCTGGCGGACGTGTTGCTTGCCGAGCAGCCGCAGGACGTGGAAGCCGCTGCGCAAGGCTACCTGAACGAAAACGTCCCCGACACCAAAGCCGCGCTGGACGGCGCGCGCGCGATTCTGATGGAGCAGTTTGCCGAAGACGCGGAACTCATCGGCACGCTGCGCGACAAACTGTGGAACGAAGCCGAAATCCACGCACAAGTCGTTGAAGGCAAAGAAACCGAAGGCGAAAAATTCAGCGATTATTTCGACCACCGCGAACCCGTCCGCGCCATGCCCAGCCACCGCGTGCTGGCGGTTTTGCGCGGCCGCAACGAAGGCGTATTGAACATCGCGCTCAAATACCAGCCCGACGACACGCCGATTACGCAGCAAAGCGAATACGAGCAAATCATCGCCCGCCGCTTCAAGGTTTCAGACGGCCACAAATGGCTGCGCGACACCGTGCGCCTGACTTGGCGCGCGAAAATCTTTTTGTCGCTGGAACTCGAAGCCTTAGGCCGTCTGAAAGAAGCCGCCGACACCGACGCAATTACCGTGTTCGCCCGCAATCTCAAAGACTTGCTGCTTGCCGCGCCCGCCGGACGGCTGACCACTTTGGGTCTCGACCCCGGCTACCGCAACGGCGTGAAATGCGCCGTGGTGGACGACACGGGCAAGCTGCTGGATACCGTCATCGTCTATTTGCATCAAGAAAACAATATGTTAGCAACACTGTCGCGCCTGATTAAGCAGCACGGCGTGAAGCTCATCGCCATCGGCAACGGCACCGCCAGCCGCGAAACCGACAAAATCGCAGGCGAACTGGTGCGCGGAATGCCGGAAATGGGGCTGCACAAAATCGTCGTGTCCGAAGCCGGCGCGTCGATTTATTCCGCATCCGAACTGGCGGCGCGCGAGTTTCCCGACTTGGACGTTTCCCTGCGCGGCGCAGTGTCCATCGCCCGCAGGCTGCAAGACCCGCTTGCCGAATTGGTCAAAATCGACCCCAAATCCATCGGCGTTGGCCAGTATCAGCACGACGTGAACCAAAGCCAGCTCGCCAAATCGCTGGACGCGGTGGTCGAAGACTGCGTGAACGCCGTCGGCGTGGACGTGAACACCGCCTCTGCCCCGCTCTTGGCGCGGATTTCCGGTTTGAATCAAACCCTTGCCCAAAACATCGTTGCCTACCGTGATGAAAACGGCGCGTTCGACAGCCGCAAAAGATTGCTGAAAGTGCCGCGTTTGGGCGAAAAAACCTTCGAGCAGGCGGCAGGCTTTTTGCGGATTAACGGCGGCAAAGAGCCGCTGGACACAAGCGCCGTCCACCCCGAAGCCTATCCCGTCGTCGCCAAAATGCTGGCGCAACAAGGTATTACCGCCGCCGAACTCATCGGCAACCGCGAGCGCGTGAAGCAAATCAAAGCGTCCGACTTCATCGACGAACGCTTCGGCCTGCCGACCATTCTGGACATCCTGTCCGAACTGGAAAAACCCGGCCGCGACCCACGCGGCGAGTTTCAGACGGCCTCCTTCGCCGAAGGCATCCACGAAATCAGCGACTTGCAAGTCGGCATGATACTCGAAGGCGTGGTCTCCAACGTCGCCAACTTCGGCGCGTTCGTAGACATCGGCGTCCATCAGGATGGCTTGGTGCACATCTCCGCTTTGTCCAATAAATTCGTCCAAGACCCGCGCGAAGTGGTGAAAGCCGGCGAAGTGGTGAAAGTGAAAGTGCTGGAAGTCGACGCCGCACGCAAACGCATCGCGCTGACTATGCGTTTGGATGACGAACCGGGCGGCTCAGCCAAAGGCAACAGGCCGTCTGAAACCCGACATCAGGAACGCCGCGACCGTAAACCCCAACGCAACGACCGCGCCCCGACCAATTCGGCGATGGCGGATGCGTTTGCGAGGTTGAAGCGGTAAGGTAGAAAACCAATTGAAGGTCGTCTGAGAAGTGATGTTCAGACGGCCTTTATCGTATGGGGCGAATTAGATAATTGGTGGAATGGATATAGTGCTGCGTCTATTGAATCTTACCGATACATTTTGTAGTAGGCACATGCAAACAAGCGTATAGTTCCAAATATTACAAACCCATCATCACAACCTTAGGAGTTCAAACCATGAAACCTGTTTTGTTTGCCGCGCTGATTTCCTGTTTCTCCGTTGCGGCTTATGCGGCTTGTACCGACAGCCAGCAGCAGTGCGTGATTTATAAAAACGGTAATGTTGCGACAGAAGGCGGCTGTACAGTCAATAAGTGTCAGAATGCTGATGCGCAAGTGTTGAAATGGAAGCTGAAAAACGGCAAAGGTGTAACCGTGGAAATCGGAAAAAACGGTAAGGTTTTGGTGAACAAGAAACCGGGTGCGAAAGCGAACAACAGCAATGCGTCAGGCATGGGTTTGACATGCTATGCCGCCGATGCGGACAAACGCGAACAGTTCTGCTCGACCAATTATTGATTGGATTGTTGCTTTGATTAAAGGCCGTCTGAAAAGTGTTTCAGATGGCCTTGATGTTTATCCTTCCGATATTTTTTCATTGAGAAAGTCGATAAAGCTGCGCACTTTCGCGCTGAGGAATGCCCTGTCGACATAAGTGGCATTCAGTTGGTCTGTCCAGATGGTGTAATCGGGCAGGAGTTGGACCAATGTGCCGTCCTTCAATTCCTGCTGGACCGCCCAAAGGGGCTGATAGCCTATGCCTGCACCTGCTTTAATCAGCTCGCGTATCATCAGCGTGTTGTCGCTGCGGATAACGGGGGAGAGGTGGAGAATGGCTTTTTCTCCGGTGTGGCGGTGGGTAATTTCCCAGTCTTGTTGACTGGTATAGGAAGGTAGAATCGCTTGATGCTGCATGACGGCTTCGGGTGTATCGGGTGTGCCGTGTTGGGCAAGGTAGTCGGGGGCGGCAAGTAGGACGAACTCAATTTTGGCCAGCGGTTTGACGATCAGCGAAGGGGAGGGGGTTTTGGAAACGCGTAAGGCGAGGTCGAAACCTTCGGCGATGAGGTCGATATGGCGGTTGTCGAGGACGAGGTCGAGCGTGACTTTGGGATAACGCTGGCGGTATTCTGCCAACCATGCGCTCATATTGCCACCTGCAAACCACAAGGGCATGGTAACGCGCAACATACCTTGCGGCGTGTCGGTGCCGCCTGCCGCTTTTTGGGCGGCGGTGTCCAAGGTATCCAGCGCGTAGCTGCATTGGCGGTAGTATTCTTCGCCTGCTTCGGTCAGGTGGAGATTACGGCTGTTGCGGTGTAAGAGCTTGGCTTGAATGGTGTTTTCCAGATGGCTGACGTGTTTGCTGGCCATGGCGGTGGAGATGTCGAGCTGATCGGCGGCACGGGTAAAACTGCCGCTTTGAACAACTTGGCGGAAAACTTTTAGGCTGAATAGGGTGTCCATGATTTCTTATTAGGAAACGTTGTATCAATAATTCGAGTATATATCTCTTACTGGGAATTATCTATATTGCACTTATTGAAATTGCTCCCTACCTCTTTCAGGTAGCCATTAAAATAAGGATTATGAAGATGTCAGCCCTCAAATCATTTCAACCTGTTGTATTGTCTGTCTTGCGCATTGTGACGGCATATCTGTTTTTGCTGCATGGCACGGCCAAGTTTTTCAGTTTTCCGATGTCCATGGGCGGCGCGCCTGAAGGCTTGATGCTGGTGGCCGGTATTTTGGAAATTGTCGGCGGTATCTTATTGATATTGGGATTGTTCACCCGTCCGGCCGCGTTTGTTTTGTCCGGTCAGATGGCAGTCGCCTACTTTATGGCGCACGCGTCTTCTGGTAATGTTTTGTTTCCATTGGCCAACCAGGGTGAATCTGCCGTTTTGTTCTGCTTCGTGTTTTTGTACCTGGCAGTAGCCGGCGGTGGAGCGTGGGCTTTGGATAACGTTTTTGGTAAAGATAAAGATTAATTTAAGGAAAAGATCATGACTTATTCTGTTTTGCAACAAGCTGCTGAAACCCGTCGTTCTATCTATGCATTGAACAACACCCTGCCTCTGCCCAATGAGGAAGTAACCAAAATCATCGAACACGCCGTTTTGCATACGCCGTCTTCTTTTAATTCGCAATCTGCCCGAGTGGTCGTATTGTTTGGCGAAGAACATACCAAAGTGTGGCATTTTGTCGAAGAAGCTTTGCGTGCGGTTGTCCCTGCTGAGCAGTTTGAAGCCACTGCACAAAAACTGAACTTGTTTAAAGCAGGCGCGGCGACAGTTTTGTTCTTTGAAGATCAAGATGTTGTCAAAGGCTTGCAAGAGCAGTTCCCATCTTATGCGGCCAATTTCCCGATCTGGGCGGATCAGGCAAATGCCATGGTTCAATATGCCGTGTGGACAACATTGGCGGCTGCCGGTATCGGCGCCAATCTGCAACACTACAATCCGCTGCCTGATGCGGCCATCGCCAAAGAATGGAACCTGCCGGAAAGCTGGTTATTGCGTGCGCAAATGGTGATTGGCGGTATCGCGGCTCCTGCCGGCGAAAAAACCTTCCAACCGATCGAAGGCCGTCTGAAAGTATTCGGCGCATAAATGAAATGATGTTTTAAATAAAGGGTGTTTTTTGAAATACCAAAATTAAAAAGGCCGTCTGAAAACAGTTTCAGACGGCCTTTTATCTATGCCATGAAATCAACCGCGGCGCCAAGTTGTACCGCCGGCATTGTCTTCCAGAATGATTTTGTGTTCGTTCAGAAGGTCGCGGATACGGTCGGATTCCGCCCAGTTTTTATCCGCGCGTGCCTGTTTGCGGCGGGCGATCAAATCGTCGATTTCCTCGTTGGACAGACCGTCTGAAACGGCACCGCCTTGCAGGAACTCGGTCGGATCGCGTTGCAGCAGGCCGATGATGCCGCCCAAAGCTTTCAGGCAGCCGGCGAGGTGTGCATCATTGGTTTTGTTCACTTCGCCTGCCAGTTCGAACAGTACGGCAACGGCTTCGACCGTACCAAAATCGTCGTTCATGGCGGCGTAGAAGCGACGGGTGTAGTCATTTGCGTTTTCGGACAATTTGAACGCGGCGGCAGGGGTGTTTTTCAGCGTGGTGTACAGGCGTGTCAGCGCGCCTTTTGCGTCGTCCAAATGCGCGTCGGAGTAATTCAGCGGGCTGCGGTAGTGGGCGCGCAGGATGAAGAAACGCACGACTTCGGGGTCGTATTGTTTCAACACTTCGCGGATGGTGAAGAAGTTGCCCAGCGATTTGGACATTTTTTCGCCGTCCACACGGATAAAGCCGTTGTGCAGCCAGTATTTGACGTGGCTGGCAATGCTTTGACCGTGGTGGGCTTGCGCGTGGTCATGGCCGCAGGTATGTCCTGTCGCGCCGACACTTTGGGCGATTTCGTTTTCGTGGTGCGGGAACTGCAAATCCGCGCCGCCACCGTGAATATCGAAAGTATCGCCGAACAGGTTTTCACTCATGGCGGAGCATTCGATGTGCCAACCCGGACGACCATTGCCCCACGGGCTTTCCCATGCCGGTTCGCCTGCTTTGGCGGCTTTCCACAACACAAAATCAAGCGGATCACGTTTGAAACCGTCCACTTCCACGCGCTCGCCTGCGCGCAGGTCGTCCAACGATTTACCCGATAATTGTCCGTAAGCGGCAAACTCGCGCACGGCGTAGTAAACGTCGCCGTTTGCAGCAGGATATGCCTTGCCATTTTGAATCAGGGTTTCAATCATGGCAATCATTTGCGGAATGTTTTCCGTCGCCTTCGGCTCGATGTCGGGACGCAACACGCCCAAAGCATCGGCATCTTCGTGCATAGCCTGAATGAAACGCGCGGTCAGTTCGCCGATGGTCTCGCCGTTTTCAGCCGCACGGGCAATGATTTTGTCGTCGATGTCGGTAATGTTACGCACATAAGTGAGCGGATAACCGCACTCGCGCAGCCAGCGGGCAATCATGTCGAATACAACCATCACTCGGGCATGGCCTAAGTGGCAGTAGTCGTAAACAGTCATGCCGCAAACGTACATACGCACGTTTTTAGGGTCGATGGGGGAGAAGGGTTCTTTTTGACGGGTAAGGGTGTTGTAGATGGTGGTCATGGTGTTTGGTATTGGATAAAAAAGTTATGCATTAGGGCATTAGAAGTATGCTTTATTGAAATGGGAAAAACAGATAATTTATTGTTTCTTTGTTGGTAATGTGATTTTTTCAGTCGGCACATTATGCTTTTGTGCATATTCGCACGCAATAGCATGTGATTTTTTTTTCAATGATAATGGTAGTTTAGATTCTGTTAGCGTAGAGTTACCTCTGAGTAAAGGTTGCTCATATTGCGTAGCTAATCCTCCTAAAGAGGTTAGCTGTGGTTGTTGGCAATCTTCGATAATCATATGGGAAGATAAAGAATGGATTTTTCCTCCCTTATTAAAATGCGTAATAACTATTCCACTTAGATAAACAACTGTTTTATTGTTTGGTAGAGTGAGTACGGATTTTTCTAGGCTTTCCGAGAGTAAATATGCAGGTAGATTGTCATGTGTATCAATCAGTATCCAGTTTTTGGGCGTTACAAAAGTATCGCCGTTGGCTTGATATGAATTTGTTTGTGAGATAGTTGAGCAAGCAGCTAATAAAGTTATCGGAATAAAAATAGAAATTTTGTTTAACATAGTTTTCCTTTGTTAAATGGCTTGGGCTGTTATACCTCATTAAGTAATCTTTTTGTATCTTACGATACGGTTGATATGTTTTCAGACGGCCTTTCTATCCAACAGGCCGTCTGAAAACATTTATTCTGCTTTAAACACGCTCATATCCGTTTTAGGTTGCTGCTCGACAATTTCGGCTTTTGCGGCTGCCTGCTCCGCTTCGGCTTTCTCCGCTTCGATGCGTTTTTTCTCGGTCAGGTATTGGTTGATTTGGTGTACCAATTCCTGCGTGCCTTGGTGGGTCAGGGCACTGATTTGGAAGAGGCGCGGGGTTTCCATGTCGAATTGGAAGCGGTCGTCTGGTTTGGGGTAATCCCAGCCGATGGCTTCGAGGAAGGCGGCGGTACGCGTTTGGGCTTCTTCTTCATCGAGCATATCGAGTTTGTTCAGCACCAGCCAGCGCGGTTTGTCGTAGAGTTCTTCGTCGTATTTGCGCAGTTCGTTGATGATGGCGAGGGCTTCTTCGGCGGGGTTGACGGTTTCGTCGAAGGGTGCCAAATCGACGACGTGCAGCAGCAGGCCGGTACGTGATAAGTGTTTGAGGAAGCGGTGGCCGAGGCCTGCGCCTTCTGCCGCGCCTTCAATCAGGCCGGGGATATCGGCCATGACGAAGCTGTGGTTTTCGTCGATGCGCACGACGCCCAAGTTTGGATGCAGGGTGGTGAAGGGGTAGTTGGCGATTTTGGGGCGTGCGGCGGATACGGCGGTAATCAGGGTGGATTTGCCGGCGTTGGGCATGCCTAACAAGCCGACATCGGCAAGGACTTTAAGCTCGAGTTGTAGGGAACGGGTTTCGCCTTCTTCGCCGGGCGTGGATTGTTTGGGCGCGCGGTTGACGGAGGATTTGAAGTGGATATTGCCCAAGCCACCTTTGCCGCCTTTGGCGAGGCAGACGCGCTGTCCGTGATAAGTCAGGTCGGCGACGATTTCGTCAGTGTCGAGGTCGCGGATGAGGGTGCCGACGGGCATTTTGAGGACGATGTCGTCCGCCCCTGCGCCGTAGCGGTCGGAGCCGTGGCCTTTTTCGCCGTTTTTGGCTTGGTAGCGTTTGACGAAGCGGTATTCGACGAGGGTGTTGGTGTTTTCGTCGGCTTCTGCCCAAACGCTGCCGCCTTTGCCGCCGTCGCCGCCGTCAGGGCCGCCGCGCGGTATGAATTTTTCGCGGCGGAAACTGGTTGCGCCATTACCGCCTTTGCCTGCGGCGACTTCGATTTTTGCTTCGTCGATGAATTTCATGATGTTCTCTTATGGGTATTCGGTTGTTTCAGACGGCCTTTGTTAATAGAGGAGCTTGGTGTCTGAACGGATAAAATGTTGCTTATTATAAAGGATATTTCGGTTTTAGGCCGTCTGAAATATGGTTTCAGACGGCCTTGGATTTATTGGGCGAGGGCTTGGTCGATTTCTTGATAGAGTTGGGAGAAATTGGGTTCGCCAACGTAGGTTTTGAGGATGTTACCGTTTTTGTCGATCAGGACGGAAGTCGGGTAAACCTGTGTGCCAAAGGCTTTTGCGGCAGTTTTGTCGACATCGTACATGACGGTGAAAGGAAGGCCGTATTCTTTGACGTATTGATGGACGCTTTCAATGGGGTCGATGGGTTGGGCAATGCCGAGGACTTGGAAGTTTTTGCCTTGATAATCTTGGGCGGTTTTGATGATTTTAGGCATTTCGCTCACGCAGCCGGGGCAGGAGGGAAACCAGAAGTTAATGAGGGTAACTTTGTCTTTCAAATCGGCATTGGTAATGGTTTTGCCTTGCAGGTCGGGCAGGGCGAAATCAGGGGCGGCTTTGTTGCTGGGGATAAGGACGAAGGTAAGAAGCGCGCCAATCGTGGCAACGACAAGGAGTGTGAGTATTTTTTTCATGATTCGAGATTTTGAATGGCGTGTGCTAAGGTTTGGGGAACGCTGATGCTGCGGCCGCTTTCGCTGCTGACGGGCATAAGGGTAACTTCGGCTTCGATGGCGGCTTTGCCGTTGGGCAGGGTCGCGGTTTGGCTGAGGATGATGTGGCGTGTGCCAATGTCTTTCAGACGGCCTGTAAAGGTCAAGACATCGCCTTCAAGCGACGGGCGGCGATAGCGGATGTCAATGCGTGCAACAACGAGCATGATGTCTTTGAGTTCGGACAGAAGGTCATGCTCTTGAAAAAACGTCCAGCGCGCTTCTTCGAGAAATTCGAGATAGCGCGCATTGTTGACGTGGCCGTAGCCGTCGAGGTGGTAGTTGCGGACGGTCAGTTTCATCAGTTGAGATTGATGGGTTGGAACTCTTCGCGTGCGATTGGTTCGTGTTCGAGGTCGGTAATTACGGTGGAGAGTTGGATGTCGAACCATTCGTTGAAAATGTCGGCGTCCAAATCCGGCCATTCGCTTTCGTCTTCGCACCAGTCGGCCAATTCGGCAGCAAAAATGTCTTCAAAACGTGCTTCGATTTCGTCCCATACTTCGTCGGCGGTTTCACACGGGCGAACGAGGTAGGAATTGGCATCGGCTTGGATATCTTCAAGCGTCAGGCCGTCCAAGTGATTGCCGGGCAGGGATTTCAGCCAGTTCCAAAAAGGATCGAGGGGGATAAGCAGGAAGACGCTGCGGTTGACTTCGTACATGGTGTTTTCCTTGGTTTCTGTATAGTTGAATGATATAGCAAAGGTGGTGGACTGGCTATCTTTTGGGGGATAAAGGCCGTCTGAAAAAATACAATATAAGGTATAGCCAGATAGGGTTTGTTTCCTAAATCTGTTGTGTAAACAACACGGTTATTTTCTGTATCTATATGGTATGAGGAGAAAATATCAAGTTTTGAATATAACTTTGATAGTTTCGGAAAGGGTGTAGGTTTGGTTGATTGTATGTGCGATTAGCGAATAGTTTTTATGAGTCAGAGGCTGAAGCAAAATTGAAAGGTGAAGATAAATATTGGGTTAAATGAATATTTATTCAAATAAGATTTATATGTAATAATGACGGAGAGGAAATATCCTATTATAATCCATCCCTTATCTTTTTCGAGAAAACTCTACTATGAAGCCTATTACAACAGGGGTAATCATCTTTATTGGAAGTGCCATCAGCGCAATCCTATTATACTTTTTTGGCCAAAATCTTGGCATTACGTCGACTATTGCAAAAATTGTGGTCTGGGCATGTGTATCAATTGTGATCTCATTGATACTCCTTACTCCTTTGATTACGAGATTTTTTTGGGCTAGGAGCTCCGATAAATACTCCGGTTTGAAACATTTAAATCCTGAAGATTTAAGTGGGGATAATGGAGAGTCTTCAACTCTGATTGGTATAGCGGAACGTTGGGAGCAGCTACGCCATATTTACTTATTGACTAGACAATATAAAAAACATCGTAAGCCTTGGATTTTCGTTGTAACCCAAGAACCAATGCTCTTGGATAGAGTTTTGCCTAATATTCGCCCGCAACTTTGGGTAGAAACGGCTTCTGCGATTTGGATAGATGCTCAGGCAATGGAACCTGCGAATGGTTGGCAGTATCTGAGGGGTGTGGGAAAACGTCCTGCAGAAGGTATTGTTGAGCTTCAAGGAGAGTTTTCAGTTCAGGAAAATACCGCTCAACTGCTTGAGTTAATGAAGAAACTTGGCTGGAAACTTCCAATTAATCAAGTTCATTTTGTAAATGATGCCAATGAAATGCCATCAGCAGTCAGTCATGCTTTGAAATATGGTTCAACGGTATCTTCAGCAGAGTTGATGAAAGAGTTGGATCAATTTGCTAATCGGTTGGCAGCTGTGGGCACACGATTGATTGAAGCAGATTTAGAACAAACACCCATTGCGAAATTGTCCGCCAAACTGCCGTCACAAACTCAGGCTTTGGCTGATTATATTGTTGCAGAAAAGCGGGGACTGGGAAAACTGGATACTGTTGCAGGTATTTCTTTTATTCAATCAAATCAACCTGAACAATCAGGAGATTTGATTTTCCGTGCATTCAATGATTTATCTGTTTTGGGTTCCGGAAAGAAACTGCGTTTTTCTAAAACGGAAAAAATTTATTTGGGCTTAAGCGCAGTTGCCTTGCTTGTCGGTGGTGCATTTGCAGTCAGTGCATATAGCAGTTATCAAGAAATCAGCCGTTTGAAGACCGATTTTGAGAGCGTACAGAAAGTAAAATCTCGTGCTGAGAAAGTAGCTACACTTATTCGATTGCAACAAGATATTACAGATTTGGAGTCTCATCGAAGCTTCTCACAATATGCGGTTAAGTTTTTGGGGTATGAGCATCGACAAGAGCTCTTAGCTGTTGCTTACCGTAAATATAATAATTTGGCAAAAGATGTTATCAGCCGTCCTGCTACTGTATTCTTTGAGAACAAGTTAGATGAATTGGTAATGTTGGAAGGCAGAATTCCTGATGACTTTGAACTTCAGGATAGTGCTTATCAAGATTTGAAAGCATATTTGATGCTGACATCTCATGTTGAGAAAACAAAAGGCACAAAAGATGCGGAATTCTTAGTAACCAAGTTGACACAGATGTTGACAACGCAAAATGTAGCGGAAAAAGATGCGCAAACATTGGCACAGTTTTTTGTGTCGCGTATGTCACAAAAAAATAATTTGGCAGAGCCCGAACAAACTGAATTGGTATCAAGAAGTCGTCAGGTCTTGGTGGATTGGATCAATCGTGACCAAGGCAGTGAGCAATTGTATAAACGCATTATTCAGGGTACGAATGCCAAATTGCAAAACATCACCTTAGACAAATTGCTTAATAAGGATTTGAAAGGTATTTGGAATGTTGGAAAACCTTTGCCGCGTATATATACGGTTGAGGGTTGGGAAAAATATATTAAGCCGGGATTAGAACAGGCAATTAAAGACAGCAAGAGCAATGATTGGGTATTGGGCGGTAATGTGTACCAAGCTTCGGTAACAGAAGCGGCAATCAATAGCCTGAAAGAACGCTACTTTAAGGAATATGCTACCGCTTGGTATAACATGATGAACAGCATTACATGGCAACCGAGAACAACCAGCTTGGATGCAGTTAATCAGCTTCACGTCTATGCGGATCCTCAACGTTCGCCATTGGTGGCATTATTTAATGCAGTGAAAGAAAGCAGTCAGCTGGATAGCAAGAAAGTTGATGTCAATCCTGCTGTTGCAGATGCAGCAAAACGTGTAGCCGCAAGACAACTGTCTACTCGTTCGCGTAAGGTTGCAGATGCGGTATTGAATTCTCAATCTGAAAATATTAATGCTTTGGAAGATAAGGTAAATGATTATCTAGCAGGGCCGTTGGAAGCAGAATTTGAAACACTGTTGCAATTGATTGATGCACAAATTAATCCAAAGAGTGATTTGAGTCTGCAGCGCTACCTTGAACGTGTAACTACTGTGAAGCAGCGGTTGATTCAAATGACGGCATCCTCTGATACTGGAGGTGCGGCAAGAACAGCCGTGCAAGGTGTTTTAAACGGTGGTGATAATGAGTTCCTCGACGGCATACAGTACGCACGTTTGATTGAGGCCGGTGTGGGTGACAGATTGTTGCCGTTTGCACGAAATGTTTTTGTATTGCCGTTTAATTCCGTATGGGATTCAATTGCCGGTGTTGCTCAAAAAGACATCAATAATTTGTGGGCAAGCAATTTTGTCAATCCTATGCAGTCTGAACTGGGTGGCAGATATCCATTTGCTCGATCAGAAATCGAAGTTTCGATTCCGGTATTGGCAAAATATTTGGATGTTAACAAAGGTGCACTTAATCAGTTTGTCACAACCCAATTGGCAGGTGTTTTAACCAAACAGGGTAACCAATGGATTGTTGCGCCCGGAAGTGAACTGAAAGTTAATCCGGGATTGCTGCAACAATTGAATAAATTGAGTGCTATTTCTGAAGACTTCTTTGTTAACGGAGAGGGTGGTTATAGCTTTGAGCTGAAGCCGACATCTACTCAAGGTATTGTTCAGTATGATTTAATTATCGACGGCCAGTCTTTAGATTATTTCAACCAACAAACAGAGTGGAAGACATTCAAATGGCCTGGAGATGTCAGCAATGCCGGTCTTCGCATTTCTTGGGAAACTGAGGCAGAAGGTATGCGTAAGACTCAAGAAATTAGTGGTCGCTTCGGTTTTATCCGTATGCTTGAAAAATCTAGGGTTACACCGATTGACAGTGGCACTTATTTAGTCGAATTCCCATTGGAAAAAGACAAATTGATGAGGTTCTATATGAGAACTAATTCCGGTAAAGGACCTTTGGGATTGTTGGAACTGAAGAATATCCATCTGCCGAATAAGATTTTTGAGGTTAAATAATCATGACATTACCCCAATGGGTAAAGCCGATACTTGGTGATGAGGGTACATCAATCACCGATAACAATATTCATCGCTGGCAAGAGTGGCTGGAACCTGTTTCAGACGGCCACCCTTGTGGCGAGGATGTTGCATATGCCGATGATTTTGAGGCTATTAAAATTGAATTGGCCAAGCTTTCAGGTATTGATTGTCGATTGATTTTGGATGCTTCTGAACGCTTGTTAAAACGTCAATCTAAAGACTTGAGAGTAGCAACTTATTATATTTTTGCCGCTTTGCGAGATAGAGGGTTGGCAGGTTTTTCAGATGGTTTGGAAATTTTATGTGGATTGCTGCAAAAATTTGATCAATCACTATGGCCGAAAAAGCCGGTACAAAAACGCAATGCATTAAATTGGCTGTCTGGGGAAAGAGTGTTGGATACGCTCAAAGGGACTGAATTATCTAATTCGGTAGACCTTAAGCGGACATTATCGGCGTTAATGTCGTTGCAACATCATCTTGAGGGATGGGAAGAATCAGTACGCCCCAGTCTGTTTCCGTTATTGCAATATTTTGAAGAGTCATCTGTTCGTTTTTCATCACCTCAGACAAGTACAAGTCAAAGTCAGGAAGTTAGTACGCCTATTGACCAGGAAGTTGTACCACAGATTCGTCAAGAGGGTCAGAGGCCGTCTGAAAGTTTAGCTGTCACTCAAGTTAACTCTTCTAAAGCCTTACTCGATCAAGTTAGGATTAATGCCGCCTATTTAAGAGAGCAGGATGATGGATATTGGCCTGCATATAAGATGATTCGCGCTGTACGTTGGGGTGGGCTAAATGGTATCCCGCCTCATCAAAATGGTCAGACTCGTTTGAAAGCTCCAAGGACAGATTTATTGGCAACTTTAAATCGTTTGGTTAATGAGCAGCAATGGCGGGATTTGCTTGATAGAGTAGAAGCGGCTTTTTTAGAAGGCGCTAATCAGTATTGGCTCGATTTGCAATATTATGCGTGGCAAGGACAGCAGGCGTTGGGTGGTTTATATCTTTCTCAGGTTGACTCATCATTATTTGAACTGAAATCTTTACTGATCAGATGTGATGGCTTGACCGGATTAAGTTTTGATAACGGATTTCCGTTTGTTTCAGCCGATACGCTTACGTGGTTGGAGCAAAAGGTTATGCCATCCACGCGCAAGCAGACTAGTAGCCGAACAGTTCAAAAAGCAGTAATAGAATCATCATCTCAGGTAGAAAACCAAGAAAGTCAATGGCAACAGGCTTTGTTAAAAACACAAGAACAAGGCTTGGATGCTGCTTTTGCTTGGCTGGAAACATTACCAGAGTTGCAGTCAGGTGCTGGGCAGGTTAAAAAGTGGTTGATGATGGCCCGTTTGGCTGCAAACAATCAAAAAGCAGATTGGGCATTGAAACTGTTGGAACAGGCTTCACGGCAGATGCAGGTTTTGACAGTAAAAGAGTGGGATAAACATTTTGCATTTGATGTATATGCTTTGTGGTATCAATTGTTAAATGAAAATTTTGATAAGAAAGATACGGAAGCTACTGGGCAACTTGAATTTTTACGAACTGAATTAATGCAGACTGATATTGTTCGTGCATTAGAATTAATCGATTAAACATATATTATGTCAGATCCTACATTACGTTATTATGAAGAAGAGATGCGGTATCTCAAGGAGGCAGGGTTAGAGTTTTCAAAAGCTCACCCTGATCGTGCCGCAATGCTGAATTTAGACAGAGTAGGTACACGCGATCCTTATGTGGAGCGATTGTTTGAAGGCTTTGCTTTCTTAACAGGAAGAATCAGACAAAAACTTGATGATGACTTTCCAGAATTGACTGAGGGTTTGGTCAATATGCTGTGGCCTCATTATCTGAGGATGATTCCTTCTTTGACTGTTTTAGAGTTAATTCCAGATGATAAAAAGTTGCAGGGTGGGCAGCTTGTTAAAAAAGGACTATCCGTACAATCTGAGCCCATTAATATTAATGACAGGTTGACGAGATGCCTGTACCGAACTACAGGTGATGTTAAACTCCAGCCCTTGAGTATTTTGCATACGTTATTGGATTATGATGCAAATGGTCAAAGTGTCATCAAATTGACTTTTGGTATTCACAGGCAGACGCAGAAAGACAATTTGGATTTTTCTAAAATCAGAATTTATATTTCTGCTGATGAACCAGTTGCTTTTGCATTACGTCATGCCTTGTTAAATCAAGCTGCTCAAATTAGTATCCATCATGCCGAACTACCATCTGGAGGTAATATACGGTTTAAGGCCGTCGGATTTGCCGAAGATGAGAGATTGTGGGAAAAAGTAAATAACAGTTTCAGTGGATATCAATTACTATTGGAATACTTTTGTTTCAAACAGAAGTTTTTCTTTATTGATTTGATTGGTATTGATGCCGAAGAATGGTCGGAACGCATTAATGAGTTTAGTATTAATGTAGTTCTGTCCAAACAATATCCTTCAGAGCTTAGATTTCCTCCAGATTGCCTGAAATTAAACTGTGTTCCTGCCATCAACCTCTTTGACATGGAGGCTGAGCCTATTCGGGTGGATCACAAGGCATTTGAATATCCTGTTAAGCCTTTGTTGCATGAGGGTATGGCAGTCGAGGTGTATTCAGTAAATGAAGTGGAAGCTGTAAATCATGAGACAGGCAAGCGCTACTCATATATTCCTTTCTCGTCATTCCAACATCGTGGTGGATTGATGAAATATGATGCTCCTGAACGGTATTACCATACGAAGGTAAAACGAGGAGTATCTGGAAAGCATGAAACATTTATTATGCTTGGAGGATTGTTGTGGGATAGAAAAGATATTCTGCCTACTGAAACACTTTCTCTAAAAGTAGTAGGGACCAATGGTGCTTTGCCACGTAAGAGTTTGAGGGAAACCCAGATTCAAGACGCGGATATAGCCGAGCCCAATATTAAAATGGTAAGAAACCTTACGACTCCGACGTTGTCATGCTATCCTCCAACAGAAGACAGATTTCAATGGCGTATCTTGTCCCATTTGTCACCAAATTATCTATCATTACTAAACGTTGATAGTTTGAAAGGTGCATTGTCGATTTACGATTGGACCGAAGATGAATTGAATAAGCGCAGATTGAACGGGATTGTTGACGTTAAGCATGAAACGGTACAAAGAATCGAGCGTGGTGCAGTTCATCGTGGAGTTCATATTACAGTAACATTTGATTCAACTGCATTTAATGGGGAAGCAGAAATTTATTTGTTCGGAGAATTATTGAACGAATTTTTTGCAATGTATGCTGATTTGAACCTATTTACCCGGTTCAGCATAGTTTCTCTGCCATCCGGGAAAACATATACATGGAAAGACAGCAAAACAACTATCACACGGTTTTAGAAACGGCACACAAAAGCGCCAAAGAAAATAACGACAGGCAAACGCTTCCCTTATGGGAGATTCCCAGAAATAAATCTCATCGCGAAGGTATAGCATCTGAAATTTTTCAAGAGAAATTGGGAGAGTTTATTGTACGCAATGCAGCAACAATGAATTTTTTCCAATTTTGTCGGGTTTTGGAAACGCTTGCCGATAGTGCTGAAGAAAAAGCTGTAGAGTCAATGGTAAGATTCAGAAGGGTGAAGTCTCTATCTTTCCCTTCTGGGGAAATTGCATCGGTTGAATATGATGCGGAAGCCGAGTTACCAACTGTAAGAACAACATTTTTAGGTTTGTATGGCGTAGATGCTGTCTTGCCGGATTATTTCCTGAACGATATTGCGACGCATAAAGACGGTAGTGAAAGCTTAGCCGCATTTTTGGATATTTTTAACCATAGAATTACAACCCTGTTTTTTCAGGCATGGAAAAAATACCGCTATCCGTTTTTGTTTCAAAATGAAGGGCAGGATGATTTATCTCGCTCTCTTCTGCACCTTATTGGGCAGGGGATGGTAAACGGCAAATTTATACATCCTTTGCTAGATAGCAGAATCTTGGGATTGTTCAGTGTTTTTTATCAGCGCACCCGAACAAAAGAAGGTATTATCAGTATAGTTAGATATTTGTTACCTTTTGCAGATGTAACAGTAAAAGAATTTCAGCCTCAGTGGGTAATATTGGAAAAAAATCGTGAGTTGGGGAAAGCCGGTTTGAGATTGGATGGAGGAAGTGCATCTTTAGGCAGTAGAATAAAAGATCATAGTCATCTGATACGTATTGAGATTACACCAGATACATTTGAGAATGCACAACTTCTATTACCAAAACAAACATTACACCAAAAATTACTTGAATTATTGAAGCTCTATTTGGGTTGCCGTTTTGATGCAAGCATTTACCTAAACATCAAGAAGCAATGGATACCTCAAAGCCGTTTAGCAAAAAAACAAATATTGGGGATTAATACCGGTTTAGGTACGATGCATCAAGACAAGCAAATAAAGATAGCGAACTATACATATTCAAACTAATTTAAGAAAACGGAAAATCATGAATAAGAAAACTAGAATTCAGTCAGTCTGTGCATTAGCCTTGTTGTGCGCGGTATTATCAGGTTGCGGGGTTTTGCAAGGCGTGAAAGATGGTACGACCAATGTAACTAAAAGTATCTTTTATACTAAGTTAAAGATATTAAAGATTGACTTGGTTGCTCGTAATGGTTTGAATCAAAATGAACGGGGTCAATCGTTATCGACAGTCGTTCGTATTTATCAGCTTAGAGATAAGCAGAATTATGAAGTTGCATCTTATCGTGACTTGCTTAATCAAGATAAAACCATTTTAGGCAATGATTTGGTAGAAGGGTATAAGCAATATACCATTCGACCTGGTGAAACTATCAGCTTGGATGAAACCTTGGATAAAGAGACCAAGTATGTTGGTATCGTGGCTTTTTATAATCGGGTAGGAGAGGATCAACCGTGGAAAATGCTTCTATCCAAAAAACAGCTGAAAAATAAAAAGCCTTTAGTTGTTGAGTTGGTAGATAATAAAGTTGTCATTCAAGAGACCGAAAAGAAAGTCAAATAATGGATGCAGCCCTCTATGAGAAATTAACGGGGTTTTATTCTGATGGCTTGCCACTAGATGGGCTTCCAGATGGTTTTCAGTTAGTTAGGAGTGTTTTAGATAATATCCAACGCATTCTCAATAGTCGGAGTGGTTCCTTGAAGCATTTGCCTGATTATGGAATCCCTGACCTTAGTATGGTTTATAAGAATTTACCGTCTAGTGCACATGATTTACGGTATTTCATGAGGAAGACCTTATTGAAATATGAACCTAGATTGAGAAATTTAGACATTCGACTGACTGAGTCTAAAGACAATATTATGGTTTTATGCTATCAGCTTGAATGTGAAATTGAAAATGCTGGTGCTGTAGTCATAGACACTTATTTTATGCCTGAAGGAACGGTTTCTGTTAAACGCAGCCGAGCGTAACTTTTTAGGTATCAACAGATTACTTTAAAATTAAGAACTAAATATATGGTTAAACACTTTTTTCTTACTTGCAGTGTATTGCTTTCAGCAGCTGCCCAGACAGCCTTGGCTAAAGAGTATGATTTAGAAGGTACATTAGTTACTCAAAATAATTATGTACGAATTCAGAGTTGTAATCTGAAAAATACTTATGCTTTATTACCCGGTAGTGGAAATGGCTATGAAGCGACAGCAGAGATTGTCAGCGCCAGAAAAAATATGCCTGAAAGCACGCCAATCTATGTTGCTTTAAAAGGAAAATTAGAAAGCCCCAATTTTTTAGTTTCTGGAATTGAACTCATCAAAATAGGGGAAAACTGCCATACAGTCAAAACTAAATCCTCATATCCTGAAAAAGCTGTTCAGAAATATCCAAGTGAAAATCAGCAGCCAGATTTAGAAGACAAAAATTCTAAGGCTGAGCCATACAATTCTGCATTGAAGCCGGTAGAAGCAGAACCAGCGGTGACAGAACCAGAAAATCTGAAACAAACAGCAGAAGAACCAGGAACAACGATATCAGTTGAGCCGGCTCATCATTCAAAAATTACACAAGCTGAAGACGGTAAAAAGTCTAAAGATGATCAATATTCTTCTGATAATCTTCTTGATAAGCAGGTTAAAACAGAAGATGCTAAACAGGCAGATATTGAAAAATTGGATAGAGGAAATGCTACTCCAGTTGATCCTGCAACGTTAAATACATCTAAGCCAAATGTTCAATCTGTAGAGACTCCTGAAAAGGTAGAGCAACCTGCAGTAGATGAATCTAAGGCTGTGGAAAAATCAGTAGTTGAAGAAACTAAGTCCGTAGAGCAGTCATCTATAGTAGAAACACCTGAGGCAGTAGAACAACCAATAGCAAGTGAATCTAAAGCTGCAGAACAGCCAGTGATTGTAGAAACTAAGACTGTAGAACAGCCGTCTGAAGCAGATATACCTGCAGTAGTGGCGCAACCTATAGTGGATGAGTTTAAAGTTGAGCAGCCAGTGGATTCAGCAACGGCTAAGACTGTAGAACAGTCATCGGCAGTAGAAGCATCCGAGGTAGTGCAACCACCGGTAGTAGATGAGCATAAAGTTGTAGAACAACCTGAGGAAGTCAAAGCATTTGAACAGACTGGAGCTTCTGAAACGGTACACAATCCTATAATAGAAGAGACTTCTATAGAGGCTGATCATAAGGTAGAAAACAAACTGTCTGTGCCAGAGGTTGTTACTCCGGCATCGTCCTCTGTGGAAGATCGTGTAACGGTATTTGAAACTCAGCCTAAAACTGATAATCAGGAATCTACACAATTAGAGGGTATTCCGTCTGTAGGGACGCAAGCCGACCAGGTAACAGAAGAAACTCATTCTACACATGAAACTTTATCGGGAACCGAAGCATCCGCACCAATAACTGATTCATTATCGAATGAAGTTTCTGCACAGCCAGTTTATGTGAATCACATTATTGTGCATGAAGATGATGTGGCTGAGTAAAAGGTAACCAATATAGTCGAGTTAGTCTTCAGTTATGAGAAAAGGCCGTCTGAAGAATCTTAGTTTTAAGTTAAATGGATTTTGATTCTTCAGGTAATTGTAAAAGGTTTTAAGAAATTTGTTCTCGCGAATAAAAAAGCTTACTTAAATCATTAAGTAAGCTTTTTTGTATTTAATGGGCAGTAAGCATATGAATTATTCGTAGCTCTTATACACAGAAAGAGACCTTTGCAAAATTCCCTAAAATCCCCTAAATTCCCACCAAGACATTTAGGGGATTTTCCATGAGCACCTTCTTCCAGCAAACCGCCCAAGCCATGATTGCCAAACACATTGACCGTTTCCCACTATTGAAATTGGATCAAGTGATTGATTGGCAACCGATCGAACAATACCTGAACCGTCAAAGAACCCGTTACCTTAGAGACCACCGCGGCCGTCCCGCCTATCCCCTGTTGTCCATGTTCAAAGCCGTCCTACTCGGACAATGGCACAGCCTCTCTGATCCCGAACTCGAACACAGCCTCATCACCCGCATCGATTTCAACCTGTTTTGCCGTTTTGACGAACTGAGCATCCCCGATTACAGCACCTTATGCCGCTACCGCAACTGGCTGGTGCAAGACAACACCCTGTCCGAACTGCTGGAACTGATCAACCGCCAACTGACCGAAAAAAAACTAAAAATAGAGAAAGCATCCGCCGCCGTCATTGACGCCACCATTATTCAGACCGCCGGCAGCAAACAGCGCCAGGCTATAGAAGTCGATGAAGAAGGACAAGTCAGCGGTCAAACCGCACCGAGTAAAGACAGCGATGCCCGTTGGATAAAGAAAAACGGCCTCTACAAACTCGGTTACAAACAACATACCCGTACCGATACGGAAGGCTATATCGAGAAACTGCACATTACTCCTGCAAATGCCCATGAGTGTAAACACCTGTTGCCTTTATTGGAAGGACTGCCCAAAGGTACGACCGTCTATGCTGATAAAGGATATGACAGTGAGGAAAGCCGGCAACATCTGGAAGAGCATCGGCTGCAGGACGGCATTATGCGCAAAGCACACCGCAACCGTCCTCTGACGGAAACGCAAACCAAACGCAACCGATATTTGTCGAAGACCCGTTATGTGGTCGAACAAAGCTTCGGTACGCTGCATCGTAAATTCCGCTATGCGCGGGCAGCCTATTTCGGGCTGATTAAAGTGAGTGCGCAAAGCCACCTGAAGGCGATGTGTTTGAACCTGTTGAAAGCCGCCAACAGGCTAAGTGTGCCTGTTGCTGCCTAAAAGGCGGCTGGGTGCCTGATTAATCAGGTATCCAAGGGAGATTAAGGGGGTATTTGGGTAGAATCAGTGGATATGTGAAACGAAAACAGCCGAAATCCTGCTTTTGGATTTCGGCTGTCGGGGGAAAAGGAATTTTGCAAAGGTCTCAGAAAATCAGAGATTTTCTGATGGTGTTTGATACAGAGTTTGGGGATTGTTTGTATCGGGGATTTCTGCCGGAGCGGTTTGGGGTGCTGCTACCGGTTCGGAAGTGGCGTTGCTGTCAACCAGGTCATCGATGTCGATATTGTCGTCTTCGTTTTGAGGGAGCGTGCCACCGGTTTGTTGGGTGCGAACTTTCATGTAAAGGTCGCGTGTGTAGCTGTATTTGTCGATGGCTGCGCCTTCGAGGCTGTCGGTCAGGTCGAGCAGTTCTTCGCGGGTGTTGATGGCTTGCTGGCCGGTTGTGCCCCAGCGTCCTGCTCTGGTGTGGAAGACGGCATTTTTAACCGGATAGACGGTGGTGACGGCGTTGCCGACGGTATCGCGTACGGTAGACGGGCCGAGTAGGGGGACGACGAAGTAGTTGCTGTTTTTCCAGCCCCATGAGGCGAAGGTGTCGCCGAGGGTGTTTTTATTGCTGGGTACGCCGCCTGCACCGGCTACGTCGATTAAACCGCCAAGGCCGAAGGTGGTATTGATGCCGACGCGGACGAGGTCTTCGCTGGCGCGTTTGACGTCAAGGCGCAGAACATTGCTGCCGAAGCTGACGACATCGCGCAGGTTGTTGAAGAAGTTGCTCACGCCGGTACGCACCGGTTTAGGCGTTACTTTGCGATAACCGCGTGCGACAGGGGAAAGGACGTATTTGTCTGCTTTGTCGTTGAACTTGGAAACGGTACGGTTGTAGCCTTCGTAAGGGTCGGCCGGATTGCGTTCGGCAAGTGCAGGAGCGGAGGCAAGGCTGATGAGGAGGCAGAGGGAAGCGGTGGTTTTTTTCATGATTGCAACCAGTCTTTGATTTCGTAAAGTTCGGCCAGCGCGCGGACGGAATCGGGAATGTTTTGAATAGTCGGTTTTTTGTCTGTCCGGCGCAGAGCGTTGAGCAGCAGGGAAACGCAGGCGGAATCTGCTTTGCCTACTTGGCTGAAGTCTATGCTGTCTGTTTCTTTCAGACGGCATTGTTGTTCGTAGCGCGCAAAGGCGGAGGCAGTCAGGGTTTTGACGGTAACGTCGCCGCTGATGTAGAGTGTGCCGTTGCGGATTTCTGTTTGCATGGTGTCTTTATGATGTAAGGCACCATGCCGTCTGAACATCAGACGGCATGGTGCGCGGGTGGATTATTTACCGCCGTTTTTGGCTTTCAAGTCGGCAATCAGGCCGTCGATACCTTTGGCTTTGATGGTTTCGCCGAATTGGTTGCGGTATACGGTAACCAAGCTTGCGCCTTCGACTGCGACATTGTATGCGCGGTATCTGCTGCCGCTTTGGTAGGTGGTGAAGTCCATGTTGACCGGTTTTTGGCCGGAAACGTTGATTTCGGCGCGGACAATGATTTCTTTACCACCTTTGTTTACGACGGGGTTGTCTTTGATGTTGACCTTGGCGTTTTTGAATTTCAGCATGGTGCCGGAGTAGGTGCGGATCAGCAGGGTTTGGAACTCTTTGGTCAACGCTTGTTTTTGTGCGTCAGTTGCAGTACGCCATGGATTGCCGACGGCCAAAGCGGTCATGCGTTGGAAGTCGAAGTAAGGGATGGCGTAGGCTTCAGCTTTTTGGCGTGCAGTGTTGGCATCGCCGCTGTTGAGGATTTTCAGCACTTGAACGGAGTTTTCACGGACTTGGTTGACTGCGTCGGCAGGAGAGGCAAATGCCATGCTGATGCTCAATACGCCGATGCTCAATGCGCTGATGAAGGAAGTTTTTTTCATGGGAGTGTCCTGAATATTGGGTTGATATGTGTTTATTGTTTGTTTTGACCGGCAGATTCACCATCTGCGTTTTTCTCAGCAAAGCTGGTCATGAATTTGCCGATAAGGTTTTCCAAAACCATGGCGGAGCTGGTAACAGTAATGGTGTCGCCTGCCGCCAAAGAATCGGTATCGCCGCCTTGTTGCAGGCCGATGTATTGTTCGCCCAACAGGCCTGAAGTCAGGATTTGTGCAGAAACGTCGCTGCTGAACTGATATTGGCTGTCCAGATTGAGGGCGACTTTTGCCTGATAGGATTTAGGGTCGAGCTGAATAGAGGCAACGCGGCCCACCAGTACGCCTGCGGATTTGACCGGAGCGTTGGTTTTCAAGCCGCCGATGTCGCTGAAATCGGCATAGACGGTGTAGGTTTGAGAGGATTTGCCGAACGATTGTCCGCCGGCGGCTCGGAAGGCGAGAAAGCCGATAGCGGCTGCGCCCAGTAAGACAAACAGTCCTACCCAAAATTCCAAAGCATTTTTTTTCATGTGCTATTGTCCTTGTTTCATTCTTTTTAAGTGTCGTTTCAGACGGCCTTTAGTCGGTAAACATCCACGCGGTCAAAATGAAGTCGACGGCGAGGATGGTCAGGGCGGAAGACACTACGGTGCGTGTACTGGCGCGCAAAATACCTTCGGAAGTCGGTACGCAGTGGAAGCCCTGATGTACGGCGATCAGCGTAACGGCTACGCCGAAAGCGGCGGATTTGATTAAGCCGTTGAGGACGTCGTAATGGAAGGTAATGTTGTTTTGCATTTGCGACCAGAAAATACCGCCGTCCAAACCCAGCCATTCGACGCCGACCAAATACGCGCCGTAAATGCCGGCAACGCTGAAAATCGATGCCAGCAAAGGCATGGAAAACACACCTGCCCAAAAGCGCGGTGCAACCACGCGTGCCACAGGGTCGACCGCCATCACGTTCATTGCTTCAAGCTGCTCGGTGGTTTTCATCAAGCCGATTTCGCTGGTCATGGCACCGCCCGCGCTGCTGGCAAACAGAATAGCCGCCAATACGGGACCCAATTCACGCAACAGGGAAGCGGCAACCATATAGCCCAGAATATCGGCGGATTTGAATTTTGCCAGCTGCGTATAGCCCTGCAAGCCCAACACCATGCCGACAAACAGGCCGGACACAGCAACAATCAGGACAGACAACACGCCTGCAAAGTAAACCTGGCGGATGCTCAGGCGCGGGCGAGTAAATGCCGTGCCTGATTTGGCCAGGATATGCAGGAAAAACAGCGTAATGCTGCCCAGCGATTGGATGAAGCCGAGGGTTTTTGCCCCGACGGAACGGATAAAATTCATAGGTTTCAGTTGATTGGTTAAATGGTTTTCAGACGGCCTTGTTTAAGTTTCAGGCCGTCTGAACATCAGCCCAGCAAGTCTTGTTTTAAAGTTGTTTGCGCCGGATAGCGGTATGCGACAGGGCCGTCTGCCAAACCGCCGACAAACTGGCGTACCCAAGGCGAGTCGAGTTCGCGCATTTCTTCGGGCGAGCCGGAGAACATGATTTCGCCGTGTGCCAAGAAAATGACTTGATCGACAATTTCCAATGATCTTTCAATATCATGCGTTACCATGACGCTGGTTGAGCGCAAGGCTTTGTTGGCACGGCTGATGAGGTGGGCGATAACGCCCAGCGAAATCGGGTCGAGGCCGGTGAAAGGCTCGTCGTACAACATGATTTCAGGGTCGAGCGCAATCGTACGCGCGAGGGCGACGCGGCGCGACATACCGCCGGAAAGCTCGGAAGGCATCAGGTTTTCAACACCGCGCAAACCGACTGCATTCAGTTTCAACACCACCAAATCGCGGATGACTGCTTCGGGCAAATCCGTCAGTTCTCGCATGGGGAAGGCGATGTTGTCGAAGACGGATAAGTCGGTGAACAATGCGCCGTGTTGGAACAAAACTCCCATGTGGCGGCGGTGTTCGTACAGCTCCTGCGCTGAAAATGCGGTCAAATCGCGCCCTTCAATCAGCACTTTGCCCGATTGCGGGTGGATTTGACCCGTAATCAGGCGCATCAGCGTGGTTTTACCGCTGCCCGAACCACCCATTACGGCGGCGAAATTGCCTTGTGGAATGCTGAAGTTGATGTTGTTCAGAATCGGACGGTCGCCATATGCGAAGGCAACGTCTTTCATTTCGATGAAGGGTGTGGAACTCATGCAGGATGGGAGTGTCGAAAAATGTATTTTAATTACGGGTATTGTAAAGGGTATTGGATATTCGGGCAATTTTCAGATGGTCTGCGCTTAGGAATAACGGGTAAAAACGTGTGAAAGAACGCAGAAGCGTTGGTGCTACGGTCGTTTGTTGTATGTTGTGTCAAACATACAGACAGCTGTGTAGGTAAATAAAGAGGCGGGCAAACATGCCCGCCTTGTTGTTAATATTTCTGCAAACCTTCTACCTTGATTTCTTTGGCATTGGCATGGATGAAGGCTTGAGTCGCTTTCATTGTGGCTTGAATGCGCGGATCGTTCCAACGCACGATTTGGTTGTTTTCATCGCGTTTGTCCGACCAGATAATCACGCCGTCGGTGTATTTTTTGCTGATTTCGAGCATTTTGCGCCAGCGAACGGGGTCGATGAACTGCTTGAAATAAGGGCTGTTGGTGGCCGAATAATATTGCGGCCAGATGTAGCCGATGATTTTTTTGTTGGGAAAGCGTTGATGGATGTCGTCAACGGCGGTTTTGACGTCTTTTTCCCATTGCACCAAATCGGGGGAAGTGATGTAGAACACAGGATTGGCATAGTCGCTGATGGCGGCGGTGGGTGCACGGCGTTTGCTGACTTGTCGCCATTTGGCCAAGATGGCTTCGTTGTCAACGTTGGGGCGGTAGTGGCGGATGCCGTGTAGGTGTTCAGAGGGCATGCCGTAGTTGCTGATGACGGCGCGCGGGTTTTCTTCTCTGAAGATTTGGTACATCCGGGCGAAGTCGGTTCTCAATTCGTCGGGGGTTAGCAGCTGTCCGTCTTTTTCGGCAAACCAGCTTTCGATGTCGGTGGAAATGGTGCGGTAGCCTTCGCGGCGCGATTGTTTGGCCAATTCGCGGATACGCGCTTCGTTGAGTACGCCGTGTTTGCGTTTGCCTGTCGGATCGGGTTTGACCAGTTCGCTTTCGTAAACCAAAAACACTTTGGAGAGTTTGTCGGCAGTCAGGTCGGGTTTGCCGACGTAGTCCATGCGGTCGTAGATGATGAAATCTTTGGCATGGGCGGAGAGGGCGGTCAATAAGAGGACGAGGGGCAAAAGGCGGTTGGGTTTCATGTTTTTAGGCAGATAAGGGAAAAGGGCCATTGTACGGGAAGCGGTGTTAAAGTAAGTCAAAGGCCGTCTGAAAGGATAAAAGTTCTTTCAGACGGCCTTTGTTGGACTGAGGTTATTCAGTTTTGAGGCTGGTGTGATTTACTGCGCCGCAGTTTTTTCCAGTAACAAGAAAGTCTCGGCTTTGTTGCGCGGTCTTGCGCCTTGCCACAAGGTTTGCCAGCCCGAAGGTGCGCCGATGTTGGCGGCTTGGCGGATGAGGCGGTAGCGGCAGGTCGGGTTGTCGGTCGTGGTTTTAATACGGCTGTATTGTGTCCATGCGATGCGTGTGCGCTGGTCTTGGCCGTCGATGTTGATACATTCGAGGCCGTCTGAAAGCTGCTGTTTCAATTCGGCAGAAAGCGCGGCTTCCATTTGGTGTACCACCGGCGCATGGCTTTTGGCGGCGTTGAGCCACGGTAAAAACAGGGTCATTAGCAAAGCCCAGGCCAAGGTAACGCCGGCTGCCCAGTTGGTGACGGCTTGGCGGCCGCGGATGTTTTTACGCGTAATCGCCCAGAGCCACAACGGGGTAAACAGCAGGGCGACGGCCATCGGAATCGGGTCGATGTCGGGGATATAATACGGGCTGAAATAGGCAGCGCGTTCGGCCAGTTTGGCGGGCCAGCCGTAGTTCATGGCGAAGAAGCCCAGCCACAGGAACACGGCAATCAAACCGAATGCCATGATGCCGAACCAGTTGATAAATGCTGCCGCGCCGCGACGCAGGCCGTCCAGTTGTGCCGCGCCGAGCAGGGCAAGCGGCGGCAACAGCCAAACGAGGTTGTCTTGCAGGCGTTGCGGGTCGATGGCGAGCAGGGCTGTCATGATAACCAGCCACGACAGGCTCAGAATGCCCCAGTTTTTATCGTGGATACGCGTACGGCTGAGCGTCCATGCCGCCAGCGGCCAAGCAGGCAGGGCGAACCACAGTAGATTTTTCAGATAATAGGGTAGGCTGAAGGCCGTCTGAATCTGATGGAAACCGCCGAATACGCCTAAGGAATAATGGTTGAACCATATATCAAACCATTCGGGATGGGTTCTGGATAAAACCAGCGGATACAGAATCAGCAGGGGCAGGGAAACGACAATGGCGCCGATCAGGGTCAGCAAATAGCGTTTGCTTTGCCAAGTGGAATGGAACGACAGGGCAAGTGCCAAAAACATCATGGCCGCGGTCAGCAGATAGCCTGAGGAAAGGGAGAGTAAAACCCAGCCGCCGCACAACAGCAAAATGGCAATAATGACGCGGCGGCGTGCCAGTGAAAAGCCGCACAGAATCAATCCAAATGCGGCAAAGGCGGCCGATATGGGATTGAGGAAGTGGGCGATGGGCAGCAAACCGATACTGCCGATAAGGATTAAGACAACGCTGCGGCCGTGGTGTCTGCCAAGAAAGTTGAAACCGGCAAAACCGCAGGCGGTCAGTCCGACGGCGGTGAATACCACGCCGGCAAAACGCGCGGCATCATAGGCATCGGCCGCCCAAGGCGAAAACAGGGTTTGGAATGCGGTTGCCGCCCACAAAAAAGCCGGGGAGATGGTGAAGTCGGGTTGGCCGAAGATTTGTGCAACCAGCAGGCTGCCGCCGTTTTTCATGGATTCGGAGGCGGTAAAGAGGGAGGGTTCGGCAGGGTTCCACAAGTCATGCGAGAACACGCCCGGCCACAGCCAGGCAAAGGCCATCAGCAGCAGAAGCCACGGTTTTTCATGGGTTTTTTGGGGGCGGCGCGGATCGGGCGGTGTGTAAGTCAGCATGGAAGGTCAAAAAACGGTTGGTTTGAATGGCAATGGTACAGGGTTTGACGGGTTTGCGCGATATGCCGGACTGGAGGGCTTTGTAAAATAATGCTTACGGCTCGTTTTTATCGGGTGTTTGAAGGATGTTTATCCGATATGGCGAGGCCGTCTGAAAGAAAGGTTTCAGACGGCCTGAATGCAAAAAAGACTGCAGGAAGCAGTCTTTTTGACAAAGCGGCAATTAGCGTTTGAACAGGTTGCCGAATTTGTTGTTGAATTTGTCCACGCGACCGGTAGTGTCGACGATTTTTTGAGTACCGGTGTAGAAAGGGTGGCACAGAGAGCAAACCTCAACGTTGAAGCTGTCTTTTTCCATTGCGGATTTGGTTACGAATTTGTTGCCGCAAGAGCAGGTAACGTTGATTTCGTGGTAGTTCGGGTGAATACCTTGTTTCATTTGATTTCCTTTCGATTAAGCGGGCACAGGGGTTTTGCCTGTACTTCAGTTAAGCGTGGGATTTTCGCTATTTTTGGCTGTTTCGTCAAGCGGATATTTTGCATAGCGGGCAGTTTCGCAACAGGCGAGAACAGTTTAGAATAGAGTTTCAAACCAAATACTGTGTAATCGGGCTGTAATTCAACTGAAAAGAGGATGTAAAACCTCTTCTAGATGTGAAACTTTAAGAAAAATAATAGTCTGATTAATATTTACGCTTTTACGAACAGGAGACGGAATCCATGCAAAAAAGGATATTGACGCGTATTTTGCGTGTCTGGGGAGGAATGTTGCCTCCGTCTTATTGCAAACCCTTCGGCCGGATTGCGCAAAAATTCCGCGCCGCTTTGGCTGCGTGCATTTCCCCAAACATCGGCAAAAACGTCAATATCGAAAAAGGCGGATATGTTTTTCCGGATACGGTAATCGGCGACAATTCGGGTATCGGCGTCAATTGCGAAATCTGCCACGGCCTGACCCTCGGCAAGAACGTGATGATGGGGCCGGAATGCCTGTTTTATTCGACCAACCACAAATTCAACCCTGAAACCCGCCGCTTTGAAGGCTATACGGACATTCGCCCGATTGTGATTGAAGATGATGTTTGGATCGGCCGGCGTGCGATTATCATGGGCGGCGTTACCATCGGCAAGGGCGCGGTAATCGGCGCAGGTTCGGTGGTTACCAAAGATGTGCCGCCTTATTGCGTGGCTGCGGGCAATCCTGCGGTTGTGAAGAAAAAGCTGTTGGATGAGCAAGAGCTTGCAGCAGAATAGCGTGAATGAAACCATAAACAAAAGGCCGTCTGAAAGATTTCAGACGGCCTTTTTTCAATAGTGCTTAAGCGGCAATTTTTTCGCATTCTTTAATGCAAGCCAAGCAAGATTCGTAGCAGGCTTTGCACTCGGCGTGGTGGCCGGCGTGTTCTTTGCAGGCGGCGGAACATTGTTTGCAGGCTTCGATGCACACTTTTGCCAAAGACGGGGTTAGGCGTGAATTTTGGGCGGCGAGGTTTTGCAAGGTGCCGCACAGTGCCAGCATTTGATTGACGCCGGCTGCGCAGTCTTTCATGGAGGTATCGCCTTCGCTCAACAGGGCGATGCAGTGCGCCAGACAGATTTGGCCAGCTTCAACGCAATGTGCGGCCGCTTTGCGCGCAGCTTCGTAGGCACGCGGTGCAGAATGCGCGTGACCAGCATGGTGTGCATGGCCTGCATGGTCGTGAGCACGGGCAAAAGAAGCGGCGGCGGTGAGGGAGACGGCAGCAGCGCTGCCGATAAATTGACGACGGTTCATAAGATAGAGTCCTTTTTGCTTTGTAGAAATATCGGACGAATTATTTCATCCATTATTAAAAGGTTATCATGTTATTTGTTTTTAAACAACAGGCCGTCTGAAGGTATCGATAATACGTTCAGACGGCCTGTTGTTAGGTATGATATTTGTTTAAATCAATCACAAATCGGATAGCTGAAATACGGCCAAGTGACTTTTTGCCGAGAAAATAGTCGGTTTATTCCGCCAACAATTCTTCCGGTTTGACTTTCTCGCCATACACGGGCAAGAGGGTTTTTTCATAGGCGGCTTTCAGACGGCCGTCTTTTTTCATGGCGGCAATTTCGCCGTTGACCCAGTTCAGGAGGTCGGTGTTGCCTTTTTGAACAGCTGGGGCGATGAATTCGGCAGGGCCGAGGTTGCCGATGGCGACTTCAAAATTCGGGTTTTCTTTTGCCCATGCCCACAGCAGGGCGTTGTCATGGGCGAGTGCTACGCCACGACCGTCTTTCAGTGCGTCGAAGGTTTCGGTATTTTGGTCAAATTTCAGCAGTTTGACTTCAGGATGGCTTTTGGTGAAGAAGGCGTCGGCGGTGGTGCCTTTGTTGACCAGCAGGGTTTGGTCTTTCAATTGCGCAACGTCGGTAATCGGTTTGTCTTTTGGGGAAACCACGCCCAAGGCCACTTTCATGTAAGGATCGGCGAAATCGACGGCTTCGGCGCGTTCGGGTGTTTTGGTGAAGTTGGCGAGGATGAGGTCGACTTTGCCGGAACGGACGTATTCGACACGGTTTGCGGCCTCGGTCAGGACGAATTCGACTTTGTCGGGGCTGCCGAGCAGGTCTTTGGCCAGGTCTTTGGCGATTTCAACGTCAAAGCCTTGGTTTTTGCCGTTGGCGTCAACATAGCCGAACGGAGGCTTGTCGCCGAATACGCCGATACGGATGACGCCTTTTTCTTTGATGGAGGCAACGGTTGCCGCGCCGCTGCTTTGTGAAGATTGGGCATCGCCGGAGCCGCCTCCGCAAGCAGTCAGGCCGACGGCGATGGCGGCAGAGGCGAGGAGGGCTTTGAATTTGGCATTCAATTGCATGAGTGTTTCCTTTTCAAATGTTTGGTTGAAAGTGGGGGCCGTCTGAAAAAGGGTTCGGACGGCCTGAAAATAAAATCAGTAGTTCATGCCTGCCAAGAATTGGCGGGCGCGTTCGCTTTTGGGGGCGGAGAAGAAGGTTTCGGGGTCGGTCGATTCGACGATGCCGCCTTTGTCCATGAAGACGATGCGGTCGGCAACTTTACGGGCAAACCCCATTTCATGGGTTACGATGAGCATGCTCATGCCTTCGCGGGCGAGTTCTAAAACCACTTCCAAGACCTCGCGCACCATTTCGGGGTCGAGTGCGGCGGTGATTTCGTCCAGCAGGATGACTTCCGGATTCAGGCACAGGGCGCGGACAATGGCGATGCGTTGTTTCTGGCCGCCGGAGAGTTCGCGCGGATAGGCGTTTTTGCGGTCGAGCAGGCCGACGCGTTCCAACAGTTTGTCGGCTTGTGCCTCTGCTTCGGCACGGTTGCGGTTTTGTACTTTCACCGGGCCTAAGAGGATGTTTTCGATGACGGTCATGTGGGCAAACAGTTCATAGCTTTGAAAAACCATGCCGACTTTTTGCCGGGCGGTTTGCCAGGAAACGTCTTTGCCGAATTCGCCGACCCCGTCCATCACGATGCTGCCGCCTTGGTGCGGCTCCAAACCGTTGACGCAGCGCAGGAGGGTGGATTTGCCGCAGCCGGACGGACCCAGCAGTACGATGACTTCGCCTTTTTCCAAGTCCAAGTCTAAGGATTGAATGGCGGTTACGTTGCCGTATTGTTTGTGCAGGTTGCGGATGCTCAGTAAAGCCATGTCAGTGTTCCCATTTTTGTTCAAGTTTTGCCGCCAGCAGCGACAGCGGCCAGCAACAGAAGAAATACAGCATAAAAATCAGGCCGTAAACCCAAAATGAAGCATTGGGTTGCGTCAGCAGCGAGTTTTCGATGATTTGCTGGCCGACTTTGACGACTTCGATGACGCCGATAAGGGAGGCGAGCGAGCTGGTTTTGATCATGCGCGTAAACAGATTGACGGCGCCGGGCAATACGCGGCGGATGCTTTGCGGCAGCTCGATGTAGCGGAATACCTGCCCGCGGCTCAAGCCGAGTGCCAGGCCTGATTCGACCTGGTGTTTTTCAATCGATTCCAATGCGCCGCGGACCAAATCGCCCATTTCGGCGATGCCCCACATGGTAAATACCCAGACACAAACCCAAAATCCGTCGATGTGGATGCCTGTCCAGACAGATAGGCCGAAATACAGGCCGAACAGCCACACCAAAATCGGCACGATTCGGATGGTTTCGAGATAAAACCGTCCGATAAAGCGGATGAGCCGGTTGCGCGAACGTAAAACCAAGCCGAACAGCGTACCCAATACGCAGGAGGCGGCAACGGAGGCCAGGGAAATCTGCGCCGTCAACAACAGGCCTTCGCCCAAGCGTGCCGCGTTTTGTCCTTCAAACAGCCAGTCAAACACCATATTTTGCACTCCGTACGCGGTTTTCTGCCCAGCGCGCCAGAAGCGAAACGGGCAGAAGGATGATCAGGTAGCTGGCAAACAGCAGGAACAAGGCTTCGTTGGTTTTGTAGTCCATGCCGATGATGTCTTTGGTAACGAACAGCAATTCCGCAATGCCGACCGCGCTGACGATAGATGTTTCTTTCATCAAAAACAATACGTTTGCGCCGATGGCGGGAACGGCGACCGCCCATGCCTGAGGCAATTCGACATAGCGGAACACTTGAAAGCGGCTCAAACCGATGGCCTTGCCCGCTTCGATCTGCCCTTTGGGGACGGCCAGAATACCGGCACGAATGGCTTCCGCCATGTAGCTTGCGCCCAAGAAAACCAGTGCGATCACGCCGCAGGTGAAACCGTCCCATTTAATACCCATTTTCGGCAGGCCGTAATACAGGAAAAACAATTGGATCAGCAGGGGCGTATTGCGCGACAGCTCGATATAGGCGCGTGCCAATGCGTAGAAGGGGCGGATGCGGTATGCCGTAACCACGGCAACGGGCAGGCCGAACAGCAACGACAAAACGACACCATATACCGACAATTCCAGTGTCAGCTTTGCCGCATCGACGAATTTGGGGATGGCATCGATCAGATAAGACCAGTTCATCAGAGTCAGACAATCAGCATGATAAAGGCAGTATTTTAACGGGTTTGTAAGGGAGTGTTAAATAATGGATAGGAATATCGATTGTGGATAAAACACAAAAAATGGAATAAGGCAAAGGCCGTCTGAAACGTTTCAGACGGCCTTGAAATGCCAAGGTTTCCGCGTCAGGCGGCAGCCGCTTTCCGTTCATGAATCAGTAAATTCAACAGGGCGGCCGCGCCTGCCAAGACTGCGTCGGCGTACCACATCCAGCCGTAATCGTTGAAGCGCGTGATGACGATGCCGCCGATGTACGAACCCAAAAAGCCGCCGATTTGGTGGCTCAACATGGTCAACCCGAAGAGGGTGGACAAGTAGCGCGTGCCGAAAAGTTTGCCGGTAATGGCGGCGGTGGGGGCGACGGTTGCCAGCCAAGTGAAACCGAGTCCGGCGGCGAAAAGATAGAAGTTCAAATCGGTTTTAGGTGCGGCCAGATAAATCAATATCATGGCGACACGCGAAGCATATAAACCGAAGAGGACGTATTTGCCCAAAAATCTGCCGGTACACCAGCCTGAAAAAATACAGCCGGCAATGTTTGCCAAACCAATAATGGCAATGGAGGTCGAAGCGACCGTAGCAGGGAGGCCGCAAAGTGAAATTTCGGTCGGCAGGTGGGTAACCAAAAAGGCGATGTGGAAACCGCAGGTAAAGAAACCCAAATGCAGCAAGATATAGCTGCGGTTGGCGAAAGCCTTGCAGACGGCCTGCTTCAGGGTTTGGCCGCCGTCATCGGTATGGACGGTATGAGCAGCATGTTTGCCGCCGGCCAACCACCAAGAAATCGGCAAAATCAAGATGGCAATGACTGCCCAGACATAAAATGTCCCCGTCCAGCCGACGTGGGGCAGGGCAATCAAACCTTGAACCAGCGGCGCGAACAAAAATTGCCCTGCGGACCCGCCTGCATTGACCAGGCCGGAAGCCAAGCCACGCCGATGAGGCGGCGTTTTGGCGGCGACCTGTCCCATAATGATGGAAAATCCGCCCGAACCCGTACCGAATGCCAACAATAAACCGATACCCAGCATCAGCCCCCAATAAGTTGGCATTTGCGGCACCATCAGACAGGCGGCAATCAACAGAACTGTACCGCCGGCTAAAACCTTAAACGCGCCGAAACGGTCGGCCAACGCGCCCGACAAGGGTTGCGATATGCCCCACATCAATTGGAAAACGGCAATAATCAGGCTGAACTGGGTCATGCTCAACTCGGTCGAGTTGACGACGGGCAGGACAAAAAGCCCTAAAGTCATCCTCATGCCGATGGTAATCAGCAGGATGGAGGCGGCAGCGGCAATCAGCAGCCATAAATTGGGTAATTTGGCAGAAGAATCGGTCATGATGTTTGAGTGTGTAAGGGGCGGGGAATAAAAGCTATTCCTGCCACTATATTATTTATTTGATTTCTCGGCGGGCCGATATATAAACGCGCGATTCTAGCATTGGGCAAGAAACGGCATAAATAACCGTTGGTTCTTTGGATATGGTAAAAAGTGATATGGCTTGAGGATGAGTAGAGAATGAAGCGGCCAAATATTCTTCGTTTGGCTCTGACGGAGCAAGCAAATTGCCGTTGAATTTTCGTTTGAGAAGAAAGGCCATCTGAAAAGTTTCAGACGGCCTTTGTTTGACTGACTTACATCAGATGATTTCCAGAATGAAATACTGACGCAGTTTTTCGTACACATTATTTTGTACGTTGATACAACCATTGGTTATGATGCGGTCGGCCACATTGGGAGAAGCGATGCGTTCCATGCGCCTTTCCTGCGGCTTGAGCGTCCATACCCGGTGTAACGCAAACAGAAAGTCATTTTCTTCTTTGAAGCCGATAACCTCGCCACCGTAACCCGGTTTGCTGGTCATCATCGGTGTCATATTGAATTTGCCTTTCGGCGTGGTCTTGCCGATTAATACCGGATGGCACTGACCGTCATCGGCAAAGCAAAGCTCCGCCTTGGCTGTATTGACCACGACTTTTTTGCGTTGGATATAGTCACTGACAGCATCGGCAGCGGCCAAAGAGTTCAAGCCTGCTGCCAAGGCTATACCCAATAGGATCCGTTTCAAATTTGTCCTTATTGACGGATGCGTTTAGGAGCTTCTTTAATGATCTCGCGGATGATCACTTGAGGCTCTTGTTTAGGTGTAGGTGCTGGAGGAGGACATACAGCATCTTTAGGGAATACTGGATTCCAGAAGAAGCTGCGTGCAAATTTGTCTTTGTCGAAGATGACTTTGTATTGGCAAGTAGTGATGCCTTCAACGCCGGAAGTGTTTTCAGGGTCAACGCCTACGCCCGGGGTGTAGAAGTGGAACAGGTAGTCCCATTCACGCACGCCGACCATGCCTTCGTCGTAGTGAGGACGGCCGAGGATTTTGTAGATGTCGTCTTTGGTCAGGCCGGGACGCATTTGATCCAGCTCGTCAAAAGTCGGGAATGTACCGCGGTCTTTGTTGAAGGTCAGGGAGTAAGGTTTAGGGAAGCGAGGCTCGTCGGTAGTGCCTTCAGGAGTGATTTTGCTCTTAGTAGCACAGGCGGCCAGCAGGCCGGTAGCCAGCAGGGCAAAGCCCACTTTTGCGATTTTTTTCATTTGATAATCCTTTTATTGATTTTACCAGCCGAACTTTTCAGACGGCCTGTTAGTGCCGGCAGCGAGTTTGCCGGTTTACCCAAATAATGTTGTGCTTCTTAAAGATGTACCCGACGGTTTGACAAGTAGAACATCGGCACATTCCGGCAGGGCATTGCGCCTCATCTCCGTTGTATCCGCCTGAGTCGGCAGAACCGTTCAGACGGCCTGACTGACATTTATTGTCACTTTGTAACAATTTCACTGCGAGTAAGGCTTGGGGTTTGGAGATGTCCGGTTTTCGATAAATCAGGTTGTATTGCGTAATACCTTGTTATCTTTGTGCTTTAGTTCTTTTTGGCATTTGCCGGAGATTAGGTACTTAATCTTTCGGGTGTTATCCCTGCAAATTGTATGCCAGTTTTCCTTGATGCGCATAATTTGTGTATGCCGGAATGTTGGCTTTATACAACATTCATATTAACGAACCAGAAACGGATTGTATCTTTTCTCATGCCCGATGCTGGTCATGCGGCCGTGTCCGGCGATAACTTGCGTGGTTTCGGGCAGGGTTAATAGTTTAGCGCAGATATTGTTTATGAGGTCATCATGATTGCCGCGCGGAAAATCTGTGCGACCAACGGTCTCATAAAACAAAACATCGCCTGCGACTAAAAGCCCGTTTTCGGCGTTGTAAAAAACGACTTGTCCGGGAGTGTGGCCGGGAATGTGGAGGACTTGGAAGCTGTGGTTGCCGACCTTGAGCGTTTCCCCTTCTTCCAGCCAGCGTGTCGGCGTGAATGACGGAGAGACGGGGAAACCGTATTGCGCCGTTGTTTGCGGAAGGGCTTGGAGCAGGAATTCGTCGTCTTTGTGCGGGCCGAGAACAGGTACGTCGCAGGTTTTCAAAAGCTCAACCACGCCGCCTGCGTGGTCAAGATGGCCGTGGGTCAGCCAAATGGCGGTCAGCTTGAGGCCTTTATTTTGGACTTGTTGCAATAAATAGGGTACGTCGCCGCCGACATCGGTCAACACGGCTTCTTTGGTTTCGTCATCCCAAATCAGCGTGCAGTTTTGACGGAAGGGGGTAACGGCGTTGATTTCAAATTGGAGTGCCATGGGTGTTCCTGGGAAATGCTTATTTATGTTGTTTACGTTTCAGACGGCCTTTGGTCTATTTAGAATCTAGGCATTGAGCAACCTTCGTTTGCAAAAATAGAGCATTGAGAGCTGCCAGACTCTTGGCATTTCCTTAAGGCATCGGCCTCCGCAAGACCAGGGTCTCCTGTACCTGGAAAGGCAGCCCATTTTTTACCAGACTTTCCTTGGGCAACAGCAATACAACTATTTCGAACCCAAGCGTATACTTTACATGGCGCATTACGCCCTCCTCGTTCACATGTCTTAATAGCTTGTGCTTTAGCAGCTTCAAGCGATTCCATGTCAATTGCACCACCTGAATCACCTGTCTTTATGTTGGTTGCCCAGGCACCGTATCTTGAAGGAACATCGATGTTAACAATTTCCGTAGGCCGTCTCTGTTGGTGATGACCAGACGAACCACAATTGGGATTGTAGCCATACCCACACAATGCCGAATTGTTTTGCAATGCACCTCTGGTCACGTCATATCCATAAGTATTAATGCTTGCTAGTCCTAGCAGTATAAAAAGCAATTTTTTCATTTCAAGTCCAATCTGTTAGTTATCTAAATCTTTGTCAGTTGACGCACGCCGTCATTTATAAGGTTTCCAATACATCAGGCAATTCGGTCAAGCTGTTGAGCATGGCAACATGGGGCAGGGCGGAAAGCTGTTTGGCAGTATGTGCGCCGGTGGTGACTGCGATGGCGCGGATTTTGGCGTTGGCGGCCATTTCTAGGTCGTGGGTGGTGTCGCCGACGACGACGGCCTTTTCCGGCTCAACCCCCAGTCGGTCGCAGAGGGCGAGTACCATATCGGGCGCGGGTTTGGACGGATATTCGCTAGCGCAGGCGGTTTCCAGCCAGAAGGCTTGGGTGCCGGTTTGCTTGATGGACCTATCCAGTCCGCTGCGGCCTTTGCCGGTCGCTACAGCAAGCCAATAGCCTTGTTGCTTCAAGCGTTGCAGGCAGGGCAGGGCTTCGGGGAACAGGGTCATGTTGCGGTTGTTGGGATTGAGGTAGTGCGCGGCATAGGTCTCAATCAGGGTTTCCTGAACGTGTTCGCTGACGTTGTGGGCAAGGCGGCGGATGATGCCGGAGAGGCTGTATCCGATGAGCGGGCGGATTTGGTCGGCTTCGGGAACGGGTAGGCCGCAATCGGCAAAGCTTTGTTGGAAGGTGTGGATGATGGGGTTGGTGGTGTCGGCAAGCGTGCCGTCCCAGTCGAAAATGATGAGTTTGGGTTTCATGGGTTTCCTTTCAGACGGCCTTTTCCTGATTTTCCAACATTACAACGAATTGCGCCAATTCTTGCGGCAGGGGGGCTTTCAGGATTAGTTTTTCGCCGGTCAGCGGATGGGCGAGGTGCAGCTCGGAAGCGTGCAGGAACATTCTTTTTAAACCGAGTTTCTGCAGGCGTTTGTTGGCTTGATAGTCGCCGTAGCGTTCGTCACCGGCAATGGGGCAGTCTTGCGATTGCAGGTGGACGCGGATTTGGTGGGTGCGGCCGGTTTTCAGGGTGGCTTCAACAAAGGTCAGGTCGGATAGGCCGACTTGGTGCAAAAGGCCGTCTGAAAAACGGTTTAACACGCGGAAGATGGTGTGGGCGGATTGGCCGTCTTCGCTGACGCGCACCATTTTTTCGCCTTGTGCGCCGGTGTATTTGAACAGGGGGAGCTTGACGTGGAAGCGGTCGTTCGGCAGCCTGCCGACACCCAGTGCGAGATAGATTTTTTTCGGATGGTCGTTGCGGATGGCTTCGTGCAGCTTCACTAAGGCGCTGCGCTTTTTGGCAATCATCAAAAGGCCGCTGGTGTCTTTGTCGAGGCGGTGGACGAGTTCGAGATAACGCGCTTCGGGACGGGCGCGGCGGATTTGTTCGATGACGCCGAAACTCACGCCGCTGCCGCCGTGGACGGCAACGCCGGAAGGTTTGTTGATGACCAACAGCGCATCGTCTTCGTAAATGATGTCAAATTCGCGCGCAGGCGCGGCCTGGCTTTCAGACGGCCTTTGTTTTTCGGCGATGCGTATTGGTGGAATGCGGACGGTATCGCCTGCCTGAATGCGGTTGTCGGGTTTGCAGCGTTTTTTGTTCAGCCGCACTTCGCCGGCGCGGATAATGCGGTGGATATGGCTTTTCGGGACGCCTTTGAGGATTTTTATCAGATAGTTATCAAGGCGTTGGCCTTCCTCGTGTTCGGCAACGGCAATCAGGCTGACTGAATCTTTGCGTATTGCGTGCATTTTCTCTATAATCCCAAACGTCCGTTTCGGGACCCGAACCTGCCGTTGCAGGCCGTCTGAAACGGATTTATTGTTAAAACGAGATTTTATATTAAAAACGCACTCCGCAAAGCATTTCCTTGTGTTTGTTCAAAGCCGGCAAACGCAATCCCGTAATTAAGTTTGAATTGAACCTGCCGTCCGGCCGGGCGTAAGACGCAGTCCGCGCAGCACCGTCCGAAATTACCGGCGCTACGATAATAAGAAGATGTAGGCTGCCTTCATTTTGTCCGAAACATCAGCATTCGGACGGCAGCGGAACCATCAACCTTTCCGCCGCATTGTTCTTTATTTCCTTCTTTATCCGAATCCGTCCGCACATGGCTTGAGTTCAAGCATGCAACCTTGCGGATTTCAAATCAAAAACTGGTTACACAGGGGTTCCCCCATCTTGCCTTTGCAGAGTGCCAACCGGACAGACAGGCCGTCTGAAAAAGATATTCACAAATCAAACGGCCGCTGTTCACGAGGTGACTATGAAAAGAATGTTATTCAACGCAACGCAGGCCGAAGAGCTGCGCGTTGCCATTGTCGATGGCCAAAACCTTTTGGACTTGGACATCGAAACGCTGGGTAAAGAACAGCGTAAAGGCAATATCTACAAAGGTATCATTACCCGCATCGAGCCGTCGCTGGAAGCGTGTTTCGTCGATTACGGAACCGACCGCCACGGCTTTTTGCCGTTTAAGGAAGTGTCGCGTTCGTATTTCCGCGACTACGAAGGCGGCAGGGCGCGTATTCAAGACGTGCTCAAAGAGGGCATGGAAGTCATCGTCCAAGTCGAAAAAGACGAGCGCGGCAACAAAGGCGCGGCACTGACTACCTTCATCAGCTTGGCCGGCCGCTATCTGGTATTGATGCCCAACAATCCGCGCGGCGGCGGCGTATCCCGCCGTATCGAAGGCGAAGAGCGTCAAGAGTTGAAAGCCGCCATGGCCGAACTCGACATTCCGAACGGCATGAGCATCATTGCCCGCACCGCCGGCATCGGCCGCAGCGCGGAAGAGTTGGAATGGGATTTGAACTACCTCAAACAGCTTTGGCAGGCCATTGAAGAAGCAGGAAAAGCACACCATGACCCTTACCTGCTCTTTATGGAAAGCTCGCTGCTGATTCGTGCGATTCGCGACTATTTCCGTCCCGACATCGGCGAGATTCTGGTGGATAATCAAGAAGTTTACGACCAAGTTGCCGAGTTCATGAGCTACGTCATGCCGAGCAATGTAGGCCGTCTGAAACTCTATCAAGACCACACGCCGCTGTTCTCCCGTTTCCAAATCGAACACCAAATCGAAAGCGCGTTCGCCCGCAGTGTCAGTCTGCCTTCAGGCGGCGCGATTGTGATCGACCACACCGAAGCCCTGGTTTCCATCGACGTCAACTCCGCCCGCGCCACCCGCGGCTCGGACATCGAAGACACCGCGTTCAAAACCAACATGGAAGCCGCTGAAGAAGTCGCCCGCCAAATGCGTTTGCGCGACTTGGGCGGTTTGGTCGTGATCGACTTCATCGACATGGAAAATCCAAAACACCAACGCGATGTTGAAAACGTCCTGCGCGACGCGCTCAAAAAAGACCGCGCACGCGTGCAAATGGGCAAACTTTCGCGTTTCGGCCTTTTGGAATTGAGCCGTCAACGTTTGAAACCGGCTCTGGGCGAAAGCAGCCATGTTGCGTGTCCGCGCTGTGCCGGTACCGGCGTCATCCGCGGCATCGAATCCACCGCCCTGCACGTTTTGCGCATCATTCAAGAAGAAGCAATGAAAGACAACACCGGCGAAGTACACGCACAAGTGCCTGTCGATGTTGCCACCTTCCTGTTGAACGAAAAACGCGCCGAGCTGTTTGCGATGGAAGAGCGCTTGGATGTAAACGTCGTCCTGATTCCAAACATCCACTTGGAAAATCCGCACTACGAAATCAACCGCATCCGCATTGATGACGTAGAAGAAGACGGCGAACCGAGCTACAAACGCGTTGCCGAGCCTGAAGAAGACGAATCTGCCAAACCTTTCGGCAGCGAAAAAGCCAAAGCGGCCCGTCCTGAGCCTGCCGTCAAAGGCGTGCGCCATACCCAGCCTGCGCCGACTGTCGCCCCTGAGAAAAAAGCCTCTTGGTGGGACAGCTTCAAAGCCTGGTTGAAACGCATTTTCGGCGGCGAGCCTGCACCTGCGGCAGTCGCTCAAGAGCCTGCCGAAAAACGTACTACAACCAACCGCAGCCAAAACAGCAACCGCCGTTCAAACAGCCGCCGTCAAAATCCGCGCCGCAACAACAAACACGACGGCAGCAAAGTTGAAGTGCGCGAAGTAGGTGCCGAAGCCGCCGACAGTAAGTTTGAAGAAAGCAAATCAAACGAAAGCCGCAACGACGAGCGTAAAGAAAGCCGCCGCGGCCGCAACCGCAACAACCGCCGCGATGAGCGTAACAACGAGCTCAACCGTGTTGAGGAAACGGTTGAAGACGTAAACGTTCAAGAAGTGGCCGCACTGGCTGAGATGCCGTCTGAAAACCAAGCGGAACAAAACGGCAATAAACGCCGCCGCAACAACGGCCGCAACGAGCGCAACCGTAACCAATATGCGGAAAGCCATGTTGAGGACGCAAACGTTCAAGCCGATGGCGAACAAGCACAAGCGGAAGCGGACGACAACGCCCGCAGCGAAGAGGGTGTGAAAAACAACGGCCGTCAAGGACGCGACCGCAACAACCGTCAGCGCAACAACCGTAACGACCGCCGTTCAAACAGCAAAAAACGCAATATTCCGTCTTCGGCAAAAATCGAGCAATACCTGAACATTACCGATACCGCCGACAAAGTCCTCTTTGCCGTGGTGCATGTTTTGGGTTTGAACGAAACCGCCGAAACTGAAAATGTGCCTTTGCCGCAGGAAGATGATCATGCCGAGCCACTGGTGATTGTGGTATCCGAGCCTGAAGTTGCCAGCGCAGAGCCATTCGTATTTGCCATTGAAAGCGAAGACGAGCCTGCCGTCGCGCAAACCGAAAGCGCCGATGCCGAGCAAACCCTGTTGGCTTCTGCGGTCAGCAACGTCAAAGAAGCCATTTCCGCGGTATTGTCTCCGAATGAAACTGCCGTTGCAGAAGTCGCAGAACCGGTTGAAGCGGCAACTGAAACTGTGACAACGCAAACTGAGGCCGTAGCTGAAAAAGTGCCTGTTGCCGCTGTTTTGCCGGAAGGTTTGGGCGATTTGATTTTCGTTGAAACCGATCCGCAAGCCGTTGCCGCTTTTGCCGCGCAGCCGCAACCCGAACCGGTTGCCAAAACACGCCGTTCGGATGTGCCTAAAGTAGAAGTGGAAGACGTAGCAGTCGAAATGATTTTGGTGGAAACACGCAAAGACTAAGATTGGTTTTCCAGTTAAAAGCCCGATGTTGAACGCATTGGGCTTTTTTACAGGAGAAGTGCTACGACTATAGGGAATAGTTAAGAAAAGGAAATTTCTTTTGAGGAGGGTGAGAAGTATGAAGCATCAAGAAGTTGGAGTTCTCGATATGTAGAGCTCAGAATCATTGCTACCTTGAAAGACTTAGCCTTTACATAGGGTTGGTCCTGTATAAAAAATAAGATCATGGAAGTATGAATATGAAGTTAAGATATTTTGAATTAGATAGACCTTATGTGGAAAATCGCCAAAGGATCGAGGAGTTGATGGACTCAGCTTCATTAAGATACGAGGAGGCCAGGATAGAGGACTACAATCAAAATTGGAAATGCCATAGAAAAGCGTTTGTATATGAATCGAAGTGTATGACATCTATGTTGGAGCGACTCTTCAAGCCTGTTCCAACTAAGGATTGTTGGAAAATCATCATAGAATGCATGGATAAGGTCTGCAATCCTTGTATCATAAACTTACTTGGTGTCTATACTGTTCAGGTTCCATTTGATTTTTGTACCTATGAAGCTTTAGATCCTGTTGATAAGAAAAAGATGCTCTTGGCTGCTTTAGTTGAAGGGGCAAACCGTGTGTTTCATAAGCTTTCTATTCCATTCTGCTTACTTGGGGATGTAGTGAATGAAATAGAAAGAAACCATTATGAAAATAGTTGGGTATGGAAAAAGAAAAAGATTCAATCCACCACTTTTTCCATTCAAGTGGAACATCAGATCGATAAAGTTGACTTGTTTTGGAATATTGAAAATAAAGACAAGAGTATTCGTCATTTGATTAAAACCTGTCCTGCTCATGAAATGGATTATGGCGTTTATCTTGGTAAATTAGAGGTAAATGATAATTTCCTTTATCTATTGGGTAAAAATAATGAGGTCGTAAGCAAGGTTTCTATAAATAAATGAAGGATAGCTGCTTGTAGTTTTTCTTAAACAGCCAACTATGTCAGAGCGATGGAGTTAGAAAAGGCCGTCTGAAATGGTTTCAGACGGCCTTAGTTTGTGTGTATGTTTGGGTATTGTGATTATTTTTTGTTCAGAGAATCACGGATTTCGCGCAACAACAGAACTTCTTCGCTAGGCTCTGCCGGTGCTTCTTCAGCAGGAGCTTCGGTTTTTTTCACAGAGTTGATGGCTTTAACCACGCAGAAGATGGCAGCGGCGATGATCAGGAAGCTGATCACGGTGTTGATGAACAGACCGATGTTCAGGGTAACGGCACCGGCTGCTTGGGCGGCTGCCAGGTTGGCGTAACCTTCTGCAGGAGCGGCTTGTGCGCCGTCTTTCAACGTAATGAACAGGTTGGAGAAATCAACGCCGCCGATCAACAGGCCGATAGGGGGCATGATTACGTCGTCAACCAATGATTTGACGATGCCGCTGAATGCTGTACCGACAACCATACCGACTGCGAGGTCGATCACGTTGCCACGCATAATAAATTCTTTAAATTCTGAAGCGATTGACATAATTAATCTCCTGTATGTGTTTGAGTCAAAATCAGATGTAGTTCAATAAAACGGCAGGCATATTAACGCTTTATCGGTTAAGAAAATTTCAATAATGTTAAATTTTGTATTTTATGCTAAAAATGCCCGGCTTCTATGCCTTCTGTATGAAAAACAGGCCGTCTGAATTTTTTTTGTTACTTTTTTGCACCACTTTTTATCCGTGGCTAAGTATCAGATAATATGAATGTTATCTTTAGAATCAATGCTCTATCAAATCTTTAGGTTAAGGTGGAATGATAATATAATAATGTTGAAAACATAATCATTGAAAGCCTGTAAAGTTAATGTTTCGTATCCGTATTTGACTTTCAGACGGCCTTTTGGGTTATGCAGTTATTCAAGCCATAATGTAACGGCCATAAAAAACGCACTTTCATGATGAAAGTGCGTTTTGCGTGAAAACCGTTTAGTTCTCTTCGTCATTCAGCGCGTTAATGCTGTAACCGCCGTCAACGTAGGTAATCTCGCCGGTGATGCCGGAAGCGAGGTCGGACAAGAGGAAGGCGGCGGTGTTGCCGACTTCTTCGGTGGTAACGTTGCGGCCCAGCGGGTTATGGGAAGCGACGTGGCCCAAGAGTTTGCTTAAATCGGCGATGCCGGAAGCAGCCAGGGTTTTGATCGGGCCTGCGGAGATGCCGTTGCAGCGGATGCCTTCTTTGCCCAGGCAGGCGGCGGTGAAGCGGATGCCGGCTTCGAGGCTGGCTTTGGCCATGCCCATAACGTTGTAGTTAGGAATGGCACGAACGGCGCCCAAGTAGCTCAGGGCGACGATTGCGGCGTTGCGGCCCTGCATCATCGGACGGGCGGCTTTGGCCAGCGCAGGCAGGCTGTATGCGGAGATTTCGTGAGCGGTGTTGAACGCTTCGCGGCTGATGCTGTCGAGGAAGTCGCCGCTCAATGCTTCTTTGGGGGCGAAGCCGATGGAGTGGACGAGGCCGTCCAAGCCGTCCCAATGTTTGCCCAAGTCAACGAAAACTTGGTTGATTTCGTCGTCGCTGGCAACGTCGCAGCGGAACACGAGTTCGGAGCCGAGTTCGGCCGCCATTTTACGGACGCGCTCTTCCAGTTTGTCGACAACGTAGGTGAATGCCAATTCCGCGCCTTGTTCGCGGCAGGCTTTGGCGATGCCGTAAGCGATGGAACGCTCGGAGATCATGCCGGTAATCAGAATTTTTTTGCCTTGCAAAAAGCCCATTTTCTTATCCTTTAGCAGTGGTATTGCGGTTGCATTAAACTGCGCATTATAGCAAAAACCGCTGTTTCGGCATAGAAAACAACGGATAACCCTTTGTCTTGCCTCAAATAGGGATAAGGTTTTCTGCCAAGGCCGTCTGAAACCTGACGGAACGGCGGCAAAACGTTATACTTGATCATCTTAATGACCGATGTTTCAGGAGGAAACCATGCCCGAACAAAACCGAATTCTTTGCCGGGAACTCAGCCTGTTGGCGTTTAACCGCCGCGTATTGGCTCAGGCGCAGGATGCGAATGTTCCTTTGTTGGAGCGTTTGCGTTTTTTGTGCATTGTTTCTTCCAATTTGGACGAATTTTTTGAAGTGCGCATGGCGTGGTTGAAACGCGAAAACAAACTGCGTCCGCATCAGCTGCTCGATAACGGTAAAACCGCAGCCGAGACCATTGAGGCGGTGGCAAAAGAGGCGCAGGCGCTGATCCGCGAGCAATATGATTTGTTTAATTATGCAGTTATTCAAGCCATAATGTAACGGCCATAAAAAACGCACTTTCATGATGAAAGTGCGTTTTGCGTGAAAACCGTTTAGTTCTCTTCGTCATTCAGCGCGTTAATGCTGTAACCGCCGTCAACGTAGGTAATCTCGCCGGTGATGCCGGAAGCGAGGTCGGACAAGAGGAAGGCGGCGGTGTTGCCGACTTCTTCGGTGGTAACGTTGCGGCCCAATGGGTTGTGGGAAGCGACGTGGCCCAAGAGTTTGCTTAAATCGGCGATGCCGGAAGCGGCCAGGGTTTTGATCGGGCCTGCGGAGATGCCGTTGCAGCGGATGCCTTCTTTGCCCAGGCAGGCGGCGGTGAAGCGGATGCCGGCTTCGAGGCTGGCTTTGGCCATACCCATAACGTTGTAGTTAGGAATGGCACGAACGGCGCCCAAGTAGCTCAGGGCAACGATTGCAGCGTTGCGACCCTGCATCATCGGACGGGCGGCTTTTGCCAGCGCAGGCAGGCTGTATGCGGAGATTTCGTGAGCGGTGTTGAACGCTTCGCGGCTGATGCTGTCGAGGAAGTCGCCGCTCAAAGCTTCTTTAGGGGCGAAGCCGATGGAGTGAACGAGGCCATCCAAGCCGTCCCAGTGTTTGCCCAAGTCAACGAAAACTTGGTTGATTTCGTCGTCGCTGGCAACGTCGCAGCGGAACACGAGTTCGGAGCCGAGTTCGGCCGCCATTTTACGGACGCGCTCTTCCAGTTTGTCGACAACATAAGTAAATGCCAATTCCGCGCCTTGTTCGCGGCAGGCTTTGGCGATGCCGTAAGCGATGGAACGCTCGGAGATCATGCCGGTAATCAGAATTTTTTTGCCTTGCAAAAAGCCCATTTTCTTATCCTTTAGCAGTGGTATTGCGGTTGCATTAAACTGCGCATTATAGCAAAAACCGCTGTTTCGGCATAGAAAACAACGGATAACCCTTTGTCTTGCCTCAAATAGGGATGAGGTTGTCTGCTAAGGCCGTCTGAAACCTGACGGAACGGCGGCAAAACGTTATACTTGATGGTGTTAATGACTGATGTTTCAGGAGTAAACCATGCCCGAGCAAAACCGCATTCTTTGCCGAGAACTCAGCCTGTTGGCGTTTAACCGCCGTGTACTGGCTCAGGCGCAGGATACGAAAGTTCCTTTGTTGGAACGTTTGCGTTTCCTGTGCATCGTGTCTTCCAATTTGGACGAATTTTTTGAAGTGCGCATGGCGTGGTTGAAACGCGAAAATAAACTGCGTCCGCATCAGCCGCTCGACAACGGCAAAACCGCGGCCGAAACCATCGAAGCGGTGGCGAAAGAAGCGCAGGCCTTGATCCGCGAGCAGTACGATCTGTTTAACAAAGTATTGCAGCCTGCACTCAGCCGTGCCGGCATTCATTTCTATCGCCGCCACAAATGGACGGCCGCACAGAAAAAATGGATCGAAAACTATTTCGACAACGAGCTGTTGCCTATTCTCACGCCCATCGGCCTTGATCCGTCACACCCGTTTCCTCGCCCGTTAAACAAATCGCTCAACTTTGCCGTCGAACTAGAAGGTACGGATGCGTTCGGCCGTCCGTCCGGGATGGCGATTGTGCAGGCTCCGCGCATTTTGCCGCGCGTCGTCCCCATGCCGTCTGAAATTTGCGGCGGCGATGCAGGCTTTGTGTTCTTGTCTTCGATTTTGCACGCCCATGTCGGCAAACTCTTTCCCGGCATGAAGGTTAAAGACTGCCATCAGTTCCGCCTCACGCGCGACAGCGATTTGACGGTCGATGAAGAAGATTTGAAAAACCTGCGTGCCGCGATTCAAAACGAATTGCACGACCGCGAATACGGCGACGGCGTGCGCTTGGAAGTGGCGGATACTTGTCCGGCGCATATTCACGACTTCCTGCTTGCCCAGTTCAAGCTGACTTCTGCCGAGCTGTATCAGGTCAAAGGGCCGGTCAATTTGGTGCGCCTCAATGCCGTCCCCGATTTGGTGGACAGGCCGGATTTGAAGTTTCCGCCACGCAATGCAGGCCGTCTGAAAGCCTTGCGCAAAAACGGCTCCGTATTCAAACTGGTCAAACAGTCGCCGATCTTGCTGCACCACCCGTATCAATCTTTCGATCCGGTTGTCCAAATGATACGCGAGGCTGCTGCCGATCCGGATGTGTTGGCCGTCAAAATGACCATTTATCGTACCGGCAGCAATTCCGAGCTTGTGCGCGCATTGATGAAGGCTGCACTGGCGGGCAAGCAAGTTACCGTCGTGGTTGAACTGATGGCGCGTTTTGACGAAGCCAACAACGTCAACTGGGCGAAACAGCTCGAAGAGGCGGGTGCGCACGTCGTGTACGGCGTATTCGGCTACAAAGTCCACGCCAAAATGGCTTTGGTTATCCGCCGTGAAGACGGCGTGCTCAAGCGTTATGCCCACCTCGGTACCGGCAACTACCACCAAGGCACATCGCGCATTTACACCGACTTCGGCATCATCACCGCCGACGAACAAATTACTGCTGATGTGAACACTTTGTTTATGGAAATCACAGGCTTGGGCAAGCCGGGCCGTCTGAACAAGCTCTATCAAAGCCCGTTTACCCTGCACAAAATGGTCATCGACCGCATCAAGCAGGAAACCGAACACGCCAAAGCCGGCAAACCGGCGCGGATTACCGCCAAGATGAATTCCCTCATCGAGCCGAGTGTGATTGATGCGCTGTATCAAGCCAGCGCGGCAGGCGTACAAATCGACCTGATTGTGCGCGGTATGTGTACTTTGCGCCCGGGTGTCAAAGGCTTGTCCGAAGACATCCGCGTCCGCTCCATTATCGGCCGCCAACTCGAACACTCGCGCGTGTATTGCTTCCATAACAACGGCGCAGACGATACCTTTATCTCCAGTGCCGACTGGATGGGTCGTAACTTCTTCCGCCGTATTGAAGTCGCCACGCCGATTACCACGCCCGAACTCAAAGAACGCGTGATTCGCGAAGGTTTGGAAATGGCTTTGGAAGACAATACCCAGGCTTGGCTGATGCAGCCTGACGGCAGCTACGTCCGCACCCAGCCGCAAGACGGCGAGCCTGCGTTTGGTTTGCAGGAAGGTTTGTGGAAAATATACGGACGTTGAGTTGAATAATGTCTCAGGCCGTCTGAAATGCAGGTTTCAGACGGCCTTTTTTGATTTTGCCGTTATAATTCCGTTTCCCAATCTTTCAGACGGCCTTTTCCTATGAAATCTTACCCCGATTCCTATCTCCATTTTGAAAACCTCGAATCTCCCGAAACGCAAAATTTTGCCGCTGCGGCGGATGCCGAAACGCGCGCCCGTTTTTTAGAAAACGACAAGGCGCGCGAATTGTCTGACGGCATTTTGGCGCAGTTGCAGGACACGCGGCAGATTCCGTTTTGTCAGGAACACCGCGCGCGGATGTACCATTTCCATCAGGACGCGGAATATCCGAAGGGCGTGTACCGCGTGTGTACCGCGGCGACGTACCGTTCCGGCTATCCTGAGTGGAAAATCCTGTTTTCAGTGGCGGATTTCGACGAATTGCTTGGCGACGATGTGTATTTGGGCGGCGTGTCGCACTTGGTGGAAAAGCCCAACCGCGCGTTGTTAACACTGAGCAAATCGGGCGGCGATACGGCGTACACGCTGGAAGTGGATTTGGAAGCAGGGGAGTTGGTAGAAGGCGGTTTTCACTTTCCGGCAGGCAAAAACCATGTGTCGTGGCGCGATGAAAATAGCGTGTGGGTGTGTCCGGCTTGGGACGAACGCCAGTTGACCGAATCGGGCTATCCGCGCGAAGTGTGGCTGGTGGAGCGCGGCAAAAGTTTCGAGGAAAGCCTGCCGGTGTATCAAATTGCTGAAGACGGCATGATGGTGAACGCTTGGCGCTATCTCGATCCGCAGGGTTCGCCGATTGATTTGATTGAAGCGTCGGACGGTTTTTACACCAAAACTTATTTGCAGGTGTCGGCCGAAGGCGAGGCAAAACCGTTGAACCTGCCCAATGATTGCGATGTGGTCGGCTATCTGGCGGGGCATCTTTTGCTGACGTTGCGCAAAGACTGGAACCGTGCGAACCAAAGCTATCCGAGCGGCGCGCTGGTGGCGGTGAAGCTGAATCGGGGCGAACTCGGGGCGGCGCAGCTTTTGTTTGCGCCCGATGAAACGCAGGCATTGGAAAGCGTGGAAACGACCAAGCGTTTTGTGGTGGCGAGCCTTTTGGAAAACGTACAAGGCCGTCTGAAAGCGTGGCGCTTTACCGATAGCAAATGGCAGGAAGTCGAGTTGCCGCGCCTGCCTTCGGGTGCGTTGGAAATGACTGACCAACCGTGGGGCGGAGACGTGGTTTACCTTGCCGCCAGCGATTTCACCACGCCGCTGACGCTGTTTGCGCTGGATTTGAACGTGATGGAACTGACCGTCATGCGCCGCCAGCCGCAGCAGTTTGATTCAGACGGCATCAACGTGCAGCAGTTTTGGACGACTTCGGCCGATGGCGAGCGCATTCCTTATTTCCACGTCGGCAAAAACGCCGCCCCCGACACGCCAACGCTGGTCTATGCCTACGGCGGTTTCGGCATTCCTGAATTGCCGCATTATCTGGGCAGCGTCGGCAAATATTGGCTGGAAGAGGGCAATGCCTTCGTGTTGGCGAACATACGCGGCGGCGGCGAGTTCGGTCCGCGCTGGCATCAGGCGGCGCAGGGAATCAGCAAACACAAAAGCGTCGACGATTTGCTGGCCGTCGTGCGCGATTTGTCCGAACGCGGCATGAGTTCGCCCAAACACATCGGTTTGCAGGGCGGCAGCAACGGCGGCCTGATTACCGCCGCCGCCTTCGTGCGCGAGCCGCAAAGCATAGGCGCGCTGGTGTGCGAAGTGCCGCTGACCGACATGATCCGCTATCCGCTGCTCTCCGCAGGTTCAAGTTGGACGGACGAATACGGCAATCCGCAGAAATACGAAGTCTGCAAACGCTGGCTGGGCGAATTGTCGCCGTATCACAATCTTTCAGACGGCATCGATTATCCGCCAGCACTCATTACCACCAGCCTCAGCGACGACCGCGTCCATCCCGCCCACGCACTCAAGTTCTACGCCAAACTGCGCGAAACCTCGCCGCAATCGTGGCTCTACGCGCCTGACGGCGGCGGCCATACCGGCAACGGCACGCAACGCGAATCCGCCGACGAACTTGCCTGCGTCTTGCTGTTTTTGAAAGAGTTTTTGGGGTAGAAGCAAGCAGCAGGACTGACCGTTTTGTAAAGTTGAGAAACAAAATACTCTTGTTTCGGCAAGTGAAAAGAAGGCCGTCTGAAAAACGAATATTAAAGTTTTCAGACGGCCTTCTTTTCTTTTAACTTTCAACATATCCCGATAAAATGGACACTTTGTAAGTAATCATTGATGGAAGACGCAATTATGGCAACCGAACCGAACCGAACCGAACCGAACCGAAATTATACACGATTTGGAAAATAATTTCAAACAAAACAACATATTAAAACTCAAACAAATCTTTCCCGAAGTCTTTTGCGAAGACCAAATCGACTTTGAGAAGCTCAAACTCGTCCTCGGCGCCGAAAACCTTGCCGGCGCGGGCGAACGTTATCAACTCGATTGGGCGGGCAAAACCGCCGCCTATCTCAACCTGCAAAGCCCCACTTCCCGAACCCTCGTTCCCTGCAAAGAAGAATCCGCAGATTTCGACGGCACGCAAAACGTGTTTATCGAAGCCGAAAACCTCGAAGCCCTGAAAATCCTGCAAAAAGCCTACGCCGGCAGCGTGAAGATGATTTACATCGACCCGCCCTACAACACCGGCAGCGATTCCTTTATTTATCCCGACAAATTCTCCGAAAGCCGTGAAGAATACGCCCGCCGCGTGGGTGATACCGACGACGCGGGCTACCTGAAGCGCGACGGCGTATTCCAAGGTGCATGGCGCAAAAACGGCAAAGACAGCGGCCATTACCACAGCAACTGGCTCTCCATGATGCTGCCGCGCCTGCATCTGGCAAAAACCCTGCTGCGCGAAGACGGCGTAATCTTTATCTCGATAGACGACAACGAACAGGCACAGCTGAAACTGCTATGTGATGAAGTGTTTGGGGCGGAGAATTTTGTTGCTGAGTTGCCATGGAAGGGGCGTGGTGGCGGTGCAGATGACAAGAATCTATTGCAAAACCATGAATATATTTTGATGTATGCAAGAAATAAAGAACAATTTACTGTGGGTAGGAAAATCAAATCTGATGAGAAATTTCCCAAGTTTGATGCTGAAAAAAATAGATTTTATAAAACACAATTAGCAAGAAAATGGGGAAGTGGTGCAACACGCCAAGATAGACCAAATCTTTTTTATCCGATTAAGACATATGATGGAATTGAAATTACACCAAAACTTCCTGATGGTTCTGATGGACGATGGCGGTGGAATGAAAAAAGAATGAAAACATGTTTATCAAATAAAGATATTGAATTTCAAAAACGTGATGATGGAGAATGGGAAGCATATGAGAAAGTTTATCAACCATTAGAGGGCGAATTCCGCACACAGCTTTATGCCGCATGGTTGCAAAGCGAAATTGCGGAAGAATTAGAAGAAATTTTAGATGAAACTGATGGTAAAAATACAGCTTTTGGTACAAAACAAACAAAATTGCTTTTTGATAATCAAGCATATTTTAGTTATCCAAAACCAACACCTCTCATCAAAATTTTGATGAAAATTGCATCTTTAAATAACAATGAAATTATTATGGACTTCTTCTCCGGCAGCGGCACCACCGCCCATGCCGTGATGCAACTTAACGCCGAAGACGGCGGCAGCCGCCGTTTCATCTGTGTGCAACTCCCCGAAGAAACCGACGAAAAATCCGAAGCGCGCAAGGCTGGTTTTGACACGATTGCCGAAATTGCCAAAGAACGCATCCGCCGCGCGGGCAGGCAGATTTCAGACGGCCTTCAAGACGGATCGGAAATAGATACGGGTTTTAAAGTTTTCAAACTTGCCGAAAGCGGTTTCAAACAATGGCGGCAGCCCGGACAGGCCGATACGGAAGCCCTGCAACGCGAATTGTATTTGAATATCGATTCCGTGCTGTCTGAAACATCGTCTGAAAATCTGCTCTACGAATTGATGCTGCGTATGGGCTTGAAGCTGACTTGCAAAGTTTCGTTTTCAGACGACGTGTATTTCGTGGAAGACGAGGATACGGGCGGGCTGTACGCTTTCCTGTTGGAACGTGTGGATCAAGGTTTGATTGATGCCGTGCTGTCGAAGCATCCCGCCAAAGTGGCGACATTGGACAGGCTGTTCGAGGGCGACGATGCGCTTAAAAGCAATACCGTATTGCAGATGAAGGATGCGGGCGTGATGTTCGAGTGTGTGTAGGGAGAAAACGATGGAACTGAAATTTGAAGAACTGCCCTATCAGCTTGATGCGGTAAATGCCGTTGCGAATCTTTTTGCAGGACAGCCGAACCATGCCCGGACATTTGATTTGACCAGTCAGGGGACGGGGCGGTTTGTCGGCAACAGCTTGGATTTGGATTGGGAAACGCTAGGTAGGAATCTGAATGCGGTACAAAAGCAAAACAGACAGCCTGAAACGGAAATCGGCGCGCACGGGCTGAATTTTTCTCTGGAAATGGAAACGGGTACGGGCAAAACCTATGTCTATCTGCGCACGATTTATGAATTAAACCGCCGCTACGGCTGGAAGAAGTTTGTGATTGTCGTACCGAGCGTACCGATACGCGAAGGCGTGTTGAAAAGCCTGGAAATTACGAAGGCACATTTTGACGGGGTGTTTGGCAGGCCCGTGATGCGTTATGCGGAATATTCAAGCGGCCGGCTGTCGGACTTGCGCGCTTTTGCGGTAAACGACCACATCGAAATTTTAGTGATCAACATCCAGTCGTTTGAAAAAGACGGAAACGTTATCAATAAGGTAAACGAAAGCGGGGAAGCACCGATTAAGTTTATTCAGGAAACGTGTCCCATCGTCATCATCGACGAGCCGCAAAATATGGAAACGGAAGGCCGTCTGAACGCTTTGGAATCGCTCCATCCGCTTTTTACCCTGCGCTATTCGGCAACGCATAAAAACCCTTACCACAAGGTTTACAGCCTGAATCCCGTGCAGGCATATAATTTGAAGCTGGTCAAACAGATTGAAGTCTTGCCAGTATTGGCGGAAAACGATGTGAACGGCGCATTTGTTGAAATCGTAGAAATCAAACAGGGCAAACGCAAAATAACCGCCAAACTCAGCATCCATTATCAGGACAAAAAAGAAACTAAAAAGAAACCTGTCAGCGTGTCCGTAAAAGACGATTTGTTTGAGAAATCGGGCGGAAATCCCGCCTACCGCTACGGCTTTGCTGTAAACGATATCGATATCGGAACCGGGGAAATCAAGTTTTCAGGTGGCCTGAAAATCAGCCGTAGCAGCAACAGCGACGTAGTGCGCGATGAAATCATGAAAAACCAAATCCGCGAAACGGTAAGGGAGCATTTGGCGAAGGAGAAACGGCTGAATCCGCTGGGGATTAAGGTGTTGTCGCTGTTCTTCATCGACCGCGTGGAGAACTACCGCACAGCAGATGGAACAGCGGGCAAGTTTGCCCTTTGGTTTGAAGAAATTTATCGAGAGCTTTCAGGCAGCACCGATACGGCAGGCGTACACGACGGCTATTTCTCGCAAGACAAAGGCTGTCTGAAAAACACCGACGGCACAATGCAGGCGGACAACGATACCTACCGCCTCATTATGCGCGATAAGGAAACCCTGCTTTCCTTTGATAGCCCGCTGCGCTTTATCTTTTCCCATTCCGCGCTGAAAGAAGGTTGGGATAACCCCAATGTATTCCAGATCTGCACGCTCAACGAAACCCGCTCGCCGCTGAAAAAGCGGCAGGAAATCGGGCGCGGGCTACGTATAGCCGTCAATCAGGAAGGGCGTCGCGTGCGCGATGAAAAAGTGAACGTACTGACTGTAGTGCCGAACGAAAGTTATGAATTGTTTGCCGCCAATCTGCAAAAGGAATACGAAGACGAATGCGGTATCAAATTTGCCGCCGAAAACATCAAGGACGGCAATAAGAAGAAAAAACAGCTATTTCGCAAAGATTTTCCGCTCGACCCCGAATTTCAGGCAATTTGGGAGAGATTGAAATACAAAACGCGCTACCGCGTGCGCTTCGATACGGAAGAATTGATCAAACAGGCTTCGGCGGCAGTGGCAAACCTGCCAGAAATCCAAAAGCCGAGAATCCGCGTCCGCAAGGCGCAATTGAAACAATCCCAAACCTACGGTATCGAAACAGTCGAAATTGCCAGCCGCAGCCGCGAAATGGACGTTCAATGGGAAATCCCGGACATACTCGGCGAGATCCAAAAAAAGACGGGGCTGACACGGCGCACGGTGTACGAAATCATCACACAGTCGGGTCGTCTGAAAGATGTAGCTGGTAATCCGCAACGCTTCATCGACCTTGCTGCTGAAGCGGTAAACCGCAGCCTGTACGCACTGATGGCGGCAGGAATTGAGTATGAACAAACCGGCGAAGTGTACGACCAAAAGCTGCTGGAAAATATGGTGTGCGAAGGTATTGAGTTTTATGAGAACAGCTTTACATTTGCAGTAAGTAATCCGCAAAAAACCATTTGCGAAAACTATATCCCATTGGATTCCGGAACGGAAAAAAACTTTGCCGCCGATTGCGAGCATTATGATGCTGACCATGAAGGTGGTGTAGCGTTTTATTTCAAGCTACCCGGATGGTTCAAAATTCCTACCCCACTGGGCAATTACAATCCCGATTGGGCAGTGGTAAAACAGGTTCAGGGCAAAGTGTACTTTGTTGCAGAAACCAAAAATACTGGCAAAGGCATTCAGGCGGGTGTGGATACGGACAAACTACGCCAGAATGAGAGGCTGAAAATCGAATGCGGCAAGCGGCATTTTGCGGCATTGGACGGGCTGGAATATCGTGAAACGGATGATGTGGGCGGCTTGGAAAAATAATTGGAGAAAATATTTGAAATTACCTTAAAGCCGTTTGAGAAGCCGATATTAGGGTTTTCAGACGGCCACGAATCACGATAATCAAACTTAACCCTATGATATCAAATAAAAACAATTTCCTGCTTGTAGGTTAAAATCAGCCTATGCTAATATGCGCAACAACAGGTTTTTACTGAATAATCTGTGCTAAAATGCAGGATTAGATGGAAAACTCTATCCGAATTCGGTACAATACCGACGAATTATTTCTCTTAAACAACCTGCCGCAAGGCGAAAAGGAACGACTAATTATGTCAAACATCGAACAACAAGTTAAAAAAATTGTTGCTGAACAACTGGGCGTAAACGAAGCCGAAGTGAAAAACGAATCTTCTTTCCAAGACGATTTGGGTGCTGACTCTCTGGACACCGTGGAACTGGTGATGGCTTTGGAAGAAGCTTTCGGCTGCGAAATCCCTGATGAAGACGCTGAAAAAATCACTACCGTACAATTGGCTATCGACTACATCAACGCCCACCAAGGCTAATCGGTCGCCTCAAACACCCAGCCTCTGCTGCGCTATCGCAATAGAGGCTTTTACCTTATTATCAAACCCCTGAAATTTCAGACGGCATGAGTTTTGCCCGTTTCCACGAAGAAAAGAGCAAGTCTGCCGCGAAAATCCCGACAACCAACAGCGAGATTATCATGAGTCAGAGAAGAGTAGTCATCACAGGTCTTGGCCAAGTATCACCGGTCGGCAACGACGTCGCCACCGCATGGAGCAATCTGCTCGCAGGCAAAAGCGGCATCGGACGGATTACCCGCTTTGACGCATCCGACATCAACAGCCAAATCGCCGGCGAAGTGCGCGATTTCGACATCGGCCAATACATCAGCGCGAAAGAAGCGCGCCGCATGGACGTGTTTATCCATTACGGTATCGCCGCCGCCCTGCAAGCCATCAATGATTCAGGCTTGGACGATTTGGAAACCCTCGACAAAGACCGTGTCGGTGTCAACATCGGCTCCGGTATCGGCGGCCTGCCGAGCATTGAAGCTACCGGCAAAGCCGTACTCGAAGGCGGCGCGCGCAAAATCAATCCTTTCTTTATTCCTGGCTCGTTGATCAACCTGATTTCCGGCCACGTGACCATCCTTAAAGGCTACCGCGGCCCGAGCTACGGCATGGTTTCCGCCTGTACCACCGGCGCACACTCCATCGGCGACTCTGCACGACTGATTAAATACGGCGATGCGGATGTGATGATTGCTGGCGGTGCGGAAGGCGCGATCAGCACTTTGGGCGTGGGCGGCTTTGCTGCGATGAAAGCCCTTTCCACCCGCAACGACGATCCTGCCACCGCATCCCGTCCGTGGGACAAAGGCCGTGACGGTTTTGTTATCGGCGAAGGTGCGGGCGTGCTGGTGTTGGAAGAATTGGAACACGCGAAAAAACGCGGTGCGAAGATCTACGCCGAAATCGTCGGCTTCGGCATGAGTTCCGATGCCTACCACATTACCGCGCCTAACGAAGAAGGCCCGGCATTGGCGGTTACCCGTGCGCTGAAAGATGCCGGCCTGAACCCTGAAGACGTTGATTACGTCAACGCACACGGTACGTCCACTCCGCTGGGCGATGCCAACGAAACCAAAGCCCTCAAACGCGCTTTGGGCGACCATGCGCACAAAGTCATTGTCAACTCTACCAAATCCATGACCGGACACTTGCTCGGAGCGGCTGGCGGCGTGGAAGCGTTGTACAGTGTGTTGGCAGTGCACGAGCAAAAATCTCCACCGACCATCAACATCTTTGAACAAGACGTTGAAGCCGGTTGCGATTTGGACTACTGCGCCAACGAAGCGCGCGACGCGAAAATCGACGTTGCCATCTCCAATTCCTTCGGCTTTGGCGGTACCAACGGCACATTGGTATTCAAACGCTTTACAGGCTGATATAGGTTTTAAGCCAGATTGAAAAGGCCGTCTGAAACTTGGTTTTCAGACGGCCTTTATATTGTCCGTATTATAAATATTGTTGATAATCTATATCATTTATAGAATAATATGGTTTCGTCTAAAATTTGTCCGAGTTTTTCGGATGAATAGTCTAACCATATTCTACATCAGGAGTAAGCGATGAAACGCATCGGCATTTTGACATTGGCCGCCTTAGCTGCCATACCTGCATTTGCAGCTGATTTCGGCCATGAACAAGCATTGGCCATAGACGGCAAACCTGCTTATCTGGCAGAAACATCGGCCCGTATTTTGGCAAGTGAAGATTTGACTGCGCCGCAGTTGGTTGAAGATATTGCCGATGGGTTGGGGTCGAAAAAAATTCCGGGTTATAAATTGATGATTATGGGCCGTACTTATTCGGTGGCGGCGGAAACCAAACCGCCCAGAGAGGGCCAAACTCAGTGGCGAGATAATACGTTCATTCATCGCGGCGTAAAACTGTTTGTCGGTATTCCGGTTAAAAACGGCAAGATGGATTTGGCAGCTGCCCGATTGATTAATATCGGCGTGGTTGACGATAACGGTGGTGCCGCGCCTCATGATGAGGGTGAAAAAATCCGTCCGGTCGGCAAGCAGCTGATGTCTCCCGATACCAAAGTGGAAAATGTGAAACTCAATATTGCCAAACTGACATTCCCAAATATGAAATTGGGCGAAACCAGTGGCGGTGGTGTGAAATTGGAAGCATCGGCAACATTGGACGGTAAACCGATACAAACCAAAATTGACAGCACTTTCTCCCGCTTCTATTCGGCCAAACCAGCCGCTACACGGCCGTTTATGGCAGATGCACGGTTTGTGAAATAATCGCAAAGGCCGTCTGAAATCCAGTTTCAGACGGCCTTTTATTCATAAAAGCAATTTAATACCGCATCATCTTGGCATCGATTTGCTCCGCCCAAGCATCAATACCGCCTTGCAGGTTGTAGAGGTTTTCAAATCCGGCGTCTTCCAAATACATAGCCGTGTGCAGGCTGCGGATGCCGTGGTGGCAATAGACGACGATAGGTAAATCATCGTCGGGCAGCTCGTTTTGGCGCAGGGGGATGAGGTTCATCGGAATATGAATGGCAGCGGGCAGGGTGCAGATGGCGCGTTCTTCATCAGTTCGGACGTCGAGCAGGTGAAATGCGCGGCCTTCGTCCTGCCATTGTTTCAATTCGGTGGGCGGGAGTTGGATGATGTCGGTCATAAAGGTGGGGATAAAAGCATGAGGCCGTCTGAACTTTCGGACGGCCTGTTGTTTAAAAATCGAAATCGCCGAACGGATTGGCCGATTTATCTTCCAAGTGGGCCACGACGGTGTCGAACAATACTTTTTCGGAAAACTCATTGCCGTTGCGCGTCAGCAAAAGCGCGTGTTGTACCGGTTTGCGGCCGACAATGATGACCATGCGGCCGCCGTCTTTCAATTGCTCTTTTAAGATTTTAGGCACTCGGTCTACTGCGCCGCCCACATAAATTGCATCAAAAGGCGCGCCTTGCGATGCTTCGGTCAGGCCGTTGTTTTGCACATAATCGACGTTGGCAAAGCCCAATTCGTCCAAAACTTTTTTGGCGCGTTGCTGCTGCTCGGCATCGATGTCGTCGGTGACGACTTTGCCGGCCAGTTTGGACAGCAGGGCGGTTGCATAGCCTGAGCCTGTACCGATTTCTAAGACGGTTTCGTCTTTTTTCAGTTTCAAACCTTGAGCCAGGCGGGCAACGACTTTAGGTTCCAACATCTTATGGCCGTTGGCCAGCGGCAGCTCCATATCCGCATAGGCCAAGCCTTGAAAAGCCTCGCCGACGAAATGTTCGCGCCCGATCTCCTCCAAAGCATCCAAAATGTCGAAGTCCAAGACATCCCACGGACGAATCTGCTGTTCAACCATATTGAAACGCGCTTTTTCAAAGTCCATATTTGTGCTCCGTTCAATTCTTAATTTTATCGAAGCATACATTATAAATCCTTGTCGGAGAGTGTGCCATCTTTCAGACGGCCCCGAGGCTTGTTAATAATTGCCAAGCGCACATATATCCACTAAACTTTCACATTACACCACGCTACAACAAGCAACAATCAACACACGGAGCAATAAAGATGTATCACCAAATCGGAATGTGGGATCAAAAATGGGTTATCGGCAACTGGAAAATGAACGGCCGACTCCAAAACAACAATGCACTTATGCACCGCTTCCGCGTCATGCCAACCGCCGAACGCGTATTAATCGGCCTGGCCGCCCCTACCGTGTATCTGTTGCAACTGCACAACGCTATGCAAATCGTTTTGAACAACCGCATCTTGACCTGTGCGCAAGATGTGAGCCGTTTCCCGAATAACGGCGCGTACACCGGCGAAGTGTCCGCCGAAATGCTTGCCGACATCGGTACAGACATCGTCCTCATCGGCCACTCCGAGCGCAGCCTTTATTTCGGCGAGAAAAACGAAATCCAACGCCGCAAAATGGAAAACGTCCTCAATGTCGGCCTGATTCCATTGTTGTGCGTCGGTGAAAGCCTGGAAGAGCGCGAAGCCGGTAAAGAACACGAAGTCATTGCCCATCAGCTTTCCATCCTGCAAGGTCTGAACACCCAAAACATCGCCGTTGCCTACGAGCCGGTTTGGGCGATCGGCACAGGCAAAGTCGCCACCGTCGAACAAATCGCCGACATGCACGCATTTATCTACAAAGAAATCTTGTCTTTGTGCGGAAGCGATGTTAAAATCCGCGTTCTTTACGGCGGAAGTGTGAAAGCGGATAACGCAGCCGACATCTTCGCAGTACCTCATGTAGACGGCGCATTGGTTGGTGGCGCGTCATTATCCTATGACTCCTTTACCGCCATCATCAACGCAGCACAAGCCTCGTAGAAAACATATGGAAGCCTTTAAAACCCTTATCTGGATTATTAATATTATTTCCGCTCTATTCGTAATCGTGTTAGTATTGCTGCAACACGGTAAAGGTGCGGATGCCGGCGCAACATTCGGTTCCGGCAGCGGTAGCGCGCAAGGCGTATTCGGTTCTGCCGGTAATGCCAACTTCCTCAGCCGCTCGACTGCCGTTGCTGCAACATTTTTCTTTGCGACCTGCATGGCAATGGTGTATATTCACACCCACTCCAATAAGCACGGTTTAGACTTCAGCGATGTGAAGCAGACCCAACAGGCTCCTAAGCCTGCAACGCCTGCACAAAACAATACAACTCCTGTTGCTCCGAATCCTCAGCAGCAGTAAGACAATTTGATTTATGCCGACATGGTGGAATTGGTAGACACGCTATCTTGAGGGGGTAGTGGCCGTAGGCTGTGCGAGTTCAAATCTCGCTGTCGGCACCACATTAGAAAATCTAACCGCTTTTTAGCGGTTATTTTTTCGTCTTGAGAATCTGCCTTTCCTTTATTTTTAGGCCGAGACAGGGAAATACAATGAAGCGTTTGGTTGTCGGCATCAGCGGTGCCAGCGGTTTTCAGTATGGCGTGAAGGCTTTGCAGCTTTTGCGTGAGCATCAGGTAGAAACGCATTTGGTGGTTTCGCAAGGGGCGGAGATGACCCGCGCTTTGGAAACGGATTACACCAAAGAAGACGTTTATGCTTTGGCGGATGTCGTGCATTCTGTCCGTAATGTCGGCGCAAGTATTGCCAGCGGTTCGTTTTTGACGGACGGAATGTTGATTGCGCCGTGTTCAATGAAAACTTTGGCTTCGGTTGCTCACGGGTTTGCCGATAATTTGCTCAGCCGTGCGGCGGATGTAACGTTGAAAGAGCGGCGCAGGCTGGTGTTGATGGTGCGTGAAGCGCCGTTAAACTTGGCACACATCGACAATATGCGCCGTGTAACAGAGATGGGCGGCATAGTGTTTCCTCCTGTTCCGGCTCTGTATCAGAAGCCCGAATCCATTGATGATATGATTACGCACAGCGTGTCTCATGCTTTGGACTTGTTCAGTATTGTTCAAACCGATGCGCCGCGCTGGCAGGGCTGATGTTTCAGACGGCCTGAAAATAAATTTAATACACTGAGAAAGAGGATAAAAATCATGCAAGCGATTCCTGCCAATATCGTTAAATTCTTGAGCAATCATCATGTCGTCAGTATTGCCGCTGCGGCAGACGGCGAAGTTTGGGCGGCTTGTTGTTTTTATGTGTTTGATGAAGCCAATGCCCGCCTGATTGTGCTGACTTCTTTGAAAACAAAGCATGGCGGACTGATGAGCCGTTCTGCCAAAGTAGCCGGCACCATCGCCGGTCAGCCCGACAGTATCACAAAAATCAGCGGTGTTCAGTTTGCGGCGACTGCCGCTTTGATTGAAGATGAAGCGGATTTGAAAGCGGCGCAGTCTTTATTTTACAAAGCGCATCCTGCCGCCAGGGTGATGAAAAGTGATGTCTGGGCGTTGAATTTGGATAATGTAAAATTCACTGACAATAAATTGGTATTCGCACAAAAAACGTATTGGAATCGTGAGGATTAAGAAAAGGCCGTCTGAAAGATGAAATTTCAGACGGCCTTTAGCTGTATGATTTCGTATTTAATATTATTGCCAAAGTTTTTCAAATTCTGATGGGCTGATGTACTCGCTGTATGATAAATCTAAATCGGTTAATTCCCCATGTAATAAGTTGTCGCGTTCGGAGATGTTTTCGGTATGCCCATCTGCATGTAAATAGATTCGGCGAGTGTTGATGCCGTCAATGTATTCGTCAAACTGCCATACGGGGACAGCATCTAATGTTTCGGTGTTGAAGAATTTGGTATAGATATTTGTTTTGTTGTTAGATGTCATTGCGTAGCCAAATAGTCTGATGACGGTTTTCCATAAAGTAAGTGGATTTTTATTCCGAAAATATCAGAACAAAAATCCACTTAATTGAGTCAATAACTACTCGATCTTAGATTTTAATCGTGTCCGATGTCTACAGTTTTTTCTTTGTAACGTGTGTCGGGAATCAAAACAATTTTATCGTCCACTTTGCCGATGGCTTTCACGTCTTTGCCCGGATAGTCCAGCTGGTGCAGGAAGTAGCGGATACAATTCAAACGTGCGCGTTTTTTGTCATCGGAGCGGATGATGACCCAAGGCGCGTCACCGGTGTGGGTGTGGAAGAACATGGCGTTTTTGGCTTCGGTGTAGTCGTCCCAGCGGTCGAGTGACTGGATGTCCACGGGGGACAGTTTCCAGTGTTTCAGGGGGTCGTCACGACGGGAGATGAAGCGGCGGAGTTGTTCTTCACGGGATACGGAGAACCAGAATTTGAACAGGTGGATGCCGCTGGCAACAAGCATGCGTTCCAATTCAGGGGTTTGACGCATGAAGAGCAGGTATTCGTTAGGTTCGCAGAAGCCCATGACGCGTTCTACGCCGGCACGGTTGTACCATGAGCGGTCGAAGAATACCATTTCGCCCGCGGTCGGCAGGTTTTGGATGTAGCGTTGGAAATACCATTGGCCGCGTTCGGTAGTGGTCGGTTTTTCCAGTGCGACAACGCGTGCGCCGCGCGGGTTCAAATGTTCCATAAAGCGTTTGATGGTACCGCCTTTACCGGCTGCATCGCGGCCTTCAAACAGGCTGACGATGCGTTGGCCAGAATCTTTAACCCAGCTTTGTACTTTCAATAATTCGATTTGCAGCTTCTGTTTTTCTTTTTCGTAAACAGAACGGCGCATACGTTGTTTGTACGGGTAGTTGGCAGGAAGCGGTGCGCTGCTGGAATCTTCGTCTGAACCGCGTCCTTCGTGTTCCAAAACAGCCTTTTCGAATACTTGCAGCTGGTCTTGTTTCTCGCCCAGTTCAACATTCTCGAATGGTTCTAGTTGGTGGTCTGCCATAAAGTCTCCTTATCGATTAAGTTTTAAATGATATAGTGTGGTATGGTTTGATTCTACCCTTTTATGCCTCGTTCGACTACATAAAATTACATTAGAGTACTTTTTTTGAATTTGTCTGCTAACTTATGTAAAAGCAGCGTATAATCAGCCTATTTGTACAGCAATCATGCCTTATTTCGCCCTGTTTGACGATGCCGTGAGCGGCCGAGCAAAACTCTATCAAAATCATGTAGAAAGCCATCGGTTTTATCATAACGAACTGGATTCGTTAACAAGTATTTTGCAAGCCGGCTGGAAAAAGGGTTTGCATGCAGTGTTGTTTGCAGACTACGAATTCGGATTGCTGCTGATGGATATTCCGTCTGGCCGCAGTGGCAGTCTGCGTTTGCACTGGTTTGCCGATTATTCCGAAATCGATGCCGAAAACTGGCTGGCCAATCATTCAGACGGCCTTGAGGCAGGTATTTCTACTCCCCGATTCTCCGTATCCGAAGCCGATTATCTCGAGCATATCCGTCAAATCCACGAAGCCATCCGCCGCGGCGATACCTATCAAATCAATTACACCGCACGCCTGCACCTGCAAACTTACGGCAATCCGATCCAGCTTTATCGCCGCTTGCGCCAGCCTGTGCCGTATGCCGTTTTGTCTTGTCTGCCCGACGGGGTAGGGCAGGAGGCGTGGACTTTGTGTTTTTCTCCCGAACTTTTCCTCAAAATCGATTTAGACGGCCTGATTACAACCGAGCCGATGAAGGGCACTGCGCCGATTCTTCACGATGGGCAAGATGAACGCCGCGCCGTTGAATTGCAAAACGACCCGAAAAACCGCGCCGAAAATGTGATGATTGTCGACTTGTTGCGCAACGACCTCGGCAAAATCGCGCAGACAGGCAAAGTACGCGTGCCTGAACCGTTTAAAGTTTCCCGTTTCGGCAGTGTTTGGCAGATGACCAGTGCCATCGAAGCGCAGGCGCTGGCTGATGTTTCGGTTGCCGATATTATCCGCGCAGCCTTCCCGTGCGGCAGTATCACCGGCGCACCCAAACGCATGAGTATGCAGATTATTGAGTCCCTTGAATTTGAGCCGCGCGGTTTGTACACAGGCAGCATTGGCTTTTTGCATCCGTGTGATACGGGTTTGGGGTTTGAAGGTGTGTTCAATGTCGTGATCCGTACTTTATCTCTGAAGCCAATTTCAGACGGCCTTTATCAAGGTGTTTATGGTGTGGGTTCGGGGATTGTGATTGATAGCGATCCTGAAGCCGAATATCGCGAGTGCGGTTGGAAGGCGCGTTTTCTCAATGACTTGCGGCCTGATTTCGGTATTTTTGAAACCATGCGCGTGGAAGACAAACAATGCCGTTTGCTTGATTTGCATTTGGGCCGTCTGAACAGCTCGGCGCAAGCACTCAACCTGACTTGGCCTGAAAACGCAATAGAGCAAATCCAACATTATATAGATGCGTTGCCAAATGGGTTGTTTAGAGTCAAAGCCGCCTTGTTTTCAGACGGCCTTGCATTGAGCCATGCGGCTGTTTCTGAATTGGATGGGCAACAATACGTCGTCCTGAGTGAACACACATTAAGCCAACGCGATTATCTGCGCCGTTTCAAAACTACGCGCCGTGAAATTTTTGACCAAGCATGGAAAACGGCAGAAGGGCAGGGTGCATTTGACAGCCTGTTTTTCAATTCAGACGGCCTTTTGTTAGAGGGTGGAAGAAGCAATGTGTTCGTCAAATATCAAGGACAATGGCTCACGCCGTCTTTGGATTTGGATATTTTGAACGGGGTAATGCGCCAAGCGGTATTGAAGCAGCCGCGGCTTTTAGGTGCGGATACAATCAAAGAAACCCACATCTCGCGTTCTATGTTGGAAAATGCGGAAGAAATCCGCTTGAGTAATGCTTTAAGGGGCGTGTTTGCGGTTTCGCTCCGTAAATAAACGGCAAGGGTCAAATCATCGTGATTCAAATTGTCGTAAAGCGGCAATATCCGATAGAATACGTCATTTCAACATTGAGGCCGTCTGAAAGGGAAAACAATATGGCAAAAGCAAAAGGATTGGGACGCGGTTTGGATTCGCTGATATCCAATGCGGTGGACAGCAGCAGTAGCGATCGCCTGACAACGGTTGCCATCGCCGATATTCAGCCCGGCCGCTATCAGGCGCGTGTGCAAATGGATGACGAAGCCTTGCAGGAATTGGCTGACTCCATTAAAGCGCAAGGCATTATCCAGCCGGTTATCGTACGCGAACGTGGTCTGTCTCAATATGAATTGATTGCCGGCGAACGCCGTTGGCGCGCTTCCCAGTTGGCCGGTTTGACCGAAATTCCCGTCGTCATCAAAACCATCAGCGACGAAACCGCGTTGGCCATGGGTTTGATTGAAAACCTGCAACGCGAAAACCTCAATCCGATTGAAGAGGCGCAAGGTTTGAAACGCCTCGCCGACGAATTCGGCCTGACCCACGAAACCATCGCAAAAGCCGTCGGTAAAAGCCGCAGCGCCATTTCCAACAGCCTGCGCCTGTTGAGCCTGCCTGAGCCGGTTCAAGAAATGCTTTACCAACGCCGTCTGGAAATGGGTCATGCCCGTGCGTTGCTGACCTTGCATGTAGTTGACCAATTGGAATTGGCGCAAAAAGCCGTCAAAAACGGCTGGTCGGTGCGCGAGGTAGAGCGCCGCAGCCAATTGGCGCATCAAAAAGCCAAGCCCGAAGCAGCCAAAACCATCAGCCCGGATATCCGCCGCATCAATGATGCATTGACCGAGCATTTGGGCGTTAATGCCGAAGTCAAAACCAGCAATCAGAAAAAAGGCAAAATCGTGCTGCATTTTGATACGCCGGAAACATTCGAATATTTGCTGAAGCAGTTGGGCATCAATCAAGCGTTCTAACGGCTTTATAAACAGAACGGGCCGTCTGAAAAAAGCTTTTCAGACGGCCTCAATTTTTGAAAAAGCGTAGAGCGTATAAATGTTTACAATACAAATCAAAATCTTCTGTAAAATCTATGTAACAACATGTAATTTGTGTTAAACTCCATTCCAGCAAAGATTTGTTTTATATGTGTTAATCATTTATTTATGAAAGGTTCACAAAGATTAACATATTGCTTGACGTTAACAAACTTCTTGATTATATTAGCCTGCCTTGCTTTTTGGGGTGCAAAGTACAATGAATCAGATAGTCCCATTGCAAGTGATTGTATTATTAATAATTTCAGTTGTTTGTGCATTATTCTCCGGATTGCCCGGCTTCCTCTCTGCTTTGGCGGGAGGATTTTCGTACATTGTGCCTACCCTTGTTGCAGTTTTACTTTTAAAGTTTTCCCGACGAAATCCCGATCTGCAAAGTTCGATGTTTATCGGCGGAGAGGTTTTAAAAGTAGTGCTGTCGCTGGTATCTATGTTGGTCGTTTTTGCGATATGGCATCGATCACTGGTATTTTACCCATTTTTATTGGCGTTTCTTGGCGTCAGTCATTTGGTTTTTTTAGTATTGTTGAGAGTAAAACACTATGGCAGGTGAAACTATGACCGCTGCCGACTACATCAAGCACCACTTGCAAAGCTTGACCAGTATGTCGGATGTTACTCAGGGTCAAGGACTGAAAAACATTGCTGATTTTTCGTTCATTAACCTTGATGCAATCTTTTTTGCTGTTCTGTTGGGCGTAATCGGTAGCTTCCTTTTGTGGCGCGGTGCCAAAAAAGCGACGGCCGGTGTTCCCGGTCGTTTCCAAGCGGCTGTTGAAATTCTGTTCGAATTTGTGGACGATATGTGTAAAAGCATTATCCATAACGAACAATCGCGTAAAGCCGTTGCCCCGTTGGGTCTGACCTTGTTTGTCTGGATTCTCTTGATGAATGCCATGGATATGCTGCCGGTTGATTTGCTGCCGATGGCATGGCAAGGCATTACCGGTAATCATCATGCTCTGTTGCGCGTCGTGCCGACAGCTGACTTGAATACGACTTTGGCTCTGGCGATTGGCGTATTGCTGATCTGTATTTACTACAATGTCAAAATCAAAGGCCTTGGCGGTTGGATTCACGAGTTGTTCTGCGCACCTTTCGGTCCGTGGCTTGCTCCAGCCAACTTCCTGCTGAACTTGGTAGAGTTTTTGTCCAAAACCGTATCCCACGGTATGCGGTTGTTTGGTAATATGTATGCCGGCGAGCTGGTGTTCCTGCTGATCGCTTTGTTGGGTGGTGCATGGGCATCAACCGGCAGTGTCGAGACTTTGGATCCAATTTTATTTGTGTTCCACCTGATTGCCGGTTTGGCTTGGGCGATTTTCCACATTTTGGTTATCACCTTGCAGGCATTTATTTTCATGGCGTTGGCGTTCGTATATATCGGACAGGCGCATGATGCACACTAATCAAGTAGTTTTTTCGTAGTTTGTTTTTTGTAGTTTAACCTTTACTATTTTAAGGAGTTTAAAAATGGGTTTGATTGCTATCGCATGTGGTTTGATCGTTGCCTTGGGCGCATTGGGTGCCTCTATCGGTATCGCAATGGTTGGTTCTAAATACTTGGAATCTTCTGCCCGCCAACCTGAGCTGATCGGTCCACTGCAAACCAAACTGTTCTTGATCGCTGGTCTGATCGATGCGGCTTTCTTGATCGGTGTGGCTATTGCCCTGTTGTTCGCCTTCGTTAACCCGTTTGGTGGTGCGTAATCAAGACGGAGCGATCCGTTCAGATACAGGCTTGCCGTCTGTTTGATTAACCCAGATACGAAGGTTAAGTAACGTGAATATTAATGCAACCTTATTTGCGCAAATCCTAGTTTTCTTTGGCTTGGTTTGGTTTACGATGAAATTCGTATGGCCTCCGATTGCCAAAGCATTGGATGAGCGTGCCGCAAAAATCGCCGAGGGCTTGGCTGCCGCCGAGCGTGGTAAGAGCGATTTTGAGCAGGCAGAGAAAAAAGTTGCAGAACTTATGGCCGAAGGGCGTAATCAGGTAACCGAAATGGTTGCCAACGCCGAAAAACGTGCTGCGAAAATTGTAGAAGAAGCCAAAGAGCAAGCTTCTCATGAAGCAGCACGCATTGCAGCCCAAGCAAAAGCTGATGTAGAGCAAGAAGTTAACCGTGCACGCGAAGTGTTGCGTGAACAGGTCGCTTCATTGGCTGTTAAAGGTGCGGAATCTATCCTGCGTAAAGAAGTCGATGCTTCCAAACATGCAGATCTGCTCAGTGCCTTAAAACAGGAGCTGTAATCTTATGGCAGAGTTCGCAACGATTGCCAGACCTTATGCGAAAGCATTGTTTAGTCTGGCTCAGGAAAAAAAACAAATCGAGTCTTGGTTGGGCGAACTGAAAGAACTCGCAGCGGTTGTTCAGGATGAGAAAGTCATTGCTTTCATCGAGCAGCCGGAAACGGGAGCTTCCGAAAAGGCAGAAACGCTCAAAGGTCTTGTCGGTATCAAAAATGTCGAATTGGCAAATTTTATTACCGTTTTGGCCGAGCAAAAGCGTTTGCTGGTATTACCGGAAATTTATGCCCAATATCAAGATTTGACCTTGATACACAACAATACGAAATCGGCAGTAATTTACAGCGCGTATGAGCTCAGTTCTCAGCAGTTGGCCGATGTTACCGATATCCTGACAAAACGCTTCAACAGCAAATTGGATGTGGTAACTAAAGTTGCCCCTGAATTAATCGGCGGCATCAAAGTAGAAGTGGGTGATCAGGTCTTGGATTTGTCCGTACAAGGCAAACTGAATGCTTTGTATGCGACTATGACAAATTAGGAGAGTTTTCATGCAGCTTAATCCTGCTGAAATTAGCGATTTGATTAAAGCCAAAATCGAAAATCTGTCCGTCAATACAGAAGTGCGTACCCGTGGTACCGTTGTTTCTGTTACAGACGGCATTGTGCGCATTCATGGCTTGTCAGACGCGATGCAAGGTGAGATGCTCGAATTCCCCGGTAACACTTTCGGTCTGGCCATGAACTTGGAGCGCGACTCCGTCGGTGCCGTAGTGTTGGGTGAGTACGAACACATTAAAGAAGGCGATACAGTTACCTGTACCGGCCGTATTTTGGAAGTGCCGATCGGTCGCGAATTGGTTGGCCGCGTAGTTGATGCATTGGGTCGTCCTATCGACGGTAAAGGTCCAATCAATACAACTTTGACTGCTCCAATCGAAAAAATCGCACCGGGTGTGATTGCGCGTAAATCGGTTGACCAACCCATGCAAACCGGCCTGAAAGCCATTGACTCTATGGTTCCGGTTGGTCGTGGCCAACGTGAGCTGATCATTGGTGACCGTCAAACCGGTAAAACTGCCGTAGCACTGGATGCCATCGTTAACCAAAAAGGTACAGGCGTTATCTGTATTTATGTGGCTATCGGTCAAAAAGCATCTTCTATTGCCAACGTAGTGCGCAAATTGGAAGAGCATGGTGCGATGGAACATACTATCGTGGTTGCTGCGACTGCTTCTGAAGCCGCTGCGCTGCAATACATTGCTCCTTACTCCGGTTGTACCATGGGTGAATTCTTCCGTGACCGCGGTGAAGATGCTCTGATTGTATACGATGACTTGTCTAAACAAGCCGTTGCATACCGTCAAATTTCCCTGCTGCTGCGCCGTCCACCTGGCCGTGAAGCCTATCCTGGCGACGTATTCTACCTGCACTCCCGTCTGTTGGAACGTGCAGCCCGTGTCAGCGAAAACGAAGTTGAAAAACTGACCAATGGCGAAGTAAAAGGCAAAACCGGTTCTCTGACTGCATTACCGATTATTGAAACCCAAGCCGGTGACGTATCAGCATTCGTACCAACCAACGTAATTTCGATTACAGACGGCCAAATCTTCTTGGAAACCGACTTGTTCAACGCCGGTATCCGTCCCGCAATCAATGCCGGTATTTCCGTATCGCGCGTAGGTGGTGCGGCACAAACCAAAGTCATCAAAAAACTGGGTGGCGGTATCCGTTTGGCGTTGGCACAGTACCGTGAATTGGCGGCGTTCTCACAATTTGCTTCTGATTTGGACGAAGCAACACGCAAACAGCTGCAACACGGTGAAGTGGTTACTGAATTGATGAAACAAAAACAATTCAGCACATTGAACACTGCCGAAATGGCATTGACTTTGTGGGCGATCAACAACGGTTCTTACGCAGATGTTCCGGTATCCAAAGCCTTGGCTTTCGAAGCAGAATTCCTGAGTTTCGTACGTACGCAACATCCTGAGGTTCTGGATGCGATTAATGCATCAGGCGCAATGTCTGACGAAAGCGAAAAAGCATTGACCGAAGCCATGAAATCTTTCAAATCTTCTTACGCTTACCAAGCATAAGTATTGAGATGAAAGGAGTCTGAAATGGCAGTCGGAAAAGAGATTCTCACCAAAATCCGTAGTGTTCAAAATACCCAAAAGATCACTAAAGCGATGCAAATGGTGTCTACCTCTAAAATGCGGAAGACTCAAGACCGGATGCGCTTAGCGCGTCCGTACGCCGAAAAAGTGCGTACAGTGATGAGCCATCTTGCACAGACCAATGCCGATCATGGTATCAAATTGTTGGAGCCGCACCGCGAAGTGTGTCGTGCCGGTTTCATTTTGATTACCTCGGACAAAGGTTTGTGCGGCGGCTTGAACGCAAACGTACTGAAAAAGTTTTTGGCGCAAGTTCAAGAGTATCAGGAACAAGGCATCGAAGTCGAAGTCGTGTGCCTGGGTAGCAAAGGTTTGGCTGCATGCCAAAGCATCGGTTTGAACGTTATTGCCAGTGCAACCAATTTGGGCGATACCCCGAAAATGGAAGCGTTGCTTGGCCCTTTGACCGAAATCTTCCAACGTTATGAGAAACATGAATTAGACCGTATCCATATGGTTTACTCACGTTTTATCAACACAATGCGCCAAGAGCCGCGTATGGAAGTTTTGCTGCCTATCGGTGAAAACGTTATTGACGACGGAACAGGTCATTCTTCATTTACTTGGGAATACCTCTACGAGCCGAGTCCTATCGCCGTATTGGAATATTTGGTTCGCCGCTATTTAGAGTCTGTGGTTTATCAAGCATTGAGCGACAACATGGCATCTGAACAAGCCGCGCGTATGGTAGCGATGAAAGCCGCAACCGACAACGCAGGCAATGCCATCAAAGAATTGCGCTTGGTGTACAACAAATCGCGTCAAGCCGCGATTACCACAGAATTGTCAGAAATTGTAGCAGGTGCAGCGGCAGTTTAATGCCGTCTGAAGCCTGAACAGGAAATTAGGATACGATAATGAGCCAAGGCAAAATCGTACAAGTTATTGGTGCGGTGGTTGACGTGGAATTTCCACGCGACGCTATCCCGCATGTTTACGATGCCCTGAAATTGGACGAGAACGGTCTGACTCTGGAAGTTCAACAGCTTCTGGGCGACGGCGTTGTCCGTACTATTGCAATGGGTAGTTCAGACGGCCTGAAACGCGGCATGTCTGTAAGCAATACTGGTGCGCCAATCACTGTGCCGGTAGGTAAAGGTACATTGGGTCGTATTGTCGACGTATTGGGTACGCCTGTTGATGAGGCAGGTCCGATCGATACCGACAAGAGCCGTGCCATTCACCAAACTGCTCCGAAATTCGACGAGTTGTCTTCAACTACCGAATTGCTGGAAACCGGTATTAAAGTGATCGACTTGCTGTGTCCGTTTGCTAAGGGCGGTAAAGTAGGTCTGTTCGGTGGTGCCGGTGTGGGCAAAACCGTAAACATGATGGAATTGATCAACAACATCGCCAAAGCGCACAGCGGTCTGTCCGTGTTCGCAGGTGTGGGTGAGCGTACCCGTGAAGGTAACGACTTCTACCACGAGATGAAAGATTCCAACGTATTGGATAAAGTAGCCATGGTGTATGGCCAAATGAACGAACCTCCGGGCAACCGTCTGCGCGTTGCTTTGACCGGTTTGACTATGGCCGAATACTTCCGTGACGAAAAAGACGAAAACGGTAAAGGTCGCGACGTATTGTTCTTCGTTGACAACATCTACCGTTACACTCTGGCCGGTACCGAAGTATCTGCACTGTTGGGTCGTATGCCTTCTGCAGTGGGTTACCAACCGACATTGGCTGAAGAAATGGGTCGTTTGCAAGAGCGTATTACCTCTACCCAAACCGGTTCCATTACTTCCATCCAAGCCGTATATGTACCTGCGGATGACTTGACTGACCCGTCTCCAGCGACAACTTTCGCCCACTTGGACGCAACCGTCGTATTGAGCCGTGATATTGCCTCTTTGGGTATTTACCCGGCAGTTGACCCGCTTGATTCTACTTCACGCCAATTGGATCCGATGGTATTGGGTCAAGAACACTACGACGTAGCGCGCGGTGTACAGTCCACTCTGCAAAAATACAAAGAATTGCGCGACATTATTGCCATTCTGGGTATGGACGAATTGTCTGACGAAGACAAACTGACTGTAATGCGTGCCCGTAAAATCCAACGCTTCCTGTCTCAACCGTTCCACGTTGCAGAAGTGTTTACAGGTTCTCCAGGCAAATATGTCGCCCTGCGCGATACCATTGCCGGCTTTAAAGCCATCTTGAACGGCGAATACGACCATCTGCCTGAACAAGCGTTCTACATGGTAGGCGGCATCGAAGAAGCAGTTGAGAAAGCGAAAACCTTAAACTAAGGAGGTCGGCATGAGCGTCATGCAAGTTGAAGTGGTCAGTAGCGAGCAAAACATCTATTCGGGCGAAGCCAGCTTTGTGGTGGTTCCGACCGTTCAAGGTGAGCTTGGTATTTATCCACGACACGAGCCGATTATGAGTTTGGTGCGCCCCGGCGCATTGCGTTTGACTGTTCCGGGTGAAGCTGAAGAAGTGCTGGTTGCTGTTTCCGGCGGTGTTTTAGAAGTACAGCCTGACAAGATTACCGTATTGGCAGACGTTGCCGTTCGCAGTACCGAAATGGATCAGGCACGTGCTGAAGAAGCTAAGAAAGCAGCCGAGGCAGGTGTTTCTGCAGCCAAAGATGATAAATCTCTGGCCGAAGCGCACAAAGCATTGGCAGCAGCCATTGCCCAGCTGAAAACTTTGGACTACCTTCGTTCGCAAAAAAACAAGTAATGTGGGTTCATCAAGAAAAAGCACAACGAAATGTTGTGCTTTTTTATTTGCCTGAAGATAAGCGGCTTGGTATTGAAATGTCGATAGATGAGTAGATGGCAAACTTGAAATCGAAACGCTAGAATCAGTTTTTATGACTCAATTGTTGATGGATCATTGTCAAAGCAGTTAGCCTTGTTATTTGGCTAAGAATAGCCCACTCAATCTTTTTTAACCACAAAAAGCAGGTTGGATAATTCCTAATTTATTGCAACCGCAACAGATCTGAATTGATCAGTATTGAAAATATTAGAATTTGCGGAAGCTCTTGTATAAACAAAAGGCCGTCTGAAAACCTATTTCAGACGGCCTTTAAACCATTATGACGGTATCTGTTTATGATTGGTCGATGCTTTTATCCAACCCTTGGGTCAGACCGTTGATGTCGCCACCATTCAGTCCCAACTCTTTCAAGAGACCGTCAACCAACGGGGCTTGGCTGCGGTAGCGCAGGGCGCTGTTGACCATTTGGTCTGCAAGGCTGGCTTGTGTGGTTTGGCCGTCTGAAGCACCTTCTGCGCCGTTTGCACCACCGGCAAAGCCACCCAGACCATTGACTTGCAAAATCTTGATGTCTTCGATTTTTTCCATTGGGCGGACGGATTCGCGGATGATGTCAGGCAGGTGTTTCAAGAGGGCAAGGCGGACTTGCATTTCAACCTGCTCGACGCTCAGGACATTGGCAGCTTCGTTGACGGCACGGGTACCTTCGGCGTCAACCTTGTATTGTTGCTCTTGCGCTTGCGCCAACAGAATTTTGGCATCGGCTTCACCTTTGGCTTGAAGGCGTTGTTTCTCGGCTTCGGCTTCGGCGGCGATACGCACGGCTTCAGCTCGGTCTTGTGCAGCTTGTTTTTCAGCTTCAGCGGCGACGGTGAGCGAAATCGCGTCTTTTTGTGCGGCTTCTTCGGCGGCAATTAACTCGACCGCTTTGGCACGCTCGGCGCGTTCGGTTTCGCGTACGGTAATCACGCTCTCTTCCTCGCGAACGGCAGCGGCGCGGGCTTTGTCGGCCTCTGCTTTGGCTTCGGATTCGGCACGCGATTTCTCGGCAACGGCGATGGCGCGGTCTTGCTCGGCCAACTCGATGGCTTTGCGGCGTTCAACCTCTGCCTGCTCAACGGCTTGAGCTTTGCGGATGTCTTCGTTTTTAATGTCGCGTTCGGCGGCAATGCGTTTCAAATCCACTTCGCGTTCTGCGGCAATTTTGGCTTCTTCCGCCTCGCGTTTTTTCTGAGATTCTTGTTCGGCAATGCTGGCCTCTTGTTCGGCGCGGCGGACGGCAATCTCACGCTCTTGTTCGAGTTTGGCGTATTCTTCTTCGCGTGAGATTTTCAGGCGTTGCTGCTCGGCTTCGAGGTTTTTGGTTTTAATCGCCAAGTCAGTGTCTTGTTCGATTTCGTTACGTTTTTTGCGGCGGCCTTCGATGGTTTCGGTCAGTTTGGTCAAACCTTCCGCGTCAAAGGCGTTTTGAGGGTTGAAGAACTCAAAGCTGGTTTGGTCGAGGCCGGTCAGGGAAACGGTTTCAAGTTCAAGACCGTTTTTGAACAAGTCTTCGCTCACGACTTGTTGTACTTTCTGAACGAAATCAACACGTTTCTCATGCAGCTCTTCCATCGCCATTTCGGCGGCAACGGCGCGCAGGGCATCAACGAATTTACCTTCGACGAGGTCTTTCAGCTCATCGGGGGACATGGTTTTCATACCCAGCGTTTGTGCGGCGGTCGCAATGCTCTCGGCGCTGGGTTTGACGCGGACGTAAAATTCAGCCATCACGTCAACGCGCATACGGTCGCGGGTAATCAAGGCTTGTTGGGCAGCGCGGCGCACTTCGAGGCGCAGTGTATTCATGTTGACGGGGATGATTTCGTGCAGCACGGGCAGCACCATCGCGCCGCCGTTCATGATGACTTTTTCGCCGCCGAAACCGGTGCGTACGAAGGAGACTTCTTTGCTGGCGCGGCGGTACAGACGGGTCAGGATGAGGCCGAGTACAATTAGCGCGACGAGTATGACGCCGGCGATGGTGCCGATGGAGACCAAGTTCATGGTTTTTCCTTTCTTCTTGTTAATATGCCTTTGAGGGCGGTGGATTCAGAAGGCTTTGAGGGAAAGAGGCCGTCTGAAAGGGTTAAAATTCTTAGTTTTCTCGTTCAGGTTCTTTTGTTTCAGGTTCATTTGCTATTAAAGTTTCAAACTCTGATTCTTTAAACGTTTCGGCTTGAAGTTTCATGAATTTTTCTGCAAAATTCAAATCCGATGCTTCAGACAAATAAACAAATGATAAACCTATAAAAGGTAATGATATAATTGCTAAAAACATGAAAGAATAATAAGAGTTTTTAAAATCAACTTGGGTAGGCACCCATAAAATTACTGCTGCTATTATTGCAAAAATAAAATATCTAATATAATTCAATATATAAATTTTTAACCTTCTCTTTCTATCATTGAATTTCTCTTTAAAATATACTTTTCCAACTATTGCAGAATATTCCAAGTATTTCAATCCCAAAGTGTAATACCTTAAAGCTCGATTAGGAGACTTCATCCCTAAGCAATAAATAATCTCCTCAGAATCTAATTTATTTGTACCAGAAATTGCCCCGTATCCTTTTTCTATTAAATAAGCATGAGGCTTTCTACCTTGGCATTCTGCTTGCGTAATAAGATGAATTAATTCTTTTGCCTGTCTATATTCAATTTGACTTTTAGAAAGTCTTTCTAACCCACCAAACCTGCGTATTAAGTTAGGAAAGCCAAACATACTGATGATGGATACGATCAAACTAAGTATGTTTGGCCAATCCTTTAACCATTCAGACATTTCTTATTGCTCCTCTTTACAAATAAATTATCAAAAAACTTCATTATTGATAATAAAGAATACAAATGTATCATAGTCATTCCTGTGTAGGTGAAAATCTAGAACTTTAAAAATTACAGGTATTTATAAATCTTACTGAAATTCCAAGAACTGAATTCCTACCTTAGCTAGAATGATGGCAGTCGATATTCGTATTTTTGGCGGTGCCACAAAATTTGCAGTTTCAGACGGCCTCAATCCACCAAGCTTCCGCTCGGATTCAAAATCGCTTTAAATGTATTTCCGTCCAACGACACCAGCAATACCGCATCGCCTTGTTTCAATACATCATCAGAGTCAGGCTCTACCATCACATAATGCTGTTGGCCGTAAGCATCTTTCACGCGCACCTGCGCCGCATTGCCTACCCGAGCTTCGCCCAACACCACTGTGCCGACGCGGCCGATTAAACTTTCCTGCAAAACGGCAGTGGTTTCATCTTTCGGCATAATTTTGTACAAACCGCCAGCCGTCACGCGCACCAAGGGCAAGGAAAGAAACCAAACGATGACTGCTGCCAGCGTGCCATTCAGATAACTGCCGAATACAGTGGCAAAGGCCGTCTGAAACAGATAACCCGTCAGTCCGTATACGGCAAGAAACACCACCATCAACATCAATACCGGGATACGTCCGACATACAGCCAGCTCAGGAAACGCACGAATATGCCTGCGTCCGCCACATCCAATCCGACCTCGGCGTGCGCAGTTTCGGTCAGACTGTCGGGCAACAGGTTGTCCAACCAATCGCTGATACCGCCTGCCAGCATGGAAATGACTTCAAACACACCGAGCAAAACCATCAGCGCAATGGCAATGCCGAAGATTTCAGTTTCGGGGGCGTTGATTAAATTCCACATATTGCATTTCCTTATTCTTTTTAATTTTCAGACGGCATATATTTTATTTTAAAGTTAAGCCGATTGGATATGGATATTTTTATTAATTTGTTATAACTGACAGGATTTTTCCCAATCCGGCATCTTTTTGTTATTGAAGCGTGTATGGTTTTCTTTTTTCAGACGGCCCTGTGAGGATAGGGACCGTCTGAAACCGCAATTTCCTCAATATGGCTTATGATTTCGCCTTCAACGCCGCCAATCGTTCGGCAATGCGGTTGTTGCGGCTTAAGTCTTCCAGTTCTTTCAGCTTGGCCAACTGCGCCGCATCGGTGCTGCTGTGTACCGAGTTTTGGCGACCCATCACACGGTCGAAGGCATTGCCGCTTTTTTCGGCATCACGGGCGATGCGGTTGAGGTCGCTGCCGCCTGCTGCTTTGCCTGCACCCGCGTTCTGTTGTGCGGCACGCCAGCCTTGCAACTGCTGCTGCATCTCGCGTTTTTTCGCCTGCAAGGCGGCGATAAAGCCTTCGAGCTCTTTTTCCTGCGCGGCGCAGTCGGCAATGGTGTTTTCCAAAACAGGCAGACGCGCTTCGATGTCCATTTGTTCGGCGATGCCCGCTTCGGCAAGATCATCACGACCGGCAGCTACGGCGGCTTGCAGATTGGCATCGATGGCTTCGTGACGGTTGCTCTCGTCCGCCATTTTCTTGGCGGCAAGGTGTTTCTGCGCCAACACTTTGCCCAACTCGGCGCGTACTTCGTCTACCGCTCTCTCGATTTCGCGGATGCTTTCGTTCATTACTGCTTCAGGCGCAAGGTTCTCCGCCGCATCAATCAGGGCATGAAAACCGCCGCTTACCAGACGGCCTACTCGGCGGGATAGGGTTTCGCTCATTTGGATTTTCCTTTCTTTATGAAATCATGAGAAATATTGTGTTTAGCCAGCATCCGATTGTGCCAACCAGTCGTAACATTGCTCCCATAACAATGTTTCGTTTTCGTCTTCTTTGCCTTCCAGCAGGGCTTGTTCTAAAGCTCGTCTGAATGTGGCGCGGGTATCCGGGTGGGTAAACCAAGCCGACAGTCGGGCGGCGAATTGCGTTCTATTCGGACAATGCTCGGGCAGATAGCAGACTTTGTACCAATCCGGCTCGTCGCTTCCATACGGAATCTTTAAATACAAGTCGACAAATTCGCGTAAAGCTGCCGTTTTATCCGCCTGCTCCGTCCACACTGCCAGCAGTTCGTCGACAACATCCAATCCAGCAAATTGAAACATATTCAGCCAAACGACCAAGCAGCCTTCGTAGCGGGGTGCAGTCAGTTGCGAGTCAAACCAAGCGGCGGCGAAACGTTTTAGCCAATCGATTTCTTCTTTTGTCCAGCATTCGGGAAAATGGCAACACAACTTATCGAGCAACATTTCATCAAGCGATCGGACATCTTCGTCGTTGACCAAAGCCTGCAAAATACGCGGCAGAAAATGTTTCATGTCTAAAGCTGTTGCGGCTGCGTCGTCTAAAGGTACGCTGCCCAAATACGCCTGCAACATATCGACAGGAATCTCGCGTAACGGATATTCCAACAACGCCTGTTGGAAATCTTCGGGAGAGCAGCTATTGCAAGTGCAGATATTCAGCGGGAAGCGCACGCTGTAAGGTGCAAATAATTCGTATGCTTCTGCTATCCATTTTTCCATCTTGTCGCTTCAGTCTTCGATGTTGAGCATTGGTATTTAGAAATGGGGGAAGGGGCGTTGTTCAGACGGCCTTAAACTTCATTTGCCTGCTGCACAATCTTTGCCAGTTTTAAAGTGTTTTCAAGCTGTTGCAGCACGCTGTCGTCGTATGCCGCGCCTTTGCCGGTTACGGCGAGTTGCAAGATGCTGTCGGTCAGGCGGACGATGCGCCACATCAGTTCGCGTTCGTATTTTTTCAAATCGTCGAGGTCGGCTTCTTCGGGCAGGTCGGCGGCGAGTGTTGCGCCTAAGTCGGGAAGCTGTTCAAACAACCTCGCCACGATATGCGAATGCACTCCGGCCTGTTTTTCAGCATGCAAGATTTCGTGTTTTGCCGCTTGGAAAAATTGCTCCTGCGCCGTCAGTGCGGAGCTGTAATCGCGTGTCTGCGTATGCGCCAAGCGCGCCAGTTTGAGCAGTTCGCGGATTTTTTCAGACGGCGTATTCGCACCTTCGATTTTGAGTTCAGCAATAAAATCAGCATCTTCCTGAGTAATGCGCACGCTGATTGGGATACGGTTCGTTGCATTCATATTCGTTTGTTTTAGTTTGTATTCATTTGAATACAAATATACAAGATGGGATTCTGCGGCGCAATACCTGAAACCGTATATTTATGTAAACATCAGGCCGTCTGAAACTTGATTTTCGGTTTTCAGACGGCCTTTTCCTTTATAATCCGTACATTATTTTCATACACACAGCAGGTCCTCCATGTCCAACAAACCCACTCTCCTTCTCGTTGACGGCTCTTCTTATCTTTACCGCGCCTATCATGCTATGGGTCAGAATTTATCTGCGCCAGATGGTGCGCCGACGGGTGCGCTTTATGGCGTGTTGAACATGTTGCGCCGGTTGCGGGCGGATTATGTGCACGACTATTGCGCGGTGGTGTTTGATGCGAAGGGCAAGAATTTCCGCCACGAGATGTTCCCCGACTATAAGGCGACGCGCCCGCCGATGCCGGACGATTTGCGCCCGCAGGCGGAAGCCTTGCCGGATTTGGTGCGCCTGATGGGCTGGCCGGTATTGGTGATTCCGCAAGTGGAAGCGGACGACGTTATCGGCACGCTGGCGGCGATGGCTGGCGAAGCGGGTTGGAACGTGGTGGTGTCCACCGGCGATAAGGACATGGCGCAGTTGGTGAACGAGCGCGTGACGCTGGTGAACACGATGAGCGGCGAAACGCTGGACATTGAAGGTGTGAAAGAAAAATTCGGCGTGCGCCCCGACCAAATCCGCGATTATCTAGCGCTGATGGGCGACAAGGTGGACAACGTGCCGGGCGTGGAGAAGTGCGGCCCGAAAACAGCGGTGAAATGGCTGGAAGCCTACGGCTCACTGGCCGGTGTGATGGAACACGCTGAGGAAATCAAGGGCAAGGTAGGCGAAAACCTGCAAGCCGCGCTGCCCCAATTGCCGCTGTCGTATGATTTGGTAACGATTAAAACCGATGTGGACTTGCACACCGAGCTTTCAGACGGCCTCGAAAGCCTGCGCCGTACTACACCTAAATGGGCGCAGCTGGTTGTCGATTTCAAACGCTGGGGCTTCCGTACTTGGCTGAAAGAGGCGGAAAGCCGTATGCACGAAGCGCAAAGCACTGATTTGTTTGGCAGCGAGCATATCGGCGAACAAGCCGCATTGGCGATGGAAACACAGCCTGAAAAACAACCCGAACTCGCCCCAGCCCCTGAAAAGCTGGATTATCAAGCTATTACCACCGAAGCGCAGTTTGCCGCTTTGTTGGACAGACTGGCGCAGGCGGAAAAAATCGGCATTGATACGGAAACCACTTCCCTAGACGCGATGAACGCCACGCTGGTCGGTATCAGCATCGCGTTCCAAGCAGGCAAAGCGGTTTACATCCCCGTAGGACACAGCCTGACTGCCGCGCCAGAACAGCTTGATTTGCAAGACGTATTAGGCCGTCTGAAACCGCATTTGGAAAACCCCGCCCTGAAAAAAATCGGGCAAAACCTCAAATACGACCAACACGTTTTCGCCAACTACGACATCGCCTTGAACGGCATTGCCGGCGATTCCATGCTCGCTTCCTACATCATTGAGAGCCATCTCGGACACGGTTTGGACGAATTGTCCGAACGCTGGCTCGGCTTGGAAACCATTACCTACGAATCGCTGTGCGGCAAAGGCGCGAAACAAATCGGTTTTGCCGATGTCGCCATCGGGCAAGCAACCGAATACGCCGCCCAAGACGCCGATTTCGCCCTGCGCCTCGAAGCGCACCTGCGCGCGCAAATGGACGCCAAACAGCTTGAAATGTATGAAAAAATGGAGCTGCCCGTCGCGCAGGTATTGTTTGAAATGGAACGCAACGGCGTACAAATCGACCGCGCCGAGCTCACCCGCCAAAGCGCGGAACTCGGCGCCGAGCTGATGAAGCTCGAACAAGAAGCCTATGCCGCCGCAGGGCAGCCGTTCAACCTCAATTCGCCCAAACAGCTGCAAGAAATCCTGTTCGACAAAATGGGCATTCCCACCAAAGGCCTGAAAAAAACCGCCAAAGGCGGCATTTCCACCAACGAAGCCGTGCTCGAACAGCTCGCGCCCGACTACCCCCTGCCCAAAATCATCCTGCAAAACCGCAGCCTGGCAAAACTCAAATCCACCTACACCGACAAACTGCCCGAAATGATTTCCCCCAAAGACGGCCGCGTGCATACCACCTACGCCCAAGCCGTCGCCATCACCGGCCGCCTCGCCAGCAACAACCCCAACCTGCAAAACATCCCCATCCGCACCGCAGAAGGCCGCCGCGTGCGCCGCGCCTTCACCGCACCGCAAGGCAGCGTCATCGTTTCCGCCGACTATTCCCAAATCGAGCTGCGCATCATGGCGCACCTCTCCGGCGACAAAACCCTGATTACCGCGTTCCAAAACGGCGAAGACGTACACCGCCGCACCGCCGCCGAAGTATTCGGCCCCGCCCCCGAAAACGTCTCGTCCGAACAACGCCGCTACGCCAAAACCATCAACTTCGGCCTGATTTACGGCATGGGCCAATACGGCCTCGCCAAATCATTGGGCATCGACAACATCTCCGCTAAAAACTTTATCGACCGCTACTTCGCCCGCTATCCCGGCGTCGCCGAATACATGCAGCGCACCAAAGAACAAGCCGCCGCACAAGGCTTTGTCGAAACCCTGTTCGGCCGTCGCCTCTACCTGCCCGACATCCACAACAAAAACGCCAATGCCCGCGCCGGAGCCGAACGCGCCGCCATCAACGCCCCCATGCAAGGCACCGCCTCCGACCTCATCAAACGCGCCATGATAGACGTATCCCGCTGGCTGGCTTCAGATGACCTGAAGAGCAAGCTGATTATGCAGGTGCATGACGAATTGGTGTTGGAAGTACCCGAAGCCGAACTGGATTTAGTCAAAGAAAAACTGCCGCGGATTATGGCGAAAGTGGACGAAGGGATGTTGAACGTGCCGCTGGTGGCAGAAGTGGGCATGGGTATGAATTGGGAAGAGGCGCATTGAGATGGTATGGAGTTTAAGAGATTGTTTGGAGAAAGGGATAAAGTAATGAATGTTCAAGATTTAATTAATGAAGGCGTAGAGTTATTCGAGAACAAAAAATTTGACGAAGCGATTGAGAAGCTGAATCAGGCTTTAGATGGAATCGAAGATAAAAATAGCCAAATTCAAGAGCAAAACGATATTCAGTATTGGCTTGGTCGCTGCTATTTAGAGCAAGCGATGAAAGCCAAGGGCAAGGAGTCGGAACAGTTATTTGGACAGGCAGTTGAACATTTCCAACAGCAATTGAGTCTTGCCAACCAGAACAGCCTTCAAAGACAAATTTATGCCCAAGCTTGGTTAGGTCGCTGCTATTTAGAGTATGCGAAAAAAGCAAAAGGCAAGGAATCGGAGCGGTTATTTAGAGAGGCAGTTAAACACCTGCAGCAGCGATTGAGTCTTGCCAACCAGTTGGAAGACAATGACAACAGCCTTCAAAGACAAATCAATGCCCGACATTGGCTTGGTCGCTGCTATTTAGAGCAGGCGATAAAAGCCAAAAACAAGAAATCGGAACAGTTATGTAGAAAGGCAGTTAAGCATTTCGAACGATCGTTGGAATTTGCTAAACAGTTGGAAAACAAGCAAAACAGTCTTCAAGAACAAGTCTATGCTCAATCTTGGTTAGGCCGCTGTTATTTAGAACAGGCTATAAGGTCGGAAGTAGAGTTGGCGGATCGATTATTTGAAACAGCTGTTGATTGCTATAAAGAGCAATTGTCTCTTTCTGAGGATATGGAAGATGAGCAAAACAGTCTTCAAGCACGAAATAGTGCACAATCTCGGTTAGGCCGTTGTTATTTCGCACAAGCCAAAATTCAACAAAAATGGGAAAGATATTTTGACTGGAAAAAACAGAAAATACAGGGAGATTTATTTGGAACTCAAGAAGGAACTCAAAAAGAAAAAACTGTAATAGACGACATCACTACCATTCTGGCAGTTTTAAATATCCCACCTATGGAATTAGGGTCAATTCCTCTTGCCCATTACACTTCGCCTTCAGTATGCGAAAGATTATTCGGTATTGTCAGCGATCAAACTAATGATAAAACTCCTGTTGACAGGAGTAAGGTTAGTCCAATGAGAATCGGTAGCTCCACTTATATGAACGACCCGACTGAAGGGGAAGGACTGTTGGAGCTGCTGAATCTGCAAGATTTGGAATTGGAAAACAAGGCTGATTGTCCTGTCCATAATGCTTTCTTTACCTGCTTTTCCAGCCGCGTAAACGATTTGAACCAGTTTCGTCTATATGGTAAAGAAAATGGCGTGGAAGCATCGGGCTGCTGCTTGGTATTTAATAAAAGCGGGGATTGGTTGAAAGAGCCTGATGTTTCTGCTTCGTTCAAAAGTTTTACAAATAAACAGAATGAAGGTTTCAAAGAACCAATAGAGGCAGATGTAGCGGGTTCGAAAGATGAAAACCTACCGCTTTATCAGGTAGCTTATATCGCTTATCAAGATGAATATATTGCTGAGGAGAAATGTGGGAAATGGTTGTTGAATAAGAATAATCAAAGTTTTGGTATCCGATTAAAGCCTGTAGGAAAAAATCCAAGTTGGCATCAATTTCGTATCAAGAAACTTGAAGAAGCACTGATAGAGCTAATTAAAAAATCTAATAATATCAGTGATGAAGACAGAAAAGCTTTGGAATATATCCGCTATCTGTTTAAAGATTTTGCTTTCCGCGATGAAGAAGAGTTCCGTCTGCTGAAAATCGAACAAATCGGTTCGGATAAAATCGAATATTGCAATACTACGCAATCTATCTATCTGCCTTATGCCGATGTACGTGATATGGTGGACGAGGTAATTTTGGGGACGAATTACGAAAAGAGTGGAAATCATCGCAAGGCTGAAGTGTTTCAGCACTTAATGCGCAAGCATTATCCAAATGTTAAAGTGTCCCGCTCATCGTTGCCGATTAATGCGAATCCGCCGATTAAGAAGGATTAATCAATCCAAGGCCGTCTGAAAATCCCTAAATATTTTCAGACGGCCTTTTTCCTTTTTCTATGCCGATTCTTTATATTCTATTTGCCGTATGCTTTTATTCTCGGCCTTTTGTCTCTTTTTTTCATGAATAATGTTGCTGGTGTTACAATCGGCATATTCTTATTGTTATCAAACAGGTGTTTCATGCAGTTTTTTGGCCTGCTTATTCCTATTATGATCGGCTATTTTCTTGATGAGATGGCCACGGGCGTGATTATTGGGTCGTTGTTTTGGCTGGTTGCTTGGTCGATTGCCAAACAGCGTCAAGAAGAGCGTTTGGCTGAATCTGCTACGGCAGGCGACAAGATGCAGAAGCTGGAGCAGGAAATCGAGCTGCTGAAACGGCGTTTGTCGGTGTTGGAGCATGAGGCTGTCCGTGATGAGGCGAAGATAGGGCAGGGGCTTGAGGCTCGGGCTGTTGCCGATGTTCAGACGGCCTCTGAGCCGCTTCATGTCCGGGTTGAGCCTGAAGCGGAAGCTGCGCCTGTTAAGCAGAAGATTGAAGAGGCGTTTGCTCCTTCTTTTTCTATACCTATTGATCCTGTTTCTGCCAAGGCTGCTGCTTCGTCTGAGCCTGTTGTGGAAGAAGTTGTCGAGGCGGTTGTTCCGGTTGTCGCTGAACAAGCAGGGCTGCCTAAGGAAGAGGTTGTTATTGCTTCGATGCCGTCTGAAAATAAAGATGCGCCATCGCGTCAATTCGTTATCCATAAAGATAAGGTGGAAGGCGGAGAGTACAAGTTTTCCGACAATCCGATGGTTGCTTGGTTCTTGCGCGGTAATCCGCTGTTGAAAACCGGTATTGTGGTGCTGTTCCTCGGCTTGGCGTTCCTCTTGCGCTATGCCTCCGAGCGGGTTCATGTGCCGGTGGAGCTGCGTTATCTGACTGTGGCTGGCGCGGGTTTGGCGGCGGTGGTCGGTGGCTGGAAGCTGCAAAGCCGTAAGCGTGAATATGGCTTGGTGTTGCAGGGTTTCGGCGTGGCAGTGATGTATTTGACGGCGTTGGCGGCGTTGAAACTGCATCCGCTGCTGCCTGTGTCGGTCGTGTTCGGGCTGATGGTGGCGATGGTGGTGCTGATGGCGTGGCTGGCGGTAAGGCAGAACGCGCAGATTATGGCGCAGGTTGCTTTAATCGGCGGTATGGCCGCGCCTTTGCTGACTTCAGACGGCAGCGGCAATTATTTGGTGCTGTTTTCTTATCTTGCCCTGCTCAACGGCGGTGTGGCCGCGATTGCTTGGTTTAAGGCATGGCGTCCGCTGAACCTGACGGGTTTTGTCGCTACTTTTGCCATTGCCGCGCTGTGGGGCATGCGAAGTTATACGCCGCAACATTTCGCTACTACTGAGCCTTTCCTGATTTACCACTGGCTGCTCTATACCTTTATCGCGTATCTGTTCGCACGCCGTAAGCTGACGGAAAACAGCGAAGACAGCGTTACGCCGATTGCCGACAATGCGACTTTGGAAGAAATCGGCAAGAGTATTTATACACACGGCCTGCGCGTGCATGTCCTCGACCATACTTTATTGTTTGGCACGATGGCGGCGGCGTTCGGCCTGCAATATCGCATGGTGGAGCATTGGCCGTCTGCGGATGCGCTTTCCGCATTGGGTTTTGCCGCTGTTTACGGACTGGCCGCTCTGCTGCTGAAACGTCAGCAGGGTTTATATATTTTGCGTCAGGCGTTTTTTGCGTTGGCGGTGTTGTTCCTCACGATTGCCGTTCCGCTTTATTTTGAACCGAGCAATACGGTTATCTTGTGGAGTGCCGAATCCGCACTGGTTTATTTCTTCGGTTTGCGCCAACAGCGTCCGCATATCCGTTTGGGTGCGCTGATGGTTTATCTCTTGGCGGCACTGATTCAGCTGGGCAATTATCAGGGCTTCGGCACGGATACCGTTCTGGAAGGGCAGTGGTTTACGACGGTTGTGGTGTTGCTTGGCGGAGCGGCGATTTATTTATTGTGGAATTTCTCGCGGCGCGAAGGTTCGGCGCAATGGGAAAAATCCGTTCAGACGGCCGTGTTGTCTGCCGCCTTGCTGTACATCTCTATTTTGCCTTTGCTTTTCTTGGCCGACCAAGGCAGCATTGTCGCTCTTTCCGCTTTGGCGGCGGCGTGCGCATTCTGCCGACGCAAACACGAGCCAAATGTATTTATCACATTTGCCTTGGGCAATGTATTGTTCGCCCTGTTGCTGCAATCCAGCATCATTTATGAATCCCAAGGCTTCCTGAGCCATCTGTACCTTATTGCCGCTACGCCTTTGCTTTTTGCGGCTGCCTACGCGCTGCAATATCCGCGTGTGCCGGTTGCAAGTGAAAAGCCGGAAGGAAACGAGGTTTACTTTGCGCAGGTTTCAGGCTGGATCATCCTGCTTACAGCGTTGGCAACAGGCAGCTACGCCCTCTATATGCAATGGACAGGCGAGGAAACCCTGTTTATTGAGTTGTGGATGTGGCCGATATTTGCCGGCCTGCTGCTGTTTGCCAAACGTTTGAAATGGGAAGAATTGCTGCAGGCAAACTTGGCATTCCTGCCCGTGTTTGCCCTGCATTTTGTCTTCTACCATACCGAACACGCATGGACAGCCGCCGCAGCCTTGCCGCTTGCCGCCGCTACCGTGTTGAACTTCATCATTCTGAACAACTATCCGCGCCCTGATCTGATTTGGTTGCACAAACTCAATATTATGATACTCGGCGTGCTTTGGACGCTTTGGACCGCGCTGTATGTTGGCGGCCTCCTCTCCGGCGTTTGGACTCAGCTTTCATGGCTGGTCGTGCCTTTGGCGATGTGGATTGTTTTCCATACGCAGCGCCAACGCGCATTTTTCAGACGGCATCAAACCATTTATCAGCATTTCGCCTTGCCGTTGTGCGCCCTTGCCGCCGCTTGTTGGATGCTGTGGACCAACTTCTCCACGCCGTTCCAACCTGCGCCGTTGCCGTATATTCCCGTGCTTAACCCATTGGAACTCGCCAGTGCCGGTATGCTTTGGTTTGCCCTGAAATCCCTGCCCGACGCCTTGCCGCCCGACCTTCGCCGTACCACGGCAACTACAGTCGCCTCCTTGGCATTTATGCTGATCAGCGCAGGCGTGATGCGCGTATGGCATTTCTACGACGGCATCACTTGGCGTCTCGACATCATGCTCCAATCCTTCGGCCTGCAAGCCAGCCTCTCCGTCGTTTGGGCAGTAACCGCCATCATCTTGATGGTACTCGGCAACCGCCGTAAACAGCGTTCCTACTGGATGACAGGAGCGACGCTGATGGGCATCGTAGTCGTCAAACTCTTCCTGATCGAGCTTTCCAACAGCGGCGGTATCGCGCGCATCGTCTCCTTCATCATCGTCGGCCTGTTGCTGCTTCTGGTCGGCTGGTTTGCCCCCGTTCCGCCTAAAGAAGAGAATGATGGCGAACACAACTCCTAATCATTAATCTCAAATAAAAAGGCCGTCTGAAAACTGATTTAGTTTTCAGACGGTCTTTTCCTTTGCAAAATTATCCTTAAATGTCTTATTAGGAATTTAGGGGACGTCTCTTGTTGTATTTATCACACTGATTTTAATAGAATTCAACTTTTCAACTAAAATGCTTGAATTATGCTTTGTAATTTGCTATTATTGTTCCGAGTCAAATGCAATATGTACTGCAAATATAAGAAAAGGAGCTTGAACAATGGGACTGACTACATTTGGCGAGACCGTTCGGGCGGCTCGTCGTCAAACTAAACAGACGTTAAAAACAATGGCTGATACATTAGGTACTTCTCCCGCTTTCTTAAGTGCTATTGAAACTGGTCGCAGTAAAGTACCAATGGATTTTGTAGAAAAAATTGAAGATTTTTTCCAAAGTTTAGGCTATCCAGTTCATGATTTGAAGCAAAAAGCGATGGTTTCTAATGAAAATGTATCGTTAAGTGGCTTAAGTTTACAACAGCAAATGTTGGTAGCTGGTTTTGCCAGTTCGGATTTTAGCAAAGAACAATTGGAGCGATTTGCTGAATTGTTAAGAAGTATTCATCAGAGATAATCATTGAAAGAAAATAATGATGCAACCAATTAATTATTTAATGCGTGGTGTGCGCGTGGAAATATTAAGTGAAGATACAATTGATTTTTTTGCAAATGAAGCTGCCAAGTTTTTGGGAGTGGATAAGCGTACCCGTAAAAAAATGGATACGTTTATGGAGATGCTGGAAGAGTACGGCATTGTAATTGATATTGTGGCGGATGATGAGTGGCTGGATATTACCAATGCTATGTGTAATAACGGCACTATTCTACTGCCCAATAGCCTCTATTCGCGTATTTGCCTTGGCGAAGATGAGGCTATTTTTATTTTCTTTCATGAGTTAGGACACCTACTATTAGGTCATAAAGCGATGCTTCATCACAGTGATACATTACCTACGAAGCAGGAAGATTCCGAATGGCAAGCTGATGAGTTTGCAAAATGTATTTTGAGAAAAATGGGGATTAATTATATCCCAGAGCAGTTGAGTTTGAAATTTTAAAAAAGAAAAACGACTTGGAATGCTGCTAACATCCCAAGCCGTATATAGTTAGTGGTTTGAATGTGCAACTTTACACTAACCAGCGTGTATAGAGATAATACACTTGATTGACAATCTGATGATTATCTAACTATACAGTTGAGAGCGCAAATTTTTTACACTCCAAAACGGTTGTAAAAGTTTGGAAATGTGGCATGCCTTTAACAAGGAAAGGTTAAATATATGACCTGCAACTGTAACTGTACTAGTTTAAAACCAGTACGTGTTCGACAATATGACCGCTACCGCAATGGTCAGTGGGAAGTTGTATGTACTCATTGCCGCAGTTTACCTAATCGATAACTGACAGTGAAGCTACAGCCCTTAAACGATAATTAAACCTAATTTATCAATGGCTTAATCAACGTTTAAGGGCTTTTTATGTCTTGATTGGACCTATGGGCATTAGGGCAAACATCCCTAACCAATTATTTCAGGTGAATTGTAGGCTGATAACCTTTTGCTTCTTCCGAACCGTCGAAAGGCACCACAACACCATCTTCGTAGGTGATGTATGCTTTGTATTTAACGGAAACATCGCCTTTAGGATTGAGCGCAATAAAAGGGAACGCAGTAAATTCGCTCGCTTCCATGCGGCCTTTGTAAGTAATGCTGGCGATATTGCCCTCAGCATTTTTCTCGGTCGTATAAGTCCAACCCGGCATAGGATGGACAAACAACAATTTAACGCCTTCAGCAACAACCATTTTCACTTTAGTCACCGCTTTTCCGCGATTGGTAGGCACATTCAGGCGGAAATGGTCTGATTTTCCTGCAATACTGTCCACACCGTTGGCGTAATTGCGAATAGTTACGTGTGCCTGAGCATCCATCATAAACGCGGACAAGGCTAAAGCTGAAAACAATAGTTTCATTTTTATTAGAGAATCTCCGTTGTAAGAATAAATAAAAATCTCACCGTTGAAGGCTTGCCCGCATCCTAGCAGAGAACGTCTATCAGATAAGCATATCTTTTATTTGTGTGATTCAGAACAAATAATCCAATATGGATATAAAATTTTCGTTAATCTCTGATGGATTAATTGCTAGATGAATTATTAATCTTATTAATAAATAATGGGTATTTTAGACAAAAGGCCGTCTGAAAAAAGCAGCGTTATCTGTTTTCAGACGGCCTTTATTTTTTAGAAGGTAGCATCTGCTTTGTTCTAGAATGTCTAATCGTATTGAGTTATGATGCCTTTTAATATATAAATGGATACGCCGTAGGCCGTCTGAAAAAAGAAAACGGGTGCAACCCGAATATCCGCATACCACGCATAATGCGCCCGACAGACTGACCATGGGCGGACACATAAAGATAAAAACCGCTACCGAAGGAAATAGAAAATGCCTAACCGCAATGAGCTTCCCTTAATTTATTCTTGTTCCGGATGTTCCGATGTGGCGCAGCTGGCCAACAACACTGCCGTAGCGCTCGACCATGCCGGAGAATTTGAAATGTCGTGCATTTCCGGCGTGGGCGGCAAAGTTGCGCCGTTGGTACGCAAAGCTCAGTCCGGACGGCCGATGTTGGTTATTGACGGCTGTCATCTGCATTGCGCCAAATCGTGTTTGGAAAATGTGGGCGTTGAAATCCCGGAAGGGCATCATGTGAAACTATACGAACTGGGCTACAAAAAACGCTTTGGCAAAAGCTATGACGAAGCTACGGTAGAAGAAGTTTATCAATATGTTTTGACGAAGAAGGGCGATGTATTGAGCAGTTAATAACTTTTAATAACAAAAAATTTAATCAAGAGGAAACAATCCATGGAACAATTATTTATTCCTGGCAGTATTATTGCCGATTATTTTTATCTCGGCCTTTTCCTGCTGGTTGCCGCGTCTTTGATTGCGGGCTATGTCGATGCTATTGCGGGCGGAGCAGGGCTGATTTTGATTCCCGCATTTTTGATGGTAGGTTTACCGCCTCAGGTCGCGTTGGCACAGGAAAAATTGGTGAGTACCATCGGTACGGTGGCTGCGATTAAAAATTTTATGAAGAGCAGTTCGATCGTATGGCATATTGTGCCGGTTGGCATTGTTGCGGCTTTAATTGGGGCATTTGTCGGTGCAAAAGTCATTTTGATTCTTCCGGTGGAAACCATCAATTACATTATTCTTGCGTTTTTGCCCATAGGCTTGCTGGCAACTTTGTTTAAAGGTGTTTTGCTGAAAAAAGAAGACGAGCGTGGCGAGATAAAAAAATCCGTTATCGCCGTATTTTTAACTTGTCTGATTGTTGGTTTTTATGACGGTTTTTTTGGCCCGGGTACAGGTAGTATTTTCATCATTGCTTTGTTTGTCATTAACAAATTGTCGTTGTTGCAGGCTTCGGCTACTTCCAAGATTTTCAATTTTGCTTCTAACATCGGGGCATTTGTTGCCTTCTTGATAGCAGGGAAAATGGCGTTCCTAATCGGAATCCCGATGATTTTGGCAAATTTGTTGGGCAACCATTTTGGCAGCCTCCATGCTATTAATTCAAACGGAGAAGTTATTCGTAAGGTTTTGGTTGTAACGGTTTTGCTGATTATCGTTTCAATGGCATATAAGGCTTTTTCGGCTTAGTAGGTAGATGTTAAAAGGCCGTCTGAAAAATTTTCAGACGGCCTACTTTTTATTAGTTATCTAAAAACTCATCTTCATGCCGCAAGCTGCGGATAAAGGTTTCAAAATCGGGGGCAAGTTCGACTATTTCAAAATCCCATTCTTGTTCGACAAGCACCACTTTCGGCTCTCCGTCTTTTCCATACTCTCGATAGTCCAAGGCAAACATGGCATGTCCTGCAGATGGGTCGTTAGCAAAATACACGCCGATAGGCGGATATTCCCATTCTTCCAGCCAAAGTTTTTGCCCCATCGCGCCGCACAGACTCCCTTCTTTTTCAAAACCGATTCCTGATACCTCGCAAATTTGCACATGATCTTCCGCCCACGAATTTCTCTGAGTAGTCGGAAAGCAGTTTTTGATAAATATCCCGCCGTTTTGTACTGCCATCAATGCAATAAAACTTTGTGGCAATTTATAGCCTAGCTCACTTTCTACAGCAGCCAAAATCTCAGGGGTAAATGAGGCTTCTTTGTAGTCCTTATCCGCCCAACTATTAGATTCCCAAACGGAGGACAAATCAAAATCTTTAAAAACTTGGGGCATAATGTTTTTCCTTATTGATTTCAGTTATAACAGGTGGGTGGATATTTATACCCGACTTTTACTGTCTGTCATTCCCGTCTGAGCGGGAATGACGGCGGAATTTGGGGCAAAGCTTGTTGCCCTCGTTTTTCAGACGACCTCTGTCATCTCCCTTTTACATCTCTTCCAATTTCGCAAACTTGGTGTCCAGCTCTTTTACGCCCTGTTTGCCGAAGTTGATGGTCAGTCGGGCGGATTCGCCTTTGTCCACGGCATCGATGATGACGCCGGTGCCGAATTTGGCGTGGCGGACGTTTTGTCCGATGCGGAAGCCTGCGTAGGTTTGCGGCTGTTTGTAGTCGTTGATGATTTTGTCTTTGGGCGCGGCGGTTTGGCGCGGGCTGCCGTAGCTGTCGTAGGCGGGTTTTTTGACGGATAGGTAGTGCAATACTTCGGGCGGGATTTCTTCGACGAAGCGGGAGACGATGCCGAATTGGGTTTGTCCGTGCAGCATGCGTTGTTGCGCCATGGTGATGTAGAGGCGTTTTCGGGCGCGGGTGATGGCGACATACATGAGGCGGCGTTCTTCTTCGAGGCCGCCGCGTTCGGCAAGGCTCATTTCGCTGGGGAAGCGGCCTTCTTCCATGCCGGTGAGGAAAACGGCGTTAAATTCCAAGCCTTTGGAGGCGTGGACGGTCATCAGTTGGACGGCTTTTTCGCCTGCACCTGCTTGGTTTTCGCCGGATTCGAGGGCGGCGTTGCTGAGGAAGGCGAGGATGGGGAAGGCGGGGTCGTCTGAAATGTTTTCAGGCAGGGTTTCAAAGTTGCTGTCTTCGGGTTTGAACTCGATGGCGGCGTTGACGAGTTCGTCGAGGTTGTCGAGGCGGTCTTGGTTGTCGCCTTTTTGGGTTCGGTAGTGTTCGGTCAGGCCGCTGTCTTTGAGTATGCCGACGATGATTTCGGACAGGGGCATTTGTCCGACTTGGTTGCGCAGGGCTTCAATCAGGTGGACGAAGGCGGCGATTTTGGTGGCTTTTGCGCCGGCATTGCAGGCTGCCTGCCAAAGGGTGATGCCTTGTTCGTTTGAGGCCGTCTGAAGGTTTTCGATGGTGCGTGCGCCGATGCCGCGCGGTGGGAAGTTAATCACGCGCAAGAGGGCGTTGTCATCGTCGGGATTGACGGCGAGGCGCAGGTAGGCGAGCGCGTGTTTGATTTCTTGGCGTTCGTAAAAGCGCAGGCCGCCGTAGATTTTGTAGGGAATGCCGCTGCGGAACAGGCTTTGTTCGATAACGCGCGATTGGGCGTTGCTGCGGTAGAGGACGGCGATTTCGTCCAAATCCCAGCCTTCGCGTTCGAGGGCTTTGGTTTCGTCAACGATGAATTGGGCTTCTTCGAGGTCGGTAAAGGCGGAATAGTAGCGGATTTTGTCGCCTGCTTCGGCGTCGGTGCGCAGGTTTTTGCCGAGGCGTTCGTCGTTGTTTTCGATAACGGCGTTGGCGGCGGCGAGGATGTTGCCGACAGAGCGGTAGTTTTGTTCGAGTTTGACGGGCGCGTCGATGTGGAACTCTTCCATCAGCGCGGTCATGTTGCCGACGTTTGCGCCGCGGAAACGGTAGATGCTTTGGTCGTCGTCGCCGACGGCAAACACTGCCGCGTTGCCGCCCGCCATGAGTTTCAGCCAGGCGTATTGCAGTTTGTTGGTATCTTGGAACTCGTCAACGAGAATGTGATTGAAGCGGTTTTGATAGTGTTGGCGCAGGATTTCGTTGTTTTGCAGCATTTCGTAGCTGCGCAGCATGAGTTCGGCAAAATCGACCACGCCTTCGCGTTGGCAGATTTTGTCGTATTCGGCGTAGCACTCAATCATGCGGCGCGTGTGCGGATCGGGCGCGCTCAACACGGAAGCGCGCAAACCGGATTCTTTTTGCGCGTTGATAAAGCCTTGCAGCGAACGCGGTGCGATGATTTCTTCAGCGATGTTGAGGTTTTTGAGCAGGCGTTTGATCAGGGAAAGCTGGTCGCCGCTGTCGAGGATTTGGAAGGAAGAGGGCAGGCCGGCATCGCGGTGGTGCAGGCGCAAAAAGCGGTGGCAGAGACCGTGGAACGTGCCGAGCCACATGGCGCGGACGTTGACGGGAATCATCGCGCCGAGACGGGTTTGCATTTCTTTGGCGGCCTTGTTGGTAAACGTTACCGCCATAATGCTGTGTACGCTGGCTTGCCCGCTTTGCAAAAGCCATGCGATGCGCGTGGTCAGCACGCGCGTTTTGCCGCTGCCCGCGCCTGCCAAAACGAGAGCGGATTGCGGCGGCCAGGTTACGGCGGAGAGTTGTTCGGGGTTTAAGCCTTGCAGGAGGTTGGGGGCGGATTCGTTGGGAAACATGAAGAGGCCGTCTGAAAATAAATGGGAATGCGATATTTTAAAGGAAATACAAAAGGCCGTCTGAAAAGATGTTTCAGACGGCCTTTGCGTTGGAAGCCGATTAGAACGGACGTACTTCCAAACCGAACATACGGCGCGCGGTGTTCAGCATTTGGCAGCTGAAGCCCCACTCGTTGTCGTACCATGCGAACACTTTAACCATTTTGCCTTCGGTTACTTTGGTCAGCGTAGAGTCGAATGTGCTGGCTTGGGTGGTGTGGTTGAAGTCCATAGAAACCAGCGGCAGGGTGTTGTAACCCAAAACGCCTTTCAGACGGCCTTCTTCGGAAGCGGCTTTCATCAGTGCGTTGATTTCTTCGACAGAAGTGTCGCGGCTTGCTTGGAAGCTCAGGTCAACCAGGGAAACGTTGACGGTCGGTACGCGGATGGCGAGGCCGTCGAGTTTGCCTTTCAGGGCAGGTAATACCAAGCCGACGGCTTTTGCCGCGCCGGTTTTGGTCGGAATCATGTTTTCCACGCCGCTACGCGCACGGCGCAGGTCTTTGTGGCGTACGTCGGTGACGGTTTGGTCGTTGGTCAGTGCGTGGATGGTGGTCATCACGCCGTTTACGATGCCGATGTTTTCGTTCAATACTTTGGCTACGGGTGCCAGGCAGTTGGTGGTACAAGACGCGTTGGAGATAACGGTCATGTCGCCGGTAATCACGTCGTCGTTTACGCCGTAAACGATGGTTGCGTCAACGTCATCGCCGCCGGGAGCGGAAATCAGTACTTTTTTCGCGCCGCTTTCCAAGTGGATTTTGGCTTTCTCTTTGCTGGTGAACGCGCCGGTACATTCCATGACCAGGTCAACGCCCAATTCGCCCCATGGCAATTCGGCTGGGTTGCGGGTAGAGAAGTAAGGGATTTTTTTACCGTCGATGATGAGGTGTTTCTCATCGTGGGAAACTTCAGAGTTGAAGCGGCCGTGAACAGTGTCAAATTTGGTCAGGTGAGCATTGGTCTCGATGCTGCCGCTGGCGTTGATGGCAACGATATCGAGTTGGTCTTGCAGTTTGTAGTCAAAAATAGCGCGCACTACTTGGCGGCCGATGCGGCCGTAACCGTTGATGGCAACTTTGATACCCATGGCTTTTCCTCTTCTTTTGGGTTTGGGTTGTGGATTGAATGGCGGCAATTATAGCAAAAATGTAGTGTTGTGTAATTAATGTTTTATTGAAAAATTTAGGTTCGATTATTTTTGATTGTAGATGATTAGAGTAGAAATGCAGGTTTAAATTTAATGTTATTTAATATTTTTTGAAATTTTATTTTTATTAATTCCATTTTTTGGTGTTTTATGTTCGTTTTAAATCATGGTAATGAAGGAAACGGGAAAAGGCGGATTGTTTTTGTTTATATTAAACGGAATTTTGGGACGGTTTCTTGATTACAACATGCAACAGTGAAATTTTCAGACGGCCCGGATTGGACGGAAGGAAAACAGGCCGTCTGAAATATTTTGATGACGGGGGATTTGAATGCGTTGGGTTGCCGCTTTTCCTTACGGAATAAGGGAAAGGCGGTTTTCGGCGAGGGCGGTTGTCAGTGGGAAGGGGAGGGAAAAACGGGGCTTGGGTGTTGCGTTTGGCTTGTATATAAAGAAGTGTATGAAGATTTTAGTCGTAGTGCATGAAGATTTTCCTTGCAATTTTAATGCAATACTGACTTGCCAACAGTGTTAAATTTTTTTACGATAAGGTCAGATTATGTTTGCATGGCCATAAGCGGTGCATTCTTTAAATGCCGGATATTATCCTTGTCCGAATATCTATTTTAACCGGCCGGTTTGTCCGACCTGATTTCTAAATATATACGCGCAAGGCCGGGAGGCCTTGACGACACTCGATTTTTAAGAGGTTCATTGTGTCAAATTCTCAATCCAGCGAACGCGCGACGTTTAGCAGTCGCCGTGCCTTTATGTTTGCCGCCATCGGCTCGGCCGTGGGCTTAGGCAACATTTGGCGTTTCCCTTACATCGCCTTCGACAACGGCGGCGGTGCTTTCGTCCTCCCTTACTTGGTTGCGCTGTTGACGGCAGGTATTCCGCTGTTGCTGCTCGACTACGCCATCGGCCACCGTTACCGCGGTTCGCCTCCTTTGGCCTTCCGCCGCCTCGGCCGTTGGTTTGAGCCGGTGGGTTGGTGGAACTTCCTGACCAACGTCATTATCTGTATCTACTATGCCGTGATTGTCGGTTGGGCGGCAAGCTATGCCTATTATTCTTTGACTTCGGCATGGGGTGCGGATCCGCAGGCATTCTTCTTCAAAGACTTCCTGCAAATGGCCGATGCCAAAGACTTGGGCTTGGATTTTGTCGGTAAAGTTGCCGGTCCGCTGATTGCCGTGTGGGTGTTTACGCTGGCGATTATGGCTTTGGGCGTGCAAAAAGGTGTGGCCGGTGCGTCCACATTCTTCATGCCTTTGTTGGTGGTAATGTTTGTCATCATGGTGGGCATTGCGCTGACCCTGCCGGGTGCGGCAAAAGGTTTGGACGCTTTGTTTACGCCTGACTGGAGCCGCTTGGCGGATCCGAAAGTCTGGGTAGCCGCATATGGCCAGATCTTCTTCTCGCTCTCCATCTGCTTCGGCATCATGATTACTTATTCTTCTTACCTGAAGAAAAAAACCGACTTGGGCGGCACCGGCTTGGTTGTCGGCTTTGCCAACAGCAGCTTTGAGTTGCTCGCCGGTATCGGCGTATTTGCCGCATTGGGCTTTATGGCTCAAGCCGCAGGCAAAGAAGTCAGCGAAGTGGCATCCAACGGTATCGGTTTGGCGTTTATCGCGTTCCCGACCATCATCAACCAAGCGCCGATGGGCGCGTTGATCGGCGTGTTGTTCTTCGGCTCGCTGGTGTTTGCTGGTGTGACTTCCATGATTTCCATCGTTGAAGTGATTGTGGCCGCAATTCAAGACAAAATGAACATCGGCCGTGTCAGCGCAACGCTGATTGCAGGCGTGCCAATGGCGATTATTTCCACCTTGCTGTTCGGTACGACCACCGGCCTGCCTGTGTTGGACGTATTGGACAAATTCATCAATACTTATGGCATTGTGGCTTCCGGTTTTGTTTACGTTTTGGCGATTGTCTTGTTGAACAAGCTGCCGGAACTGCGCAACCACTTGAACGCGCTGTCTTCCATCCGTGTCGGCAAAGTGTGGACCGCCAGCGTGGTGGTTACCGTTGCTATGCTCGGCTATATGCTTTATCAGGATACTGCCGGCCTCTTAAAAGAGAATTACAGCGGCTATCCTGACAGCTTCCTCAATATCTTCGGCTGGGGCATGGTGGGCGCCATCCTTGTATTGTCGGTCTTGCTGTCATTCTTGCCGTGGAAACACGGTCAGGGCTTCAACGTCAAAGACGAACATGAACACGAACGTGAAGGAGACGAATAATGAGTACTTCAGCCATTATTATGATGCTTGTCGCATTGATCGTCATTTGGGGCGGATTCATCGTCTCCGTCCTGCGCCTGCCTAAAGAATAAGGCTTGAGCAAATGAAAGGGCCGTCTGAAAGTCATTTTTCAGACGGCCTTTTTACCGCATAGCAAGGGGACGGAAGGGGGGGATCATCTTGGTGGACGGCATGGGCAAGATTTTTAATTATGGATGATCGGGTATGATGTATAAATTATATCTATTTGTTTTAAAAAGATTTAAATCCGATTATCGTGTTAATAAACCGTTGTTCCCTTCAATCTTTGCCCGCTGTTTTCTTTGTTCTAGAATAGAGTCCGCAATGCCTTTTATGAGGCATTAGGTACAGTATCCGTTTATTTGTTAAGGAGAACTTCATGGCTAAAGTACATCAACCAAGTAAAGAAAGTGATTCTGAAGATTTTGTTATCCGCCTCGATCCGCGCGAGTGGGACGGTACTTTTTCAGGAGAAGGCAAAGGTCCTAATGACGGCTATGATGATGACCATATCATCCGCCTTGATCCGCGTGAGTGGGAAGGTTTTGAGCCTGCACAGCCGGCCGCGAAGCCGATATTGGAATCCAAAGCTTTCGATGGCGATGAACTTTTGAGCCGTGCGTTTGGTGAGGCTGATCCTCTTGATTCTTCTGCCGGTCTTTCCTCAGACAATGCGACCTATTCAAGCAATGGTATAGGTTCATCTGCGTTGGATACCATTCATGATTTAGCAGAGGCTTCTATTTTCAAACTGTAATCGTTTCATAATATAAAAGGCCGTCTGAAACTAATATATGTTTCAGACGGCCTTTTTGTGTATGGTCATCAGGACGAAGCCTAACTCATCATCCAAATTACCAAATGCACCATGGTCGGGCCAAACAATACCATAAATAGTCCGGCCAAAATCATGGTCAGGCTGGCCATGACGCCTTCGGTTTCGTGGCGTTGTCCGGCGCGCGATGTGCCGAAGCCGTGGGCGGCATTGCCGAATGCTACGCCGTTGGCGGTACGGAAACGGATGCGGGTGAAGGCCAAAAACAGGTCGCCGAATATCATGCCGACAAAGCCGGTGATGATGGTGAACAGGGAAACGAGCGAGGCGGAGCCGTGGATTTCGCTGGCGAGGACGACGGCAAACGGCGTTGAGATGGAACGCGCCATCAGGCTGTTGGTTACTTCGTTGTTGAAGTGGAACATATGGCTCATGAGGAATGCGCTGACTACGCCGACAAACATGCCCACCATAATGGCGATGGAGAGGATGGGCAGTTGGCGGCGGATGACTTCGCGGTTTTCATAAATGGGGACGGCAAAGGCAACGGTAACCGGAGTGAGCAGGAAGACGATGCCTTGGGTATATTTGTGGTAGGTGTCGTAATTGACGCCGAATGCCAGCAGCAGGAGGATGGTGCTGACGGAGACGGTAACGACGGGGGAGAAAATCATTAAGGGTTTTTTGCGGTGGATTTTTTTGGCAACGACATAGGCAAAGCAAGTCCAGATGAAGCAGGCGAGGGCAGTATAGTCCATTTTTATTCTCTATTTTTAGGAGTGGAGTTTTTTGTAGAGGCGGCGTTTCCAGCGGTAGCAGAAATCGAGGGTCAGGGCGGTGCTGATCATCACGAGCGCAGTGCCGACGGCGATGGTCAAAATCAGCTGCCAACCTTCGGACATCAGCAGGTCTTGATATTGCAAGACGGAAACCATGATGGGGATGAAGAAAAAGACGAGTTCGCCCAATGCCCATTTGGCGCCGCGGTCAACCATGCCCGGGCGGATGATGCCGAGCCCCAAAAGGGCGAGCATGAGGAACAAGCCCAATACGCCTGAAGAAATAGGCAGATGCGTGAAGCGGACGATAAGGTCGGAGACGCCCCATACTGCGCCGATGATGGCAAGCTGCAAGGCCGTCTGAAAAAATCTGGTGAGGGAATCCATGATATGGGTGTGTGTTGAATGAAAGGCTTGATTATAGAAACCTGGTTTCTGCATAATATGAATTATTAAACGAATAATCATGCCTTAGAGGAATAATGGACTTCAAAAGCCTGTATTGTTTTGCCGAACTCATCCGCCTACAAAGTTTTTCGGCCACGGCTTCCGCGTTGAATTTGACGCAGCCGACGGTCAGCAAAATCATTCAGGCTTTGGAAGAAGAATTGGGCGTACCGCTTTTATGCAAAGAAAACGGACGCAAAAAGCGGCAGGTGCAGCCGACCGCAATCGGCGAAGAAGTCTATCGCCACGCGTTAAACCTTTTACACGAACGTGATTTGCTGCTGGCCCACATTGACGATTACCGCCATGTCAAAAGCGGGACGCTGCGTTTGGGTTTGGCCTTGTTTGGCAGCGATTTGCTCAGTCATGCGCTGTTTGATTTCCACCAAAAATGGCCGGACATTGAATTGTCGTTTTTGGAACAAGGCTCGCTCGCCATCGAGCAATCCTTGCGCAACAACGAACTCGATGCCGGACAGCTGCTCGCGCCGGTTCACGAAGACTTCGACAGCATCACGTTGTGCGACTATCCGCTGGTGGTCTTGATGCCGAAAAATCGGGCGAGACACGATGCGCTGATGCTCAAAAGCCTGCAACACGAGCCCTTCATTCTGTTCGGCGCCGGCTTTTCCCTCAACGAAACCATTCAGACGGCCTGCCGCAATCAAGGTTTTACGCCCAATGTTGTCTGCCGTACCGGACAATGGAATTTGGTTGCCGACATGGTGGCGCACAATATGGGCATTGCCCTGCTGCCCGAATACTATGCCCGAAAAATCAATCCCGATGTCTTTGCCGCCATTCCTTTGGTCGAACCCGAAATCCGCTGGCAGCTCACCATGGCATGGAAAAAACACCAACGCCCGACGCCGGCCTTAAGAGCTTGGTTGGACGTGGTCAGGGAAGCGTTCGGCAGGCGAAACAAATAAAATCAAATCATCAGGCCGTCTGAAAAAAGGGGTGTCGCTATCACCCGGTTTCAGACGGCCTTTCCCGTTAAAAATGGTAAAACGGCCTAAAAAAGAGTAGAATATACACCGTTTACAACTCTGCGCCTCTCAGCAGGCTCGAATTATGGACCTTCCCAGTTCGCCTTTGAACTTCCCATCAGACACACAACAACCATAATCATCCCGCCGAAATGCCTCCCCGCGTCCGGCGGGCGGAGCATTTATGAGCATCGAACAAACCCCTCCGAATCTCGACCATACCCCCGACAATGAAGCGGTGGAAGACCGTATTTCTGACGATCGTATTTCTGACGATATCGACCGCATCCACGCCTTATGCGAAATCCTCGAGCCGTCCTTTGAACAAATCGAAGCAGGCGTGCCGATTGAAGACGAAAGCCTGCGCGACAAGTTCACCGAGCTGACTGTCCTCTTGGCCGAATTGCACCCTGCCGACGTGGCCGCCGTCTTGGAATCCCTGCCGCCGCGCGAGCGTAACATCGTTTGGCTTTTGGTCGCCCCGGAAGACGACGGCGAAGTGTTGCTGGAAGTATCCGACGCCGTACGCGAAACGCTGATCGAGTCCATGGACAAAGACGAGCTGTTGGCCGCCGTCGATGATTTGGACGCAGACGAATTGGCAGAGCTGGCAGACGACTTGCCGCACCAAGTGGTGTACGAAGCGCTGCAAACGCGTGATGAAGAAGAACGCGAGCAGGTCAAAGCGGCGATGTCTTACGAAGACAACCAAGTCGGCGCAATTATGGACTTTGAATTGGTCAGCATCCGCGCCGATGTGACGTGTGAAGTCGTATTGCGCTACTTGCGCCGTTTCGACAGCCTGCCCGACCATACCGACAAGATTTTCGTGGTTGATGAAAACGACGTGTTGCAAGGCGTGCTGCCCATCCGCAAACTCTTGGTCGCCGACCCCGAAGACATGGTGGCGGACGTGATGGCCACCGATGTCGTGCGCTTCCGTCCCGAAGACGACGTGGAAGAAGCGGCGCAGGCGTTTGAACGTTATGACTTGGTCACCGCGCCGGTTGTCGATGAAAACAAAAAGCTGATCGGCAGAATCACCATTGACGAAATGGTGGACGTGATCCGTGAAGAGTCTGAAGCCGACATGTTTAACATGGCCGGTTTGCAAGAAGAAGAAGACTTGTTCGCCCCGATTTGGGACTCGGTGAAGAACCGCTGGATGTGGCTTGCCATCAACCTGTGTACCGCCTTTATCGCCAGCCGCGTGATTGGCGCATTTGAAGGCAGTATCGAGAAAATCGTCGCACTGGCCGCGCTGATGCCCATCGTCGCCGGCATCGGCGGCAACTCCGGCAACCAAACCATCACCATGATTGTCCGCGCCATGGCAATGGGACAAATGACCAGCACGCAGGCAGGCCGCCTGCTGAAAAAAGAAGTCGGCGTCGCCCTCGTCAACGGCATTATTTGGGGCACCGTGATGGGCGTGATTTCATGGCTGCTCTACGGCAACATCGGCATCGGTTTGGTCATGGTGGCCGCGATGACCTTGAACCTTTTGCTGGCCGCAACCGTCGGCGTCCTCATTCCCGTCATTATGGAAAAAGCCGGACGCGACCCTGCATTGGGCAGCTCGGTGCTGATTACCGCAGTTACCGACTCCGGCGGCTTCCTGATTTTCTTGGGACTGGCCACATTGTTTTTGTTGTAACAACCTTTATCCCAATCAGCAAAAGGGTGGGTTTGTAACATCCTTCTTGATTGTTTAAAATCATTTGATAAGGCCGTCTGAAAACAAATATTATTCAGACGGCCTTTCTGATAACATGACAACAATTTGTCCGATTCGGAGCCGCCATGAATTTCCCGCCACTCAAATCCCCCCTGAAATTTTACGCCGTCGTTCCCACCGCCGACTGGGTCGAGCGCATGGTCAAAGCAGGTGCCGACACGGTGCAACTGCGTTGCAAAACTTTGCATGGCGACGAATTAAAACGTGAAATCGAACGTTGCGTCGCCGCCTGTCAAAACAGCGCAACCCAGCTTTTCATCAACGACCACTGGCGCGAAGCGATAGAAGTAGGCGCATACGGCGTGCATCTCGGGCAGGAAGACATGGACACTGCCGACCTTGCCGCGATTGAAGCCGCCGGTTTGCGCTTGGGTTTGAGTACGCACTCCGTCGCCGAACTCGACCGCGCCCTGTCCGTACACCCCAGCTATGTCGCCAGCGGTGCAATTTTCCCGACCACGACCAAACAAATGCCGACCGCCCCGCAAGGTTTGGACAAACTGCGCGAATACGTCAGACAGGCACGCGGCACGCCCGTCGTTGCCATCGGCGGCATCGATTTGAACAATGCCGAAGCCGTACTTGCCACCGGCGTTTCCTCCCTCGCCGTCGTCCGCGCCGTTACCGAAGCGGAAAATCCCGAAGCCGTGGTTAAAGCGTTTCAGGCTTTGTGGGACCAATAAGGCCGTCTGAAAATAAGAAGTCTGACAAGAGGAGCAAACATCATGAAGATTATATTGAACAATGAAACCATCACATTAAACGGCACAACCGTTGCCGACCTTATCGCCCAAACCGCGCCGCAAAAACCGTTTGCCGTTGCCGTCAATACCCAGTTTGTCGCCAAAGGCGCGTATGCGGAAACGGTTTTAAACGAAAACGATAAAGTGGACATTGTGCGCCCGGTAGTCGGTGGATAAGCGGTTTTACTGCGCGTATAGCTGCGCTATTGGTTTAATGCTGAGAAAAGGAAAAGAGATGTTTATCGTATCGTTGGAATATATTAAAGACTTGGCTGCGGTTGAAACCTACCTGTCCGAGCATATTGCGTATCTCGAACGGTATTATCAAGCAGGTGTATTTGTTATGTCTGGACGCAAACAGCCGCGGACGGGCGGCGTTATCCTGATGAAAGCATCAGGCAGGGAACAGGTGGAAAAGTTAATTGCAGAAGACCCGTTTCACCGAGAAGGCGTAGCGAAATACACGATTACCGAGTTTATTCCGACTAAGGTCGCCGAAGGACTTGAAAACTATTTGGAAACTATCTAAACCGATTTTTCAGAAGGCTATTGCCCCAAAAATAATATTACAAAGGAATCCATCATGTTTACCCTATACGGAGAAACTTTCTCTTCACGGCTGCTGCTCGGTACGGCTGCTTATCCGACGCCGGAAATCCTCAAGCAGTCTGTCCAAATCGCGCAACCGGCGATGATTACCGTTTCATTGCGCCGTGCCGGTAGCGGCGGCGAAGCGCATGGGCAGGGTTTTTGGTCGTTGTTGGAAGAAATGGGTGTGCCTGTGTTGCCCAATACCGCAGGCTGTCAAAGTGTGAAGGAAGCCGTGACTACTGCGCAAATGGCGCGCGAAGTGTTTGATACCGATTGGATCAAGCTCGAACTTATCGGCGATGATGATACGTTGCAGCCGGATATGTTCCAACTTGTCGAAGCGGCGGAAATCCTGATTAAAGACGGCTTCAAAGTGCTGCCTTATTGCACTGAAGACCTGATTGCCTGCCGCCGCCTGCTTGACGCTGGCTGTCAGGCGTTGATGCCGTGGGCGGCGCCGATTGGCACGGGTTTGGGCGCGGTTCATGCTTATGCGCTGAAAGTCCTGCGCGAACGTCTGCCCGACACGCCGCTGATTATTGATGCCGGTTTGGGTTTGCCTTCGCAGGCGGCGCAAGTGATGGAATGGGGCTTTGACGGCGTGTTGCTGAATACTGCCGTTTCCCGTAGCGGCGATCCGGTCAATATGGCACGCGCTTTTGCGCTTGCGGTCGAGTCGGGCCGTCTGGCCTATGAGGCGGAACCTGTGGAGGCGCGTGAGAAAGCGCGCGCCAGTACGCCGACGGTGGGTCAGCCTTTCTGGCATTCGGCGGAATATTGAAAAATATTAGGGCGTGTCGAACACGCCCTTTTTTATTGGTGGAAAACCTGATTTCAGGTTAAACAGAATGTTCAGACGGCCTTGGCCAAAAGCTGTTTTAATGGCTTTAAGATTTGCCATGCTTGCGCTTTGAGTTGCGGCTGCATCAGCAGGCGGGCGGGGTGGGGAATGACGAAATGCGGCCGCTCTGCGCACAATTCGTTCATCAACCCGATCATGTCGGGGCTGTCGAAGATTTTGCCGAGAAACAATACTGCGCGCGCTTGCGAGGCGGTCAGCTCGTTTTGCATTTCGGCAAGCTCGGCGCGGATGTGTTCGGTATCGGGTAGGGCGGTGAACACGGGCGCGGTTTTGACCCATGCGGTTTTGTGCGCCTGCTCGGGCTTGAGGCCGATGGCGGCGAGGATGTTGTCGAGAAGCGTGCCGACGTCTCCGCTAAACAGCGTACCGTGCAGGCTGTCTTCGGTGGACGGACAAATGCTGACCACCATGATTTCAGACGGCCTGATGGTTACGTCAAGGCGGGGCAGATTGTCTGAATGCGCGGCTTTTTCTGTTTTTGCCGGTGTTTCGGCCATGGCCTTGGGCGCCGCTTCGGGAACGCGGACAGCAGGTTTGGCCGTTTGCGCAGTGGCAATGGCGGCGGTGCGTGCCTGATGGGCGCCTGCGGATAAAGTGCGCACGGCTTGCGCGGTATCGGCGGCAATGGTTTTGGGGCGGACGGGCGCGGCTGCGGCTTGGGGCGCGGCATGGATGATTTTAGCGTTTTGGTTCAGCCACATCGGGCCCAAGCCCAAGGCTTCGTGCAGGTGCAGGTAGCGGCTGCTTAACATGATTTCTCCATCAATACGGCATCTTCGCTGCCACCGTCGGGCAGGGCGTAGTAGTTTTTGCGGTGGCCGCAGGTTTGGAAGCCGTGTTTGCGGTAGAGCTGTTGTGCGGTTTCATTGCTTGCGCGGACTTCCAGCAGTAATCGGGTTGCGCCTTGCTGTTGCACTGTGTTTTGCCAGTGTTGCAGCAGGGTGGACGCAATGCCTTGGCGGCGGTATTCGGGCGCGACGGCAATCAGGTGCAGTTCGGATTCGTCAAACACGGTTTGCCACACGATAAAGCCGGTAATTTGGTGGTCGGTCTGGCTGAGCCAAACGCTGTCGGGATGGTGTTGAGCCGCTGATTCAAACTGTTCCGCCGTCCACGGCGAAGGATTGCCTTGTGCATCGATGGCGGCAAGGGTGGGGCAGTCGGCAAGTACGGCTGGGCGCAGGTTCACGGTTTGGCCTTTTGTTGGGCTTGCTCTTGCGCGGTCAGGGCAATTTTATTGCGGACGTAGAGCAGCTCGGCATGCACCGCATCGGTGGCAACATAGCGGCCGCTGCGGGCAAGTTTAAGATAGTCGGCGGCAGTCGGCATATCGGCCTGACCGTCAAAAGGCGGTTTGTCGGCGAGGGCAAAGGCATTGCCGATGCCGCCGCTAGGCGTTTTGCCCTCGGGCGCGGTAATGGCGGCGGCTTTGCCAACTGTGTAATCGCTCAAACGGACGTGGTTTTGCGTATCAAACCATGCGTAGAACACTTCGCCCATACGCGCATCGGTGGCCGCCAGGATGCAGCTTGATGGCGGCAGCAGCGAAGCGGCGGCATCGAGGCAGGGAATGCCGATCATGGGCGTGTCAAACGGCGTGGCCAAACCTTGTGCAACCGCCGCGCCGATACGCAGGCCGGTAAATGCGCCGGGGCCTTGTGCATAAACGATGCAGCCCAAATCGGCGGCCGTGATGCCCGCTTCTTTAAAGAGGTGTTCGATTTGCGGCAGGATTTGTTCGGATTGCTTGGTGCCGACGTTTTCGTGAAACAGGCGGATTTCGCCTTGATGTTCCAATGCGATGGACAGAAAGGATGTGCTGGTGTCGATGGCAAGAGTCGGGCGGTTGTCGGTTGGCATGGTGTTATTTTTTAGAAGGATATGGGTTGCCATTATAGTGGAACGGCGAGGGGGAACAAAGCGTTCAGGCGGCGCTTGGGTAAAAACGCCGTTTGCCGCAAAGCTATTCGATAAGTGAACCAAGGTTTCAGGCCGTCTGAAAACGTTTCAGACGGCCTTGTTTTATTTGTCGAGTTTCAATAAAGGCGAACCTGCTTTTTCAACGGCGCGGCGGTAGGCTTCATGCGCTTCGATGCGTTGCAAATAGGCGCGGATATTGGGGTAGTCGGCGAAATCGAAGCGGTCGGCCGCGGCTTGCAGCGGATAGCTCATCATGATGTCGGCACCGCTGAGGCTGTTGCCGACCAACCATTCGCGGTTTTCCAACTCGCTGTCGATGTGGGCAAGATGCAGCGCGGCTTGCGGATGGATAAAGCTGCTTTTGACGCTGCCGCTGATTTTGCGGGCAATCGGTTTGACGAAAAACGGCATGGGCGCGCTTTCAATCCGGCGGAACACCAGTCCGAGCAGTAATAACGGCATCAGCGAACCTTCGGCATAATGCAGCCAGCGTTGATATTGCCAGTATTCGCGGCTGCCGCGTTCGGGCATTAGATGGCCGTTGCCGTAGGTTTGAATCAGATAGTCTGTAATCGCGCCGCTTTCCGCCAAGATAAAACCGTCATCATCCAATAAAGGCGATTTGCCCAAGGGATGGATGGCTTTGAGTTCGTCAGGAGCGAGCAAAGTGTCGGGATGGCGGCGGTAGGTTTGCAGGCGGTAGGGCGTACCGAGGATTTCAAGCAGCCAAACAATGCGCAGGGCGCGGGATTGGTCGAGCGAATGCAGGGTAATCATGAGGGGCTTTAAATATCGGTTTGTTTGAGGCCGTCTATGCTGATTTGGCAGGCATCGGCGTATTTTTGCAGGGTTTTGGCCGGTAGTTTGGCGAACACTTCGGGACGGAAATGCCGACGCAGCTGCCATTTCCATACGCCTGCCGCCATGGCCAAGCCGGTTTCATCATAACGGCAGCGGAACATATGGTAGTACAGCGGCGAATATTCGCCTTTTTCGACGGCTTCGCGCGCGGCCTGCGTTTGGGCATCGAGTTCGCACACTGCCATTTCGGTGGCGTAGGCTTCGTCCTGCCAACCGTTGCTGGTGGCCGCTTCGTAGTGGCCGTCGCGGGTGCCGTAGATGACTTTGCGGTGGCCGTGGTAGCTGGCGCTGTTGTCTTGAGGGATGTCGTCAATCTTCATTCAGACGGCCTTTACTGCTTCCAAAAGCATGAAACATGTTGAAAAACGGCCGCTTTCCGGAACGTAACACAGGATTTTTTGGCCGTGTTCGATGGGGAAAGTGCGCATAAATTCTTCAAGGATGATGTAAATCGAGGCCGACCCCGTGTTGCCCTTGCTTTGCAGATTGGTAAACCATTTTTCCTGCGGAATGTCGAAGCCGATGTTTTTCAGGCCGTCTGAAAGGCGGTCGCGGAAAAAGCCGGAAGAGTAGTGGGGCAGGAACCAATCGATTTCTTCGGCGCGGATGCCGTGTTTGGAGGCGATTTGGGAGAGGGGTTTTTCCACCGTATAGCGGACGATGTTTTCGTTTAGCAGTTTGACGTCCTGCTTGACCGCCATCAGGCTGTGGCGGCGGCCGTAATCGGCATCGGCGTGTTTCCAGCCTTCAAATACGCCGTCGCGGAATTCTGCGCCGGCATACATGCAGGGCGGCATTTCGTTGGCGTAGGAAAGCAGGTCTATCCAATGGATTTTCAGGCTGAGGCCGTCTGAATTGGGACGGTCGGACAGATGCACCGCGCCTGCGCCGTCAGACAGCATCCAGCGCAAAAAGTCTTTTTCAAACCCGATTTCGGGGGACGCGTTTTCCAGTTTTTTATGGTCGGTTTCACTTTGAAATACTTCGCCGCGCATGACCGCCGAGGCGTTTTCGGAAGCAACGGAAACCGCATGTGCGTGTTCGCCGGTACGCACGGCATTGTAGGCGTGTTTCATTGCCGCCATACCAGCCGCGCATACGCCTGCCATGCTGAACACTTCGCAAGGCGGCATATCCAGCAAGCCATGCACCATCACGCCGTGTCCTGGCATGGTTTGGTCGGGATAGGAAGTGGCGCAAGCCAGGCTGCCGATGGCTTTTGCAGGAACGCCTTGGGCAAACAGGCCGTTGACCGCTTCGGCGGCCAATTCGGCATTGGTGTGCGTCGTACGGCGGCTTTCGGGGTCGATGGCGTAATGTCGCGACAAAATGCCGTTGGAACGCAAAATCATGCGGCGCACGCGTGAAGGCACATCGCCTGCCATGCCGAGGACGGCTTCCATTTCGTCATTGCCGACGGGAGCATTGGGTAAAAAGGCAGAAACGCGGTTGAGATAAACGTCTTTGAGTGTGTTATTCGATGTCATGATGTGTTTGTCAAAATAATCAACCGATAAACCGCGCCGCGTAGTCGCAGCTTGCAGTCAACGGGATGTGGTGTGCTTCGGCGTATTCCATCAGCGCGTCCACCAGCAGTTTGGCAATGCCGCGATGACGGAAGTTGGGCGAGACCTCGGTATGGTTTACGTCCCAGCCGCCGGTGTGTTCGGTATAGCTGATATAGCCTGCTTCCAAACCGTCAATATCGATTTGAAAGCGACGGCGTTCGGGATAGTGGATAACTTCGGGCATGATGGGTTCCTGGTTTGAGGCCGTCTGAAAATTATTATCTGCCTGACGGTTGCGCATAATAGTCCGCCAGCTTTTTCAGACGGCCTTTAAGCAGCGGATGCAGCAGCTTTTTCAAAATCACGCTGACAGGCAAAACCACCAAAATCATCGCCAATAAAAAGACGATGTAAAAGCACAGCAAGGCACGGCGCAAAAGCGGAGAAATCCTGCCTGCCGCCATCAAAAGCCTGCCCCAGACGAAGAAGCTGCGGCCGGCAGCGCGTTCGCTGAAAATCAGTTTTTCATTAACCGTCACTGCGCCCATGTTTTGAAACAGGGTTTCGTCCAAAGGCTGTTGGTTTAACAGCGTATCGCGTAATTTCGCACCAAACCGCGCCGCATCCGCCAATTCTTCTTCAGCAATGCCGGCGGAGGGCAGGGAGCGGAAATAGCGTTTGTCGCCGGTCAGCATCCATGCGGGCGTGGTAATGAAACTTGCCGCGCTGTTGCAGGCATCGATTTTTACGATGTTGCCGATGAGTTTGGCGCCGTTTTGTTTCAGCAAAGATTTCATTTTTTCCTGCGCGCCCAGCCACATATTGCGGCAGCCGATAAGCGTGATGACCGGTTTGCCGTCCAGCAGGCGGCGCGTTTCTTCGCGTTGCAAAAAGGCGGTCATCGGTTGCGAAGGAGAGAGGAACCAAACGGTGTAGGCAATGACCACCACATCGTAATCTTCGGATGGGATTTGCGGCGGCAGAATCGGGGTGGGTTTTAAATGGACGGTTTCCGGAAAGGTATCGAAAAAACGCCAAAACGGCCACGGAAACGGAAACGCCTGCTCCGGTACGATATTGACACAATCGACCTGTATGCCGGCTGTTTGCAACGGCGCGGCAAAATTTCGCGCCAGGTTGGAGAGCTGCCCCGTTTGCGAGTAATGCACAATCAGCACTTTTTTCATTATCTTCCCTGCAATGAGTAAGTTATGGTTGGTTTGGACGGTATTATATAGTAAACCGACCGGCCTTGAACTTTATTCATATTCAGTATGTTCGCGTAAGTTTCAGCCGATTTGGATGGAGGCGCCGTATTCTGTCGGAATGGGGCGGTAAAACGGATTTTTATACCATGCCAACATGAACAACGGCCGTCTGAAATTTTTCAGACGGCCTTGTGTGGAAATCGGGACGCATGGTTTAGAACGGGATTTGCGCTAAGTATGGCGTGCAAATCATATAGATAAAAAAATAACCGCTTCAATGCGGTTGGTGGTGGCCAGAGGCGGAATCGAACCGCCGACACACGGATTTTCAATCCGTTGCTCTACCAACTGAGCTATCTGGCCTTCGCGTATTTCGTTGCGAGATGTGAATTAAACCAAATTTCGTTGCCTTGTGCAAGCGTTTGTAGGCTTTATTTTTGAGGCGGTAAATTAAGATTTTGTTTTGTATTGAATTATTTTTCGTTTTAATTGGCGGTTTTGGGGTTTGCCGGTTTGATTTTCAGACGGCCTAAGATACAATCGGCTTTTTTGCTTTGGATTTATGCCATGCTGTATGTGTTTGTTCGTGATATGTGGGATGTTTTGCGTTTGCGCTATCGTTCGCCGGAGACGTATTTGTATTCGCCTTTGGTGATGGCGGCGGTGTTGCTGCTGTTGGGCGTGGTGAACGCGGCCAACATGTCGCCTTTGTTTGGCAGCGGCGCGGCAGCGGTGTGCCTGTCGGTGATTTTGGTGATGGTGAAATGGTTGGTGTTGAGCCGCTCGATGCGCAAGGTGCTGCATTATTACGGTGCGCCCCGGCTGCCTTTGTGGGGCTTTATTTTGGTGTCTGAGGCTTTGCTGCTGCCGCTGTTGCTGGTGTTGTATGTGCCGGCGTTGGCTGTGTTTGCGCTGTTGTGGCAGGCTTGGGTGTTTGTGGTGCAGGTACGCGGTTTGATGTGGATGGGGAATGTGACGGTAGGCCGTGTTTTAGTGGGTTATGTGTTGTATGGTATCGGCATGTTGTGCGTGGGTACGGTGATTTTGATGTTGTTTATTAACGCCGGTTGGTTGGATATGGAAATGTTAAAACAAAACCTGCAGGCGGTGATGTCTGCCCGTCAATAATCAATGAAATTTGGAAGGCCGTCTGAAATGTTCGGACGGCCTTTGTTTTATGTGTTTGTTTCGTGGTCTTGCAGGATTTTTTGATAGACGGGGTCGGGGAGGTAGCGGCCTATCATGTCGCGCCAGCCTTGGGGGCCGACCAGGCCTTTGACCATGGTGGAGGATACTTCGGCGATTTCGCGCGGCGGCATCAGGAAGACGGTGGAGATTTCGGGGGCGATGTCGCTGTTGATGTAGCGCATCGAGCGTTCGTATTCGTAGTCGGCGGCGGAACGGATGCCGCGGACGATAAAATTGGCTTTAGCTTCGCGGGCGTAATCGACCAAAAAGCGGTTTTCAAACACGCTGATGCGGACGTTGGGGAAAGAGTGGGTAATGGCATCGAGCATGGCGCGGCGTTCTTCTATGGTGTAGGTACTGCGCTTTTCGGGATTGGTGCCGATGGCGACGATGAGTTCGTCAAAGAGGGATTGGGCTTCCTGTATCATCCACAGGTGGCCGAGGGTGGGTGGGTCGAAGCTGCCTGCGTACACGGCACGGCGCGGAGTGGTCGTGGTCATTTTGGGTTGGGAATGGGGGTTGTGTGGCGTTCAGGATAGGGGAGTTTGCCGGTGATGTCAAAAATCAAAAAAGGCCGTCTGAATTTCAGACGGCCTTTGCGGCTTGATCAGTCGTCACCGCTGAGAGAGATGAGGATTCTCAAGAGGCTGCTGAAAATGTTGTAGATGGAGATGAAGATGGTCAGCGCTGCGCTGATGTGGCTGTCTTCGCCGCCGTCGATGACGGTACGCACCTGCCACATAATCATCAGGGAACTGAAGACAACGAAGCCGGCCGCGATGGTCAGGCTCAGGGCAGGGATGTTGAGGAAGATGTTGGCCACAACGGCAATCATGAGCACGATGGCGCCGGCACCGAGGAAGCTGCCGAGTTTGTTCATGTTCATTGTGGTGCGGCGTGCCATGGCGGACATGGTGAAGAATACGCCGGCGGTCATGGCGGCGGCCGTACCGACGATTTGCGCGCCGTTGTTAATCGCCAGGGCGTATTGCAGCATAGGGCTGATGGCAAGGCCCATGCCGAAAGTGAAGATCATCAACAGGGCGACGCCGACGTTGCTGTAACGGTTTTTCTCGATCAGGAAGGTCATGCCGTAGAAGAAGCCGAAGAAGGCGGCCAGGGCAACCCAGTATGAACCGAACATGGCGAAAATGTTAAAGCCTGTTTTGGCGGAAAAGAACGCGCCGGCAATGGCAGGAATGAAAGACAGGCCGAGCAGGCGGTAGGTTTTTTGCAGGACGGTATTTTTGGCAACCGAGCCTTGCGAGGTATAGTCGTAAACGTCGTTTTGCATGGCGTTTGCTCCAGTGTGGATTGAAAATGAATGAAATTTGGATTTTAACAGAAAATCATGGGTTTGTATGATTTATCTGTTCTATTTGCCTAATATGCGGGGCAATCGGGAATTTTAAAGGCCGTCTGAAAATCGGGTTTCAGACGGCCTTGGCTTTTCAATGCTTATTTAGGCTCTTGCGGAACGTAGCCTTGTACGGCATCTGCTCCGTCGCCGAAGAAGTATTGTTCCATCTGCTGGGCGAGGTATTCGCGTGCGCGCGGATCGGCAAGGCTTAGACGGTTTTCGTTGATCAGCATGGTTTGGTGGCGGGTCCAAGCCATCCATGCTTCTTTGGAAACGTTTTCGAAGATGCGTTTGCCCAGTTCGTTGGGCAGCGGCGGAAATTTCATGCCTTCGGCTTCTTTGCCGAGTTTGACGCAGTGAACCATACGGGTCATGGCGGTTTCCTTATGATGGGTTGCAAAGTTGGTATTTTAGCCGATTGCACGGATAGGGGAAAGCGTGGCTTTCAGACGGCCTGAAAGCTTGCTATGATGGTCTTTTCTGTTTATTCAGGCAAAGATTATGAACCGCCTTGATACTGCCCGCCGTTATTCCCTTTTTCTCGCCCGTAATCTTGATTCCGGCAAACTCAAGCCCGAAATTTTCCTGCCTATGCTGGACAAGGCGTTGACCGAAGCTGATTTTCAAGCTTTTGCCGATTGGGACAAAATCCGTGCGGAAGAAAACGAGGAAGAATTAGCGCGGCAGTTGCGCGAGTTGCGCCGTTATGTCGTGTCGCAGATTATCGTGCGCGATATCAACCGCATCAGTGATTTGAACGAAGTAACCCGCACAATTACGCTGTTTGCCGATTTTGCCGTCAATACCGCGTTGAACTTTTCCTACGCCTATTATCGGGATATGTACGGTACGCCGATCGGGCGTTATACGAAATCGCCGCAGCATTTGAGCGTGGTGGCGATGGGTAAGGCGGGCGGCTATGAGTTGAATGTGTCTTCCGACATCGATTTGATTTTCATCTATCCCGAATCGGGCGACACCGACGGCAGGCGCGAACGGGGCAATCAGGAGTTTTTCACCAAAGTCGGGCAGAAACTGATTGCATTGTTGAACGACATTACCGCCGACGGGCAGGTGTTCCGCGTCGATATGCGGCTGCGGCCGGACGGCGATTCGGGCGCGCTGGTATTGAGCGAAACTGCGTTGGAGCAATACCTGATTACGCAGGGGCGTGAATGGGAACGCTACGCGTGGTGCAAAGGCCGCGTGGTTACACCGTATCTGAACGACATCAAATCGCTGGTGCGCCCCTTCGTATTCCGCAAATATCTGGATTACAGCGCGTATGAGGCAATGCGCAACCTGCACCGCCAAATCCGCAGCGAAGTCAGCAAAAAAGGCATGGCGGACAATATCAAACTCGGTGCGGGCGGTATTCGAGAAGTCGAATTTATCGCCCAGATTTTCCAAATGATACGCGGCGGCCAAATGCGTGCGCTGCAACTGAAAGGCACGCAGGAAACGCTGAAGAAACTTGCCGAGCTGGGCATCATGCCGTCTGAAAACGTCGAAACCCTGCTGGCTGCCTACCGATTCCTGCGCGATGTCGAACACCGCCTACAATACTGGGACGACCAGCAAACCCAAACCCTACCGACCTCGCCCGAACAGCAGCAACTGCTCGCCGAAAGCATGGGTTTCGACAGTTATGCCGCTTTTTCAGACGGCCTCAATGTTCATCGGAACAAGGTCAATCAGTTGTTCAACGAAATCTTGAGCGAACCCGAAGAACAAACGCAAAGCAACAGCGAATGGCAATGGGTATGGCAGGAAAAACCTGACGAAGAAGAACGGCTAGGCCGTCTGAAAGAATATGGGTTTGATGCCGAAACCATCGCCACGCGGCTCGACCAAATCCGCAACGGCCATAAATACCGTCACCTCTCCGCACACGCCCAGCCGCGTTTTGACGCGATTGTGCCGTTATTGGTACAGGCGGCGGCCGAGCAACCCAATCCGACCGACACATTAATGCGGCTGTTTGACTTCCTCGAAAACATCAGCCGCCGCTCCGCCTATCTCGCCTTCCTCAACGAACATCCGCAAACCTTGGCGCATCTGGCACAAATCATGAGCCAGAGCTCATGGGTGGCGGCATATCTGAGCAAATATCCGATTCTACTGGACGAACTTATCAGCGCCCAGCTTTTGGATACCGCGTTCGACTGGCCGGCCCTTGCCGCCGCACTTTCAAACGACCTCAAAGCCTGCGGCGGCGATACTGAAGCGCAAATGGACACATTGCGCCATTTCCAACACGCCCAAGTCTTCCGCCTCGCCGTTCAGGACCTTGCCGGATTGTGGACGGTAGAATCACTTTCCGACCAGCTCTCCGCCCTTGCCGACACCATCCTCGCCGCCGCCGTGCAGTGCGCGTGGGCGGATATGCCCAAAAAACACCGCGACACGCCGCAATTTGCCATCATCGGCTACGGCAAACTGGGCGGTAAAGAGCTCAGCTATTCCTCCGACCTCGACTTGGTCTATCTTTACGACGACCCGCATCCTGATGCAGGCGACGTGTACAGCCGCCTTGCCCGCCGCCTGACCAACTGGCTTTCCGCCGCCACCGGCGCAGGCAGCCTCTACGAAACCGACCTGCGCCTGCGCCCCAACGGCGACGCCGGCTTCCTCGCCCACAGCATCGCCGCCTTCGAAAAATACCAGCGCGAAAACGCATGGACATGGGAACACCAGTCCCTCACCCGCGCCCGTTTCATCTGCGGCACACCCGAAATTCAGACGGCCTTCGACCGCATCCGCACCGAAATCCTCACCGCCGAACGCGACCAAACCGCCTTGGCAGGCGAAATTATCGAGATGCGCGAAAAAATGTTCCCCACCCACCCGCCGGTTGACAGCAACGTCAAATACGCACGTGGCGGCGTGGTCGACGTCGAATTTATCGTCCAATACCTCATCCTTGCCCATGCCCGCCAGTATCCGCAACTCCTCGATAACTACGGAAACATTGCCCTGTTGAACATCGCTGCCGACTGCGGCCTCATCGACAAAACCCTCGCCGAACAAAGCCGCACCGCCTACCGCTTCTATCGCCAGCAGCAACACAACACCAAACTGCGCGATGCCAAAAAAACCGAAGTGACGGAAGAATTGCTGACCCATTACGGCAATGTGCGAAAACTGTGGCAGGAAGTATTCGGAGTAGAAGTGAAGTTCGGATAAACAGGCGGACGTATTCAGCGTCAAAGCCTGCACGGCAACACAATTTACTGCCACGACAAACTCACTCTAAATAGTAGGTTTTATGTAAGGAAGATATTTTTATAAAAGCTGATTGGCAGCTTGAGGGAAGATTTTTGTTTACGTATTACTGATTCAGCCCGAACATGATCTGCAAAAACTGTTCTCATTTTGTGTCGATATTGTGATAAAGCAAAACAAGTTCTAAAATATGCAGTTCATTTTCATATTAAAAACAAGGAGAAACTAATGTCTAAGATTGCTGTACTCGGCGGCGGCCTTTCCGGTCGCCTTATTGCGTTCCAATTGGCGGAGCAGGGCGTGGCGGTAGAGTTGTTTGAGAAAGGCGAACGCAACGGCGCGCAAGCCGCCGCTTATGTTGCCGCGGCCATGTTGGCGCCGTCTGCCGAAGCGGTGGAGGCAACGCCCGAAGTCATCCGTTTGGGCAAACAAAGCATCGCGCTTTGGCGTGCGATTGTCGGCCGTCTGAATACGCCGGTGATGATGCAGGAAAACGGTAGCCTGATTGTCTGGCACACGCAGGACAAGCCGCTTTCTGCCGAGTTCGCCCGTCATTTGAAGCGCGGCGGCGTGGCGGAACATGAAACCATACGTTGGAACGCGGATGAAATCGCAGCAAACGAGCCGCAACTGGCAGGACGGTTTTCAGACGGCCTGTATCTGCCGACAGAAGGGCAGTTGGACGGACGGCAGGTATTGAATGCGCTTGCCGATGCTTTGGCATCGATGAATGTGGCGTGTCATTGGTCGTGCGAACGCGAAGTCGAAGATTTGGCGGTGCAATACGATTGGGTCATCGATTGCCGCGGTTATGGTGCAAAGAGCGCGTGGAACAGGCCGTCTGAAAGCGTTTTACGCGGCGTTCGTGGCGAAGTGGCGCGCGTTTACGCACCCGAAATTGAGCTGTCCCGCCCCGTGCGCCTGCTGCATCCGCGCTATCCTTTGTATATCGCGCCGAAGGAAAACCATATTTTTGTGATTGGTGCGACCCAAATCGAAAGCGAAAGCCAAGCGCCGGCCAGCGTGCGTTCCGGTTTGGAACTTTTGTCCGCGCTGTACGCCGTGCATCCGGCATTTGGCGAGGCAAATCTTTTGGAACTGGCTACCGGCCTGCGCCCGACTTTAAACCACCACAACCCCGAAATCCGCTTCAACCGCGAACGCCACCTGATTGAAGTCAACGGTCTGTTCCGCCACGGCTTTATGATTTCTCCTGCCGTTACCGACGCGGCTGTACGTTTGGCCGGTGCGCTGTTTGCTGGAGGCGACATTCCCGAATACGACGAAACCAGCGGTTTGCCGTATATCCGTGCCGCACATTGAAGCCGTTGCGGACGAAGTTGCTTGAAAATCGGGCAAATTGTTTGTGAAAGACAGCCACAGGCCGTCTGAAAATGATAAAATCGCTGTCAATTCAATTAACCTTGCGTCTGAAAACCGCATGATGCTGTATTCAGACGCCAAACCAATTTCCTATTTAACGATAAGCACATGACAACCCAAACCCTTTTAATCGAACTTCTCACTGAAGAACTCCCGCCCAAAGCCCTCAATAATCTGGGCAACCATTTTGCCGCTTCTGTTGCCGAAGGCTTGGAAAAAGCGCAACTGATTGACGGCGCAGCTGAATACACTGCCTATGCTTCTCCGCGCCGTTTGGCCGTTCAAGTCAACAACGTGAAGGCCGTTCAAGCCGATCAAAAAATCGTGAAAAAAGGCCCGGCCGTGGCGAATGCTATGAAAGATGGTGCGCCGACTAAGGCTTTGGAAGGTTTTGCGCGCGGTGCGGGTGCGAAAATCGAAGACCTGACCATCGTCCACGACGGCAAGCAAGACGTGTACGCCTACGAGTACGTCCAAACCGGCAAATCATTGGGCGAACTTTTGGAAGACATCATCAATGCCGCAGTGAAAAAACTGCCGATTCCTAAAGTCATGCGTTGGGGCAGCAGCACATTTACCTTCGTTCGCCCTGTACACAGCCTGATCGTGCTGCACGGCGGCGACATCGTAAACGTCAGCGTTTTGGGCCTGCAAAGCGGCAACAAAACACTGGGTCACCGCTTCCTCTCCAGCGGCGAAATCGCCATCGAAAACGCCGACAGCTACGCCGCACAAATGCGCGAGCAAGGCAAAGTAGAAGCATCGTTTGCCGAACGCAAAGCCGCCATTCAGACGGCCTTGAACGAGCAGGCAGGCCGTCTGAACGCGACCGTTGCCGCCGATGAAGCCTTGTTGGACGAAGTGACCGCATTGGTCGAATGGCCTGTGGTATTGGAAGCCGGTTTTGAAGAACACTTCCTCGCCGTGCCTCAAGAATGCCTGATTCTGACCATGCAGCAAAACCAAAAATACTTCCCGCTGCTCGACCAGAATGGCAAGCTGATGAACCGCTTCCTGCTGGTGTCCAACCTGCAAACCGAAGACCCGTCACACATCATCCAAGGCAACGAACGCGTCTTGCGCGCGCGCCTGTCTGATGCCGAGTTCTTCTACAAACAAGACCAAAAAGCGACTTTGGAAAGCCGCCTGCCGAAATTGTCCAGCGTGGTTTACCACAACAAAATCGGTTCGCAAGCCGAGCGTATCGAGCGTCTGCAAAGCATTGCCGCCCATATCGCCAAAGCGTTGGGCGCGGATGCTGCCGCAGCCGAGCGCGCCGCACGTTTGGCCAAAGCAGACTTGGTGACCGAAATGGTCGGCGAGTTCCCCGAATTGCAAGGCACGATGGGCAAATACTACGCCCGCTTGGACGGTGAAACCGAAGAAATCGCCGAAGCCATCGAGCAACACTACCAACCGCGCTTTGCCGGCGACAACCTGCCAGAGGGCAAAGTGGCAACCGCCGTTGCTTTGGCCGACAAACTGGAAACCTTGGTCGGCATTTGGGGTGTCGGCCTGATTCCGACCGGCGACAAAGACCCATACGCCCTGCGCCGCTCCGCATTGGGTATTTTGCGTATGCTGATGCAATACGGTTTGGACGTAAACGAACTGATTCAGACGGCCTTTGACAGCTTCCCGCAAGGTTTGCTCAACGAGAAAACGCCGTCTGAAACCGCCGACTTCATGCAGGCGCGTTTGGCCGTGTTGCTGCAAAACGATTATCCGCAAGACATCGTTGCCGCCGTATTGGCGAAACAGCCGCGCCGTTTGGACGACGTAGTGGCCAAACTGCAGGCCGTTGCCGCGTTCAAACAGTTGCCCGAAGCTGCCGCGCTCGCCGCTGCCAACAAACGCGTACAAAACCTGCTGAAAAAAGCCGATGCCGAGTTGGGCGCGGTTAACGAAAGCCTGCTGCAACAGGACGAAGAAAAAGCCTTGTACGCCGCTGCTCAAGGTTTGCAGCCGAAAATCTCTGCCGCCGTTGCCGAAGGCAATTTCCAAACTGCTTTGTCCGAGCTGGCTTCCGTCAAACCGCAAGTCGATGCATTCTTCGACGGCGTGATGGTAATGGCTGAAGATGCCGCCGTGAAGCAAAACCGTTTGAACCTGTTGAACCGCTTGGCAGAACAAATGAACGCAGTTGCCGACATTGCGCTCTTGAGCGAATAAGGCCGCGTTTCAGTTGACCCTTTTTTCAGGCTGCCCGATGATTCAGGCAGCCTGAAGTTTTTCGGGCGTATCCCTTGCATGGCGTTCAAGGGTATAATTCGGCAGATTTGTCGCACGACAAATCGCGCACATAAACAATTTCCCACATTCAAGAGGCAGATTATGAATATCCCAGCCATCCGAACCGCACTCGATGCCGTATTGATTCCCCACACAATGCGCACCTTAGGCAGCGAAAAAGCCGTTACACTCCTTGAAGAGCGTTCAGACGGCCTGCATATCGGCCTGAAATTCGCGTTCCCAGTTGCCCATATTGCCGCAGACATTGCCAATGCCGTTCAAGAAGCCGTCATTTCGCATACCGGCGATACCCACATTCACTTGAGTATCGATACCGAAATCGGTACGCATAAAGTTCAACCCGGCGTAGCAACCATCAAAGGCGTGAAAAACATTATCGCCGTTGCATCGGGCAAAGGCGGCGTCGGCAAATCAACGACCACAGCCAACCTTGCCACCGCAATGGCCAGAATGGGCGCGCGCGTCGGCGTACTCGATGCCGACCTGTACGGCCCAAGCCAGCCCACCATGCTCGGCGTACAAGACCGCAAACCCGACCAACAAAACAAAAAACTCATTCCCGTTGAAGCCGAAAGCGGCATTCAAGTGATGTCCATCGGTTTCCTGGTCGATACCGACCAAGCCGTCGTTTGGCGCGGCCCGATGGTCAGCCAAGCCTTGCAACAGCTTATGTTCCAAAGCGAGTGGGACAATGTCGATTATCTCTTCATCGACCTGCCGCCCGGTACCGGCGATATCCAATTGACCCTGTCGCAAAAAATCCCCGTGACCGGCTCCGTTGTCGTCACCACGCCACAAGACATCGCCCTGATTGATGCACGCAAAGCCGTGGATATGTTCAACAAAGTCAATATCCCGATTTTGGGCGTTTTAGAAAACATGTCTGTCCATATTTGCACCAACTGCGGCCATGCCGAAGCAATCTTCGGCGCAGAAGGCGGCAAAAACTTGGCAGAGCGTTTGAATGTACCGTTGCTTGGCCAACTTCCATTAAGCCTGCCTGTACGCGAAGCTATGGATAGCGGCACATCTTCGGCCTTGTTTGAAAACAACCAAACCATCGCCGACATCTACACCGAAGCCGCCTTCCAAATTGCACTGGCCATTGCCGATAAAGGTAAAGACTTCAGCAGCCGCTTCCCGAAAATCGTTGTCGAATAAAAAAATTTAAAAAAGGTGTTGACAGCTGTGTACCCCATCTCTATAATGCACAGCTTATCGGGTCGTTAGCTCAGTCGGTAGAGCAGCGGACTTTTAATCCGTTGGTCGAGCGTTCGAATCGCTCACGACCCACCAAATATGAAAACCTACTTTGAAAAAAGTAGGTTTTTTTACGTTTGGATTTTGGGATTTTATTGAGCATATTTTATTATTGAGACAATCCATAGCGCATCAAGCATCAGGCCGTCTGAAAATATCTTTCAGACGGCCTGAAGTTTTTTATAGGAATGTTTTTGAGAAATAAGCTTTCTACTTAGGGCAGACAAACGTTTAAAACCTTACCTGCGTCTGCAACTGCCTACGATAAACCAATACGGCAGCAGTCAGCGTGGCAAAAGAGAACGCAGACAGTAAAAGCAGATAACGGTCGATTCCGTCCAGTCCGCTGCGGTTGAGCAGCAATTCTTGAAAAGCCTTCAAGCCCCAAGCCATTGGGGAAATCCAAGTGAGTTGCTGCATGGTTTCGGGCATGACGTGTGCGGGCACCATAATGCCGCCGATTGCCGCCATCAGGATAATGCCGCCGCCGCCGAGTACGACGGCGTGTTCGGTAGATTTGGCGCAGACGCTGATTAACAGCGCGTAGCCAAGGGCGGCGGCACTGACGGCAGCGGACAGCAACGCGTAGGGAACAAGGCTGCCATTGAGTATGAGGGCGGGCACGCCGATTTCGGGCAGAAGGTAGCGGCCGAGCAGCAGCATTCCGACAAACTGAAGCTGGTTAATCAGAAAATAGGGGACGAGTTTGGCGGCAATCAGGCCGGACGCGGAAGCGCGGGCGAGACGCAGGCGGGTAATGGTGTTGGTCTGGCGTTCTAATGCCATGACGTTCGACAGCGGTATCATAATGAAAAACATACCGAAAATCAGCCATGCAGGGACGCTGTGCTGTACGGCGTTGGGTTTTTCCACCGTGCCGCTGCCTGCACTCAGGTAATGCTCTTCCAGCATTTTTTTATCTAAAAAGCTGCGCACGGCGGCGAATTGTTCGTCGTTTTTTTCATCCACTTTTTTCTGGATGTCTTTGCGGATGGCGCGGGGCAGTTTTTTATTGTCGATTTTGATGCCGTCGTTGTTGTCGAAATAAGCGTCCAAGCGTGTTTCGGTATAGTGCTGCTGCAAAACGCCTTTGACAGCCGCCAGCCATGAAGGCTCGGTATCGGGCGGTACATAGATTTGCAGGGCTTTGTCGTCGGCGATTTTGCCGGAAGCGGGGTTCGGGTTGTGCAGCACCAGTTGGAAACGTTTGTCGTGCAGGCCGTTTTGCGCGTCGGTCAGTTTTTCAGACGGCATCAGCGTAACATGAATCTGCTCTTTTTCCAACGCGGCGGTCAGCGCGGTATTGATACTGTCGTTTGCTATGCCAACCAGCGCGATACGGCTGTCGGTGTGCGGATCTTGGTCGCGGCTCAGCGCCAACGACATAATCAGCATGAAGGCGATGGGCATCACAAATAACACTGCCAAACCGTGCAGGTCGCGGCAGAGCAGTTTGAGTTCTTTGAGGAGGGAGGAAGTCGTCATTGTGGATTTTGCTTATCTGTTGCCGGTTCGTCTTTGCGCAGGAAATCGAGGTAAAACGTTTCCAGCGAACCGTGTCCCTGCTGGAAGTAGCGGATTTGCGCGCCGCTTTGTTGCAGGGCGGCGTAAACGGCAGCGGCATCGTGTGTCGTTTCCATCATGCCGCGGCTGTCCACTTGCTTGGCACCCAAAGCGGTCAGCGTTTGAGGCGGCAGCGGCGGTTCGACGGTAAAACGCACGACACCGGTTTGCGTACTTAAAAGCTCGTCCAAACCGCCGTGATACACCAGTTTACCGTGTTGCAGCAGCGCGATTTTGCCGCAAAGCTGCTCGATTTCCGACAGATAGTGCGAGGTGTAAACCACCGTTACCCCCTGCCGCGTCAAATCCGCCACGCTGTCGAGGATAAAGCGGCGCGACTGCGGGTCGATGCCGACCGTGATTTCGTCGAGGAACACCAGTTGCGGCGTGTTAATCAGACCGATGGCAAAATTCAGACGGCGTTTAAGCCCGCCCGAAAGATGCTTCGCCGCTTTGTTTTTGTGGGCGGTCAGGTCGGTCTGTTCTAGAAGCGCATTCAGACGGCTTTTGTCGCGCACTTTGTAAAGCGAGGAGAAAAATAGCAGGTTGTCCCACACCGAAAGCTGCGGATAAAACGCGAAATCCTGCGGCACCAAACCGATTTTCTGCCGCTCGCTGCGGCTCAACAGGTGCAACGGCTTGCCGTCAAACAAAATTTCGCCCTGCCGTACTTCCTGCAAGCCAGCTAAAAGCGACATCAGCGTCGTTTTCCCCGCACCGTTGTGGCCGAGCAGCCCCAAACATTCGCCGTCTGCAATGTCGAACGACACATTGTCCAGTGCGGCAGTTTCGGCCTTGGGATAACGGTGGGAGAGGGATTGGATTTGAATCATGGTTTCCAAATTGCCCTTTAATGAATATTCATAGTGATGCAGCCCACACATAACGGCGTTGGAATTTGCTGTCTTTAAATACGAAACACATATCGAAAGAACCGGCATCATTATTCACCGAATTAAACAGATAAAGCATCTTGTCGGTACGGCGGTAATAGGCTTCCCAGCCATCATACGCATTGCTGCTGCGTGCAGTAGCGGCAAAATCGGGCAAGAACAGCCCTTGCAGTTCGGCAGCGGGAACTGCTTGACCGTTCAGCGTAATCTGTTCTATGGCAAATACGCTTTTTGGAATGGAACCGTCTGTACCGTAAAACGGTTTGCCCCGATAGAGAGGCGCGGTGTCACTATTGGGGGCTGTGCCTGAAAAGTCGCTGCGTTTGGGATGGATACGGCGGGCGGCGATGTGTACCGTTTGACCGTTGCCGGACAAAGTCAGTGTGTCGTCGCGATCGAAGTGTTCACGCAGGGTGGCGAAGTTTTTGTCGGAGGCGGGAAATATCAGGCGGCTGCGGTGGATAAAGCCGTAATCGCCGATTGCTGTCTGTTGCAACTTCGCGGTACAGAAATTCGGATTGTCTTTGCTGGCTTCGCCTACACATTCCAACGGCGTGCCGTTGGGAATTTTTGCCAAAACTTTGGCATTCAAATCGGGTCTTTTGCGCAAGTTGGTGTGTCCGTCGGCATCATGAACTAAGGCAAAGCCGTCCGGCGGCGCGGCATGGGTTAAGGCGGAACACAATAATAGGAGTGTGGCTAAGTAACGCATTTTTATCATTTTCTTTGAGTTTTCAGACGACCTTTTCGAGCGATATTTAAATCGCCGCACCCCATAAATAACGGCGCTGGAATTTGCCGTCCTTAAATATAAAGCAAACGCTGAAAGGATTGCCGTCCGAACCTTGTCTGCCGAACAGATAAAGCGTCTTATCATTGCCGCGGTAATAGGCTTCCCAGCCTTGATATACATTGCTGCCGCGTGCGGTGGTGGCAAAATCGGGCGAGAACAGTCCTTGCAGTTCGGCAGTGGGAACTGCTTGACCGTTTAGCGTGATACGCTCAAGCGCGAACACGCTTTTGGGAATCATAGAGTCGATACCATAATACGGTTTTCCTTGATAGAGACGCGCGGTGTATTTGTCTTTGCTGATGCCCGAGAAGTTGCTGCGTTTTGGATGGATGCGGCGGGCAGCGATGTGTACCGTTTGTCCATTGCCGGACAAAGTTAGTGTATCGTCATGACCGGATTGTTCGCGCAGGCGGACGAAGTTTTTGTCGGAGGCGGGAAAGATCAGACGGCTGTAATGGATAAAGCCGGAATTGTCGGCGCTTGCTTGTTGTAGCTGAGCAAAACAGAAGTCCGATTTGTTTTCGCTGAGTTCTTCTATACATTCCAACGGTGTGCCGTTAGGGATTTTTGCCAAGACTTTGGCTTTCAAATCGGGGCGTTCGCGTAAGTTGGTGTGTCCGTCGGCATCATGCACCAAGGCAAAGCCATCCGGCGGCGCGGCATGGGTTAAGGCGGAACACAAGAATAAGACAGTAGCTAGGTAACGCATTTTTAATTTCTTTTAGTTTTCAGACGGCCTGAATGTCAAAATAATTTACGGTAGATTAAGCTGGATCGAATAAATCCTGATTATTTCAATAATCCCCGCCACAACGCTTCTTCATCATCCGCAATTTTGCGCAGAAATTCGGCGATGTTGCGGCAGCCGTTTTCGGACGGTTTTTTGCATTGCTTCACGCACATGGCTGCGAATTGACGCCATTGGTCGCCGATGGAGGTCATTTGTTCCGAGGCCGTCTGAAACGTAGGTTCGTTGCAGATATGGGCGGCTTGTTCGAGGAAGTAGGCGTAGATATAGCGGAAACCTGCGCCGCCGGTGCCGATTTCTTCCTGCATCCGCACCAAATGGCCGAGAAACAGTTTTTGGTATTTCTCATTTTGTTTGGCGGGCAGGGATTCGATTTTTTTGGCTAGTGTGCGGATGCCTTTGACACCGATGAAAAAGACCGGCGCGAGCATGTGTTTGGCGTTTTTGCGTATGGCTTTGCGGATAATGGCGGGCAAGTCTGCCATGATTTGTTCAGACGGCCTGTTGTCTTCCAAGGTGTACATCATGCCTTTTGCCGCCAATACGCCTTTGGCAAAGCGCGCCCGTTGCAAATCTTCGGCGGCGCAGCGTTGTACGGTTTCAAATACGGGGTCGCTGATGAGGTAGTCGTTGCCGTCTTTTCCGTATACTAAAAGATTGTGTGCGTTGAAATGGAAGCGCATTTGCGGCGGGAAGTAGGGCAGCCAGAAGACGGAGGTTTGCAAACCGGCCAGTTTGCCTGAAGACAGTGCGGCATCCAATGCGGCTTGTCCGCTTTGTGCGTCGGAAAATTTGCGGACGGATAATTTCAGCCCCAATGCTTTGCAGGTGTTTTTGATGATGCTGCGCGGCGCGGTACGGTAGGAAACCAGCGGCATGCCGTTTAATTTGATCAGCGGCATCCAGACAAACGTCAGTGCGTGGGCAATGCCGAAAATCATGGCTTCGTCTAAATTGTGGCCATGGTATTTGAGCAGAGTGGACATCACACCGCTTTCGCAATGGGCGGTATGCTGGTGTGGAAATTCTTGTGTGGTCATAAAGTTATTGGTTTTCGTGCAATGTTTTCAGACGGCCTGAAGTGGTCGGAATAGGTTTGTTGTTTTGGAAATCAGTGGGCTTCTTTGGCCGCTTCCTGCTCGGCTTTGTGGCGGCGCAGAAATTCGATGGCGGCGGCTTTTTCGGTTTCGTTGCCGTATTTGGCATCACGTTGAGCGCGGCGCACTTCGGCGCGTTCTTTGGCTTCTTCGATTTGGCGCGCTTTGAAGTCTTCGCGGTTGTCGGAGGAGACGAGTTTGTCCTGTTGCGATTGCGCTTTGGCCATGGCTTTGGCAATCAAATCCATGGGGTTGAATGCGGCGCTTGGTGCGGCTGTTTGGGTTTGTGCCTGTGCGGCCTGTTTGGCTTTGACGGCGGCTTCGCGTTGCGCCAGCAGGGCTTTGCGTTCGGCATCGTCGCGCTGTTTGCGCGCGGTATGGCGTTCAAAACGGCTTTGTGCGTGTTCGGCGGCGGCAAAGCGCAGTTCGGCAGAGGTGCTGAAACGGCGTGCGGACGGCAGGAAGGGCTGCGATACGGGAACCATGTCGATGCAGTCGACGGGGCAGGGGGTAACGCATAAGCCGCAGCCGGTGCATTCGTCGCTGATGACGGTGTGCATCAGTTTGGACGCGCCCATAATGGCATCGACAGGACAGGCGCGGATGCAGGTGGTACAGCCGATACAGGCGGATTCGTCAATCAGGGCCACGGCTTTGATTTGTGTTTTTGCCGGCGCGAGGTAGGGCTTGCCCAACAGGTCGGCCAGGTCTTTCATGACGGTTTCCCCACCCGGCGCGCACAGGTTTATCGGCGCTTCTCCTGCGGACAGGGCGCGCGCATAGGGTAAGCAGCCTTCATAGCCGCACTCGCGGCATTGGGTTTGCGGCAACAGGCGGCTGATGCTTTGGACGGGAATGGTCATATGGATAATCAAAATCGAAAAGGCGCATTATATCAGATTGTTGCGTTTATTTTGGCGAAACTCGCTGCGCTCGTTTTCAGACGGCCTGAGTCGGGTTTGCGTTATAATTTTGAAATAGATTTATTTGGGTAATTAGGAATGACGGCTACACTTTGCCCTTGTCAGTCGGGGCGCGTTTATGCGGAATGTTGCGCACCGTTTCATGCGTGTGAGGCGGCGGCTTCGACGGCGGAAGAGTTGATGCGCTCGCGTTACAGTGCGTATGTTTTGCAGGAAATCGACTATATCGTGGACACGACCGTCCCTGCACAGCAGAATTTGTTGGACAAGCAGGATTTGGCGGCATGGAGTCAGCAGACGCAGTGGTCGGGATTGAAGGTTATCCGTCATGTGCCGTTTGGCAAGCTGCATGCTTTGGTCGAGTTTGAGGCGTATTTTGAGGAGAATGGGCAAACCGAGTGCCATCATGAGTTGTCGGCGTTCGTGAAAATAGACGGACGTTGGTACTTTATTGATCCAACCGTTGCTTTGCCGACGATGAAACAGCCTTGTTTGTGCGGTTCGGGCAAAAAGTTTAAGGCGTGTTGCGGACAGTTTTTCAAATAGTCATGTAAACAGGCCGTCTGAACATTCAGACGGCCTGAGCTGTTTTTGCAGATAAAAAAAACCATTCATACTAAGGGAGAAGTATGAATGGCCAATACATTGCGGGAAAACGTCTTACTTGCTGCACCGCCCAAAAGGGATGAAAGAGCGGTGTTGTGTCAGCGATTAATATTTTACCGTTTTTAGTATTAAATGCTGTTAAGAAGTGAAATAATTTCAATAAGTTGCAAGATAATCGTGATTTTTTGAAGATAAACGGTATTTTTACTGATTTTCGCGAATCCATTTCACCCATTGTTTGAACAGCTCGGGTTGCAAAGCGGCGATGACGGAACGCTTGAAAACGTGCTCGCCACTCCAGAAATCATCGCCTTCCAAAGTGGTCAGGCAGCCGCCGGCTTCTTCAAAAATCAATGCGCCGGCAGCGTAGTCCCACAGCTTTTGACCGCCGTGGATGTAAATATCGTAGCGGCCGCTGGCAAGGTAGCACCAATCGAGCGTGCTGCTGCCCATGCTGCGGATTGTACCGAATGGGGCGAGGGTGTTCATGCGGCTGGCGAGTTTGCCCGAGCGCAGGTATTTGATTTCTACGCCGGCAATGGATTCGCTGAGTTTTTTTTCTACCGAACGCAGCGGCAGCGGCGTACCGTTGAGAAATGCGCCTTTGCCGCGTTCGGCGTAGAAACATTCGCCGCTGACCGGATTGTAAATCACGCCCAACTCGGTGCGCCCGTTTTTAACCAGTGCGACGGATACGGCAAAATGCGGCAAACCGTTGACGAAGTTGTTTGTGCCGTCGATGGGGTCGACAATCCACAGGCCGTCTGAATGTTCGTTCCATAAATGGGTTTGCTCCTGAACGCTCATCTCCTCGCCCAACATCGGACAATCTTCCAATAAGGGCAGGGCGGCGGCAAAAGCAGTTTGTGCGGCCAAATCTGCTTCACTCAAAACCGAACCGTCTTCCTTGCGTCGTGACGGCGTATTCAGAAAACGCGGCATGACTTCGGTTTGGGCGATGTGGCGGACGACTTTCTGTAAACGGTATAGCACGGCATATCCTTGTTTTTTGCAGTTTTGCGCGACAGTGGATTAAAATTCGGGAAGTTTTCAAATTATAGTGGATGAAAGCGAAAGCAGGCAGGAGCATATCGCTGTGTTTCAACTTCATTCATGAAATTTTAAATTTAAATTATATACATGAATAAAGCAGGAAACCATGCCCCGATTTTATGTTGATTTTGCCTTAAGCCCCGACAGCGTGGTCGAATTGCCCGATAATGTGGTGCGCCATCTGAATGTATTGCGCGTGAAAAATACGGAAGAAATCGTGTTGTTCAACGGCAATGGCAAGTCATATCCGGCTTTGCCCGAAGTTTTGGAAAAACGCCGCGCCAGCGTGCGGATTTTGCGTGAAGAGACAACGGACAACGAGTCGCCGCTGAACATTACGTTGGTGCAGGCGGTATCCGCCGCAGAGCGCATGGATTTCACTTTGCAAAAAAGCGTGGAATTGGGCGTGACGGAAATTCGCCCGGTCATCAGCGAACGCTGTGTCGTGCGCTTAAGCGGCGAGCGCGCTGAAAAGCGGGTGGCGCGTTGGCAGGAAATCGTCGTTTCGGCGTGTGAACAAAGCGGCCGCAATATTGTGCCGAAGGTTTTGCCGCTGGTGACTTATGCGCAGGCTCTGCAACAGTTGCCGCAGGAAACGGCCAAACTGTTAATGAGCTTGAACCGCGCTCAAAAGCTAAGCGATGTTCGGCCGCAATCCGGCAAAGTCGTGTTTATGGTCGGCCCAGAAGGCGGCTGGACGGAGAAGGAAGAGCAGCAGGCATTTGATGCCGGTTTTCAATCCGTTACGCTTGGCAAACGGGTGTTGCGTACCGAAACCGCCTCACTTGCGGCCATTGCCGCCATGCAGACGCTTTGGGGCGATTTTGCATAAAGTTCAGGCCGTCTGAAAACGAGCGTAGCGAGTTTCGCTAAAACGAGCGTAGCGAGTTTCTCTCAAACAAGCTGTTGCGTCATGAGATAAAAATGGGAGTTTGAAAATGTCTTACACCTTTACGCTGGCCGAGCACGAGCTGGAAGCGGAATTGAAAAAGTTAATCGTGCAAGAGGCCGATAAGGCCGACGATGTGGATATGGATGATTTCACCGACGATGCGCTTTTGTTTGGCGATGACAGTCCGGTCGGTTTGGATTCGCTTGATGCGCTGCAAATCAGCGTTGCCTTGCAACAGTATTTTCAAGTGCGCCTGCAGGGCGACCGTATGGTGCGCAAACATATGATGTGCGTACGCGATTTGGCGGCGTTTATCCGCGCGGAGCATGGCGCGTGAGTTGGGTTTGCGGTACGGCGGCCACGTCTGCCTTGAATCCGCAAACGGATTTCAGACGGCCTGACGCGGTATCTTATATGTTTTTAAACCAGCCGCAGCAGGCTGCTTATTTTCGTGCATTCGCCGGCGACAGTTTGGGGCGGAAGGAATTTGCGGATATTGCCGAACAACATTTGCGCCGAGCCGCCGAAAATGCAGGCTGGCCGTCTGAAAGCTGGCACGATGCGCCGGTGTTTATCGGTTCCAGCTCCTATGCCATCTCCGAATATGAAAACCGCTATCTTGCAGGCAATAGGGCGGAAGAAGAACACAGTCTGCTTTATCTCGCCGAAGATCTGCGCCGGCGCAGCGGCAATCGGCAGATTTTCAGTTTCGCTACTGCCTGTACTTCATCCGCCCATGCGCTCATTCAGGCGGATAATTGTTTGCGCGGCGGGATGGAGCGTGCCTTTGTACTTGGTATTGAAAACCTCAACCGGCTGACTTTGCTGCATTTTCACAGCTTGGGTTTGCTGGCCGAACACTATCAGCCTTTTGGCGGAAACGGTTTGATTTTAGGCGAAGGTGTTGCCGCACTTGCCTTATCTTCCGCTGCTCCTAAATTTTCTTCAGGCCGTCTGAAACTTATCGGACACGCCGCCAATACAGGCAATGACCTGATTCAAAGCGATGGACAAGCGCAGGAGCAAGTGATGCGACGCGCTTTGGATATTGCAGGCATCGCTCCTGAAAACATTGCAGCCGTTAAAACACACGGCATCGGCACGGCTGACAGCGATGCCGCCGAATTGGCCGCGCTGGAAAATATATTCGGTACGCTGCCGCCTTTGATGGCGTTCAAACCGCAAATCGGACACACGCTTGGCGCAACGGCAGCCCTTGAAACAGCCCTGCTTTTATCCGCTTTAAAACAAGGCAAAAGCAGCGATTATCAGGGGCGGGAAATTCGTTTTTCCGAGTACGCGGCTTTACCAAAAGGCGGCTTTTTCTGTTTGGCCAATCAGTTTGGCTTTGGCGGCAGCAACACATCTTTGGTATGGCAATGGCAACTGTAAATCCTCATATCCGCATTACCGCCGCCGTGCGTTTTGATACGGACGTCGACACCGGCGGTAAAATCCTCAAACAAACCTTAAAGCAGCAAAGCGATATAGATACCCGCCGCCTCAGCCGCTTGAGTTTGATTGCCGCGCTTGGCGCAGGGCAACTGAAGGAACAAAGCGAAATCCGTTCTGATTGCGCTGTTTTTCTCGGTACGCCGTTTTCTTCGCCATCCGTGTTTGAAAAAATGGCGGATAATGTATTGAACCATCACGCCGCGATGCCGTTTGACTTCATTGCCAATCTGCACAATTCCCCCGTTTTTCATGCCGCGCAAGCGTTAGGCACGCATGGTGCAACTTTGGTTGTTGCTGCCGACAATAATATGGATACCTGCTTTCACCCATTATTACTGGCGATGCAGTCTTTGCAAAATGGCGGTCAAGCTGCGGTTGGCTGGACATATGAGCATCAAGCAGCACATGCCGATACCCATGAAGGCAGCGTCTGGATTCTGCTTGAAGTCGGTGTAGAACAGGGTGTTCCCGTTGTGTTGAATGATGAAGGAATGCAGCCTGAGAGGCCGTCTGAAAAGCCGCAATATTATTGGCAAGATATCGCCGACTGGATAGAAAAAGTGATGGCGTGCGAGGGTAGTGATGTGAAGAAATGTACTTTAGCGTGATCGGCAAATGATTTTAGCGAAAGTATTTGTCTGTTGAATAAAAAAGTTTACGTCATTAAAAAGGCCGTCTGAAAAACTTTCAGACGGCCTTTTTCATCACAATCAATCAACGGGACATCTCGCCTTGAATCGCACGGATATTCGCTTTACGGGCATTGATGGTACGGGTCAGCTGTTGGATTTTAATTTGGTCGCCTTTTTGTTTGGCTGCATTCAGCTGTGTTTGAAGGCGGGTAATAGCGGCCTGTTCGTTGCGTACTTCGGTCTGCAATATTTGTTTGCGGGTTTCCTTAGGACTTGGCTTAGGTGCCGGCGTAACCACAGGGGCAGTGCGGATCACAGGGGCTTTATATTTGCTGTATGATGAAGCGCGTGATTTGCCCGGGCGGTTGCGCAAAATAATATTCAGACGCGGATTGGCGGCTTCGGCTGTGTTGGTTACGCTGGTAATCGGTACGTTCGGCAGAATTTTAATATCGCTGTCGTTATTTCCTTTATCCAGCAAAATGTCGGCTGCCGGTTTGTATGCTTTAGGGAAAGGTGTAGGGGCTGTGGTTTTACCATGCTCTGCCGGAGTAGAGGTTGCCGGTGTGCTTGGTTCGGATGAAGTCGTGGTAATTGGTTTGGCAGCTTGTTCTTCAGATGAATGAACAACGTCAGTCTTGTCGGCTTTGCTGCGGCTGAACTTGGCTTTGCGTCGAGAAGATGTTTTGGCATAAGTTTTGCCTTTGCGCTTAGTCTCAGCTTTGGCTGGTGTTTTATCGAGCGCTTCATCTTGAGTTGTTACCGCATGGCTATTTTGGCTAGCTGAAATTTGCGGCTGAACAGTAGGATTTTGAACAATCTCTTGTGGGATTTGAATTGCAGGTACGATAGGTTGATCAACTGTTGTTTCATTAAGAATGGCGAGGCCGTCTGAAACAGTTTTTTCGGTAGAAGCAGTAGGTTGGGCAGGGGCGACAGGAGTTGTATTGCGGACAGTAGTGTCGGCAACATAGTCTTCGGCTTTTATTGTGGGCGGCGCTTCCAGAGTAGGTGTATTGTTGGGAACGATTACGCCGTCTGCAATGGCTTTGTCGGTTGCAACGGTAGGTTGGGTTTGCGCGGCGAGCATTGGAGGAACAATAGTGTTGTCCTCTTGAACGGCAGTTGTCTGCGTTTGTACGGCAGAAGTTGTGTTGTGGGTAGCAGTATCAACAACATAGTTTTCAGGTTTTGCAACGGCTGATATTTCCAAAGCAGGCGTATTGTTGGGAACAATTACGCTGTTTGCAATGGTTTTATTTGCTGGCACAGCTTGTCGAGTTTGTGCCATCGGAATGGAAATAGGTGCAGGGATACCGTTTTCATTTCGAACAGCTATAACAGGGGTTTGTACGGCAGGCGTTACACGGGGGGTATTGATGTAGTCAGCGGCGGTAGCTTTGAATTCCGTTGTCTGTACTGTTTTTAAAACCGGCGTGTCGCTTGGAATTGTAACAGTTTTACTGCTTGCTGTTTCGGATTCGGTGAATACGTTTGGTTCTGCAGCAACGCTGCTTTCCACGGTGTTGTTTGTGTCAACTGTGCGGCAGGTATTGTTGAGTGGGTGTGATGCGTAAACAGTGATGCCTTCAACATTGCAGACATACTCGGCAGCGTTGGCGGCGGCAGGGAAGGTCAGGCTGAGGGCAATAGCGGTTTTGCAGAAAAACGGTTTCATAAAGGCAATAGAATCAGGTTGTTTTTTCAAAGTGCAATTATACTATGTACATTGTCAGCAACCGCCAACTTATTTTTAGGCGGTGTAAAACTGCGGCTGAAAGGTTGAAAATCGAAATAAAAGGTCTTAGGCCGTCTGAAATTTTCTTTCTCTTAAAGTTTCAGACGGCCTTCGTTGTCATCGCGTATTAAGCGTTCAACAGGCTTTCGTCCAATGTCAGCTCTTCGTTTTTATTGACGGCTACTTTGCGTGCCAAAACGTTTTGGGCGATTTCGTGCGCTTCGGCAAGCGAGTGCATCAAGTAGGTACCGCATTGGTATTCGTTCAACTCGGGGATTTTGCTTTGGTCTTGGACGGTCAAAACATCCTGCATCGAAGCGAGCCATGCGTCGGCCACTTTTTGCTCGTCGGGCGTACCGATGAGGCTCATGTAGAAACCAGTGCGGCAGCCCATCGGGGAAATGTCGATGATTTCGACGCCGTTGCCGTTTAAGTGGTCGCGCATAAAGCCGGCGAACAAATGCTCCAGCGTGTGAATGCCTTTTTCGGGCAGGATTTCTTTGTTGGGAATGCAAAAACGCAGGTCAAATACGGTAATGGTGTCGCCTTTGGGCGTGGTCATGGTTTTGGCCACGCGTACGGCAGGGGCGTGCATACGGGTGTGGTCAACTTTGAAACTGTCTAGTAGGGGCATTGGGGTATCCTTTTGGGTGGTTTATATGGGTTTTCTAGATAGGAGTTTGTTCAGTAATTGATCGTCCAACAGGCGGTCTTTGACTTTCAGCCATTCTCCGTGTGCTTCAGGGAAACCGTTGCGGCAATATCCTGCCTGTTCGACAAAATCAAATACAGCATGGATGTAATCATTAATGCACAATGCGGCTATGGTGCAGGCTTCGTCCCATAAGATCAAAATATGATTGGGGATATGTTTGTCGGATACATCTTCGACATTGTAGATGTGTAAGGCATCTAGAATCCCGTCTTGCGAAGCGGCATAGAAGTAACCTGTGTTGCCATCATCTTCAAAGACAACACCATAAGGGATATGCTCGAAAAATGATTCCAAAATTTGAGGCGTGCCGACAGTAAAATCTTTGATTTCGGCAGTCCGATACAGAGGTAATTGTGCCATTGGGTAACAATCTTTTATGGTAAAAATTAAATCACAATTCGGCAATATTGACTGCTTCTCCTGAAGCCGCGCTCAGTGCTTCGTTCAAAACATCGTAGAAATCCCGTCCGTCGCGTGTTGCCAGCCATTTGCCGTTTTGCTCGGCGAAATGGTAGCCGCCGCTTTTGGCGGCAATCCACAATTCTTGGTTGGGCGTGTGGCGGTTGACGATGATTTGCGTGCCGTCTTCGGCTTCGATGGTCAGGACGTTTCCGGCAAACTGGCAGTCGAAATCCCAGCCGTTTTCATCGATTTGATCTTCAATGTGTTCAAACAATTCTTCGCTCAGGTGGATGAATTCGCTTTCGGTCATCATGGCTTTTTGTGTGGTTTTTGTTTAAGATACCGAATCTTGCCACATTCGTAATGATGAAGAAAGTTTTACTGATGAAATACGGCGTATTTTTTGCAGCGGCAACAGCTCTGCTGCTCTCTGCCTGCGGCTACAAAGGCGACCTCTACCTGCCCAGAGAAGGCGACAAGGCGCGCTTCGGCGTGATTCAGACCGGCTTGAAATTCGATACGGCCAAAGAGCCGACCACTCAAACCAACGATTAAAAAAAGACTTCACAAACATGACCTTATCCTGCGAACAAATCCCTTATTCCCACCTTGCCGAGGAATTCGGCACGCCGCTTTATGTGTACAGCAAATCTGCGCTGACCGAGGCGTTTGAAAACTACCAAACCGCGTTTGCTGCTTTGAACCCGCTTGTCTGCTATGCAGTTAAAGCCAATGGCAACCTGAGCATCATCAAACACTTTGCTTCTTTGGGGAGCGGTTTTGACATTGTGTCCGGCGGTGAGTTGGCGCGTGTTTTAGCGGCAGGTGGCGATGCGGCGAAAACGATTTTTTCCGGTGTGGGTAAGAGTGAAGCAGAAATTGAGTTTGCGCTGAATGTAGGCGTGAAATGCTTCAATATGGAAAGCATTCCCGAAATCGACCGTATTCAGAAAGTTGCCGCGCGTTTGGGTAAGGTCGCTCCGGTTTCCCTGCGCGTCAATCCTGATGTCGATGCCAAAACCCATCCTTATATCTCCACCGGTTTGAAAGCCAACAAATTCGGTATTGCCTATGCCGATGCGCTTGAGGCCTATCGTCATGCTTCCCGACAAAGCCATTTGAAAATCATCGGTATCGACTGCCATATCGGCTCGCAATTGACCGACCTCAGCCCGCTCATCGAAGCCTGCGAACGTATCTTGGCCTTGGTCGACCAACTGGCAGACGAAGGCATTGTGTTGGAACACTTGGACTTGGGCGGCGGTGTCGGCATTGTTTACCAAGACGAAAATGTGCCTGATTTGGGTGCGTATGCCAAAGAAGTTCAAAAACTGATCGGTACACGCCGTCTGAAACTGGTTCTCGAGCCTGGCCGCAGCTTGGTTGGTAATGCCGGTGCGTTGTTGACGCACGTCGAGTTCGTCAAATATGGCGAAGAGAAAAACTTTGTGATGGTCGATGCGGCGATGAACGATTTGATGCGTCCGGCGCTTTATGACGCCTATCATCACATCGAAGCGGTCGAAACCAAAGACATTGAGCCTCTGACGGCCAATATCGTCGGCCCGATTTGCGAAACCGGCGACTTCCTCGGCAAAGACCGCACCATCGCCTGCGAAGAAGGGGATTTACTGCTTATCCGCAGCGCCGGTGCGTATGGTTCAAGCATGGCGAGCAACTACAACACGCGCAACCGTGCGGCGGAAGTATTGGTTGACGGCAGCGGATACAAACTTATCCGCCAACGTGAAACCGTCGAGCAGCAAATGGCCAACGAATTGGCTTGTTTGTAAGGTTGGATTGTTTAAAAGGCCGTCTGAAAGCTTGATTGACTTTCAGACGGCCTTTGCTATGAAAGAAAAGGGCATGTATCCAACACGCCCTTTTTTTAGGTTATCAATAATGCGGCGGAATCTCGTCGCGCAGGCTGTACGGTTCGCGTTCGCCGTTTGCGCCTTTGTCCTGCATCCGTTGATACAGCAGCCGCAATTGGCCTTGCTGCAAATCCAAAGCCTGCTGCATCTTGGCGATGGTGTCGTTCAAGCTGCCGATTAAGTCTTCCTGCAAGGCCGTCTGAATTTCCAGCTCGGTGACGCGGTGTTCCAATTCCTGAATATCGCTCATATTACAGCACCATCGCGGCAATCCAGCCGGCAACCATCAGCGGGATATTGTAGTGGATAAAGGTCGGGATAACCGAATCGCGGATGTGGTCGTGCTGACCGTCGGCGTTCAAACCCATGGTCGGGCCGAGCGTTGAGTCGGAAGCAGGGGAGCCCGCATCGCCCAGTGCGCCTGCCGTGCCGACGATGGCCACGGTAGCCATTGGGGAGAAACCTAAGCTGATGCATAAAGGCACATAAATCGCGGTAATAATCGGCAAGGTGGAGAAAGACGAGCCGATGCCCATGGTTACCAGCAGGCCGACAAACAGCATGGTAAAGGCGGCCATGCCTTTATTGCTTCCGAACAAAGCCATGCTGCGTTCGACCAAAGGCTGAATGTCGCCGGTCGCGTTCATGACGGCGGCGAAACCTTGTGCCGCAATCATAATAAAGCCGACCATCGCCATCATTTTAATGCCTTCGCCGAACACATCGCTGGCGGCGGAGCGGTTCATCACGCCCAACATCATAAACACGGCAAAGCCCAACATCGCGCCCAATACCAACGAGTTTTCATACAAAAGCTGGATGGCAAAGCACACGGCAATTGCCACGGCCGCTACCAAGCTGCGATAGGTTGACGGCTCTTGCTGCTGCACCGCTTCACGATTGTCTTCCGTATCGGCGGCGTTGTTTTGATAAATGCGCGGCTTGCGGTAGTGCAAAAAGGCCAGCAGCAAACCGGAGACCATGCCCAAAGCCGGAATCGCCATTGCGTGCATCACATTGATGCCGCCGGTGTCCATGCCTGCCGAGCGGATATTGCCCAACATGATGTCGTTCAAGAAGATGGCGCCGAAACCGTAAGGCAGGAACATATAAGTCGTTACCAAGCCAAACGTAATCACGCAGGCCACCAGGCGGCGGTCGAGTTTCAAACGGTTGAACACCAACAGCAGCGGCGGAATAATCATCGGGATAAACGCGATATGAATCGGCACAACGTTTTGGCTCATCACGCCCATGCACAAAATAATCGCCAACAGTAACCATTTGACCGCGCCTTCGCCTTTCGCATTGCCTTCGCCGCCGTTGAGCTTGCGGATAATCACGCCGGCGAGCTGTTGCGGCAGGCCGGAATGCGTGATGGCCATGGCAAATGCGCCGAGCATGGCATAAGACAGCGCGATTTGCGCCCCGCCTTTCAGGCCTTCGTTAAAAACAGGAATAATCCCTTGCTGCACCACATCGCCGGCCGCGTTGGTTACATTCTCCAAAGGCATACCGGCCACCAAGCCGCCGACAAACGCGCCGACAGCCAAGCTGAGCACCACATGCACGCGCGATAAAGACAGCGCCAGCATGATGATGACCGCAATTACAACCGCATTCATATCGTTCTCCGTTGTTCAGACGGCCTGTTATGTAAAAATAGGCAATCGTCTGTTTACATATTACAAATAAACATCATAACCCAAGCATGAAGCCTTTGCAAAAAACGGCAGGCCGTCTGAAAAAGGACCATCGGTTTCAGACGGCCTGCCGTGAACCCTTTTCAGCGTTTTAATATGGCGTGCGGTTTTGGCGATAAAAATAGCCAAAAAACACGCGCTTCCCATTTTTTGCATAGGGTACCAATGTTAAAATCGACACAATGTTTTGGTTTTAGGTTTGTCACTGAAATTAAAGCATTTATTGATAAAACCCAATTCAATCATACACAAACAAAGGAAAGAAGTGATGGATATTCTGACGCGGCTGCACAATCTGCCGCCCTCCCGCTTTCATTACAAACTTCTGGTTTTGGTCGGCATAGGTTGGCTGTTTGATGCCATGGATACCGGTTTGGTGTCGTTTGTATTGCCGGCTTTGGGCAAAGATTGGGCGCTGGCTCCGGCACAGTTGGGTTGGATTGTCAGCATTGCCTTTGTCGGCATGGCTCTGGGTGCGGTATTCAGCGGCTGGCTGGCGGACAGGTTCGGACGGAAAACCGTTTTTGCCGGTACGATGGTGGTGTACAGCATTGCCACAGGTTTGTGCGCGCTCGCGCCTGATTTGACGGTTTTGCTGGTGTGCCGCTTTTTTGTCGGCGTCGGCTTGGGCGGCCAACTGCCCGTCGCCGTGTCGCTGGTCAGCGAATATGCGCCACCGAAAGTTCGCGGCCGTTTTATTGTATTACTGGAAAGCTTTTGGGGCTTGGGCTGGCTCTCGGCCGCGCTGGTGTCTTATTTCTTTATTCCGCAAACCGGCTGGCACAGCGCGTTTTTATTCGGCGCCTTGCCCCTGTTTTATGTGCCGTTGGTGTTGAAATTCGTTCCCGAATCCGTGCCTTACCTGCTTTCCCGTGGCAAAACCGACGAAGCGCACCATTTGGTATCCGCGCTGGAAATTCAATCGGGCATCACGCCGCCGATAGAAGCCGTTGCCGCACCGGCCGCCCCGCGCGAACGCATCCGCTTCTTCCAACTTTGGCAACATCCGTTTGCACGGCGCACACTGATGCTGTGGCTGGTTTGGTTCGGCATCGTGTTTTCGTATTACGGCATTTTCACTTGGTTGCCCAAATTGCTGGTCGAGCAGGGCAATACCGTGGTAAAAACCTTTGAATATGTGTTGGTGATGATTGTTGCGCAACTGCCCGGCTATATAGCCGCCGCGGCTTTGGTGGAGAGAATCGGCCGCAAAGCAACACTGGCAGGCTTTCTGGCCGCTTGCGCCGCGTGCGCATGGTTTTTCGGGCAAAGCACCACTGCGGCCGAAGTCATGGTCTGGGGCAGCCTGATGTCCTTCTTCAACTTGGGCGCATGGGGTGTTTTGTACACCTACACCCCCGAACTCTACCCTTTGCGCTTCCGTGCCTTCGCATCCGGCTGGGCAGGCGCCATCGGCCGCGTCGGCGGCATACTCGCGCCCATGGTGGTGGCGGCGATGGTGGGCAACAGCGGCGGCTTCGGCAATATCTTTATGATGTTTGCCCTGGTTATGCTGCTGATTGTGGCGGTAATCTTGGTATTGGGTGAAGAAACCAAAGGCCGTACGCTGGAGGACATCAGCCAATAAAAGGCATACATAAATCAAAGGCCGTCTGAAAAAGATTTCAGACGGCCTTTGTTTTATTTCGAGTATGTAATTTTAATACATCGATTTTCTGTTTTTATCTTAATTATCGAGGAAAGCGACGAAGAATAACCGTCTTTGTTTTCGTGTGGATAAAAATATTATACTTCAAAGAATTAAAATGAATAAACGATAAAATGGCCGTCTGAAAAGTTCAATCATGGTTTGTGATGTAGGTCAAAGCAAAATGTAACTAAATTACCTATAGTTATCGTAGTGAAAATTTATTGACCTTATTGCCACCTTTTATTAAGGAGATACACCATGAACGCATCAGCCGACAACGTCGTCAGCCCAGCCGTAGCCGAGGTAAACAGCCTGGTTGACAAGGGTTTACGGGCATTGGACGAGTTTCTTAAGCTCGATCAGGAGCAGATTGACTTTATTGTTGCCAAAGCCTCTATCGCCGCGCTGGACAAACATGGTGTACTCGCCATGCACGCGGTCGAAGAAACGGGACGCGGTGTATTTGAGGATAAGGCGACGAAAAACCTGTTTGCCTGCGAAAACGTCGTGCGCCGCCTGCGCGATTTGAAAACCGTGGGCGTCATCAGCGAAAACGATGTAACCGGTATTACTGAAATTGCCGATCCGGTCGGCGTGGTTTGCGGTATCGTGCCGACGACCAATCCGACTTCCACCACCATTTTCAAATCCCTGATTGCACTGAAAACCCGCAATCCGATTATTTTCTCGTTCCACCCGTCCGCCCAGCAGTGTTCCGCCCATGCCGCGCGTATCGTGCGTGATGCGGCGATTGCGGCCGGTGCGCCGGAAAACTGTATCCAGTGGATTGAAAAGCCGTCTATGGAAGGCACTTCCGCACTAATGAAGCATCCGGGCGTGGCAACGATTTTGGCGACCGGCGGCAATGCGATGGTGGAAGCCGCGTATTCTTGCGGCAAACCTGCGCTCGGCGTCGGGGCGGGCAACGTACCTGCTTATGTTGAAAAAACGGCGGACATCAAACAGGTGGCGCACGATATTGTGATGTCGAAATCTTTCGACAACGGCATGGTGTGCGCCAGCGAGCAAGCGGTGATTGCCGATAAAGAGATTTACAAAGAGTTGGCCGAAGAGTTCAAATCCTACGGCGTGTACTTTGCCAACAAAAAAGAAAAAGCCATGCTCGAAGAGTTTATCTTCGGCGTAACGGCGAATTGCGCCAGCTGCGGCGGCGCGAAACTCAATTCTGCGGTAGTGGGCAAACCGGCGGCATGGATTGCCGAGCAGGCCGGGTTTAAAGTGCCTGAAAAAACCAACATAATCATCGCCGAATGCCGTGAAGTCGGTCCGAACGAGCCGCTGACCCGCGAAAAACTTTCGCCTGTTTTGGCCATGATTAAGGCAGATTCGACCGAACAAGGCTTGAAGTTCGCCGAAGAAATGGTTGCCTTTGACGGCTTGGGACACTCCGCCGCCATCCATACCGCCGATGAAGAATTGGTCAAAACGTTCGGCTCCCGCGTCAAAGCGCTGCGCGTGATTTGGAATTCGCCTTCCACCTTCGGCGGCATCGGCGACGTGTACAATGCCTTCCTGCCTTCTCTGACCCTCGGTTGCGGCTCTTACGGTAAAAACGCCGTCGGCGGCAACGTCAGCGCAGTCAATCTGTTAAACATCAAAAAAGTAGGCCGTCGGAGAAACAACATGCAATGGTTCAAAGTGCCCGCCAAAATCTATTTTGAACGCGATTCCATCCAATATCTGCAAGACATGAAAGACTGCGAAAAAGTCATGATTGTGACCGACCGTTCGATGGTTGATCTGGGCTTTGTCGATAAAATCACCTACCAGCTCCACCAACGTAAAAACAAAGTGACCATCCAGCTGTTTACCGATGTCGAAGCCGATCCGAGCGTCCAAACCGTCTATAAAGGCATGGATTTGATGCGCAGCTTCCAGCCCGACACCATCATCGCGCTGGGCGGCGGCTCGCCGATGGACGCGGCCAAAGCCATGTGGCTCTTCTACGAGCAGCCGCAAGTCGACTTTGAAGACTTGGTGCAAAAATTCATGGACATCCGCAAACGCGCGTTCCGCTTCCCTGAATTGGGCCGCAAAGCCAAATTTATCGGCATCCCTACCACATCGGGTACCGGCTCCGAAGTGACGCCGTTTACCGTCATCAGCGACGGCGACAAAAAATATCCGATTGCCGACTACTCGCTGACCCCAACCATTTCGATTGTCGATCCTGCGTTTACCATGACCGTACCGGCAAGCGTAACCGCCGATACCGGTTTGGACGTATTGACCCACGCGGTAGAAGCGTACGTTTCCGTACTGGCGAACGACTTTACAGACGGCCTCGCCCTGCAAGCCATCAAGCTCGTGTTCCAATACCTCGAACGCTCCTACAAACACGGTGCGGCCGATCCAGAAGCGCGCGAGCATATGCACAACGCCTCCACCATCGCAGGCATGGCGTTTGCCAATGCGTTCTTGGGCATCAACCACTCGATGGCACACAAAATCGGCGGTAAATATCACGTTCCGCACGGCCGTGCCAACGCCATCCTGCTGCCACACGTCATCCGCTACAACGGTACGCGCCCGCAGAAAACCGCCACTTGGCCGAAGTACAACTACTACAAAGCCGACCTGAAATATCAGGAAATCGCCCGTACTTTAGGCCTGCCATGCAGCACACCGGCAGAAGGCGTCGAATCCTTCGCCCGCGCCTGTCATGAACTGGCGGTCAACGTCGGCATCAAAATGTCGTTTAAAGAGCAGGGCATCGATGAGAAAACCTTCCTCGACGGCAGAAAAGAGCTGGCCATGATGTCTTTTGAAGACCAATGCACCCCGGCCAACCCGCGTCTGGCATTAGTCGCCGACATGGAAGAAATCCTGACCAAAGCCTATTACGGCGAATAAAATCGGGGAGATAAAAAGGCCGTCTGAAACCTGAATATAGGGTTTCAGACGGCCTTTCTTTATTCGGTTCTTTGGTTTTATCAAAGCTAAGGTTTTCATTTGAATACGATGGTTCAAAAAATATCTTTAATAACTTTAATTTAATGGTAAACCTTACAATTCAAGGAAATAACGGTTTTAAAAATAAAAGGCCGTCTGAAAGCTTGATTGACTTTCAGACGGCCTTTATCTGTGTGGCTAAACCTTAAAAGCGGTTTAGACGACGATATTCACCAAACGTCCGGGAACGACGATGATTTTCTTCGCAGGCTTGCCTTCCATGAATTTCACCGCGCCTTCGTTAGCGAGTGCGGCGGCTTCGAGGTCGGTTTTGGAGGCGTCGGCGGCAACGGTGATTTTGCCGCGCAGTTTGCCGTTGACTTGAACCATGACTTCGATTTCGGATTTAACCAAGGCGGCCTCATCGACTGTCGGCCAGCCTGTTTCCCACAGTTTCGCGCCGTTCAATTCGCTCCACAGGGTTTCGCAGATGTGCGGCACGATGGGCCACAGCAGGCGTACGACAGCTTCCAATACTTCTTGGGCGACGGCTCGGCCTTGTTCGCCGTTGGTGTCGGTTTTGTCGTATTGGTTGAGCAGTTCCATCACGGCGGCGATGGCGGTGTTGAACTGCTGGCGGCGGCCGTAGTCGTCGCTGACTTTGGCGATGGTGGAATGCAGTTTGTGGCGCAGGTCCTTGAGTTCTTTAGATAAACCGTCTTGGCTGCCTGCAAACGCTTTGACCGCGCCGCCTTGTTTCAGGTATTCGTAAACGGTACGCCACAGACGACGCAGGAAGCGGTGCGCGCCTTCGACGCCGCTGTCGCTCCACTCGAGGGACTGTTCGGGCGGTGCGGCGAACATCATAAACAGGCGGGCGGTGTCCGCGCCGTAGGCGTTAATCAATTCTTGCGGATCGACGCCGTTGTTTTTGGACTTGGACATTTTTTCCGTGCCGCTGATAACGACTGGCAGTCCGTCTGCTTTGAGGACGGCGGAAACGGGGCGGCCTTTGTCGTCGAAAGTCAGCTCGACATCGGCAGGGTTGATCCAGTCTTTGCCGCCTTTGTCGTTTTCACGGTAGTAGGTTTCGCAAACGACCATGCCTTGCGTCAGCAGGCGTTCAAACGGTTCGTCAACATTGACCAAGCCTTCGTCGCGCATCAGTTTGGTGAAGAAACGCGCGTACAGGAGGTGCAGAATCGCGTGTTCGATACCGCCGATGTATTGGTCGACCGCGCCCCAGTATTTCGCGGCTTCAGTCGATACCATGCCTTCTGCGAACTTGGGCGACATGTAGCGGAAGAAATACCAGCTCGATTCCATGAAGGTGTCCATGGTGTCGGTTTCGCGTTTTGCAGCGCCGCCGCAGCATGGGCAGGTGGTTTCGTAAAACTCTGGCATTTTTGCCAGCGGCGAACCCATGCCGTCGGGTACGACGTTTTCAGGCAAGACGACGGGCAGTTGGTCGGCAGGGACGGGTACGTCGCCGCATTTTTCGCAATGGACGATAGGAATCGGGCAACCCCAGTAGCGTTGGCGCGAAATACCCCAGTCGCGCAGGCGGTATTGGGTTTTCGGTTCGCCTGCGTCTTGGCTTTGTAGCTTGGCGGCAATGGCGTCGAATGCCGTCTGAAAATTCATGCCGTTGAATTCGTTGCTGTTTACTAGGAAGTTATCTTCATTGTTTTGGAACTGCATATTCCAATTTAATCTGATGGTTTCCAATGCCCCGAAGATTTCACTCAAATACGGTTCATCGTCAAGGCCTGCCTTATTGACTTGTTCTAATACTCTATCTGCAAAACGTTGCGTTGGATTCTTTGAATAATCAAAAATATATTCAATATCAAACGGTAAGTTATTTTTAGCCGCAATTTTTTGTAATCGTGCTACCGCGCCATCAATCACTTTATTGCTGACAACCCATTTAATCGGCAAACCATATTTGCACGCGAATTCGAAATCGCGTTCGTCGTGCGCCGGAACAGCCATCACAGCGCCATCGCCGTAGCCCCACAATACATAGTTGGCAATCCACACTTCCAGTTTGTCGCCGTTAAGCGGGTTGATGACGTAGCGGCCGGTCGGCACGCCTTTTTTCTCCATCGTCGCCATATCGGCTTCGGCAACGGAGCCGGCTTTGCATTCGGCGATAAATGCCTGCAATTCGGGTTTGTCGGCGGCTGCGGCGGTTGCCAGCGGATGCTCGGCGGCAACGGCGACATAAGTCGCGCCCATCAGCGTGTCGGGACGGGTGGTATAAACTTGCAGGAATTTCGCGTAATCGCCTTCCAAACCTTGTTTGCTGTCGTCTGAAACGGCGAAGCGCACGGTCATGCCGCGAGATTTGCCGATCCAGTTGCGCTGCATGGTTTTGACTTGTTCAGGCCAGTGTTCCAGTTCGTCCAAGTCGTTGAGCAGTTCTTCGGCGTAATCCGTGATTTTGAAGTAATACATCGGGATTTCGCGTTTTTCGATCAACGCGCCGGAACGCCAGCCGCGTCCGTCGATGACTTGCTCGTTGGCAAGGACGGTTTGGTCGACCGGATCCCAGTTTACCGTGCCGTTTTTGCGGTAGACGATGCCTTTTTCAAACAGCTTGGTAAATAGCCATTGTTCCCAGCGGTAGTATTCGGGTTTGCAGGTAGCGACTTCGCGCTCCCAGTCAATCGCAAAACCCAGGCTTTTGAGCTGGGTTTTCATGTATTCGATGTTGTCGTACGTCCAAGCGGCAGGGGCGACATTGTTTTTCATCGCCGCGTTTTCCGCAGGCATGCCGAACGCGTCCCAACCCATAGGCTGCATGACGTTGAAGCCGTTTAAGAGTTTGAAGCGGCTCAATACGTCGCCGATGGTGTAGTTGCGTACATGCCCCATGTGCAGCTTGCCGCTGGGGTAGGGGAACATGGAAAGGCAGTAGTATTTGGGTTTGGAAGCGTCTTCGGAGACGTTGAAAATACGCTCGTCGTCCCATTTTTTCTGCGCCGCAGGCTCGATGGCGGCGGGCTGGTAATGTTCTTGCATGGTCATTCTGTTTTTCGCTTGAAAACGTTGGAAAAAATAAAGATGGGATTATAGCAGGTTGTCGGGCCTGTCGGTTTGACAAAGGCCGTCTGAATGTTTGGATGTCGGAAAAGCACAATTTCAGACGGCCTTGAAAATACTGACTTGAGTTTTTGATACTCGCCCACATATCCCACCCAGTTTGAATTCATTCTTAACACTATCAAAATTATGAGCAATAAAGATTTTTACGAAACACTTGGTGTTGCCCGCAGCGCTAGCGACGATGAAATCAAAAAAGCCTACCGCAAACTGGCAATGAAATACCATCCCGACCGCAACCCTGACAACAAAGAAGCGGAAGAAAAATTTAAAGAAGTCCAAAAAGCTTACGATACCTTGTCAGACAAGGAAAAACGCGCCATGTATGACCAATACGGCCATGCCGCGTTTGAGCAGGGCATGGGCGGCGGCGCGGGCGGATTCGGCGGTTTTGGCGGATTCGGCGGCGCGCAAGGCTTCGATTTTTCCGATATTTTCAGCCAAATGTTCGGCGGCGGTGCCGGAGGCCGCCAGCCGGATTACAGCGGTGCGGACTTGCAGGTCGGCATAGAGATTTCGCTTGAAGAAGCCGCCAAAGGCGTGAAAAAACGCATCAACATTCCGACTTACGAAGAATGTGATGTCTGCCACGGCTCAGGTGCCAAACCGGGCACATCCGCATCGACTTGTTCGACCTGTCACGGCTCAGGCACAGTACACGTCCGCCAAGCCATTTTCCAAATGCAGCAGACTTGTCCGACTTGTCACGGTACGGGCAAAGAAATCAAAGATCCTTGCGTCAAATGCCGTGGCGAAGGCCGCACCAAAACCAGCAAAACGGTTGAAGTCAACATTCCGGCCGGTATCGACGACGGTCAACGCATCCGCTTGAGCGGCGAGGGCGAGCCGGGTCAACACGGCGCGCCGGCAGGCGATTTGTACGTCAATGTCCGCGTGAGACAGCACAAAATCTTCGAGCGCAACGGCTTGGACTTGCATTGCGAACTGCCGATCAGCTTTGCCATTGCCGCATTGGGCGGCGAAGTCGAAGTGCCGACTTTGGACGGTAAAGTCAAACTGCACATTCCGAAAGAAACGCAAACCGGCCGCCGCATGCGCGTGAAAGGCAAAGGCATCAAGTCTCTGCGTTCCAGCTCGACCGGCGATTTGTACTGCCACATTTTGGTTGAAACTCCGGTTAACCTGACCGACCGTCAGAAAGAGTTGCTGGAAGAATTTGAAAAAATCTCCTCCGGCCTCAATCTCAGCCAAACCCCGCGCAAAAAATCGTTTTGGGAAAAAGTAGGCGAAAAAGTAGGCGATTTGTTCTCCGATAATTAATCGTTGTGAAAAAGGCCGTCTGAAACCTGCTTGAATGAGGTTTCAAACGGCCTTTTGTTTTTCTTTTTGTTGCTTCAAGCCATGGTTTGCCTTACAATGCGCGCTTCACTCTTACGGGAGTAGCCATTCGGCGCAATGCCGAAACCGTTGTCAACATAATCGGCTTGTGCGGCCGTGGCAGCGGTATCTTCTCTGCTTTATCGGAAGACAGGCAAGACGTAAGCGTTGTCCATACCCTTGCGGGCGGTATGCACAGCGCTTTTTGTTTGCCCGCTTTTCGGTTGAGTATCTTAAATCATGGAAGCTTTTTTCTCCTCGACGCTGGGCGTTGCCATTGCCGAAATCGGCGATAAAACGCAATTGCTGGCGCTCTTTTTGGCAGCACGTTTTGCCCACAAAAACGCGATTGTTGCCGGTATCTTTGTCGCAACCCTGTTGAACCATCTTGTTTCAGCCGCACTCGGTGTCTGGCTGGCATCCGCTATTTCGCCCGAAGTCATGAAATGGGTGGTCGGCGGCAGCTTTATTGCGGTCGGATTGTGGCTGCTGCTGCCGGATAAAGATGAAGACCCTGACAGCAAGTGGCTGAAATACGGCGCATTTACGGCGACGGTCGTCCTGTTTTTCTTGGCGGAAATTGGCGATAAAACGCAGATTGCGACGGTTCTTTTGGCGGCAAAATACCAATCTATCCTGTTCGTCGTGGTCGGCAGTATTGCCGGTTTGATGATTGCTTCTGTGCCTGCCGTGTATTTGGGCGAAATGCTGATGCGCAAAATTCCGGCCAAAGCAGTGCGCATTGCCGCATGTATCTTGTTCTGTCTGCTGGGTATTTTGACCCTGCTTGGCGACGGTATCGTGTTGAAGGCCGTCTGAAATGTGGGACATTGTTTTTGAACACAAAGACTTTGTGGTCATCAATAAGCCTTGCGGCGTATCGGTGCACAGCGAATCGGAAGGGGAGGTTTGCCTGACCGCATCGCTGGCGCAGCAGCTCGGCGTTAAACGCGTGTGGCTGGTTCACCGTTTGGACAAAGCCACCAGCGGCCTGTTGCTGCTTGCGCTCAACCGCGACAGCGCGGCGGCTTTATCGACACAGTTTGCCGAGAAAACCATGCGTAAAACTTATTTGGCACTCGGTACGCACAAGCCTGCGAAAAAGCAGGGCTGGGTGAAAGGCGGTATGGCGCGTTCGCGGCGCGGTACATGGAAGCTGACGCGAGACGAGGATAATTTTGCCGTTACCCGTTTCAGCAGCCAAAGTCTGAAGCCCGGTTTGCGCCTGTTTGTGTTGCAACCGTTTACCGGCAAAACCCATCAGCTGCGCGTGGCCATGAAAAGCATAGGCAGTCCGATTTTGGGCGATACGCTGTATGGCGGCGATGAGGCGGAACATCTGTTTCTGCACGCTTGGCGTTTGGTTTTCGACTATCGCGGCGAGCATTTCGATATTCGGGTTGCTCCCGATAAAACATGGCCGTCTGAAATCGATTTGTCGGCATGTTTGGGTTCGGATGAATCTGAATAGAAGCAGTGAAATTTTTGTGTATTGAAAAGGCCGTCTGAAAATTGTTCAGACGGCCTTTTGATTGTTTTAAGTTTACATTTCCAATTCGCTCAAGCCCGGCAAGTCGGCAAAACAGCGGTCATGCGTGATTTGGCAGAAGTTGTCCAGATAGCCTTTGTTGGCGTCTTCCGTACGAATGGCGGCATAAAGTTTGCTTTGCAGGCCGTCTGAAGTGATTTTTCGATGAACGACATAGCCTTTTTCCAAATACGGCATGACCGTCCAGTAGGGCAGGGCGGCGATGCCGCGTTTGCTGGCAACCAGCTGAATAATGGCAATGGTCAGCTCGCTGTGGCGGCGCGGCGGATTAATGCCTTTAGGTAGCAGCACTTTTTTGGGCAAATCCAGCATTTCATCGGGGACGGGATAAGTAATCAGGGTTTCGTCGATAAAGTCTTCTGCTTCCCAAACGTCTTTGTCGGCAAGCGGGTGGTCTTCTGCGCAGATGCCGACCATTTCATAGGCAAACAGAGGGCGGTAGCTGATGCCGTTGAGCGGCTCGGCTTCGGAAACGATGGCAAGGTCGGCGCGGTGTTGTAGCAGCAGCCCGACCGGATCGGCTTGGAAACCGGAAACGATGTCCAATTCAACTTGCGGCCATAAGGGGCGGAACTCTCCCATGGCAGGCATCAGCCAATCAAAGCAGGTGTGACATTCGACGGCAAGTCTGAGTTCGCCGGCTTCGCCTTCGATAATCCGAACCAAATCACGTTCGGCGGCGGCAACCTGCGGCAACAGCTCCCGCGCCAGTTGCAATAGGCGCATACCGGCCGGAGTGAAGCGCAAAGGTGTGGATTTGCGTTCAAACAACGGCGTTTCGTAATAATTTTCCAAGGCGCGGATTTGGTGCGACAGGGCGGATTGGGTCAGGAAAACCCGTTTGGCGGCAAGGGAAACACTGCCGGTTTCTTCTAAAGCCAGCAAGGTTTTGAGATGACGCAATTCGATAATAGAGTCCATGTGTTTTCAGACGGCCTGTGGGTAAGGTGGCGTATATTAAAATAATTCATGATGATGTGCAAATGATTAATGTTGGGAATGATTGCTGAAATCGGAATGTAAGAATTTGAGGCATAAACAGATTTTGCGGTTAGAATGCGAAGCTGTTTTTGAAGATAGATATAAGGAGCGGAATATGGCTTTACGCCGCGAAATTCTGGCTTGGTGCGATGAGACTTTGCAGGTCGGGCTGTTTAAGGACTATGCGCCCAACGGTTTGCAGGTTGAAGGCAAAGAAGAAATTGCCAAAATCGCCACTTCGGTTACCGCCAGCAAAGCGGCAATCGATTTTGCCGCAGGGCAGGGGGCGGATCTACTTTTGGTTCACCACGGTATGTTTTGGAAAAGCGAGCCTGTCACGATTACCGGCTGGAAAAAAGCACGCATTGAAACCTTGCTGCAACACCAAATCAATATGGCGGGCTACCACCTACCGCTGGACGCACACCCGCAATTGGGTAATAACGCGCAGTTGGCCGAGAAACTCGATTGGGTGCTCGAAAAACAATTCGGCGAGCAAAACCTGTTGAATACAGGCCGTCTGAAAACCACGCAAACGCTGGCGCAATTGTCTGAACGCATCGAGGCGGTATTTGACCGCAAGCCGACCGTTATCGGCGATCTTGAACGCGAAATCAAACGCATTGCCTGGTGCAGTGGCGGTGCGCAGGGATTTTTTCAGACGGCCGCAGACGAAGGTGTTGATGCGTATCTGACCGGTGAGATTTCCGAAGCGCAATATCATCTTGCCAATGAAACGGGTGTGGCATTTATCAGTGCCGGACACCATGCGACAGAACGTTACGGCATCCGCGCCTTAGGCGATGCTGTGGCAGAAAAATTCGGTATCGAAGTGGTTCACTTTGATGAAAACAACCCTGCCTGAGTATTGAGCAATATCATAAAAACTTTACCTTATTTTAAATAATGCTTTGAGTATTACAACAAACTAGGTAGAATTACGCTGTTTAATGGCTCGGTATTCCCAAAAATTTAGGACGACTGAATAATGGATAATCAAGAAATCAACAACGGCCGCCGCCGTTTCCTGACACTGGCTACTTGCGGTGCAGGCGGTGTGGCGGCTCTGGGCGTAGCTACGCCCTTCGTGGCCAGCTTCTTCCCATCGGAGAAAGCTAAGGCTGCCGGTGCTGCTGTCGAAGTAGATGTCAGCAAAATCGAAGCAGGCCAGATGCTGACTGCCGAATGGCAGGGTAAACCGATTTGGCTGGTCAACCGCACAGATCAACAGCTCAAAGACTTGAAAAGTTTGGATGGCGCAGTTGTCGATCCTAATTCCGAAGTGGATCAGCAACCGGAATACGCTAAAAACGAGCACCGTTCGATCAAGCCGAACCTCCTCGTCGCTATCGGTATCTGTACCCACCTGGGTTGCTCTCCGACTTACCGTCCCGACATTGCTCCCGCCGACTTGGGCGCAGACTGGAAAGGCGGTTTCTTCTGCCCTTGCCACGGTTCGAAATTCGACATTGCAGGCCGAGTATACAAAGGTGTTCCTGCACCGACCAACTTGGTTGTACCGCCTTACAAATATCTGAGCGATACAACTGTTTTGGTGGGCGAAGACTAAAAATAAGGAACGATAATTATGGCAAACCAAACCAATAGCAAAGCAAAAGCATTGTTAGGCTGGATGGACGCTCGCTTCCCTCTGTCTAAAATGTGGAATGAGCATTTGGCTCAATACTATGCGCCGAAGAACTTCAACTTCTGGTATTACTTCGGCTCTTTGGCTCTGCTTGTCCTTGTGATTCAAATCGTCAGCGGTATTTTCCTGACCATGAACTACAAACCGGACGGCAACCTGAACGCCTACCATCTGCCTGCTGCCTTTACCGCAGTAGAGTACATCATGCGCGACGTGTCCGGCGGCTGGATTATCCGCTACATGCACTCCACCGGCGCATCTTTCTTCTTCATCGTCGTTTATCTGCACATGTTCCGCGGCCTGATTTACGGTTCGTACAAAAAACCCCGTGAATTGGTGTGGATTTTCGGTTCCCTGATTTTCTTGGCATTGATGGCAGAAGCCTTTATGGGTTACCTGTTGCCTTGGGGTCAAATGTCCTTCTGGGGTGCGCAGGTGATTATTAACCTGTTCTCCGCCATCCCTGTTATCGGTCCTGATTTGTCCACTTGGATCCGCGGTGACTTCAACGTTTCCGACGTTACTCTGAACCGCTTCTTCGCCCTGCACGTTATCGCCGTACCGCTGGTATTGCTCGGCTTGGTTGTGGCACACATCATTGCCCTGCACGAAGTGGGTTCTAACAACCCTGACGGTGTTGAAATCAAGAAAAACAAAGACGAAAACGGTATCCCGCGCGATGGTATCCCATTCCATCCTTACTACACCGTTAAAGACATCTTGGGCGTCGTTGTATTCCTGATTGTCTTCTGTTCTGTGTTGTTCTTTGCACCTGAAGGCGGCGGCTACTTCCTCGAAGCGCCAAACTTCGATGCAGCGAATGCGCTGAAAACACCTCCGCACATTGCGCCGGTATGGTACTTCACTCCGTTCTACGCAATTCTGCGTGCGATTCCTTCGATGGCAGGTACTCAGGTATGGGGTGTAATCGGCATGGGTGCAGCAGTTGTATTGATTGCCTTGTTGCCTTGGCTGGATAAGTCACCTGTAAAATCTGTTCGTTACCGCAACAACTCTTTCAAAGTAATGTTGGCGTTGTTTGTTGTATCTTTTATCGGCTTAGGCATTCTGGGTGCATTGGTAGCAGATGATACTCGTACAGCTTTTGCTCGTGCATTCAGTGCATTCTATTTCTTGTTCTTCATCGGTATGCCTTTGCATACAAACCCTAAATGGTTGGCTGAAAAAGCTGGTGGTATTAAATATTTAATTAGCCTGTTTGTTTATGCAGCTTTAATTATTTATAACCTGTATTTAGTTGCAGTCTTGCCAAATTACATCGTTAAGGCGTTCGTTCTGGCTTACACTGTTTTCTTTGCAGCTATTCCATTCCTGAATGCGTTTAATAGCGAAAAAGCTACGCCTGAACGCGTAACCATGAGCACTACGAAACAAAAAATTATGTTCTTTGTTTACGTCGGTATTACCGTTGTTGGTGCTTACTTGTTTGCAACCAATATCTGATGAGGGCAGCGAAAATGAAACAAACTCTGAAAAACTGGTTTGCTGCCTTATTGCTGGCAGTGCCTATGAGTGCAGCCGTCGCCAGCGGCGGCCATGCAAACTATGAAAAAGTCGACATCGACCTGCGTGACCAAGTCAGCCTGCAGCACGGTGCGCAAATCTTTACAAACTACTGTTTGTCTTGCCACTCTGCAAGCGGTATGCGCTTCAACCGTCTGAAAGACATCGGTTTGACTGAAGATGAAATCAAGAAAAACCTGATGTTCACAACAGACAACGTTGGTGATGTCATGGTAGCGGCAATGGATCCGAAAGATGCTTCCAAATGGTTGGGTGCACCTCCGCCAGATTTGACCCTGATCGCCCGTTCTAAAGGTGCGGACTACCTGTACGCTTATATGCGCGGCTTCTATAAAGACCCAACTCGTCCGACCGGTTGGAATAATACCGTTTTGGCCGGCGCGAGTATGCCTCACCCATTGTGGGAGCAACAAGGTGTTCAAGCCGTTGAATTGGATGCCAAAGGTCAGCCCGTTATGATTAAAGACGAGCACGGCAACCTGACTCCTAAACTGTATTGGGAATCTACCGGTCTGCATAGCCGTCGTCTGCCTAACGGTAAAGTAATCCAAAAAGAGTACGATGCTTATGTGCGCGATTTGGTGAACTACCTGGTATACATGGGTGAGCCTGCTCAATTGCAACGCCACCGTATCGGTTACATGGTTTTGACATTCCTGTTTGCCGTAATGTTGCCGTTGGCGTACTTCCTGAAAAAAGAATTCTGGAAAGACGTTCATTAATTCTTTTGAATCAAAAAAGGCAAACCTGTTTCAGGTTTGCCTTTTTTGTTTGTTTGATTAGTTTATGTTGAATTAATGAAAATCTAAAAATTACTTAATGTAAACAGCGTGTTATTCTAAATTTCTGGATTAAGTATTTGAAATTATGTATAATTCTTTCTGAATTTTTATAAGGCTTAAGGCCGTCTGAAAAGATTGATCAGGAGTAGAAGATTATGATGACTTTGTATTCGGGTATTACTTGTCCATTCAGCCAACGTTGCCGTTTTGTTCTGTACGAAAAAGGCATGGATTTTGAAATTAAAGATGTGGACGTGTTCAATAAACCGGAAGACTTGGCTTTGATGAATCCGTATAACCAAGTACCGGTCTTGGTTGAGCGTGATTTGATTTTGCACGAATCAAACATCATCAACGAATACATTGACGAGCGTTTCCCTCATCCTCAATTGATGCCGGGTGATCCTGTTATGCGCGGTCGCGGCCGTTTGGTGCTGTACCGTATGGAAAAAGAACTGTTCAGCTTGGTGCAAGTGTTGGAAAACCCTGAATCTACCAATAAAGAACAGGCTAAAGCGCGTGAAGCCATTGGCAATGGCTTGACCCTGCTGGCACCGTCTTTTGCTAAAAACAAATATATTTTGGGTGATGACTTCTCCATGATCGATGTTGCCTTGTCCCCGCTGTTGTGGCGTTTGGATTATTACGACATCAAACTGGGCAAATCTGCCGCGCCTTTGCTGAAGTACGCGGAACGTATTTTCCAACGCGAAGCCTTCATTGAGGCATTGACTCCGGCTGAAAAAGCCATGCGCCGCTAAAGGATGGGTTTATGGCGACTTCAACCAAACCGTATTTGTTGCGCGCTTTGTATGAATGGTGCTTGGATAATAACCAAACACCACACATCGTCGCTTGGGTAAACGAACATACCCGCGTTCCGATGCAGTATGTGCGCGACAATGAGATTGTTTTAAATATTGGCCCTACAGCCAGCCATAATTTAAATATCGACAACGAGTGGGTCAATTTCTCTGCGCGTTTTTCCGGCGTAGCGCATGAGATTTGGATTCCGGTCGGTCATATCGTCAGTATATTTGGCCGTGAAAGTGGAGAGGGTATGGGTTTTGAGGTGGAACCATATCAGCCTGCTTCTACCAATCCTGTGGCAACGGAAGATAAAAAAGCTGAATCTACGGAAGGAAAACCGAAAAAAGTATTGAAGCTTGTGAAGTAATCAAAGACAAAAGGCCGTCTGAAATGTTTCAGACGGCCTTTATTGATTAGGTATTGAAGGGAAGCTCTGATGCCTTATCTGGTTATTAATTAAGCCAAACAAAAAAGCCCTTGTGTTTAACAAGAGCTTTTTTGTTTAGTGGTGGAGGTAAGCGGGATCGAACCGCTGACCTCTTGCATGCCATGCAAGCGCTCTACCAACTGAGCTATACCCCCGAAATTTGGTGGCGAATCAGGGATTCGAACCCCGGACACAAGGATTATGATTCCTCTGCTCTAACCGACTGAGCTAATTCGCCGTTTCGTGAAGTCGCTATTATAGTTTTTTTTGAATATTTGGCAAGCGCTAATTTTGGTTTTTTTTATTTCTTATTGTTTTTTAAAAATAAAAAGTAGATGGTCGAGTTATAGTTTATGGCAAATATCGCCGTGAACGAAGCCTGTCCAATCGATATCGATGTCTCTGCCGAAAGCGATCACTTTAAAAAGCTCGCCCATTTCGTGCTGATGGATCAGTTTTTGTACTGCTGCGGCGGCTTGGATGTATTCAATTGAATCCGGACTGCCAATTTGCGCCAGCAGATCAGTGATGCCGAGATTGAGCAGGAAATAAGATTGGGGCAGGTAGCCGATTAAGTCCAAACCTGATTCTGTGCCGGCGCGTGCAATATCGGTGAAATTGACATGTGCGGTCAGATCGGTCAGGCCGATGTTGAAAAATGGGTCGTGGATGGTGTGGTGGCGATAGTGGCCGATAAATGTGCCTTCTTTGCGTTGCGGATGGTAATACTGGGCGGCATCGAAGCCGTAATCGATAAATATCATGCCGCCGCGCTGCAATTTGGCGGCCAGGGTTTGGATAAAGGCATATTGTGCCGGATGCAGCTCGCTTGTGTATGAAGGGAGGGGAGGAAAATACAAGGCGGCTGTTTGTATCAGTTCGGCTTGGGCCAATGGTCTGACGGCTTCGATTAGCTTGTCATTCTCTAAGCTGACGCCGATTTGTTGAAATCCTTCATCTTGATAAATCAAGCGTTCGACCGGCATGGCATCCAATACTTCGTTGCCGATGATGATGCCGTCAAAGTGTTCGGGTAATGCGGTGAGGTGGATGACTTTTGCGGCTGCTTCGGGAGATGTGTGCTCAAGAATATGTTGACGTTGTCTTTCTGCAAGCTCTGCCGACAGCTCAATAATGTAGTAATGATTCAGGCCGTCTGAAAGATTTTGTAACAAAGTAGCGGCAAGATGGCCTGTGCCTGCACCAAATTCGTAGATATTGCCTGCTGTTTGCGGCAGTAATTCGGCAAGTTGTTTGGCAAGGGTTTGTCCGAATAGGGGGGAGAGGGTAGGGGCAGTAATGAAGTCGCCGTCCGTACCGATTTTATGGCTGCCTCCGCTGTAATAGCCGTATTGAGGTGTGTAAAGGGCAAGCTCCATAAATCGGGAGAAAGGTATCCAGTTTTGATGTTGTTCAATTTCGTTTTTGATGAGCTTAGTCAGGTGTGCTGAAGAGGCTTGTGCGTCAGGGGAGGGGAGGGGGAGTTGTAGCTTCATGACTGTTAGATAATGTAAAAAATTTGAATTTGTTTGTATATTATAGCTGCTTACGGAATGGGTGGTAATTGAGTATAAAAATACTATATGTAGTATTTTTATAATATAAATCATACTATATCTAGTATTTTATGCTAAACGAAATGCTTAATAAATCCATATGTCATTCATTATTGCGTATATAAACTATTGAATTTTAAGCATTTAGTGTTTCATTTCAGATAAGAAACGGATTTGACCTGATTGCCAAAATTTCTTATAGTGTCGGTTAGTGGGGCATAGTGGGTGAAAGTGGTTACTTTTTCCTGAAATGTGTCCTGTTGAAGCGAAAACGAAATATTTTAGGAAGGTGGGATTTTTAATCTCACTCTGTTTTATTTTAATCGAATTTGGGGTGTGATGTGTTTGGCGGCGCTCATGAATTGAGTATGGACAGTAAAGGGCGGTTGGCGATTCCTGCCAAATTCCGCGATATTTTGCTGCGCCGTTATACGCCTGCAATTGTGGTTACCCTGGATTCCCGAAAAAAATTATTGATGTACCCGGAGCCCGTTTGGGAGGAAAAAGCCGAGCAGATTCTGAAGTTGAAAGTAGCCGGCAATGAATCTTTGCAACGGTATCAAAATCTGCTGCTTCACAATGCGGAGATTTTGGAGTGGGACAGCGCCGGACGTGTTTTGATCCCGGCCAATCTGCGCAAACGCGTGGATTTTGAAAAAGAAGTTACTTTGGTTGGCCGTGCAAACCGTATGGAGTTGTGGGGCCGCGAACATTGGGAAGAGGAAATGAATCAGGCTTTGGATATCGATCCTGACGAATTGGCTTTCCAATTGAGTCAAACGGATTTGCAATTGTGAGTAAAGTTGAAAATTATCAGCATGTTACTGTCTTGTTGCATGAGGCGGTGGATGCGTTGGCAATCCGTGAAGACGGGATTTATGTGGACGGTACGTTCGGCAGGGGAGGGCATTCCCGGCTGATTTTGTCGCGTTTGGGCGAGCAAGGGCGTTTGGTTGTTTTTGACAAAGACCCTGAGGCGATTGCGGTAGCCAATGAACTGGCGGCGCAAGATAAGCGTGTCCGTGTCGTACACAATGGTTTTGAAACATTTCAGACGGCCTTGGATGAATTGGGCATCGATAAGATTGACGGTGCGCTTTTTGATTTGGGGATTTCGTCGCCGCAAATTGACGATGGCAGCCGCGGATTCAGTTTCCGCTTTGATGCGCCGTTGGATATGCGGATGGATCCGACCCGCGGGATGTCTGCGGCGGAATGGATTGCAACCGCATCCGAACAGGATTTACACGAGGTCATTAAGAATTATGGTGAAGAGCGGTTTAGTCGCCAGATTGCGCGCGCCATTGTTGCGCAACGGGAGGAAAGTCCCATCGATACAACCCGCAAGCTGGCGCAGCTTGTGGCGCAAAACGTCCGTACTCGCGAGCGCGGACAAGACCCTGCAACGCGCACCTTCCAAGCAGTTCGCATCTTTATTAACCGCGAGCTCGAAGAGGTAGAGGCAGTTTTGCCGCAGGTTGCAGGCCGTCTGAAAGAGGGTGGACGCTTGGCCGTCATTGCGTTCCATTCTTTGGAAGACAGAATTGTGAAGCAGTTTATTAAAAAATATTCGCAACATGTGCCTTTGCCCCGTTGGGCAGTGGTTAAGGAAGCGGATTTGCCTCAGCCGCCTTTGAAGGCTGTGGGCAAAGCAATCAAACCGGGTTCGGCAGAGACTGAAGCCAATCCGCGTGCGCGCAGTGCGGTTTTGCGGGTGGCGGAGCGCAGCAGCGGCGAATTTTCGGTTGTTGACTAGGGAAGCGTTTCGGCATTGTCGCAAGGGATGTTTCTGTTGACAGGCCGTCTGAAAGTTTTAAATGGGTAAGTTGAATATTTTATTACTGGTTTTGGTGACGGTTTCGGCCTTTGCCGTAGTGTTTAAGCAAAACCAGTCGCGCTTGCACTTTATCGAGTTGGATAAGGCGCAAAAGCGGGAAATTCAGTTGGAACAGGATTACGCGCGCTTGAAGCTGGAGCAGGCAAGATTGGCCAACCACAAACTGATTAAAGTGGCGGCCGAAAAGCAACATCTGCTTCCGCCGGGTGCGCATAATACGGCTATGCTGGAACGCAAAAAATAAGAATATAGCCTTGTTTTCAAGGTGTTTACGGGAATTAATAGCTCACTGAGCAGCTAAGTCATGAGAAGTCCAACATGTTAATTAAGAACGAATATAAACCTCAAATGCTGTCTGGAACCACAAAAACAAAAAAACCGCTGACAAGTAACGGACGTATCGGTTTGGTGCTGGGTGCCGTTGCGCTGGCATTTACCGGTCTGTTGGTGCGCGGGGTTTATCTGCAAACCAGTCAGCATGAGTTTTTGAAAAATCAGGGTGACCAACGTTTTGTGCGCACGCTTCCGCTGCCTGCATCACGCGGTATGATTACCGACCGCAATGGTGCTACATTGGCGTTGAGTGCGCCTACCGAATCATTGTATGCCATGCCTTCCGGTATGGAGGAAATGCCGACTGACGAGCAGTTGGAGAAACTGTCGGCCATTGCCGATGTGCCTGTTGAAGTGTTAAAAAATAAATTGTCTAAAAAAGACAAAGGCTTTATCTATCTGAAGCGTCAGCTCAGCTACGAAAAAGCGGAAGAAATCAAGGCATTGGGCATTAAAGGCATCGCCTTCCAAAAAGAATTGAAACGCCATTACCCGATGGGCAATCTGTTTGCGCACGTTATCGGTTTTACCAATATCGACGGCAAAGGTCAGGAGGGCTTGGAGCTTTCCCGTGAAGACAGCCTGCGCGGTGAAGATGGCGCGAAAGTCGTATTGCGCGACAACAAAGGCAATATCGTAGACAGCCTCGACTCTCCACGCAACAGCGTGCCTAAAAACGGCCAAGACATGATTTTGTCTTTGGATCAGCGCATTCAGACGCTGGCATATGACGAGTTGAACAAAGCTGTGGCTTATCACAAGGCCAAAGCGGGTACGGTTGTGGTATTGGATGCGCAAACCGGCGAAATTTTGGCTTTGGTCAACAGCCCGGCTTACGATCCGAATCAGCCCGGCCAAGCCAATAGCGAACAGCGCCGCAACCGCGCCGTAACCGACATGATCGAACCTGGTTCTGCCATGAAGCCGTTTACCATTGCCAAAGCGCTGGATTCCGGCAAAGTGGATACGACCGATACATTCAACACCTTGCCTTACAAAATCGGCCCGGCCACCGTACAAGATACCCACGTTTATCCTACTTTGGATGTGCGCGGCATTATGCAAAAATCTTCCAACGTCGGCACCAGTAAACTTTCTGCCATGTTTACGCCTAAAGAAATGTACGATTTCTATCATGATTTGGGTGTGGGCGTGCGCATGCATTCAGGCTTCCCGGGTGAAACGGCAGGTTTGTTGAGAAGCTGGCGCAGATGGCAAAAAATCGAACAGGCAACCATGTCTTTCGGTTATGGCCTGCAATTGAGCCTGTTGCAATTGGCGCGTGCCTATACTGTCTTGACCCATGACGGTGAATTGTTGCCGGTCAGCTTTGAAAAACAAGCGGTTGCACCTAAAGGCAAGCGCGTTATCAAAGCCTCTACCGCAAAAAAAGTGCGTGAGTTGATGGTTTCCGTTACTGAGGCCGGCGGTACCGGTACTGCCGGTGCCGTGGATGGTTTCGACGTAGGTGCGAAAACCGGTACGGCGCGCAAACTGGTCAATGGCCGCTATGTGGACAACAAACACGTCGGTACGTTCATCGGTTTTGCTCCGGCTAAAAATCCACGCGTGATTGTGGCCGTTACCATCGACGAGCCGACTGCAAACGGCTATTACGGCGGCGTGGTTGCGGGTCCTGTATTCAAAGAAGTCATGAGCGGAAGCTTGAACATCTTGGGCGTTTCCCCAACCAAGCCTTTAAGTAATGCCGCTACTGTCAAAGTACCGTCATAATCCAAACAATCAAAGAGATATTGTTTATGTTCAGCAAGTTAACCCCCTTGGCTGAAACCAACTTTCCGCCTCTGCTGTGTGAAAACGCAGCAGGGCGTTTGTTGCATTCAGACAGCCGACAAATTAAGCAGGGTGACATTTTCGTTGCCTGTCAGGGCGAATATACAGACGGCCGCAGCTATATCCCTGCCGCCATTGCCAACGGTGCGACCTTTGTTTTTTGGGATGATGACGGAAAATTTGCGTGGAATCCCGAATGGAACGTTCCCAATCAAGGCATTAAAGATCTGAAACATCGCGCCGGTATGTTGGCGGCGCAAGTTTACGGCAACGTTTCAGACGGCCTCAAAGTCTGGGGTGTAACCGGTACCAACGGTAAAACCTCCATCACACAATGGCTGGCGCAAGCTGCCGATCTGTTGGGCGAAAAAACCACCATTATCGGCACAGTCGGCAACGGTTTTTGGGGCGCATTGGAAGAAACCACGCATACCACCCCCGCCCCCGTCGATGTCCAAACCCTGCTCTACCGCTTCCGTCAACAAGGCGCAACAGCCGCCGCGATGGAAGTCTCCAGCCACGGCCTTGACCAATCGCGTGTCAACGGCGTGCCATTCTGTAGCGCAATCTTCACCAACCTCACCCGTGACCACCTCGACTACCACGGCACGATGGAAGCCTACGGCGCCATCAAGTCGCGTCTGTTTTACTGGCATGGCCTGCAACACGCCATCATCAATGTCGATGACGGATACGGTGCAGAACTCGCAGGCCGTCTGAAAAAAGACTGTCTCGATTTAGCCGTTTACAGCTATGGTTTCAGCGAACACGCCGACATCCGCATTACCAATTTCACCGCCTCTTCAGACGGCATGGAAGCCGTATTCCAAACCCCATGGGGCGAAGGAAAATGCCGCACCCGTCTGCTCGGACGGTTCAACGCGCAAAATCTCGCCGCCTGCATCGCCTTGTTGTGTGCCAACGGTTATCCGCTGGATAAAGTATTGGCTGTACTGGCAAAAATCCGTCCCGCCTCAGGCCGCATGGACTGCATTATGAACAGCGGCAAGCCCTTGGTCGTTGTCGATTATGCCCACACACCCGATGCACTGGAAAAAGCACTCTCCACTTTGCAGGAAATCAAACCGCAGGGCGCGGCCTTATGGTGCGTATTCGGCTGCGGCGGCAACCGAGACCGCGGCAAACGCCCATTGATGGGTGCGGCAGCAGTTCAGGGTGCCGATAAAGTAGTGGTTACCAGCGATAACCCACGTTTGGAAAATCCGCAAGACATCATCAACGATATTTTGCCTGCCGTCCCTAATCCTGAACGCGTCGAAGTTGATCGTGCCGTTGCCATCCGTTATGCGGTTGAGCAGGCTGCCGCGAACGACATCATTCTGATTGCCGGTAAAGGACATGAAAACTATCAGGATGTACAAGGCGTGAAACACCATTTCTCCGATTTTGAAATCGCAGAAAAAGCATTGGCAGAGCGCGGATAGACCATATCGCAAATGTTCAGACGGCCCGAAACCTTAAGGCCGTCTGAAAAAGATTTAACCATACAAAACAAAAGCAAAACAACACACGCATTACGGCACGTCAGCCATTAAACCCATCACAGTTGTTTGTTTCGGAAGACTTTTTAACAAGGCCGTCTGAACAACAAGGAGACCGATTTGATGCTGAAAATGCCGACAAAAACCTTATTAATCAGTACAGCCGTAGTTTTATTCGCAGGCTGTACAACCAAACAACTTCCGCGTCCTACTGCCGAAATCGAACAGTTGAGGGTGCAACAGCCTCCTGCCGAGCAAAGCCTGCCTAATCCCGTTAAAGGCAAACGGTTTGACGATACTTGGGGCGCGGCGCGCAGTCAGGGGCGCAGGCATGAAGGTGTGGATATTTTTGCTAAGAAAAATACGCCGATACGCAGTACCACGCCCGGCATCGTCACCAAAATCGGGCGCAACCGATTGGGCGGTAAAGTCATCGGTATTCAAGGGCCGGGTGCGTGGCATTACTATGCCCACCTGAATAAGTTTGCCGGTATCCGCCTGTATGAGCGAGTAAAAGAAGGGCAGGTCATCGGCTATGTCGGTAAAACCGGCAACGCTAGAACCACACCGGCCCACCTGCATTACGGCGTGTATCTGCCGAGTGGCGCGGTGAATCCGTATCCGCTGATTAACCAGGAAAGATAAAATTTTCAAACGTCGTCTGAAATAAATTTTGAAACAAATAATAAGGGAATATTATGGGTATTTTTCGCTGCAATAAATGCGGTTGCATGAATGAGCATTACTACGAATCCGGAATGAGTGAAATTGCTTGTCCAAAATGCACGGCTCCGGTTAAGGTTTACGACACTTTATTTTTTGTCAGTAAATTGTTGGAACGTTATTTTTCAGTGAACCGGGAATTGCAGGCTTTGAAGCAACAGGAAGACGGCAGGGAGGAAAATACACAGCAAGATACTGGTTCGGAAAATCAAAATTATAATCTGCTGGCAGGCGTCAATTTATCGGAAACTGACATTTTAGCTACTGAAAAACAGCATGAACCAATACGGCAATGGTTTGCCCGAGCCAATATTGTGCCGATGTTTGACTTTCAGGCGGTCAATATGAGCGGTTTTTTTGATGAGGCTGCCACTAAATTGGGCAGCAATTATCAGATTACTAAAAATATGTTGGGGCAGATTAGTCGGGCATATAGTCACAACCACACAAGCATTAGTTTGGATATAGGTAAAATGTCGCAAAAAGATGGGCAAACAATGAATAATTTATGCCGACAATTTTATAGCCATACTCTGTTTTCTAAGTATTTCTATCAGAAACAGGAAAAAATTGTTCGCTTGAATCTGCAACGTGCTAGTGCCATCAAGCACTTTTTTTGTGGTGGTTGGCTTGAATGGTTTGCACTGGGCAAAATGCTTGAAGAAGCAAAACACAAAGGCAAAGATTATGCTTTTTCTTGCGCTCGAAATGTAAAAGTCAAATTCGACAATGAAGATAAACAGGAGTTGGATGTTGTATTTTTGCCGATGGGTAAAGAGCCGATTGTGGTGGAATGTAAATCAGGGGAGTTCAGACGAGACATTGAAAAATATGTACGCTTGAAAAAACGATTGAATTTGCCGGATGACCGCTTTGTGATACTGGTTGCCGATTTAGAGGAAAGCCAGGCAGTGGCATTAGGCAGTATGTACGGTTTAACTTTTGTTACACCTAAATCTATGATGAAACATTTACAGATGGTTATGTGAGGCCGTCTGAAAAAACAAATGAAAGAAACCATGAAACCACTAGACCTAAATTTCATCTGCCAAACCCTCAACCTTCCGATGCCGTCTGAAAATCAACCCGTTTCGCGTATTGTTACAGACAGCCGCGATATTCAGGAAGGCGATGTATTTTTCGCGCTTGCCGGTGAGCGCTTTGACGCGCATGACTTTGTTGAGGATGTATTGGCAGCGGGGGCAACGGCAGTTGTGGTTTCGCGCGAAGATTGTGCGGCTTTGAAAGGCGCGCTGAAGGTTGACGATACGCTTGTGGCTTTGCAAAAACTGGCGAAGGCGTGGCGTGAAAATGTGAATCCGTTTGTCTTTGGCATTACCGGCTCTTCCGGCAAAACAACGGTTAAAGAGATGTTGGCCGGCGTATTGCATCATCGATTCGGTGATGAAGCTGTGTTGGCGACTGCCGGCAATTTCAACAATCATATCGGCCTGCCGCTGACTTTGTTGAAACTGAACGAAAAACACCGCTATGCCGTCATTGAAATGGGTATGAACCATTTTGGCGAGTTGTCTTTGCTGACTCGAATTGCCGGTCCGAATGTTGCTTTGATCAATAACGCTTTGCGCGCGCATGTTGGCTGCGGTTTTGATGGTGTCGGTGATATTGCCAAAGCCAAAAGTGAAATCTACGAAGGTTTGCTTTCAGACGGCGTTGCGCTGATTCCGTGCGAAGATGCCAATATCGCTACATTTGAAGCGGCTACTGCGCAATTGAACGCTCAGACTTTCGGCATTGCCAGTGGCGATGTCCATGCAGAAAATATTGAATTGAAACCGTTGTCTTGTGCGTTTGATTTGGTGCGAGGTAATGAACGTGTTGCCGTGGTACTGCCGGTCCCTGGCCGCCACAATGTACATAATGCCGTAGCGGCTGCTGCTCTGGCTTTGGCGGCAGGTTTGAGCCTTGCCGAAGTTTCAGACGGCCTGAAAAATTTCAGCAATATCAAAGGCCGTCTGAATATCAAGCAAGGCATTAAAGGCGCGACTTTAATTGACGATACTTATAATGCCAACCCTGACAGTATGAAAGCCGCCATTGATGTGCTCGCCGCTATGCCTGCGCCGCGTATTTTTGTGATGGGCGATATGGGCGAACTGGGCGAGGACGAAGCCGCCGCCATGCACGCCGAAGTTGGCGCGTATGCGCGGGATAAAGGCATCGAGGCCGCATATTTTGTTGGCGACAACAGCGTTGAAGCGGCAGAGACGTTTGGTGCGGAAGGTTTGTGGTTTGCAGACAAAGATCCGTTGATTCAAGTGTTGAGCCACGATTTGCCTGAACACGCTACTGTGCTGGTCAAAGGCTCGCGCTTTATGAAGATGGAAGAAGTGGTTGAGGCATTGGTAGCAACAACCGCGTAAAAGGCCGTCTGAAATATGAAAAAGATTTTTCTATTGGCTGGTTTGCTGTTTGCCGCGTTTTATGCCGGAATGAAAGTACAGGCATTTATCTATGAAGATACCTGCTTGGACTTGGGCGGCGGAAAGAATCCCGGAAACTATCCGATTTGCGTGGTAGAGAAATAATCTTAATCAATAAGGCCGTCTGCAATTTCAGACGGCATACTGATTGATTTTTAATTGGGCATAAGCCCGCTGTAACAACAAAAACAAAAAAGGAAGTTCCATGTTTTTATGGCTCGCACATTTCAGTAACTGGTTAACCGGGCTGAATATTTTTCAATACACCACATTCCGCGCCGTCATGGCGGCTTTGACTGCTTTGGCGTTTTCCCTATTGCTTGGTCCGTGGACCATCCGCAAACTGACTGCGCTTAAAGTCGGCCAGGCAGTGCGCACCGACGGCCCGCAAACCCACCTCGTCAAAAACGGTACGCCAACCATGGGCGGCTCGTTGATTTTGACCGCCATTACCGTATCCACAATCTTGTGGGGCAACTGGGCAAATCCTTATATCTGGATTCTCTTAGGCGTCTTGCTTGCTACCGGTGCACTCGGTTTTTACGACGATTGGCGCAAAGTAGTTTATAAAGACCCTAACGGCGTGTCTGCCAAATTCAAAATGGTGTGGCAGTCGAGCGTCGCCATCATTGCCGGCTTGGTGTTGTTCTACCTTGCGACAAATTCCGCCAACAATATCCTGATTGTTCCCTTCTTCAAACAAGTTGCCTTGCCGCTTGGCGTAGTCGGCTTCTTGGTATTGTCCTACCTGACCATCGTCGGCACATCCAATGCCGTTAACCTGACCGACGGCCTTGACGGACTTGCCGCCTTCCCCGTCGTCCTTGTTGCCACCGGCCTTGCCATCTTTGCTTATGCCAGCGGCCACTCACAATTTGCACAATACCTGCAATTACCTTACGTTGCCGGAGCAAACGAAGTCGTGATTTTCTGTACCACCATGTGTGGCGCGTGTCTCGGCTTTTTGTGGTTTAACGCCTATCCGGCACAAGTCTTTATGGGCGACGTCGGCGCGCTCGCGCTCGGTGCGGCGCTCGGTACCGTTGCCGTCATCATCCGCCAAGAATTTGTCCTCGTCATTATGGGCGGCCTGTTTGTCGTTGAAGCCATTTCCGTTATGTTGCAAGTCGGTTGGTACAAACGCACCAAAAAACGCATTTTCCTGATGGCGCCGATTCATCACCATTACGAACAAAAAGGCTGGAAAGAAACCCAAGTCGTCGTCCGTTTTTGGATTATCACCATCGTCTTAGTGCTGATTGGTTTGAGTACCCTTAAAATCCGCTAAATCTCCAAAGGCCGTCTGAAAGTTTCAGACGGCCATTATGTAGGATAAGCATGCTTGTCTGAATCCTCTATTTCAAAAATAAATCCCGCAATAATCCACACAGAAAGTCCCCAAACATGTACCAATCTTTCGGCGGCGCAACCGGCATCCGCACCCTGACCGACCGTTTCTACGACTTGATGGAACTTGAGCCGAAATATCAAACCTTGCGCCAAATGCACGGCGAAGATATGACCCTGATACGCGAAAAGCTCTACGAATTTTTCAGCGGCTGGCTCGGTGGACCGCAACTCTTTATCGAAAAATACGGCCATCCCCAACTGCGTGCCCGCCATATGCCTTTTGCCGTCAACGTACAAGTCCGCAACGAATGGATCGCCTGCTTTGCCCAAGCCATGAGCGAATTGGACATCGACAAAACACTTGCCGAGCCGGTTTTAATCCAAGTTTTTGCCATGGCAGATTGGTGTCGTAACCAAAACGAAGACGGTATCGAACCGCCTATGCCGCCGATGGCGGTTGATCCTTGGGTACGCGCACCGGAATTACAGCAGATTTTGAGTAGCTATGGTGTGAATAGCTTTTTTAAGGAATTCACTAGTTAAGGCCGTCTGAAAAACTAGGATAAAACAGAAACAATAATCTGAATGTAATGGATTTTAAAATGAATAAATTATTAAAAAAAATGATGGTAGCCCTGTTATCTTTGGGTTTGGCGCAGGCGGTTTGGGCTGATAATGTGCCGGATTTTAAGGAAACGTTTCAAGATGCAGAACAAGGATTTGCAGCTGCCCAATATAATTTGGGTCTGATGTATGCCAATGGGCAAGGAGTCCATCAAGACGATGCACAGGCGGTGCGGTGGTATCGCAAGGCGGCAGAACAAGGGTATGCTCAAGCTCAATATAATTTGGGTGTGAGGTACGACAATGGGCGAGGAGTTCGTCAGGACTATACACAGGCAGTGCAGTGGTATCGCAAGGCGGCAGAACAAGGATTGGCCGATGCCCAATATAATTTGGGTATGATGTATGCCAATGGGCAAGGAGTTCGTCAAGACTATGCAGAGGCAGTGCGATGGTTTCGCAAAACGGCAGAGCAAGGGCTTGCAAAAGCCCAATATAATCTAGGCCTGTCCTATGCACAAGGACAAGGTGTGAGCCAAGACTATGTTCAGGCGGTGAGATGGTATCGCAAGGCTGCGGAACAGGGACATGCAGATGCGCAAAATAATTTGGGTGTGATGTATGATAATGGAAAAGGAGTTCGTCAAGACTATACAAATGCGGTGCAGTGGTATCGCAAGGCTGCGGAACAGGGACATGCAGGTGCTCAAATTAATTTGGGTATGATGTATGAAAAAGGGCAAGGCGTGCACCAAAACTATGCAAAGGCAGTGGAGTGGTATCACAAGGCGGCTGAACAAGGACATGCCCAAGCTCAAAATAATTTGGGTGTGATGTACGACAATGGGCAAGGAGTTCGTCAGGACTATGCACAGGCGGTGCAATGGTATCTCAAGGCAGCAGAGCAGGGGTATGCAGATGCTCAATATAATTTGGGTTTGATGTATGAAAAAGGGCAAGGTGTACGTCAAAGTAAAATAGTTGCTAAAGAATGGTTTAAGAAGGCTTGTGCTAATGGAGACAAGCAAAGTTGTGATGTTTATCGCCAATTGGATTAGGCAGGGTATTGAATTTTGCTAAGGGCCGTCTGAAAAAACTAGGATAAAACAGAAACAATAATTTGAATGTAATGGATTTTAAAATGAATAAATTATTAAAAAAAATGATGGTAGCCTTGCTGGTTTTCGGTATAGGACAAACAGTGTATGCGGAAGAGGTTCCTGACGTTCAGAAAATTTTGTGGGTGGCGGAACAAGGTTATGTTCCTGCTCAATATATTTTGGGTGTAATGTATGCTGATGGACAAGGCGTGCGCCAAGACTATGCTGAAGCGGTCAAGTGGTATCGTAAAGCAGCGAAACAGGGAGATACCCGAGCACAATCTAATTTGGGGTTGATGTATGTCAACGGAAAAGGTGTGCGCCAGGATTATGCAGAGGCAGTGCGGTGGTTTCGCAAGGCAGCAGAACAAGGGGATGCAGCTGCCCAATCCAATTTGGGTGTAATGTATGTCAACGGACAAGGCGTACATCAAGACTATGCTGAAGCGGCGAAATGGTTCCATAAAGCAGCGGAACAAGGAAGTGCTGAAGCCCAACTTAATTTAGGTGTGATGTATGCTAATGGGCAAGGTATGATCCAAGACTATGTCGAAGCGGCAAAATGGTATAGAAAAGCGGCAGAACAGGGTGATGCTCAAGCCCAATATAATTTAGGTGTGATGTATACCGACGGACAAGGTGTACGCCAAGACTATGTCGAAGCGGTTAAATGGTATCGTAAAGCTACAAAGCAGGGTGATGTCAAAGCCCAATATAATTTAGGTGTGATGTATGCCAATGGACAAGGAGTCCGTCAAAACTATGTGCAGGCAGTGAAGTGGATTGAAAAGGCAGCAATGCAAGGTCATGTCAAAGCCCAATACAATGTGGGTGCGATGTATGCTAATGGACAAGGTGTCCGCCAAAATCTAAGAGTTGCCAAAGCGTGGCTCGGTATGGCATGTAATAACGGTAATCGGCTAGGATGTGACGGTTACCGTCGTTTAGAATCGGGTTATTGAGCGGTTTATGAAATGCCGTCTGAAAAAACTAGGATAAAACAGAAACAATAATTTGAAAGAAATGAATTTTAGAATGAATAAATTATTAAAAAAAATGATGGTAGCCCTGTTATCTTTGGGCTTGGTGCAGGCAGTTTGGGCTGATAATGTGCCGGATTTTAAGGAAACGTTTCAAGTTGCGAAGCAAGGAAATGCTAAAGCCCAATATAATTTGGGTGGGATGTACTACAATGGGCAAGGAGTTCGTAAGGACTATGCACAGGCAGTGCAGTGGTATCGCAAGGCGGCAGAACAAGGGTTTGCTAAAGCCCAATATAATTTGGGTGTGATGTATGAAAAAGGACAAAGTGTCCGCAAAGACTATGTTGAAGCGGTCAGATGGTATCGCAAGGCGGCAGAACAAGGGATTGCAGAAGCCCAATTTAATTTAGGTTTGATGTATTACAACGGACAGGGAGTCCGTCAAGACTATGTACAGATAGTGAAGTGGTTTCGCAAGGCTGCAGAACAAGGGTTTGCACAAGCCCAATTTAATTTGGGTGTGATGTACGACAATGGGCAAGGAGTTCGTCAGGACTATATACAGGCAGTGCAGTGGTATCGCAAGGCGGCAGAACAAGGGTTTGCACAAGCCCAATTTAATTTGGGTGTGATGTACGAGAATGGGAGAGGAGTTCGTCGGGACTATATACAGGCAGTGCAGTGGTATCGCAAGGCTGCAGAACAAGGGATCGCACAAGCCCAATATAATTTGGGTTTGATGTATGCCAAAGGAGAAGGTGTTCGTCGGAACTATAAGATTGCCAAAGAGTGGTTTGGTAAGGCTTGTGATAACGGACTACAACAAGGTTGTGATGCTTATAGAGAATTGAATCAGGCAGGATATTGAGCCCCTATTTAAATACCGTCTGAAAAAACTTAGGATAAAACCAAAATGACTTTTCAAAATAAAAAAATCCTCGTCGCCGGACTTGGCGGCACGGGTATTTCCATGATTGCCTATCTGCGCAAAAACGGTGCGGAGGTGGCTGCGTATGATGCGGAGCTGAAAGCCGAGCGCGTGTTGCAAATTGGTAAGATGTTTGACGGGCTGGTGTTTTATACGGGCCGTCTGAAAGATGCGTTGGATAATGGTTTCGATATTCTGGCGCTCAGTCCCGGCATCAGTGAGCGTCAGCCGGATATCGAGGCGTTCAAGCAAAACGGCGGGTGCGTGTTGGGCGACATCGAATTGCTGGCGGACATTGTGAACCGCCGCGGCGACAAGGTGATTGCGATTACCGGCAGCAACGGCAAAACCACGGTAACGAGCCTGGTCGGCTATCTCTGCATCAAGTGCGGGCTGGATACCGTTATCGCGGGTAATATCGGTACGCCGGTTTTGGAGGCGGAATTGCAGCGCGAAGGCAAGAAGGCGGACGTGTGGGTGTTGGAGCTTTCCAGCTTCCAACTGGAAAACACCGAAAGCCTGCGCCCGACTGCGGCGACGGTGCTGAACATTTCCGAAGACCATCTCGACCGCTATGACGACTTGCTTGACTATGCGCATACCAAGGACAAGATTTTCCGTGGCGATGGCGTGCAGGTTTTAAATTCAGACGACGTGTTCTGCCGCGCCATGAAACGGGCAGGACGCGAGGTGAAATGGTTTTCGTTGGAACACGCAGCCGATTTTTGGTTGGAACGTGAGACAGGCCGCCTGAAACAAGGCAATGAGGATTTGATTTCTACGCAAGACATCCCACTGCAAGGCTTGCACAACGCCGCCAACGTTATGGCTGCCGTCGCCTTGTGCGAAGCCGTCGGTTTGCCGCGCGAAGCATTGCTCGAACACGTCAAAACCTTCCAAGGCTTGCCGCACCGCGTGGAAAAAATCGGTGAGAAAAACGGCGTGGTGTTCATCGACGACAGCAAAGGCACGAACGTCGGTGCGACCGCCGCCGCGATTGCCGGTTTGCAAAATCCGCTCTTCGTGATTTTGGGCGGCATGGGCAAAGGGCAGGATTTCACGCCCCTGCGTGACGCGCTTGTCGGCAAGGCAAAAGGTGTGTTCTTGATTGGTGTCGATGCGCCGCAAATCCGCCGCGATTTGGACGGCTGCGGTCTGAATGTGACCGACTGCGCCACTTTGGAAGAAGCGGTTCAGACGGCATACGCCCAAGCCGAAGCGGGCGATATCGTGTTGCTCAGCCCAGCTTGTGCGAGCTTCGATATGTTCAAAGGCTATGCGCACCGTTCGGAAGTGTTTATCGAAGCGTTCAAAGCTTTGTAAGGCCGTCTGAAAGATGAAAAGAGGGTTGGTTTTACCGTAAACCTTGTGTGTCATTGTCTCAAAGGTCGTCTGAAAACGTTAAGGCAGTTTCAGACGACCTTTTTGCAGCAACTGTAAACTTGTTCCTTGCCTTTATCCGGTGTTACTGTTTCTTAAAATTTGCCTATGCGGGCAAACAGCGAGGCGGCGGGCAGCTATGCCTGACCGACAAAACATGTGTTTATCAATCCGAAAGGAAAACCCATGAATTTTCAAGACTACATCCGTTACGATGCCGTCGGTTTGGCAGAGCTGATCCGTAAAAAAGAAGTCTCCGCCGATGAAGTGTTGCAGGCTGCTTTAAACCGCTTGGACGAAGTCAATCCCAAGCTCAATCTGTTGGCGCACGATTTGCGCGAACGCGCGGCGGCATGGCAGTGGCCGTCTGAAAATGCCGATACGCCGCTGGCGGGCGTGCCGTTTTTGCTCAAAGACCTGCTGGCGGATTGGGAAGGTGCGCCGACATGGTCGGGTTCGCGCATGATGCAGCATTACATTGCCAAACAAAACAGCGATTTGACCCAAGCCTATCTCGATGCGGGGCTGCGCGTGTTCGGCAAAACCACCACGCCCGAATGGGGCGCGTATCCCGTTACCGAAACCGAAATTTACGGCATCACGCGCAATCCGTGGCATTTGGATTACACTGCGGGCGGCAGCAGCGGAGGCGCAGCGGCGGCAGTGGCTTCGGGCGTCGTACCCGCAGCGCACGGCAGCGACGGTGGCGGCTCCATTCGCTTACCCGCGCACAACTGCGGCGTGTTCGGGCTGAAACCCACGCGCGGCCGCAGCAGTTACGCGCCGAACGCATCGGAGGCATGGCAAGGTTTGGTATGCGACCATGTGTTGACCCGCAGCGTGCGCGACAGCGCGGTTTTACTGGACATCGCCGCCCAAATCCAAGCCCGCGCCCTGTATGCCTGCCCGCCGCCGCCCAAAAACGGTTTTGCAGACAGCCTGAAACTAGAAACAGGTCGTCTGAAAATCGCTTTTTGGAAACAGACATGGTTTGGCGGCGGTAACGACGAAGGCACGGAAGCCGCGTTTGCCCATAGTTTGAAACTGATGCAAGACGCGGGACACGAATTGGAAGAAGCCACGCCCGATTTCGCGCCGCCCGAACAGCTCAACCGCGCCGCCCGCATCATCGTCATGGGCGAAACGGCAAAACTGTTCTACCAATATCAATACGAAACCGGACAAAAACTGCCGCACTGCCTGCTTGAACCGACAACGTGGGCAATGATTGTGCAGGGGCGGCAAATCAGTGCGGGCGAAATGGCATGGGCGCGCGACGTGATGCTGGCGCAGGAACGTGCCGCCAAAGCATTTTTCACACGCTACGACGTGTTAATGACGCCCGTCTGCCCGCGCACCACGCCGAAAATCGGCGAGATGATGCCGCCGCCCGCCGCACAAAAAGCCATGCGCCTGCTGTTCGGCACGCTGCGCTTGGGTTTTCTGTTGAAAAACAACCCGTTTTTAGAAAAAGAAGCCGCCGCCGCGCTGCAATACGTCGGTTATACGTCGCCGCTGAACATGAGCGGCAACCCCGCCATGAGCGTGCCGCTTTACCGGCATAACGGGCTGCCCGTCGGTACTCAGTTTGCCGCCGCTCACGGACGCGAAGACACGCTGCTCCGCCTTGCAGCGCAGTTGGAACAGATACAGCCGTGGGTGGAAATACCGCAGTTGGCTTAGGGTTTGTATTGGATAAAAAGTAGCCTATTTTTCTGAAGAAAAAATTTATACAAGGCCGTCTGAGAACATAAAAGCGTTTTCAGACGGCCTTTTGCCGGTATCAAAGGGTAGGGGAGGGCGCAAAGAACGTCGGAATCCGGCATCTTTAAAGATTCTGAATTGTTGGTTTGGAAATAAACCTTTAAAATAACGTTAATTCATTTTTTCAGACGGCCTCTTGCCCATTTGCAGGCCGTCTGAATATTTTATTCAAGCCGTTACGGATGTTTTCATGATTAGTCTTTCCAAAATGCTTGACCGGCCGATTGCGCGCGATGGTCGGAAGTTTGATGTTTCTCTCTTGTGGATGGTCGTTTTGATGACGACCTTCAGCTTGGTAATGATTTATTCGGCCTCTATTGTATATGCGGCGTCGGATGGGGGCAGCCAGTTTTCTTTTGTGTTCAAACAGGCAATGTTTATCCTGTTTACGGTGGCCATGTGCTTGCCGCTTTTCCTGCTGAAAATGAGCTTTTGGCGGCGGATTATTCCGTTTTATTTTGTCGTTTCCGGTTTGCTGTTGTTGCTGGTTTTGTTTGTCGGCCGTGAGATTAACGGCGCGACGCGCTGGATTCATATCGGGCCGCTCAACTTGCAGCCAACCGAGTTTTTCAAATTGGCAACGGTTTTGTATTTGTCCAGCCTGTTTACGCGCCGTGAAGAAATGTTGCGCGATTTGGATTCTTTGGGTTGGTCGTCCCTATTTTCGGGTATCGGTGATTTGCTGTCCTGCCCGTTTAAGGCGGAGGCCAGGAGGCGGGTCAAGGAACGAGCCATCAAGTTCAAAACTCTGTTGTGGCCGATTGTGTCGATTGCTATCAGCCTGATTTTAATTATGTTGCAACCGGATTTTGGTTCGTTTGTTGTGATTGTCGTGATTACTATGGGTATGCTGTTTCTGGCAGGCTTTCCGTGGAAGTATTTTGCCGTATTGGTGGCGACCGTTGTGAGCGGAATGGGTTTGCTGATTTTGGCCGCGCCTTACCGTATGGCGCGTGTGGCGGCGTTTTTGAACCCGTGGAGCGATCCTCTGGGCAAAGGCTATCAGTTGACGCAGTCTTTGATGGCCATTGTGCGCGGCGGCTGGTTTGGCGAGGGTTTGGGTGCGAGCCTGGGTAAACGCTTTTACCTGCCCGAGCCACACACAGACTTTATTTTTGCCGTCATCGGCGAAGAATTCGGCTTTTTAGGGATGCTGGTTTTGGTGTTCTGCTACGGCTGGCTGGTGTGGCGCGCATTTTCCATCGGCAAACAGGCGCGTGATTCGGGCCTGATGTTCAGCGCGTACATTGCCAACGGCATCGGTATTTGGATTGGTATTCAAAGTTTCTTCAATATCGGTGTAAACATCGGTATCCTGCCCACTAAAGGCCTGACTTTGCCGTTTATGTCTTACGGCGGTTCGGCTGTCTTTATCATGCTGGTGTGCGTTACTTTGTTATTGCGCATTGATTATGAAAACCGCCAAAAAATGCGCGGTTATTCGGTGGAGTAAAACCATGAGCGGTAAAACTTTTATGCTGATGGCCGGCGGTACGGGCGGTCATATTTTCCCTGCATTGGCGGTTGCAGAATCGCTGCAAAAGCGCGGCCATCATGTGATTTGGCTGGGCAGTCAGGATTCGATGGAAGAGCGCATCGTGCCGCAATACGGCATACGCTTGGAAACGCTGGCGATTAAAGGCATCCGCGGCAACGGCATCAAGCGTAAGCTGATGTTGCCGTTTACGCTGTACAAAACCGTCCGCGAGGCGCAGCAGATTATTAAGAAACACCGTGTCGAGTGCGTTATCGGTTTTGGCGGTTTCGTTACATTCCCCGGCGGCGTGGCGGCAAAAATTTCCGGTGTGCCGATTGTGATTCACGAGCAAAACGCCGTAGCCGGTTTGTCCAACCGCCAACTGTCGCGCTGGGCAAAACGTGTTCTGTATGCTTTCCCAAAAGCCTTTCAACATGAAGGCGGATTGGTGGGTAATCCTGTCCGTGCCGATATTGCGGCATTGCCTGTTCCTGAAGAACGCTTTGAAAACCGTCAAGGCCGTCTGAAAGTTTTGGTGGTGGGCGGCAGTTTGGGTGCGGATGTGTTGAACAAAACCGTTCCGCAAGCTTTGGCATTATTGCCTGAGGAGGCTCGTCCGCAGATGTATCATCAGTCCGGCCGCAATAAATTGGGCAACCTGCAGGCGGATTACGATGCGTTGGGTGTGCAAGCCGAGTGCGTGGAATTTATTACCGATATGGTATCCGCCTACCGCGATGCCGATTTGGTAATTTGCCGTGCCGGCGCACTGACGATTGCCGAGCTGACGGCTGCGGGTTTGGGTGCGCTACTGGTGCCGTATCCGCACGCGGTGGACGACCACCAAACAGCCAATGCGCGTTTTATGGTGCAGGCCGAAGCCGGTTTGCTGCTGCCGCAAACTCAACTGACGGCAGAAAAACTGGCCGAAATCCTCGGCGGCCTGAATCGCGAAAAATGCCTGAAATGGGCGAAAAATGCCCGTACGCTGGCGTTGCCGCACAGTGCGGACGATGTGGCGGAAATTGCCATATCCTGTACCGAATAAGTAGGCAGACTTTGTTCAAGGCCGTCTGAAAAGTTGATTAACGGCGTTTCAGACGGCCTTTATTGCTTTTGTTAAAATTCCTTTACAATAAAAGCATAGCGCAGAAGCGGATAGCCCTTTAAAATAACGCCTTTACGCACTAAAAACCAACCGGAACGCAACATTATGATGAAAAATCGAGTCACCAACATCCATTTTGTCGGAATCGGCGGCGTCGGCATGAGCGGTATTGCCGAAGTCTTACACAATTTGGGCTTTAAAGTTTCCGGTTCGGATCAGGCGCGTAATGCCGTTACCGAGCATTTGAGCGCTCTCGGCATCCAAGTTTATCCCGGCCATACTGCCGAACACGTCAATGGCGCCGACGTAGTTGTTACCTCTACCGCCGTCAAAAAAGACAATCCCGAAGTCATCGCTGCGTTGGAACAGCAGATTCCCGTGATTCCGCGCGCGTTGATGTTGGCAGAATTAATGCGCTTCCGCGACGGCATCGCCATTGCCGGTACGCACGGCAAAACCACAACCACCAGTCTAACTGCTTCTATTCTCGGCGCGGCAGGACTTGACCCGACTTTCGTTATCGGCGGCAAACTCAATGCCGCTGGTACCAATGCCCGTTTGGGTAAAGGCGAATACATCGTCGCAGAAGCCGACGAATCCGATGCCTCTTTCCTGTATCTGACGCCGATTATGTCCGTCGTAACCAATATCGACGAAGACCATATGGACACTTACGGCCACAGCGTTGAGAAACTGCATCAGGCGTTTGTCGATTTTATTCACCGTATGCCGTTCTACGGCAAAGCCTTTTTGTGTATCGACAGCGAACACGTCCGTGCAATTTTGCCGAAAATCAGCAAACCTTACGCCACTTACGGTTTGGACGATACTGCCGATATCTACGCGACCGATATTGAAAACGTCGGCGCGCAAATGAAATTTACCGTTCATGTTCAAATGAAAGGACATGAGCAAGAGCCGTTTGAAGTTGTTTTGAATATGCCCGGCCGACACAACGTCCTCAATGCGTTGGCGGCTATCGGCGTTGCGCTGGAAGTTGGTGCATCGGTTGAAGCGATCCAAAAAGGCTTGCTCGGCTTTGAAGGCGTTGGCCGCCGCTTCCAAAAATATGGCGACATTAAATTGCCAAACGGCGGAACCGCTTTGCTGGTGGACGATTATGGTCACCATCCTGTCGAAATGGCAGCAACCCTTTCCGCTGCGCGTGGTGCATACCCTGAAAAACGCTTGGTCTTGGCTTTCCAGCCGCACCGCTATACCCGCACACGTGATTTGTTTGAAGACTTTACCAAAGTCCTCAATACCGTTGATGCGTTGGTGTTGACCGAAGTTTATGCCGCAGGCGAAGAGCCGATTGCCGCAGCCGATTCCCGCGCCTTGGCGCGCGCCATCCGCGTATTGGGCAAACTTGAGCCGATTTACTGCGAAAACGTTGCCGATCTGCCGCAAATGCTGCTGAATGTTTTGCAAGACGGCGATGTTGTTCTGAATATGGGTGCCGGTAGCATCAACCGCGTTCCGTCTGCATTGGTGGAATTGTCGAAACAATCATAATAAACAGGCATATTTGCCTTTGAGGACACATAGGTCGTCTGAACAATATTTCAGACGGCCTGTATCAGTATTTAAGAAAGTAGAAATTATGCAGAATTTTGGCAAAGTGGCCGTGTTGATGGGCGGCTTCTCCAGCGAGCGCGAAGTTTCTCTGGACAGCGGCGCCGCTATTTTGGCTGCCTTGAAAAGCAAAGGCGTGGATGCCCATGCGTTTGACCCCAAAGAAACCCCGTTGTCTGAATTGAAAACCCAAGGGTTTCAGACGGCCTTCAATATTTTGCACGGCACTTTCGGCGAAGACGGCGCGATTCAAGGCGCATTGGAACTGATGGGTATTCCTTATACCGGCAGCGGTGTGGCCGCTTCCGCGCTGGGTATGGACAAATACCGCTGCAAACTGATTTGGCAGGCCGTGGGTTTGCCTGTTCCTGAGTTTGCCGTATTGCATGACGACAGCGACTTTGATGCCGTTGAAGAAAAATTGGGCCTGCCGATGTTTGTGAAACCCGCCGCGGAAGGCAGCAGCGTCGGTGTGGTAAAAGTTAAAGAAAAAGGCCGTCTGAAAAGCGTTTACGAAGAATTGAAACATTTGCAGGGCGAAATTATTGCCGAGCGCTTTATCGGGGGTGGCGAGTATTCTTGCCCGGTATTGAACGGCAAAGGCCTGCCCAGCATTCATATTATTCCGGCTACCGAGTTTTACGATTACGAAGCCAAATACAACCGCGACGATACGGTTTATCAATGCCCGTCGGAAGATTTGAGCGAGGCGGAGGAAAACCTGATGCGCGAACTGGCCGTGCGTGGCGCGCAGGCGATTGGTGCGGACGGCTGTTCGCGCGTGGACTTCCTAAAAGATACGGACGGTAAGCTGTATCTTTTGGAAATCAATACCTTGCCCGGTATGACCAGTCATAGTTTGGTGCCAAAATCTGCAGCCCATACCGGCGTAGATTTTGCTGATTTATGTATTGAGATTTTGAAGACCGCTCATGTGGGATGATGCAGGCGCACTGGGTCGGCTGACCCGCCGGCTATTGTTGCTGATGGCCTTTCTGCTGATAGGTTCGGGCATAGCTTGGCTTTACAATTCCAAATATTTCCCTGTGAAACAGATTGCCATTCAGGGCAAGCTGAAATATGCTTCCGGCAAAGAATTGCAAACTGTTGCAAGAGAGCATATCAGGGGCAATATGTTCCGCGCCGATATTGATTCGGCGCAGGCCGCTTTTCAGCAGTTGCCTTGGATTGATTCGGCAATGGTGCGCCGCCGTTTTCCGGAAACCGTGGAAATTATCCTGACCGAGCGCGTGCCGGTTGCACACTGGCGCGCTGGCGGCTTGGTGGACAGTAAGGGTAATGTGTTTGCCGCAAGCCTGAAACAGGACCTGCCTATATTTGAAGGGCAGCAGGGGACAGGCAAAGACATGGTTAAACATTATGCGGACTTTTCCGGTATTTTGAGTCCGTTGAAACTGACCATCAAAGAATTGATCTACACGCCGCGTTCGGCATGGCTGCTTGTATTGAACAACGGCATTACCGTGCGCTTGGGGCGTGAAAACGAAATTAAACGTTTGCAGCAGTTTGCCCAGATTTGGCCGTCGCTGCTGCGTAAAAAACAAAGTCGTATCGAGTATGTCGATATGCGTTATAAGGATGGTTTTTCAGTCCGTTACAGGCCGTCTGAAAACCCTTCCGACAGTGAATAGCCGATTAGACGTGAAGCAATCTTGTTTCAAAAATAATCAAACCGTCAGTCAGACAACATAGCGAACGAGCAATTATGGAACAACAACAAAATAAATATATCAGTGCCTTAGACATTGGTACGTCCAAGGTCATCGCCTTAATCGGCGAGATTCGGGAAGATAATGAAATCCACATTGTCGGCTTGGGCCAAAGTCCTTCACGCGGCCTGCGTGCAGGTATGGTGACCAATATCGATGCTACCGCGCAAGCCATTCGTCAGGCGGTAGAAGATGCCGAGTTGATGGCAGATACCAAAATTTCCCACGTTGTCACCGGTATTGCCGGTAACCATATCCGCAGCCTGAACTCACAAGGCGTGGTCAAAATTAAAGATGGCGAAGTATCGCAAGCCGACATCGATCGTGCCATCGAAACAGCCAAAGCCATCAATATTCCGCCTGATCACAACATCTTGCATACCGTGGTTCAAGAGTACATCATCGACAACCAACCCGGTGTGAAAGAGCCTATCGGCATGAGCGGCGTGCGTTTGGACACCCGCGTACACATCATTACCGGTGCGAACACTGCTTTGCAAAATATCCAAAAATGTATCCAACGCTGCGGCCTGCAAATGGATCAAATCATGCTTCAGCCTTTGGCGAGCGGTCACGCTGTTTTGACTGAAGACGAAAAAGATTTGGGCGTGTGCGTCATCGATATCGGTGGTGGTACAACCGACATCGCGGTTTATACCAATGGCGCCATCCGCCATACCGCGGTTATTCCCGTTGCCGGCGATTTGATTACCAAAGACTTGGCGCAAGCCCTGCGTACGCCGCACAGTGCCGCTGAGTACATCAAAATCCATTACGGTGCCGCCATTCCGACTATGGACGGCTTGGATGAAATGATTGAAGTTCCTAGTGTTGGCGACCGTCAATCACGTCAAATTTCACGCCGCGTATTGGCTGAAATCATCGGCCCGCGCGTAGAAGAGATTTTGGAATTGACGCTGAACGAATTGCGCCGTTCCGGCTTCCCAGAAGAAGTGTTGACTTCTGGTATCGTTTTGACCGGTGGTGCCTCTATGTTGACCGGTATTGTTGAGTTGGCGGAAGAAGTCTTTAATTTGCCGGCACGTATCGGTGTTCCACAAGAAATGGGCGGCGTATCCGAGCGTATTCGCAATCCACGCTATTCAACAGCAATTGGCCTGCTTCAGACGGCCTATGCTGCCGAAGAGGGTGAACAAACCAGCCGAACCGGTGCAATTGCCCTGAATGATTCAGGCAAAAAAATGGGTCTGTGGGAAAAAATCCAAAGATTCTTCAGAGACAATTTCTGATAAAAGTTTTCAGGGCAGGCGGTGTAGCAACCGTTTGTCCTGAATATTTAAGTGGAATTAAACGGTTTTAAATAATTGCTAAGTGGATAATTTAAAACTTGTATATTTTCTGTTAAAAAATGTAGTAAAAATATAACGCCGACAGCCGAATGGTAAGAAGATTTTTGCCAGTATCTGGATACTTCTTATATAATACGGATAATGAGTTATTTTTGAACCGTCCTTATAAAGCGGGGCGCGGAGGATTATTGAATGGAATTTGTTTACGACGTAGCAGAATCAGCAACGAGCCCTGCTGTTATTAAAGTTATCGGTTTGGGCGGCGGCGGCTGTAATGCCATCAACAACATGGTTGCCAACACTATTCATGGTGTTGAGTTCATCAGTGCCAATACCGATGCGCAATCATTGGCAAAAAACAATGCGGCTAAACGCATTCAATTGGGTACAAACCTGACTCGCGGTTTGGGTGCCGGTGCAAATCCTGAAATCGGCCGCGCCGCTGCTCAAGAAGATCGCGAAGCCATCGAAGATGCCATCCGCGGTGCAAACATGCTGTTCATCACTACCGGTATGGGTGGTGGTACAGGTACCGGCTCTGCTCCTGTTGTGGCTGAAATCGCTAAAGAAATGGGTATTCTGACCGTTGCGGTTGTAACCCGTCCGTTTGCTTACGAAGGCAAACGCGTACACATCGCTCAAGCAGGTTTGGATCAGCTCAAAGAGCGCGTTGACTCCCTGATTATTATCCCGAACGACAAATTGATGACCGCCTTGGGCGAAGACGTGACCATGCGTGAAGCTTTCCGTGCGGCCGACAATGTACTGCGTGACGCGGTTGCCGGTATTTCCGAAGTGGTGACTTGCCCGAGCGACATGATCAACTTGGACTTCGCCGACGTAAAAACCGTGATGAGCAATCGCGGCATCGCCATGATGGGTTCAGGTTTCGCGCAAGGTATCGACCGTGCCCGTTTGGCTACCGATCAAGCTATCTCCAGCCCACTCTTGGATAATGTTACTTTGGATGGCGCACGCGGTGTATTGGTAAACATCACCACTGCTCCTGGCTGCCTGAAAATGTCTGAGTTCAACGAGATTATGCGCATCGTCAACCAAAATGCACACCCTGAAGTGGAATGCAAATTTGGTGCTGCCGAAGATGAGAGCATGAGCGAAGACGCTATCCGTATTACCATTATTGCTACCGGCTTGAAAGAAAACGGTACTGACAACCAACTGCGTGCTGCTGCCCGTACCCAACAATTGGTACGCGGTGCGGAAGAAGCGCCTCAAGCTCAAAGCCAAAGCAGTGCTGAAAGCCTGGTTCGTACCAACCGCAATATCCGTTCTATGAATCTGACTGCGGCTGATTTCAGCAACCAGTCTGTACTGGATGACTTTGAAATTCCGGCAATCTTGCGCCGTCAGCAACACACTCCTGAGAAATAATCAGGATAATGTATGAAAAGACCTGCCTTTAAGGCAGGTCTTTTTTATTGGCAAAATAAACTTAAGGCCGTCTGAAAATTTTCAGACAGCCTTGAGTTTTCAAATAAAGCAAATAACAAGCCTACCCTTTATTGAGAATTTGCTTGTTTTCGCCCTCGCGGCGCAATTCTTTAGGCAAGACAAATACAATGCTTTCTTCTGCGCCTTCTCCTTCACGTATGGTCTCATGTCCCCAGTCTTGAATGGTTTGTAAGACTTCTCGAACCAAGACTTCGGGAGCGGATGCGCCGGCAGTTACACCAACCTTGGTTTTGTTTTCAAACCATTCTTTTTTCAGATAGGAAGCATTATCGACCATATAGGCATCAACTCCGCGCAATGCGGCTACTTCACGCAAGCGGTTGCTGTTGGAAGAATTGGGCGAGCCGACAACAATCACGAGATCGCATTCTTCCGCCAATTCTTTAACGGCAGTTTGGCGGTTGGTTGTGGCGTAGCAGATGTCTTCTTTGTGCGGATTGCGGATATTGGGGAAGCGTTGATTCAAAGCTGCAATGATGTCTTTGGTTTCGTCCACCGATAAAGTGGTTTGGCTGACGTAGGCAAGCTTGTCAGGATTTTTGACGTTCAGCCCGGCTACATCTTCCACTGTCTCAACCAAAAACATTTTACCGGGGGGCAATTGTCCCATTGTGCCTTCTACTTCGACGTGGCCTTTGTGGCCGATCATAATGATTTCGTAATCTTGGGCATCGAGGCGGGCTACTTCTTTGTGGACTTTGGTTACCAAAGGACAGGTGGCATCAAAAACGCGGAAACCGCGTTGTGCCGCTTCTTCCTGTACGGCTTTGGATACGCCGTGAGCAGAGTAAATCAGCGTGGCACCCTTGGGTACATCCGCCAAGTCATCGACAAATACGGCACCTTTTGCCCGCAGATTGTCCACGACGAATTTGTTGTGAACGACCTCATGGCGGACGTAAATAGGCGCGCCGAATTCTTCGAGTGCACGTTCAACAATGCTGATGGCGCGGTCAACGCCGGCACAAAAGCCGCGGGGATTGGCAAGGATAATGGTTTTTTGAGTCATGTGTGTTTTCCGTTTTCAGACGGCCTTTGTGTCGTTTGAAGGTGTTTTTTTGTGCAGCAAACCATCTAATACCAAGCAAACCGCGCCAACGCAGATAAAGCTGTCGGCAATGTTAAATGCGGGATAGAACCAGTTTTGCCAATAGAAAAGCAGAAAATCGACAACGTGGCCGTGAATCAGACGGTCAACCACATTGCCAATTGCGCCGCCGATAATCATGGCTGCCCCCAGTTTGCCCCAGCGTCCAAACTCATCGCGCCAGATGGCACGGGCCAAATACAGGCTGATGACGACGGCCAGACCTAAAAAGAAGAATTTTTGCCAGCCGCCTTGGTCGGCCAAAAAGCTGAATGCCGCGCCTGGATTATAGGCAAGCGTCAGGTCAAAAAAGTCTGGAATGATATTGAGGCGTTCGCCTTCGGTAAAGTGTTTCAAGATTTCCCATTTGCTCAGTTGGTCAAGAATGATGGCAACGAGGGAAAGTAAGAAAAAGGGCGTTTTTGCAGTAGAGGATGAACTCATGTTTTCAGACGGTTTATGTAATAAAGGGCTTATTTTACCTGAAAGCAGGCAGGAAGTGTTTGCGATGGGGCCGTCTGAAAATAGAAACGCCGCCACTTGAATGTATCAAAGGGCGGCGTGGTAAGCATGTGCGGGCTTATTGGTTTTTAAGTAATGGGAAGCCCAGTTTCTCGCGGCTTTCAACGAATTTTTGAGCAACGATACGGCTCAGTGCACGAATGCGTCCGATGTAGGTTGCGCGTTCGGTAACGGAAATGGCACCGCGTGCATCCAAGAGGTTGAACGTGTGGCCGGCTTTGAGTACAAGCTCGTAAGCAGGCAGGGCAAGACTGGTGTCTTCAACTGCAAGCAGGCGTTTGGCTTGTTCTTCATAGTCGTTGAATTGGCGCAAGAGCCAATCGGCATCGCTGTATTCGAAGTTGTAGGTAGATTGTTCGACTTCGTTTTGATGATAAACGTCGCCGTAAGTGACGATGTTGCCATCAAGGGTTTTTGCCCAAACGAGGTCGTACACGTTTTCCACGCCTTGCAAATACATGGCGAGACGCTCGATACCGTAGGTGATTTCGCCGAGTACGGGGGAGCAGTCGATACCGCCTACTTGTTGGAAGTAGGTGAATTGGGTTACTTCCATGCCGTTGAGCCAAACTTCCCAACCCAAGCCCCAAGCGCCGAGAGTAGGGTTTTCCCAGTCGTCTTCGACAAAGCGGATGTCGTGTACTTTAGGGTCGATACCCAATTCACGCAGGGAGTCAAGGTAGAGGTCTTGAATATTGGCGGGAGCTGGTTTGAGCGCAACTTGGAATTGATAGTAGTGTTGCAGGCGGTTGGGGTTGTCGCCATAGCGGCCGTCTTTGGGGCGGCGGCTGGGTTGAACGTAAGCGGCAAACCAAGGCTCCGGGCCTAATGCACGCAGGCAGGTGGCAGGATGGGAAGTACCGGCACCGACTTCCATATCGAAAGGTTGGATAACGGTGCAGCCTTTGTCTGCCCAGTAGTTCTGTAATTTGAAAATAATTTGTTGGAAGGTGAGCATGGTGGATGGAATAGATTGGAATAAAGAGGGTATTTTACTGTTTTGAGCCTGTTTTGGATAGGCTGAAGGAAGCGGCGTAGGTTATTTGCTGTCCAATAGGTCTGAAAAAGGGTCGTCTTCTGAAGAAACGGTGTATTTTTCTTGCGCCCATTCGCCTAAATCAATGAGTTTACACCGTTTGCTGCAGAAAGGGCGGTAGGGGCTGTCGGTATTCCAAACGACTTCTTTGTGGCAGGTCGGACATTTTACAACAGGAGCGGTCATGCAGTTTCTTTCAGTGATTGTGCAATGGATTGATAGTATTGATGCAGGCGGAAAACCTTGATTTTTGCTTCTTCCAAGCTATGGGTATTGTCCAATATATCGTCGGCATGAAGCAATCTGTCAGATCGGGAAGCTTGGGTAGCCATGATTTGGCGCGTCTGTTCTTCTGAAAAACCATTGCGTTGGTGTACGCGTTCGATTTGGACGGATTCTGGAACATCTACAACTAAAATGCGGTCGGTTTCCGCTTTAAATGCCGGATTCTCAATTAAAAGCGGTACATCGACAATGCCGTAGGCAGAGGAAGCAAGTTTTTGTTTCTGCTGTTGGATTTTGTTTAAGATTAATGGCAGAAGCAGCTTTTCCAGTTGTTTTTTGGATTGAGGCCGTCTGAAAACTTCTTCCCGTAAAGCCGTACGATTCAGACGGCCTTTGCTGTCAAAAACCTCATCACCGAAAAGCTGGCGGATGGCTGGAAGCGCTTCGCCGTTTTCAGCGGTCAGTGAGCGACTGATGGCATCGGCATCGATAATGGGTACGCCAAGTTCGGCGAACATTTGGGCGACAGATGATTTGCCGCTGCCGATACCGCCGGTCAAGCCTATCCATAATGTCATTATCGGAATCCTGATTGTACGAGCCACCATTGTACCAGTTGGGTAATAGGTGCATTGCCAACCAAAATAATCCATCCTGCTACAGCAAGGCTGGGACCAAAAGCAAAATATTGACCTTTACCGACACGGGCGATGAGCGCGCCCACCAGCCCGACTAAGGCAGCCATGAAGATCAGAACAGGCAATATCCCTACGCCTAGCCATGCGCCGAGTGCGGCCAAAAGTTTGAAATCGCCATTGCCCATGCCGATTTTACCGGTCAGAAGTTTATAGACAGCGCATAAAGTATAAAGGCTCATATAGCCTGCGATTGCACCCCAAACGGCTGAATGAAGGGGTACGAATGTATCGTTCAGATTAAACAGCAGGCCGATCCAAATTAGGGGCTGAGTCAGGCTGTCGGGCAAATATTGCGTATCGGCATCGATAAAGGTCAGCGCAATCAATATGGCAGTCAGAATCAATCCGCCAATAGTTGCCCAGGACCAGCCGTATTGCCACGCGACAATACCGAATAAGACACCTGTCAGCAGCTCAATCAACGGATAGCGTATGCTGATATGGGTTTTGCAGGCGTGGCATTTCCCACCTAGAAAAACATAGCTTAGGATGGGTATATTTTGCCAAACTCTGATCGGACTTTCGCATTTTGGGCAGCGTGAATCCGGTTTACGCAGATTAAATGGCTGTTTTTCTTCGTCTGTCAGCTCGATGCCCAAATGCTCTTTGGAAAATTGTGTCCATTCACGCTCCATCATTATCGGCGTGCGATAAATGACGACGTTCAGAAAGCTACCAATCAGCAATCCCAAAATAACGGCTAAAGGAATGGCGAATGGCGCAAGAGCGGTAAAGGCGTCGATGGCAGAGTAAATACTATCAAGCATATCAACCTACGACATTACCCAAGTTAAACAACGGCAGATACATGGCAATCAGCAAGATACCGATGAGCGAACCCAATACCACCATGATGATAGGTTCCATCAAGGCAGACAATCGGGAGACGGAGTTGTCTACTTCATCTTCGTAGAATTCGGCTGCTTTGTTCAGCATATCGTCCAAAGAGCCTGACTCTTCGCCGATGGCCGCCATTTGGATCACCATATTGGGGAACATATCCGTGCTTTGCATACTGGATGTCAGCGACAGGCCTTGGGTTACCTTGGCGCGGATGTCTTGAGTGGCTTCTTCATAGAGAATATTGCCGGATGCGCCTGCAACTGAATCTAATACTTCCACCAAAGGAACGCCGGCCGCGAAGAGGGTAGAAGTCGTACGCGCCCAACGGGCAATGGTCGCTTTACGGACGATGGTACCGAAGATAGGCAACCTCAAAATCAAAGCATCGATTCGTTTTTGGAAGGTAGGCGATTTTTCATGGAGTTTGTACAGGCCGAAGGCGGAAGCAATCAAAAGGATAATCATAATCCAGCCGTAATCGACAAATAAATCGGACAAGTTCATGACGAGTTGGGTAAGGCCTGGCAGCTCTGCACCCATATTGGCATAAACTTCTTTAAAGGCAGGCAGTACAAACATCATCATAATGAAGATAAGCGCAATCGCCACCACGATAATGGCAATCGGGTAGGTCAGCGCGGTTTTAACCTTTTTCTTAATGGCTTGGGTTTTTTCTTTATAAACAGCCAGTTTGTCCAATAAGCTTTCCAGTACGCCGCCGGATTCGCCTGCGCTGACCAGGTTGCAATAGAAACGGTCGAAATATTTTGGATATTTGGAGAACGATTTGCCTAATGCGCTACCTTGTTCGACATCGGAGCGAATCTGCATCAGCATTTCGGTCATACTCGGATTGGAGTGGCCGCGAGCAACGATTTCAAAAGCCTGCATCAGCGGCAAGCCTGCCTTCATCATCGTTGCCAGTTGGCGCGTAAACACTGTGATGTCTTCTTGGGTAATGCGGCGTTTGCGTGCGGTTTTGACTTTGCTGATGCGCAAAGGACGAATGCCTCTGCGCTGGAGTTTTTTGCGTGCCTCTTCTTCATCTTTGGCAACTACTTCGCCGCGGACAAGACGTTCGGTCTCGATGTTTTTTCCTTCAAATGTAAAACGCTTACCTTTGCTTCTTGAACCGAACAGACTTCTTTTTTGCTCTGCTTGAGCCATGAGTTATCCCTTGTTAGTAAGAAATAAAGCGGACTGTTTCCCCGTGCCGCTTTATTGTAATTTTCGAAAATATGGCAGTTTAGTCATTGGTATGAGCAGTCACTTCTTCCAACGAAGTCAGGCCCTGCATGACTTTCATGAGGCCGGCGCGACGCAGGTCTACCATGCCTTCCTGATAGGCCATGTTCATGATATCAACTTCCGTACCGTTGTTCATAATGACTTTTTGCATTTCATCGCTGATCGGCATGACTTCATAAATACCGACGCGGCCTTTAAAGCCTTTGCCGCGGCAGCTGTCGCAACCAACCGGGCGGTAGAGCTTCCAATCTTGAGCCAAGTCCGCATCGGTAAAGCCGGCTTTCTTCAATGCCGGAACTGGCGGGCGCTCCACTTCGCGTTTGCAGTTTGGACACAGCCTGCGCAACAGCCTTTGCGCCATAATCAGGCTGACCGAGCTGGCGATGTTGAAAGGCGCCACACCCATGTTCAAAAGGCGGGACAGCGTGGCCGGTGCATTATTGGTATGCAGGGTAGAGAAAACCATGTGGCCGGTTTGGGCGGCTTTAATGGCGATGTCGGCGGTTTCCAAGTCGCGGATCTCGCCGACCATAATAATATCAGGATCTTGACGCAAGAAGGATCGGAGTGCGGTGGCAAACGTCAGGCCTTGTTTTTCATTGACGTTGACTTGGTTGACGCCCGGTAGGTTAATCTCGGCCGGATCCTCTGCTGTTGAAATGTTCACATCTTCCGTGTTCAAAATGCTCAGGCAGGTATAGAGCGAAACGGTTTTACCCGAGCCTGTCGGGCCGGTAACCAATACCATGCCGTAAGGACGGTTGATGGCCTCAAACAGCATTTCTTTTTGGAAAGGCTCTAAACCGAGCTGGTCGATATTGAGCGATGTACCATCAGAATTTAGGATACGCATCACCACTTTTTCGCCAAACAACGTCGGCAAAGTGCTGACACGGAAGTCAATCGGACGGCCATGTTTGTGGAAGGCAATTTGAATTCTGCCGTCTTGCGGAATACGTTTTTCAGAAATATCCAAACGCGCCATCACTTTGATGCGCGATGCCAACTGACCGCGTACGGCGACAGGCGGCTGTACGACTTCGCGCAACTGTCCGTCCACGCGGAAACGGACGCGTGCCATTTGTTCGTAGAATTCAAAGTGGATGTCCGATGCGCCTGCGTTTAGGGCATCGGATAAGGTTTTGTGGATGAATCGGGGGATAGGGCCGTCTTCAGCCTCTTCATTATCGATATAAAGTGATTGAGATTGCTGCGTTGCTTCATGTTCTTCGTTGATTTCTTTCAGAATGGTGGTTGAACGCTGACCCAACCATTCCAGCAAGGAGCTAAGTTGGTCATCGGGAACCACTACCAAATCAACACTTAAACCTGAAGAAAAAGCGATTTTTTGGAAGTTTTGGATTTGAGTCGGATCGGATACGGCAAAATAAACCTTGCGTCCGCGTTTGAAAATTGGAACGCAACGGTTTTGCACCATTTGCTCTTCCGTCAGAATGTCGCCGACTACATTATTGCGCGGATAGTAGTGTAAATCCAAAAGGGGATAGCTGAATACGCGCGCAACCAATTCGCCCAAGGCTTTAGGGGTGATGATGCCGTCTGAAAACAAGTCGGGCAGGATTTCTTTGCCCGATTGTAAAAGGCTGTTGTAATGTTCCGCTTGTTGATTTGAGATGGTTTGGCTTTGAACCAAAACACGCAATAATCCGACACTCATTTTATTTTCCGTTTCTTGTGCAGTTTTCCCTTTAATTTAGAGGAAAGCCGTATTATTTTATCATTATTATGATTAAAGCATATGGTTAATTATGCAAATCTGTTTAAGTTGCAAAGACATGCTTCTGCTTTAATTGTATTTTTCTTTCAGACGGCCATTATAAAGCAAGGAGAATAGGCGTTAAACTCAATATTTTGGGATGATGATGAAAAAACAACAATTTTGTCATATGAATCCAATCAATAACGAAATTATATTTCATGTTGCTATCGCTTGTCGGGAGACGGCAGAAAAGGTTGTTTTGATGGACAGACGGTTGGAACTGGAAATATGAAAAGGCCGTCTGAAACTGAGCAATCAGGTTTCAGACGGCCTTTTAGCTATTTAAATCCGATAGGATTGATTAGGCTTTGTTTTTCAGGCGGCCATGCAATTCCTGTACGCTGTACACGCCCAAGTGTTCGCGGCTTTTTGCGCCTTCGCTCATGGCTTCGCCGCCGGCGATGGTGGTGTATTGCGGTACGCGTTGGGTGAGGGAGGTGCGGCGGATGCTGTGGCTGTCGGTAACAGATTGCACTGTGCTGCCGACGGTGTTGACCACCAGTGCGATTTCACCGTTTTTAATGGCGTCCACGATGTGTGGGCGGCCTTCCTGCACTTTGTTGACCGCTTGCACGATGATGCCGTGTTCTTTCAAGTATTCGGCGGTGCCGCGTGTGGCGCAGACACCGTAGCCGAGTGCTTGGAAGTTTTGTGCGGTTTTGACGATGAGCGGTTTGTCTTCGTCGCGTACGGCAAGGAAGATTTTGCCGGTTGTGCTCAAGCGTTCGCCTGCGCCGAGTTGGGCTTTGAAGTAGGCTTCGCCGAAGCTTGCGCCTACGCCCATGACTTCGCCGGTAGAGCGCATTTCTGGGCCGAGAATGGTGTCCACACCCGGGAATTTGATGAATGGGAACACGGCTTCTTTAACGGCGTAGAAGTCCGGGATGACTTCTTTTTCTACGCCTTGCTCTTTCAGCGAAATGCCTGCCATTACGCGTGCGCCGACTTTGGCGAGCGGTACGCCGGTGGCTTTGGATACGAACGGTACGGTACGGCTGGCGCGTGGGTTTACTTCCAATACGAAGACCACGCCGTCTTGTACGGCAAACTGTACGTTCATCAGGCCGACCACGCCCAGTGCGTATGCCATGGCTTTGGTTTGACGGCGGATTTCGTCTTGAATCTCTTCGCTCAAAGAGTATGGAGGCAATGAACAGCCGGAGTCGCCGGAGTGGATACCTGCTTGTTCGACGTGTTGCATGATGCCGCCGATCACGACGTCTTGGCCGTCTGAAACGCAGTCTACGTCCACTTCGATGGCGTTGTTCAAGAAGAAGTCGAGTAATACGGGGCTGTCTTCGGAAACTTGTACGGCTTCGCGCATGTATTTTTGCAACTCTTCGGCAGAGTGAACAATCTGCATGGCGCGGCCGCCGAGTACGTAAGAAGGACGGACAACCAACGGATAACCGATTTCTTCGGCTTTAACGAGGGCTTCTTCTTCGTTGTGGGCGATGCGGTTAGGCGGTTGACGCAGACCTAAGTCGTTCAATACTTTTTGGAAGCGTTCGCGGTCTTCGGCGGCGTCGATGCTGTCGGCGGACGTGCCGATGATGTTCACGCCGTTTTCAACCAATGCGTTGGCGAGTTTGAGCGGGGTTTGGCCACCGTAATGCACAATCACGCCCCATGGGTTTTCGGTGCGGACGATTTCCAACACGTCTTCCAGCGTCAGCGGCTCGAAGTACAGGCGGTCGCTGGTGTCGAAGTCGGTGGACACGGTTTCAGGGTTGCAGTTGACCATGATGGTTTCAAAACCGGATTCGCGCAGGGCGAGTGCGGCATGAACGCAGCAGTAGTCAAATTCAATACCTTGGCCGATACGGTTTGGACCGCCACCGAGAATCATCACTTTTTTACGGTCGGAAGGACGGGATTCGCATTCTTCTTCGTAAGTGGAGTAGAGGTAGGCGGTTTCGGTGGCAAACTCGGCGGCACAGGTGTCGACGCGTTTGTAAACCGGATGCAGGTTCAGCGCGTAGCGGTGTTCGCGGACTTCTTTTTCGCTTACGTTCAACAATTGTGCCAAACGTTTGTCAGAGAAGCCTTTGCGTTTCAGACGGCGCAAAGCGGCATAATCCAAGTCTTGCAACTGGCCGTCTGAAACCGATTTTTCTTCTTTCACCAAGTCTTCGATTTGTGCCAAGAACCAAGGATCGATGGCGCAGATTTCGTGGATTTCTTCCAGTGTGAAGCCCGCGCGGAACGCATCGGCTACAAACAGCATGCGCTCAGGACCCGGGTTGGCCAGTTCGCGGCGGATTTCCGCTTTGTCGGAGCTTCTCGGATTGAAGCCGCACAATCCCGTTTCCAAGCCGCGCAGGGCTTTTTGGAAACTTTCCTGAATCGTGCGCCCCATCGCCATTACTTCGCCCACCGATTTCATCTGCGTGGTCAGGCGGTCGTCTGCGGCGGGGAATTTTTCAAACGCAAAACGCGGGATCTTGGTTACCACATAGTCGATGGAAGGCTCGAATGACGCGGGCGTACGGCCGCCGGTAATGTCGTTGCGCAACTCGTCCAACGTAAAGCCGACAGCCAGTTTGGCCGCTACTTTGGCAATCGGGAAGCCCGTTGCTTTAGATGCCAACGCGGAAGAACGGCTCACGCGCGGGTTCATCTCAATGACAATCATCTCGCCGTTTTCAGGGTTTACCGCAAACTGCACGTTTGAGCCGCCGGTATCCACGCCGATTTCGCGCAATACTGCCAACGAAGCATTACGCATGATTTGGTATTCTTTGTCGGTCAATGTTTGTGCAGGCGCAACAGTGATGGAGTCGCCGGTATGCACGCCCATCGGGTCGAAGTTTTCAATCGAGCAAATGATGATGCAGTTGTCGTTTTTATCGCGTACAACTTCCATTTCGTACTCTTTCCAGCCGAGAACGGATTGCTCAATCAGCAACTCATGAGTAGGCGACGCATCGAAACCGCGTTCGCAAATTGCCAAAAACTCGTCTTTATTGTAGGCAATGCCGCCGCCCGAACCACCCATCGTGAAAGAAGGACGAATCAGCGTCGGAAAGCCGACTTGTTCTTGCGCCGCCAAGGCTTCGTTCATTGTGTGGCAGACAAAAGATTTCGGGCAAGAGAGGCCGATTTTCTCCATCGCTTCCTTAAAGCGGCCACGGTCTTCCGCCTTGTCAATCGCGTCTTCGGTCGCACCGATCAGCTCGACGTTGTATTTCGCCAGCACGCCGTTGCGCGCCAAATCCAGCGCACAGTTCAGCGCGGTCTGGCCGCCCATCGTGGGCAGAATCGCATCAGGCCGCTCTTTGGCGATAATCTTCTCCACCGTCTGCCACATAATCGGCTCGATGTAGGTAACATCCGCCATTTCAGGGTCGGTCATAATTGTGGCAGGGTTGGAATTCACCAGAATGACTTTATAGCCTTCTTCACGCAAAGCCTTGCAGGCCTGTGCGCCCGAATAGTCAAATTCGCAGGCCTGACCGATAACGATAGGGCCGGCGCCGATGATAAGGATGGATTTTAGGTCGGTACGTTTAGGCATGGGTGGTTACTCTTGAATTAAAGAAGGTTGTTTTGTTACATAGCTTTTAAGAAAAGTATTTCCCTTTTCCAAAATCGAAGCTAAAACATCATCTTCTATGTTAGATAAAATATTCTCTAAATCTGCGCTTGATTTAATTTTAAAGAATTCTTTTGTTTGAGAATGGTATACAAGAGAAGGTTTATTTAGCTGTAAAAGTTCTGCTATATTATTTAATGAACCAATACTCTTACCATCCCATAAAATAAAGCCATAATCAGCAATTTCTGCCATTTTCTTATCTTTTGCTGTATAAAAATCCCTCCCGGTTCCTTTGCTGTCTACTTGGACAAACTGCCAATTTCCCACATTATTTCGGTAAACTTTGCCAGAAAAGTAAATATGAACATTAGTATAATCTTGTTCTTGTAGAAATTTTTGGATAGCTTTATCAGCCCCATTTGCATCCCCAATAACAATATCAAAATTCTTGCTAAGAATATTGTTAATTCTTTCTCGTATTTGTGGATTTAATCGAGAAATGCTGCGTGAACCAGAAAAGAAAACAGTATGCATCTTTCTATCCTTTTGTTTTCGTCATTACTAAAACAATTACAGACTTAGCATTTTGGGAAAATAATTTTTCAGTTGATACTTCCAATGTTGCTCCACTATCAAATAAATCATCAATTACTAAAATATTCTTATTGGATAGATCTATATTATCAATTGTGATGGAATTATTTAGTATTTCTAGTTTTTTTGATTTTTCTTCAATATTTTTGAGTGGTGTGTGTGAGCTAGATTTTCTTAAAATAGGAGAATATGGAATCCTCAAGCGATCACTTAGTTCTTTGGCAATTAATTGAACTGGTTGATTAATACGCTCTGTTGTAAAAGGGGCAGGAACAATTAAATTTAAAGTCTCTAATCCGCTAAATTGCTGTAAAATATAATCCACTAATAAAGAGGCATTTTGGGTTTGATTGCGATATTTTAATTGGAAAACCAATTCTCCAACCTTACTTCTTTTGTTATCAAACTTGGGATTCTCAAGTTCATCATAACCCAAGAAAATACTTTGATGCATATGGTTATCTAAAGCAAATCCTTGTGTCCAATTACCATTTAGTTCTATCGCCATTTCATTGACTCCTTGTCAAAATTAAGTATAACGAGCAATCCTAGCAAGCCCGTAGCCCGCATGGTAGGGTGTGTGCGGTACGTACGCACGTGTTCTCCATTTTCCCTGAACCCCCAACCCACCGCGTGCGTGCCTTGCGGCACACACCCTTGTATATCGGAACTCTCGTATCATAGCAACAAACCGCTACCGATGGATTCAAAGGTCGTCTGAAAAAAACTCTTGCGGTATTTGTTCTGTCTACCTTTCGATAAAAAGCGAACTGAAAATTCCTGCTGTTGATATTTTGGTGACTCTTTTTCAGACGACCTTTTGCGTTTTTATTTTGCACAGGCCGTCTGAAAACTTCCTTAAAAACTAGTGACAAACGTAATCAAGCCCAAAATGATACCGGGGGCGTTTGCCAGTATGATGGGGTAGTCGCGTTTTTCTTTCAAAAAGCCGTAGGCAAACCATAATGTGCAGTTGATGGCGGCGACGAGGGGTTGCAACGGCGAGCCGGGGTTGCCGGCAAGGTTGTTTTGGATTTGCGGGATATAAGAAACGTACATACCGACGGCGGCCAGGGTGGCGACAACGGAGAGGATACGCATTTGTTTTTCAGTCATGGGGTTTCCTTTCTGACTTGAGTTACAGGATTTTGAATCGCTTGATTTTCAGACGACCTGCCGGATTTGACGGCCATCTGAAAAATTCGCTTTATTGTTTCGCCGCTTTGATATTGTCAATGAATTTGTCAAACAGATAACCGACATCTTGCGGACCCGGGCTGGCTTCGGGGTGGCCTTGGAAGCAGAACACGGGTTTGTCTGTCAGTTCGATACCTTGCAAGGTGTTGTCGAACAAGGATTTGTGGGTAATGCGTGCGTTGGTAGGCAAAGTGTCGGCATCGACGGCGAAACCGTGGTTTTGGCTGGTAATGACGACTTTGCCACTATCCAAATCTTGTACAGGGTGGTTGGCACCGTGATGGCTGAAGCGCATTTTCAGGGTTTTCGCGCCGATAGCGAGGCTGATCAGCTGGTGTCCCAAACAAATACCGAAAATCGGTTTGCCGCTTTCCATCAGTTTTTGTACGGCTTTGATGGCGTAGTCGCAAGGCTCGGGGTCGCCGGGGCCGTTGGACAGGAATACGCCGTCAGGATTGAGTGCCAATACTTCTTCCGCGCTGGTTTGCGCCGGAACGACGGTCAGGCGGCAGCCGCGTGAGGCGAGCATGCGCAGGATGTTGGTTTTAACGCCGAAATCGTAGGCGACGACATGGTAAGGCTGTTCGGAAGGGGTAACGAAACCTTTGCCCAATTTCCATTCGCCTTCGGTCCATTCGTAAGTTTCTGTGCAGGAAACTTCTTTGGCCAAGTCTTTGCCGACCATGCTGCCGAATGCGGCAATCAGTTCTTGTGCTTTTTCAACGGTGGCATCTGCACCGGTCAAGATTGCACCGCCTTGCGAGCCTTTTTCGCGCAACAGGGTGGTCAGGCGGCGGGTGTCGATGTCGGCGATGGCGACGGTTTTGTTGCGTACCAAATAGTCGTGCAGGCTTTCGGAGGCGCGGAAGTTGCTGTGCAAGAGCGGTAGGTCGCGGATAATCAAACCGGCGGCGTAAACGCTGCGGCTTTCTTCGTCTTCGGCGTTGGTGCCGGTATTGCCGATGTGGGGGTAGGTGAGGGTAACGATTTGTTTGCAGTAGGAAGGGTCGGTCAGGATTTCTTGATAGCCGGTCATGGAAGTGTTGAACACGACTTCGCCGGAAGTCGAACCTTCGTAACCGATTGATGTGCCGTGAAATACGCTGCCGTCAGCGAGAACGAGAAGAGCCGGAGTGGTCATGATGGAATCCTGTTTGCCTGATGATGGTCGGTTCGAAAAAAATGGGTCGGGCCGTCTGAAAAATAAAATTGTTTACAAAAAAGACAGCCTTCGGAAATCTCGGCTAAAAAAAAACACGCTCCGCAGCTTTGATTTTGCTGTGTAACGTGCTTTTTCAGACATAGCGGTCTATGCCGTAGAAGCAGTGTATTTTAAGTCAAAATGATAGGAATTTCAAGCATAGAGCAAGGAGTCGATAATTTAAAAATGTTTTACCTTTACGGGACAATCCCTTGCTTTTGGAATGCCTGATGAGTAAGGTTGAACTAAATATCCAGTCGGGCCGTCTGAAAACTGATCAGGCAGATTGTTTCATTTTTGTTGTGTTTGAAATGTAGGCGTAGGGAAATTCAGCTGAATCAAACATGGAACAGGCTGTTTATGCTAAAATCGTAGCCTTATAAAAAATAAAAACAATGTCATTTTTAGCTGAGATTATCCGATGAAAAAAGAACACATTATGCAAAACGCTCCATCAGGCCGCCATCGCCTCATTCATGCAAGCGTCGCTTCCGCTTTAGCGCTTATCAGCTTTTCCGTTCAGGCAAATACGCAGCAATTTGCCAAAATTCCGTTTTACCTGCAAAACGAAACCGCCGTCAACGGCCAACCCAAAGTCAAACACAATATTATGTTTTTGATTGATGACTCGGGCAGTATGCAATGGAATGTGCAAGGTAAGGAAACATCTGTATGGGCTGATAAAAGAATAACGATTACTAAGGAGGCTCTAAAGTCAGTATTGCAGGAGTATGGCAAAAAACAACAATTCCAGTGGGGTTTGCAAACCCTGCATAATAATGGTGGTACTGATATTCCAGATAAGGAGGGCTTTACCGATGATTGGCAGGACGTTCAAAAGAGGGTAGATGGTATCGACCCTGGTCATGCTACGCCAATCACGCGCCGTTATTATGAAGTAGTCAAAAACGTTGTGATGCCCAAAATCAAATACCGTTGTCAGAAGTCTTATGTGATTGTGATGTCGGACGGTGATGCCAATATGAGTTGTAGCAATCAGAGTTATGGTGAGGATCCTCGCTTATCTCGCAATACTAACTTCAACTATGATAGGGATGATTACTATTCAAACTATTACCGCAATATTGAACGTAGTGCGGGTACGTCTGCATACCAATATTTCGGTCCGTCTGAGGCAAAAGCTTATGAGAATAATCATAAGCAGGGCGAAAAATTTGGCCATTTTGATTTGCCGATTTATGATCCGACCCAAGAGATTCCGGAAGCGGAAAAAAAATTCCAATGTCAAAATACAAGGTATAGAAAAGATGCATCTGGCAATTGGGTTTTTTTGCCTAATTATAAGAATGGTAAACGTGAAGTTGAAGGTATTGGCGAAATCATTGTTCCTTATTGGGATAGAAACTATAAGGATGAAAAACGCGGTATGCGATTCTTTAGTCAAACTTTGGCAGAAAAAGACATCAAAACAGAAAAAGATGGCAAAGATGCTGCAGATAAGAGCTGGGATGGTGATCCAAGCGATCCCAAAGGTGTAGATTACAGCAAGCAATTGGTTCAGACTTTTACTGTGGGTTTTGGTGAAGGAATTTCTGAAGTCGGGAGAGAGTATCTGGAAAACGGTGCAAGCCGTAAAAACTGGTATTTTAATGCTGCGAAAAAAGAAGATTTGCTTGTAGCTTTTAAAGCCATCGTCGACAATATTGAAAATGACAGCAAAAATACGAAATTTGAAGGAGTATCCTCTACTGCGCCGGCAACGACCAGTACAGGTATTCCCGATATGGCGGCAACGGTTCATTTGAATACCGGCTCTTGGAGCAGTCAATTGCGGTTTTATAAATTAAACCGTGATGGTACGCCTATCAATACGACAAAGTTTGACCAGCCATCATTTAATAATCGCCTTACTTTGGTTAATGACGGCAGTAAGACCTATTTTATCGATAGAGTTGCAGACAATGGGGCTTCAAATGCCAAATTTGGCATTTCAGACGGCAGTGCAAAAGATAAGTTGGAATGGAAAAATGCATTGCTGAAATGGACTGGCCGAGCAGGTAGTGATGAAGCCATCAAAGCGGATGCAGGAGCAAAAGGTTATAGCCAGTCTTATCGTATCCGTCCGACTGACCCTAATGATCCAAATAAAGATGAACGTAATTTGGGCGATATTTTAGACGGTTCGGTTGCTGCTATTGGGAATAAGGATAAAGGCCGTCAAGAGTTTTTGGTCGTCGCTGCCAATGACGGCATGGTACATATTTTCCGTAATGATACGCCTAGCAATCCTTATGACTTGAAACTCAGCTATATTCCGGCAGGCATGGAACGCGAGGACGATCAAGGCCAAGCAACAACTTTAGGTAAAGTTCTGAAAGATATTGCACGCGATGGTTACGGCTCCGGCACACCACACCGCTATATGGTTAATGGTGGTTTTGTTCTCCGCCAAACACCTGATAAGAAGCAAACCTTTATGTTTGGTGCGATGGGTCAGGGTGGACGCGGTGCGTATGCGTTGAATATTGGTGCGGTAGCTAACAGCGATCGTAGTGGTTGGAATACGACTGTACCTTTGTTTGAAACAGAAAAAGGCTCTGGCAATAAGCTGGGCTATACCATTGGTTCGACACAAATCGGCCGTGTTTCCATTAAACGCAATGCTACTCCGGTTAATCTGGAATCTGACGTGCGTTATGCAGGCTTCTTGGCCAGCGGTTATCGTACTGAAGATGTGAACAGTGCCGATAATGAAACGGCTTTATATGTCTATGATATGACAGGTAAAGAGGCTGGGACGAAAAATACTGGCACTAATGTTTCTTCTTCTAAAGCCGGTGAACTCTTGGCTAAAATTCCTGCACCCAATGGCAAAGGCGGCCTCTCTACCCCTACTTTGGTAGATACCGATTTTGACGGCATTGTCGATATTGCCTATGCCGGCGACCGTTATGGCAATATGTTCCGCTTTGACTTGAGTGGCGAAACGCCTTCCAAATGGTCTGCACAGATGATTTTCCAAGGTTCGGGTAATCAACCGATTACGTCTGCGCCTGCGGTATCGCGCCGCAGCAAAGATAAGTATGTTGTTATTTTTGGTACAGGTAGCGAGATTTATCAGAATGAATTGAATAATACCAACGGTCAAATCAATGCCGTTTACGGTATTTACGATGATGTATCTGATAAAGCAGTTTTGGCAAACAGCAGTGAGTTGGAACAGCAAACCAGAGAAAGTGACGGCGAACACATTTACGTCAGCGATAATAAGGTTGGTGAAGATAAAAAAGGCTGGAGTCTGACTTTAGATCCGAATGAACGTGTGACTGTCAAACCGACGATGATTTTGCGTACAGCCGTCGTGACCATCCGCAAGTATGAAACCAAAACAATTCATACTGACTCTTCCAGTGCCGATGTTTGTTTGCCGGACAGTACGTCCACACAAACGACTGCGAAAACGATTATTCTGGGCGTCAATGCGGAAAACGGCGGCCGTTTGGGTTTGCGTGATGCGCGTATTTCCGATAAAAACCGCCAATTCATCAAACGTGAAAACAACGGTCAAGTTTATTACGCCAGCGGTATGGTGTTTGACGGTGTGGTCAACTTTACTTATCTGAACGGCTCTAAGGCTGATGATTCTCCGGTAACCGCCGATGGCGATAGCGGTGGCACGGGTACGGATAAAGAGTTGAACGCTACGCCGAGTGTGCCAAACAATAAATGTTTTGCAACCCAAGCCGAGCGCAGTCTGTTGACCAACTCTGATAAGATGCACAGTCTGAAAGTGGAAGGCCGGAAATGCGGACTCAAACGCATCAGCTGGCGTGAATTGTTCTTTTAATCGGTAAGGCTTGAGTATCGAGGCCGTCTGAATGTTTCAGACGGCCTTTTTGTTGAGTGATAATAATTGAGAGATGTTGGATTAAAAAATAGAAAACCTTGTTTGTGGGTAAAACGGTTTGATTAAATTAAAAGCCTGGATAAGTCCAAACGGTAGGTTTTAGTCGTTTCTTTTTTCTACTTTCTGTTATTGAAATGAGAAGTTAAAAGGCCGTCTGAAAAGATATTTTCAGACGGCCTTTGATTAAAAAGAGCGAGTCAAAGAGCGCATTGTTAGATGCTGTTTTTAATGATTTTCCGCAGGGTGGACAGTTGTCGGCGGCTGACGGGCAACGGGGTTGGAATATCGAGAATTTTTGCGCCCCATGTGGATGCGTATTCGTCGTTTTCGTCATCGTCCAGTCGAATCAGGCTGTCGAGGGTGTGGCGGAAGACGAGGGCGTTGCGGTGGATGCGGATGACTTTGTCGCCAAGCAACTCTTCCCAGTAAACCAGGGTCTTCGGTAATTCGTAGCTGTGGCCATCGCCGGTAAACAGATAGACGGTTTTGTGTTCCGCCATCAGATAACGCGCCTGTTGCCAGGGGATTTCGACCATGCGTTCGCGGTTATACACTTTGAAATGGGTGAAACTGTCTGCTTTTTCGCGGTTTTTCTCGATGATGCGGTCAAGCGCGGTTTGCAGGCGGGTCATTTTGATCGGTTTGAGCAGATAGTCTGCGGCAGCCAGCTCGAACGCGCGCAGGGCGTGTTCTTCGTAGGCTGTGGTGAATACAATTTCCGGCTGGCGTTTGGCGGTACGCTTGATGCGTTCGACAAACTCGAGACCGTCAATTTCCGGCATGCCGATGTCGGCAAATACGATGTCGACTTCGTGGACACTCAGCCACTCCAATGCTGGCATGGCATGGTGAAAGACGTTGAGCAGTACGACATTGCACTCTTCCAATAATACACGCAAGCGTTCTGCTGCTAATACTTCGTCTTCTACAATAATGGCACTTGGCATAGCGGTATTCTTTTTGTTGTATCGTGGGAGATCTGCCGCGCTTTGTCATCCTCAATAACGCGTCAGCCGTATGTTGTTACAACCTTGAAATTATCAGTTTGTGACAATTTTAGGAAATTTTTGAAATATACATGATTTTTCGCTTCTTGGGCATGGTTTGGAATGAATCTGAAGATTACTTACATAATTTTATGAAATATTGTAATACCTAGAGTAATTTTGTTGTAATCGTGCTAATTCATTTCGTGATAATGGACGATTTTGGGATTTTGTCCATTTGCCAGTGCGCCACCGCCCAATCGAGTAATTCTTGCGGACGGTTTACGGCGGGTGCATCGGGTAGGTTGAGGTAGGTTAGGACTTGGCGGAGAAGCTGTTCTTTTTGATTCAAATCCAAAGCCGGGGCAAGGGTTTGTTTTGACCATTTTTGCCCTTGGCTGTTGGTCAATAGGGGAAGGTGGGCGTAGACCGGTGTGGGAACGCCGAGGCATTGTTGCAGATAGATTTGGCGTGGCGTGGAAACGAGCAAGTCCTGACCGCGAACAATATGCGTTATGCCTTGGTCGGCATCGTCGGCAATCACGGCAAGCTGATATGCCCAATAGCCGTCGGCACGAAGCAGGACGAAATCGCCGATATCGTGTGCCAGATTTTGTGCGTAATGTCCGACAATGCCGTCTGAAAAACCGATTACGCGATCGGGAACTTGAATGCGCCATGCCGGAGTTTTGTTTTGCGTGTCGGGTCTTTGCTGAGGATTGCGGCAACGGCCGTTATACACAAATCCGTCTGCGCCATGTGTTGCCGCCGCCTGCCAGTCTTTGCGGCTGCAATAGCAGGGATACACCAGCCCGGCTGCTTTGAGGCGGTCGAGTGTGTCTTGATATAGGTCGTAACGGCGGCTTTGATAGGCGACTTCGCCGTCCCACTCAAAGCCGAAAGCCTCAAGCGTGCGCAAAATGTCGTCGGCGGCGCCGGGCATTTCGCGCGGGGGGTCAAGGTCTTCAATGCGGACCAGCCATTTGCCCTGATGAGCGCGCGCGTCGGCATAGGAGGCGACGGCGGTCAGTAGGGAGCCGATATGAAGCAGGCCGGTAGGGCTGGGGGCGAAACGTCCTATATACATGGCAGGGTGGTTTTTGTAGGGCAGGGGCAGCATGCCTGCACGGTATTCAAATCGTGATAGAAAAGGGCGTGCCGTACACGCCCGAATTTGGGTTTCAGACGGCCTGAGACTTTTCAAAATGATTTAAGTTTCTCGGCCGTCCGTTCAATCCGCTTAAGCCAAGGGAGCCAGTAGTTTGGCGAAAGCGTCTTCAAATTGTTTCAAACCGTCTTCCTGCAAACGAGTTGCCAAAGTTTCGACATCGATGCCGAGTTTGGCGGTTTCGGCGAGCTGCGCTTGGGCTTCGTCCGTACCTTCGGTCAAAGTGGCTTTGGCGGTGCCGTGGTCGATAAAGGCTTTGAGTGTCGCATCGGGAACGGTGTTGACGGTATGGGCGCCAATCAGGCTGTCAACGTACAACGTGTCAGGATAGGCAGGGTTTTTCACGCCGGTAGATGCCCACAAAAGTTGTACGCGGTTGGCACCTTTTTCGGCAAGTGCGGCAAATTCGCTGCTGCTGAAGTATTGCGTCCAATCTTGATAGGCGGCTTTGGCCAGCGCGATGGCGACTTTGCCTTTGAGGTGGTCGGGCAGGGTGGCGTCCAACGCAGCATCGACACGGGAAATAAAGAAGCTGGCGACAACGTGGATATGGGAAACATCATGTCCCGCTTCCAAACGTTTGGCAATGCCGCGCGCGTAGGCTGCATAGGCTTTGAGGGTTTGGGCACGGGAGAAAAGCAGGGTCAGGTTGACGCTGATGCCGTCTGAAACGAGGGTTTCAAGCGCTTCGATGCCTTCGTCGGTTGCCGGTACTTTAATCATGGCATTTTTACGACCGATGGCGGCGTGCAGGCGGCGCGCTTCTTCAACCGTGCCTTGCGCGTCTTTGGATAATTCAGGCGAAACTTCGAGGCTGACGAAGCCGGTTTTGCCGCCGGTGGATTCGTGTTCGGCAAGGCATACGTCGCAAGCGGCTTGTACGTCGGCAACCGCCATGGTTTCGTAGCGTTGTTTCGGGGTCAGGTCTTGCTGTTTGAGCGCGGCTACTTCGTCGGCGTACAGGGCATCGCCTGCAAAGGCTTTTTGGAAAATGGCAGGATTGGAAGTTACGCCGCACACGCCCTGTTTGAGCATTTCGGCCAATTCGCCGCTTTGTACCAGCGAACGGGAGAGGTTGTCCAACCAGATTTGTTGTCCTAATGCTTTAACGTCCGATAAAATAGTCATCTCTGATTCCTTTTACATAATAGGTTTGTTTGTGAAGTGGCGGTAATGCTACGCCGATTCGATGAATTTGAACAGTTTACAGCTGATTAATTTGGGCAAAACAAACCTAAATTCAAGCATGAAAGGCGGCTTTGATGGCGGAAAACACACTTTATCTCGACTGGGCGCGCGATGTATTGGATACGGAAGCCGAAGGTTTGCGTGAAATTGCGGCGGCTTTGAACCATGATTTTGTCCGTGCGGCGGAAGCGTTGTTGCACTGCAAGGGCAGGGTGGTCATTACCGGTATGGGCAAGTCCGGACACATCGGCCGCAAAATGGCGGCAACCATGGCTTCCACCGGCACGCCTGCGTTTTTCGTCCACCCTGCCGAAGCGGCGCACGGCGATTTGGGCATGATTGTGGACCACGATGTCGTGATTGCCATTTCCAATTCCGGCGAAAGCGATGAAATTGCGGCGATTATTCCGGCGTTGAAGCGCAAAAACATCACGCTCATCTGCATCACTGCCCATCCGACTTCCACCATGGCGCGGCATGCCGATATCCATATTACCGCGGCGGTTTCCAAAGAAGCCTGTCCGCTCGGCCTTGCGCCGACTTCCAGCACGACCGCCGTCATGGCGTTGGGCGATGCACTGGCGGTTGTCCTGCTGCGCGCACGCGCGTTTACGCCCGACGATTTTGCTTTAAGCCATCCGGCCGGCAGCTTGGGCAAACGCCTGCTGTTGCGCGTGGCGGATATTATGCACAAAGACGAAGCCCTGCCTGCCGTTTTGTTGGGTACGCCGTTGAAAGAGGCCATTGTCCGCATGAGTGAAAAAGGCTTGGGCATGTTGGCGGTAACCGATGCCGAAGGCCGTCTGAAAGGCGTATTTACCGATGGCGACTTGCGCCGTCTGTTTCAAGAACGCGACAGCTTTGCCGGTTTGAAAGTGGACGACATCATGCACGCTTCGCCGAAAACCATCTCCGCCGACCGCCTTGCCACCGAAGCTTTGAAAGCCATGCAAAGCGGCCATGTGAACGGTTTGTTGGTGGTCGAAGAAAACGGCATGCTGATTGGCGCGCTGAATATGCACGATTTATTGATGGCACGAATTGTCTGAATCGACGGCAAAAACGTTTTCAGACGACCTTATGCTAGAATAGGCCGTCTGAAATAAGGAAACCTTATGCAAAACCTCTCTTCCGACCTGCAACAACGCGCTTCAGGCATCAAACTGCTGATACTGGATGTGGACGGCGTTTTGACCGACGGCCGCATTTTTATCCGCGACAACGGCGAAGAAATCAAATCGTTCCACACTTTGGACGGACACGGTTTGAAAATGCTTCAGGCCAGCGGCGTGCAAACGGCGATTATTACCGGCCGCGATGCGCCTTCCGTCGGTATCCGCGTGAAGCAGCTCGGTATCAACTATTACTTCAAAGGCATTCACGACAAACGTGCCGCCTACGCCCAATTACGCGAACAGGCCGGTGTGGAGGAGCATGAGTGCGCCTTTGTCGGCGACGATGTTGTCGATTTGCCCGTGATGGTGCGTTGCGGATTGGCGGTCGTCGTCCCTGAAGCGCATTGGTTTACTTTGCAATACGCCCATTATGTAACCCGACGTTCCGGCGGCGCAGGCGCGGTGCGTGAAGTGTGCGATTTGATTATGCAGGCGCAAGGTACGCTTGAACCTGCTTTGAAAGAGTATGTACGATGAAAATCAGATGGCGTTACGGAATCGCTTTTCCGCTGGTGTTGGCCGTTTCACTCGGCGCACTGGCGGCGTGGCTCGGCCGCATCAGCGAAGTGCAGGTCGAAGAAGTCGTCCTCAATCCGAATGAGCCGCAATATTCGATGAAAGGCATCAACGGCAAACGTTTTGACCAAGAAGGCCGTCTGAAAGAAAACCTGAGCGCGGCCGATGCCGTTCAATATCCCAATAGCGTGGACGTGCATTTGGACAAACCGCATCTTTCGTTTTACCGCGACGGCAGCCTGTTGTACGAAGTCGGCAGCGACAAGGCCGTGTACAATATCCAAAACAAAAAAGTCGTTTTTGAACAGAATGTTGTCTTAAATAAAGCAGCAGATGCCAAGCGTTTGGCCGGCATCGTCAAAACCGAACGTTTGAATGTCGATACCGAAGCACAATACGCCCATACCGACAGCCCGGTTACTTTCCAATACGGACAGTCCGGCGGTCAGGCAAACGGCATGACTTATGACCACAAAACCGGTTTGCTGAATTTCCCTTCCAAAGTGAAAGCCACAATTTATGATACAAAAAATTTGTAAAACCTTAGCCCTTGTTGCCGTTTTTGCCGCCAGCCCGGCCTTTGCCCTGCAAAGCGACAGCAAGCAGCCGATTCAAATCGAAGCCGACCAAGGCTCGCTTGACCAAAACAACCAAAGCACCACCTTTTCCGGCAACGTCATCATCAAACAAGGCACGCTCAATATCCGTGCCGGCAGCGTAACCGTTTCGCGCAACGACAAAAGCGAGCAGTTGATGAAAGCCACCGGCTCGCCCGTCAAATTCAGCCAAGAGTTGGACGGCGGCAAAGGCGTGGTCAACGGCCAAGCCAATACCGTGACGTATTCTTCCGCAGCCAACCTCGTTACCCTGTCCGGCAATGCCAAAGTACAGCGCGGCGGCGATGTAGCCGAAGGTGCGGTCATTACCTACAATACCAAAACCGAGGTTTACACCATCAACGGCAGCGCCAAATCCGGTGTGAAATCCGCTGCCAAATCCGGCCGTGTCAGCGTTGTCATCCAGCCGTCCAGCACGCAGAAAAACAAATAAGAAAACACACAAAAAGGCCGTCTGAAAAAGGTTCAGACGGCCTGAGGTCAATATCGAAAGTCAACAGAATATGAGCGCAAACAACAGCCGTCTTGTGGTTCAAAACCTGCAAAAAAGTTTCAAAAAACGCCAAGTCGTCAAAAGCTTCTCCCTTGAAATCGAAAGCGGCGAAGTCATCGGCCTGCTCGGTCCCAACGGCGCGGGTAAGACCACCAGCTTTTACATGATTGTCGGCCTGATTGCCGCCGATGCAGGCAGCGTGATGTTGGACGGCCAAGAGTTGCGTCACCTGCCCATTCACGAACGTGCCCGCCTCGGCGTCGGCTATCTGCCGCAGGAAGCCTCGATTTTCCGCAAAATGACCGTGGAACAAAATATCCGCGCCATTTTGGAAATCAGCATGAAGGACAAAAGCCGCATCGATGCCGAACTTGAAAAATTGTTGGCCGATTTGAACATCGAACGCCTGCGCAACAACCCTGCGCCGTCTTTGTCCGGTGGCGAACGCCGCCGTGTCGAAATCGCACGCGTGCTGGCCATGCAGCCGCGTTTCATTTTGTTGGACGAACCTTTTGCCGGCGTTGACCCGATTGCCGTCATCGATATTCAGAAAATCATCGAGTTCCTCAAATCACGCGGTATCGGCGTATTGATTACCGACCACAACGTGCGCGAAACCCTCAGCATCTGCGACCGTGCCTACATCATCAGTGATGGTACGGTATTGGCTTCAGGCAAGCCGGATGATTTGGTCAACAATGAACAAGTCCGTTCGGTTTATTTGGGCGAAAATTTCAAATATTGAATGCATATTTGACGGTATATTGAGACCCTCATTTCAATTGAGGGCGGCTATAAATATTGGAATAATCACTAAAAATACAAATATAATACCGATAAACTAATCTTTCAGACGGCCTGCCGTATAAAGGCCGTCTGAAAAACTATCCATACATTTCGAATTAAACATTATGTCTTCACTCGTCCTTAAACTCAAACAGACCCAGCAGCTCAACCAGCGGCTGCAGCAGTCTTTGCGCATCTTGCAGATGTCGGGTCTTGAGCTTGAGCGCGAAGTGGAAGACTGGTTATTAGACAATCCTCTGCTTGAGCGTCCGGAAACCGATGAGTTTGCCGATAGCGGGCTCAACCGTGCGGTAACCATGCCGCGTGCAGGTCAGCAGTTGAGCGGCGACGATGCCGAAGATATTTGGAGCAACATCGCCGAAGAAGAGGATTTCAAACACTATCTGCATGCCCAAGTGTGCGAGCATCCGCTTTCGCAAGTGGAAGCAGCCTATGTTCACGTCTTGATTGATTTTTTGGACGAACAAGGCTACCTCACCGACAGTCTCGAAGAAATCATCGACCACACGCCGTTAGAATGGATGCTGGACGAAGAGGCCCTGCAAAACGCGCTGGATGTATTGCAAACCTTTGATCCGCCCGGCGTGGCTGCGGCAGACTTGACCGAGTCGCTCATGCTGCAATTAATGCGTTTGCCGGCTTCTCCGGCTAGACAAATGGCCGCGCATTTGGTGCAAAGTTCGCTTCAAGAGTTAGGCAAAAACCGCAAACAAAACGTTCTGCGTTTCCGCAAACTCTATCCCGATACCGACAGCGAAACCATAGAAGCCGCGCTCGATATGATTGCCGAGCTCAATCCCTATCCGGCCTACGGTTTCGCCTCTGCCACGCCTACGCCTTATATTCAGCCTGACGTTTGGGTCAAAGAGGGTAAGGACGGCTGGGAAGTCATCAGCAATGAGGAGGCTTGGCCGAAGCTGCAGCTCAATCAGGAATATTGCGACCTGATGAAATCGGCGGAAGAGGGTGCGCCGGAGTGGAAGGAAAAAATCAGCGAAGCCAAACAGCGCATTGATTCTTTGGAATTGCGCAAAAGCACAGTCCTCCGCCTTGCCGAGTATATCGTCAAAAATCAGGAAGATTTTTTCATCTTCGGCGAAATCGGCCTGTCGCCCATGCTGATGAAAGATGCTGCCGCCGAATTGGGTTTGGCGGAAAGCACCATTTCGCGCGCCGCCAACCAGAAATATTTGTCTTGCCCGCGCGGCCTGTTTGCGTTACGCTATTTCTTCACACAGGCAGTCAATGCCGACGATGAGGGCGAAGGGTTCAGCCAAGGCGCAATCAAAGCTGTCTTGAGCCAGCTGATTGAAAGCGAAGACAGCAGCAAACCTTATTCGGACGAGGCCCTCGTCAAATTATTAAAACAACGCGGCATTGAAATCGCCAGACGTACAGTGGCTAAATATAGAGAATCATTAGACATCCCGCCGGCACACAAACGAAAATTTACCGAGTAGATATATTCCGATCCGTTTTGACGGACTAACCAACCGAAGGAGCTGTATCATGAATCTGAAAATCACCGGTCTGAATTTTGATGTTACCGAAGCCATCAAAAACTACGTTTCCGACAAGTTGGCACGAATCAGCCGCCACGCCGACAACATCATTTCCGTGACCATCACGCTCTCGGTGGAAAAAGTCAGCCAAAAAGCTGAAGCCGATGTCCATCTGGCAGGCAAAGATTTGCACGTTGAAGCGATTGAACAGGATATGTACGCCGCAATTGATGTTTTGATGGACAAACTCGACCGCGCTGTTTTGAAACATAAAGAAAAAAGCGGCGATGTCCGCAGCACTGTCAAGCCTGAAGCAGAATAAAGTTTTTGTATGATAAAGGCCGTCTGAACATTCAGACGGCCTTTTGTTTGTTAAGGAGATTTAGCCTTACAAACGGGTATTCGCTTTGTTACCGTTCCATGGTGCCACTTTAAACAGCAGCAACATGCCGGGTATGCCCAAAGCAAAACACAGCCAGTAAAAATTAAAGTAACCCATCGCTTCAATCAGATAACCTGCCGAAGCATTGATAAATGTACGCGGTACAGCGGAAAGGCTGGTGAAGAGGGCTAATTGAGTGGCCGTAAATACTGGATTGGTTTCACGAGCCATATAGGCAACAAATGCTGCTGTACCTAAACCAACACCAGCTGCTTCTGCACCAATCACGGCCGCAAGCATCATTTGCTCTGTCAGTGTGATGGTTTCAAACTTGCCAAAATTTGCCAGCCAAGCAAAGCCTAGAATAGTAACCCATTGCGCCACGCCGAAAATCCACAAAGCTCTATTGATGCCGAGCTTTATCATCCAAATACCGCCTACAATACCGGCAATGACAGCAGGCCATAAACCGGCATTTTTGGCAATGAGGCCGATGTCGGTTTTGCTGAAGCCCATGTCCAGATAAAACGGCGTTGCCAGAGACGTTGCCATACTGTCGCCCAGTTTGTAGAGAAAGATAAACAGCAATACCAATATGGCCTGTTTGATTCCTTTGCGTGAGAAGAACTCACTGAAAGGGTCAGAGACTGTTTGGGCAAATGTACGAGGCACAGTTGGGGGAATATCAGGCTCTTTGGCTAAAAACAGGGTCATCAGCAGACCGGGCAGCATAAACAGTGCAGTAATGATGAATACGTTGTGCCAAGGCATTAAGTCGGCCAGAATCAAGCTGAGCGAGCCGGGTACCAAAGCGGCGATACGGTAGGCATTGACGTGGATAGAATTGCCCAAGCCTAATTCTTCATCTGACAAAATTTCGCGTCGAAATGCATCCAATACAATATCTTGGCTGGCAGAGAAAAAGGCGACCACCAACGATAAGCCCATAATTACATATAAATGCTGAGCAGGATTTAGGAAGGCGTAAATGAGCAAGGTCAGCAGCAAACCAATTTGCGTAACCAGCATCCAACCGCGTCGCCGTCCTAAAAAAGGTAATCTGACCAAATCAATGACGGGAGACCAGATAAATTTCCAAGTGAAAGGCAGCCCGATAAGTGCCATCAGGCCGATGGTTTTCAAATCGACATGTTCGCTGCGCAACCATGCCGGAATCAGGTTGATCAGAAAATAAAGCGGCAGCCCCGAAGTGAAGCCTGTAAAGATACAAATCAGCATACTGCGCGAGAAAATTCGCTGCATAGTGCTGGGTTGGGGTGCGGTTGTCATAGTGGAATCAATAAAAAAGAAAAGGGATATTGTAGCAAAGATGGGGAATATGGCGAATGAGCTTCTGCTATCTTTATTGAATAAAGGCCGTCTGAAACTTTGACAAATTAAGTTTCAGACGGCCTTTTGTTGGAACAACTGGTTTGGCGGGCAACGGAGACTTCAGGACGGAAGAAGGGTTGCTTGGGTGTATTTATAAAATTGAAGTTAAGAAAGTTTCAGACGACCCCTAGAGATCGTTTGAACGATGAGAAATATCAGTGGTAATTTGTGCCGTCAGTGTAGCCGTTTCCTGATTTGTCCACAGCAAAAGCAGAAATCGGACCGACCGTTACTGTCCCTTTAGGCTGAGTTTCTTGGTAATACTCATATGCTGCAACACCCATACCAGTTGCAGCACCAACAGCAGCACCAATTGTGCCACCGACCATAATAGCTGGTCCGGCAGGAATACTGCCAAAAGCTATACCGACACCCAGACCAATACCTGCACCAATTGATCCTCCTATTTATGCACCATTTGCTCCTCCTTGAAGGATTCTCTCTCCTAAGCCTTCTCCATAAATTAGTTCCAGATCCTCAATGGATAGTTCAATCATGTTATTTTTCCTTTTCAAAAAAATTAGATGTAGAATATTGAGTCAATACACCCAATATGGAAAAAATAATAAAAGCATGAATATAAATCATAAAATCAACATTATCTCCTTGGTAGCTTTCATAAATAAAAACGATTGGTATTGATATACAAATTAAAATGTACAGGTACTTTGAAATTACCAGTAACTTATACACAAATTTTGATTTCATAGCCTAGTCTTTCATTTGAATAAAATCTACCCTAATCAACTTTCCAACCAACTTCCTAACTTCTTCATGCTTTCCCTGATTGAAGTTAACCAGTAGATTTTTCAACAATATGTATATTATGTTAAATAATAAATGGTAATTGTCACATTCAAATATTAAGGATAACCTACTTTGAAACTATATCGCTTTGATGCGTAATTCTATAAAAAACATTGAATTTTCATGTTTTCTATTTATCCAGTATTTTGGAGTTGATAAGTGAGAGCAAAAAACTTTGGAAATCTACGATTCTCCTTCCAACACCTCATCATTTCTCTAGAGAATTTAGGCAAAGGCGATATTGATAACTCATTTCATTAAATGGAACCAAATGAGAATCATTTATTTATAAAATCCTTTTAAATTAATGGGTTACAATAAAAATTGATAAAATAAAATTGACTATTCTCAATAAAATGAGTAAAATTCATCCGCAAATACAAATTTTGTATTGTGATACATCTATTAACCGCATTAAGAAAAGGAGTTAGTTATGCTAAGTAAGTCAATTACAGCAAAATTAAACGAACAAATTAATCTCGAGTTGTATTCATCAAATGTCTATTTGCAAATGAGTGCATGGTGCCATAAACATGGTTATGAAGGCGCTGCAGCATTTTTACTTCGTCATGCCGATGAAGAATTGGAACATATGCAAAAGTTGTTTACTTATGTGAGCGAAACCAGTGGAATGCCTTTGTTAGGTAAAATTGACGCCCCTAAACACGATTACGCTTCATTAAAAGAAGTTTTTGAAACAACACTTGAACACGAAAAACTAGTGACATCTAAAATTAATGAGTTAGTTGAGAGTACTTTTGCAGAAAAGGATTACTCTACTTTTAACTTCTTACAATGGTATGTAGCTGAACAGCATGAAGAAGAAAAATTATTTAACAGTATTGTTGATAAATTCAAACTTCTTGGTGAAAGTGGTACAGCGCTCTACTACATTGATCGTGAATTAAAAACTTTATAAGAATAGGAGAAATAAAATGTTATCAAATAGCGTGATTAAACTATTAAATGATCAAATGAATTTAGAGTTTTATTCTTCTAACTTATATTTACAAATGAGCGCCTGGTGCGAACAACAAGGTTTCGAAGGAGCTGCAAAATTTTTATCAGAGCATGCGGCTGAGGAAATGCAGCATATGCGTAAACTCTTCACTTATTTAAATGAGACCGGCGCATTGGCTATCATCACACAAATTGATGAACCACCTCATCAATTTTCATCATTGAAACAAGTACTTGAATTAACTTATGAACATGAAAAGTTAATTACCTCTAAAATCAATGAATTAGTTGGTAGAACTTTTGAAGAGAAAGACTACTCTGCCTTTAACTTCTTACAATGGTATGTGGCTGAACAACATGAAGAAGAAAAATTATTCAGTGGAATTTTGGATAAATTAAATCTTCTTGGTGAAGATGGTAAAGGTTTGTTCTTAGTTGATAAAGATTTAGGCGCATTAACAACAAACAACTAATCAAGTCTGATGAAAAAGGCTAAGTCATTATCGATTTAGCCTTTTTTTATATCAAAATCTAGCTACTTTTGTCTAAAAGTGCGGTGCTTTAACGGTTCATTCTTACCGCCGATTAGGTTTTGAAATGCCCGTAAGACAGGCAGATATGCTTGTCTTACGGGCATTTTATTTTCAGACGGCCTTCGATCTTGCGTTGCAGTTGCGGTAGAAGGCGATCAGACCGTTGGTGGAGCTGTCGTGTGCAGGCGTGCCGCGTTCGAGTTCGGGTTCGATGGTTTTGGCCAGCTCTTTACCGTATTCCACGCCCCATTGGTCGAAGGGGTTGATACGCCAAATCACGCCTTGAACGAAAGTACGATGTTCGTAAGCAGCCATCAGCATGCCGAGGTTGAAAGGCGTCAGGCTGTCGATGAGCAGGCTGTTGCTCGGACGGTTGCCGGGGAATTCTTTTTGCGGTGCAAGGCGGTCGCGTTCGTCTTGGGGTAGGGCGGCCAATTCGATTTGCACTTCGTCTAAGGTTTTGCCTTTCATCAGCGCTTCGGCTTGGGCGAAGGCGTTGGCAACGGTAAAGCGGTGTTGGCGGTGGTTGCCGTAGATTGTGGTCATGGGGACGATGAAATCAACGGGAATCAGACGCGTACCTTGGTGCAGAAGCTGGAAGTAGGCATGTTGGCAGTTGACGCCTTCATCACCAAAGACAATGCCGCCGGTGGTGCAGGAAACGGGTTGGCCGTCTGAAGTACGCTGTTTGCCGAGGCTTTCCATATCGAGTTGGTTGAGCCATGGGGTAAAGAGGCGCATGTTGTGGCTGTATGGGACAACGGTTTGGCCGTCTGAATGTTGGAAGTTGTTGTACCAAACGTTGATGAGTGCCATCAGGACGGGAATATTGCGGCGGAATGGCGTTTCGAAGAAATGGGTATCCATCGCGTGTGCGCCAGCCAGCATTTTGCGGAACGCTTTTTCGCCGACGGCAACCATCAGTGGCAGGCCGATGGGCGACCAGACGGAATAGCGGCCGCCGACCCAGTCGGACATGGCGAAAACTTTGTCGGGGGAGATACCGAAGTTTTGGGCTGCGGCCACATCGGCGGAAATGGCGCAGAAGTGGCGGTAGATGCCGGAATCAGGCAAACCTGCATCACGGTACCAAGTACGCGCCGCATAGGCATTGAGCAGGGTTTCCGGTGTGCGGAATGATTTACTGGCAATGCTGAATACGGTGGTTTCGGGGTTGAGGCCGAGAAGGGTTTGGGTCAGGTCGGCATCATCGGAGTTGCTGACAAAGTGGACGCGGATGTTTTGCCAATAAGGCTGCAGCGCCTGTGTGGCCATGCGCGGGCCTAAATCGGAGCCGCCGATGCCGATGTGAACCAAATCGGTAATGGGTTTGCCGGTAATGCCTGCGTGGGTGCCGTCTAAAAGTTGGCGTGCGAATTCGAGGGTGCGGTTGAGTTCGTGATGAACTTTGGACACGATGTTTTCGCCGTCGACGTAAACAGGTTTGGCATTGGCAGGTAGGCGTAGGGCGGTGTGGAGGACGGCGCGGTGTTCGCTGGTGTTGATTTTTTCGCCGCTGCTCATGGCCTGCATATATTGTGGCAAATCGGCTGCTTCGGCCAGTTGGCACAATAAATCAAGGGTATTTTCATCCAGACGGTTTTTGCTGTAATCAAATAACAAGCCGTGCAGAATTTCGTGCATATTGTTGAAACGTTCGGCATCTGCGGCGAAGCGTTCGCGCAGGGTAACGTGTTGAGTAGCGGCATGATGGGCTTCCAAGGCCTGCCATGCGTCTGAGTATGCGGTCATCTCGTTTCCTTAGTATGTAACGGTAAAATAAGCAGGATAGATAGGTATTTCCTGCTTTTTTGTAGTGGCTTGTAGTTTAACAAATTTGAACAGGTTTTGGGAGATGGCGGGGGTGGTTTTGTTTAAGGAATGTATGCAAAATGCAATAGAAACGGTTGATTATCATCAAGTTTCTGTAAAAAAGGGGGTATGACACCGATGTCTGCTGTGTTATCCTATGTAACATTATTGAAATCTTGTCGGGACGGGTCCGTAAGATGGCTACAATTTATGATGTCGCTGCTTATGCCGGGGTATCTCCCAAGACGGTCAGCCGGGTGATTAACGGCGATGCGTCGGTCAGTGATAAAACCCGTTCCAAAGTAGAAACAGCGATTGCTGCTTTGGGCTATATCCCGTCTTCTGCGGCGCGGATTATGCGGTCACACCGTTCCGGATTGGTCGGTCTGATTACCGGCGCCATTTCGCGGACAGGCGAGAATACGGGCGGGCACGGTATACCGGATATGTTCTTGATTAAGGGCATTCAGCAGCAGATTCGTGCACAAGGCAAGATTTTGATGATTGCCGACATCGACAACAAGCCGGGTCAGCCCGGTCAGATGGAGCCGCTGATTCGTACCTTTATGGAGCATCGTGCCGAGGGGATTTTATATGTGGCAGGTTTCCATCAGGAAGTATTGCTGCCGGAAGTGCCCAACCGTTGTCCGATGGTGTTGGTCAACTGTTTTGATTTGGCAGGTACACCGTCGGTTTTGCCGGATGACGAAGCAGGGCAGTATGGCTTGGTGCACCGGGTTATCCAAAGCGGACACAAACGGATTGCTTATGTGACTTTGCAGCCGGGCGTGGAAGCGACGAGATTGAGATTGGCCGGATACCGCCGTGCTTTGGCGGATGCGGATATTGTCTTCGATCCTGATTTGGTGCAAACTGGTTATCCTGACTTCAGCAATGACAGCGGATCTTTGATTTCGGCTATTTTGAAACTGTTGTCTTTGCCGCTTCCGCCGACGGTAATTTGCTGCGGCAACGATGAAATGGCCGTGCGCGTGTACGGGATTTTGAGGACGCGCGGTGTGCGGGTTCCCGAGCAAGTTTCGGTTGCCGGCTATGATAACCACAGCGCGATTGCGGAGATGCTGTTTCCGCCGTTGACCAGTACCGAGCTGCCTTATCTGCGTATGGGCGCGATGGCGGCGGATTTGCTGTTTCAATACATTGAACACCCGACCGGCTCGGTTCAGCCAGTCAAGGTCGTTGGGGAAACCATCTGGCGTCAGTCTGTGATTAATAAATAGTTTCAGACGGCCTGAAAATAAGCTTTAAACAACACAAACACACATCAAAATAAGAATCATGTAAACGGTCAAAATAAAGGCCGTCTGAAAACGGAGTTGCCTCAGTAAAAAGGGCAGCCCAAATACAATAAAAGCGTCATACCGCTGAAATTGGAGTTTGTTGTTTCCATAGTTTATTACCCAGGAGTAGCCTTCCTATGAAAATCTCCCCACAAGTGGCGATGACACTTCGCCAGATTATGCTGATGAACTTCGGTTTCTTCGGTATTCAATATAGCTTCGGGTTGCAGCAAACTGCGATTAATCCGATTTTCAGCTTTCTTCATGCCGACCCGAGCCAGTTGCCAATTTTGAATATGGCAGGTCCGATTACCGGTTTGCTGGTGCAGCCGATGATTGGTGCGATGAGTGACCGCACTTGGGTGCCGGGATTAGGCCGCCGCCGTCCGTATTTCTTGATCGGCGCCATCGGTTGCAGCCTCTGCCTCTTTATTTATCCGCACGTTACCGCCTTGTGGGTGGCCGTATTGCTGCTGTGGCTCTTGGACATCAGCAACAACACGGCAATGGAACCTTTCCGTGCCTTTATTGCCGATACCGTTCCTGAACACCAGCAATCCACCGGTTTCTTGATGCAGTCTGTGTTTACCGGCTTGGGCATTACCCTGGCCAACGTTTCCCTCTATATCTTTCAACAAATCGGCTGGTTGCAACAAACTTCCGAAGCGGGCATTCCGTATTGGGTATTCGGTTCGTTTTATATTGGTGCGGTCTGCTCCATCGGTTCGGTTTTGGTTACCGTTTTATCAACGGCCGAACGCGAGCCCAGCCCTGAAGAAATGGCGGCCATTAAAGCCCAGCCGAGCGGTCCGGCCCATGCTGTTAAAGATATTGTCGTTGCCGTGCGCGAAATGCCGACTGCCCTGTGGCAGCTGGCCTTGGTGTATCTCTTCCAATGGTACGCGCTCTTCATCTACTGGCAATATATTTCCCACAGTATCGTCCAATCCGTCTGGGACTCGACCGTTGAAAATACCGAAGCGTATAGCCAAGCGGTTGCATGGACCGGCCTGGTAAACGGTTTCTACAACGTGGTAACCTTTATCTCCGCCTTCGGCCTGATGTGGATGGCGCGCAAATACGCCGCCAAATATGTTCACGCCTTTGCCGTAACCCTTGCCGCGCTGGCCTTGCTCACCATTCCGCACATCGGCAACAAATACCTGATGTTTGCGCCGATGATTGGTTTCGGTGTCGGTTGGGCAAGTATGATGGGCGTGCCGTTTATGATTGTGGTCGGCTCTATCCCTAAAGAACGTTACGGCGTGTACATGGGTATTGTGAACATGATGATTGTGATTCCTATGCTGATTGAAACCGTATCTTTCGGCTGGGTGTACAAAACCTTCTTGGGTTCAAACCCTGCCAACGCGATGACTTTTGCAGGTGTTTCCCTGGCTATTGCCGCTGCATTGACCTTAACCATTAAAACTGCGGCCAAACCGGCTACTGCAGAATAACGAAGTTTTGATTTAAAACCAAAATAAAAAGGCCGTCTGAAACATGAAAGGGTTTCAGACGGCCTTTTTGGTCGAAACAAATCATATTTGCCAACTTGATTCGGTAAGCCTTATTGTTGCTGCACTACCGTTCATCACTCAAATTGGCTATGACTGCCGATTTTGCTTTACAATATCCTTCTTTAATTGATTTCGTTTTACCATCCTGATGACAGAACACATTTCCGCTCCAAGTCCATCTCCTATCGGCGAAGACTACCTGCTGTTAGGTCAGTACGCCGAACGCGCCTATCTCGAATACGCCATGAGCGTGGTCAAAGGCCGCGCGCTGCCTGAAGTTTCAGACGGCCAGAAACCTGTACAACGGCGTATTTTGTTTGCCATGCGCGATATGGGTTTGACGGCGGGCGCGAAGCCGGTGAAGTCGGCGCGCGTGGTCGGCGAAATTTTGGGTAAATACCATCCGCACGGCGACAGTTCCGCCTATGAAGCGATGGTGCGTATGGCGCAGGATTTTACCTTGCGCTACCCCTTAATCGACGGCATCGGCAACTTCGGTTCGCGCGACGGCGACGGGGCGGCGGCGATGCGTTACACCGAAGCGCGGCTGACGCCGATTGCGGAATTGCTGTTGTCCGAAATCAATCAGGGGACGGTGGATTTCGTGCCGAACTACGACGGTGCGTTTGACGAACCGCTGCACCTGCCAGCACGTCTGCCTATGGTCTTGCTCAACGGCGCGTCAGGCATTGCAGTGGGCATGGCGACCGAAATTCCGTCACACAATTTGAACGAAGTCACGCAGGCGGCGATTGCGCTGTTGAAAAAGCCGACGCTGGAAACCGCCGACCTGATGCAGTACATTCCCGCGCCCGATTTTGCCGGCGGCGGTCAAATCATCACGCCGGCGGACGAATTGCGCCGGATTTACGAAACCGGCAAAGGCAGCGTGCGCGTGCGTGCGCGTTACGAAATCGAGAAGCTGGCGCGCGGACAATGGCGCGTGATTGTGACCGAGCTGCCGCCTAACACCAATTCCGCCAAAATCCTTGCCGAAATCGAAGAGCAAACCAACCCGAAACCGAAAGCGGGTAAAAAGCAGCTCAACCAAGACCAGCTCAATACTAAAAAGCTGATGCTGGATTTAATCGACCGTGTGCGCGATGAGTCCGACGGCGAACATCCCGTGCGTTTGGTGTTCGAGCCGAAATCCAGCCGCATCGATACGGATACCTTCATCAACACGCTGATGGCGCAGACTTCGCTGGAAGGCAATGTGTCCATGAACTTGGTGATGATGGGGCTGGACAACCGTCCCGCGCAGAAAAACCTGAAAACGATTTTGCAGGAATGGCTGGATTTCCGCGTCGTGACCGTAACACGCCGTCTGAAATTCCGTTTGAACCAAGTGGAAAAACGGCTGCACATCCTTGAAGGCCGTCTGAAAGTCTTTCTGCACATCGACGAAGTGATTAAAGTCATCCGCGAATCAGACGACCCGAAAGCCGATTTGATGGCGGCGTTCGGGCTGACCGAAATCCAAGCCGAAGACATTTTGGAAATCCGCCTGCGTCAGTTGGCGCGTTTGGAAGGTTTCAAACTCGAAAAAGAATTGAACGAATTGCGTGAGGAACAAGGCCGTCTGAATATCCTTTTGGGCGACGAAAACGAAAAACGCAAGCTGATTATCAAAGAGATGCAGGCGGACATGAAGCAGTTTGGCGATGCGCGCCGCACGCTGGTGGAAGAAGCCGGACGCGCCGTGTTGACGCAAACCACCGCCGACGAACCCATCACGCTGATTCTGTCGGAAAAAGGCTGGATACGCAGCCGTGCCGGACACAACCTCGATTTGAGCCAAACTGCATTCAAAGAAGGCGACCGCCTCAAACAAACCCTCGAAGGCCGAACCGTTTTGCCCGTCGTCATTCTCGATTCATTGGGTAGAACCTACACGCTCGATGCCGCCGAAATCCCCGGCGGACGCGGCGACGGCGTGCCGGTTTCATCGTTAATCGAGCTGCAAAACGGCGCAAAACCCGTCGCTATGCTTACCGGTCAGCCCGAACAGCACTACCTGCTCTCAGGCAGCGGCGGCTACGGCTTCATCGCCAAGTTGGCCGATATGGTCGGACGCGTGAAAGCGGGCAAAGTAGTGATGACCGTGGATAGCAGTGAAACCGTCCTGCCTCCGGTTGCCGTCTATGCTTCTTCGCTCATCAATCCCGACTGCAAAATCGTACTGGCCAGCAGCGACCACCGCCTCTTGGCGTTTTCCATCGGCGAACTCAAAGTCATGCCCAAAGGGCGCGGTTTGCAGTTGATGTCGCTGACCGACGGCGCGTCTTTGGAACACGTTATGGTAACGACTGCTCCTGAGTTTACCGTTGTATCGGTCGGCCGGCGCGGCGCCGAGCATCAGGAAAAACTGCGGATTGCCGATATTGACGGCAAGCGCGGTAAAAAAGGCAAAGTATTGGAAATATCAGGCCGTCTGAAAAGTTTGTCTTAAGGCAAAAACCAATATATTCAAATAAATTAAATTTACTACGACATTGCATGAAAATAAAAAAGGTTCACTTATGAACAGAGCCAATCTTCAAGAGCTGGGTAATCTGAGGGAGCGGATTCCCGGCGTCATCAACATCGCCCGAATAGCCATCGTCTTGCCGCTTTTGGTTTTGCACGCTTTCGGCAGCTACACGGGCGGCAATCTGATTGGCGTTTCGTTGCCGGCGGTTGAGTTTTATATCTGGATAACGCTGTATTTCTTCCTGATTATGCTCTCCGTGCTCCGCCCGGGCTGGCAGTGGCAATCCTTGGATTTGCCCAACGCCAGCGCCGTGGTCGACATTACCATGATCATGGTTTTAGTGTATATCTCCGGCGGTACAGCTTCAGGTTTCGGGATTTTGGTTTTGCCGTTTGTCGCCACGTCGTGTCTGCTCAGTTATGGCCATTACCCCATGCTGTACGCAGGCTATACGGCAATGCTGTTTATTTTGAACCTGTTTTTAGACGGCAGTATGCGTTTCGATTCGTTTAATTGGGACGCAAAATCAGTGGCGAATTCTTTAATGCTGATCGGCGCCAGCTATCTGGTGGCGATGCTGACCTCGTTTGCCGCCCGTTATCTCGAACAGGCCACAGAGTCTGCCAGCCGCCATCAATTGGCCTACCGCCGTATCAGCGGCCTGAACCATTTGGTTTTAAACCGCGTACAGGAAGCGGTGGTGGTGATTGATGCGACCCAGCGCGTGTGGCTGTTTAACAAACAGGCAAAAATCTATTTTCCCAGCCTGATTATCGATCAGCAGGAAATCGTGTTTGGCGAACTGGTGGCCCGATGGCAGCGCCAACCCGACAAACCTTTTGAAACCGATATCCATATTTTCCAACACGCCATGCACGTCCGAGCCGTACCGCTGATTCAGGAGCAAACCGAGCTGCTGATGTTGTATGTCCGCTCATTGCGTGAAGTGGCTGCGGAAGCCATGTCCACCAAGCTGACTTCGCTCGGTCAATTGACTGCCAACCTTGCCCACGAAATCCGCAACCCGATGTCCGCCATCCGCCATGCCAGCGATTTGTTGCAGGAAGGCGACGAGGCAGACCCGCTCAAGGCCAAGCTCTACAACATTATCGACAGCAATATCCAACGCATCGACAAGATGTTGGAAGACGTATCCCTGCTTAACAAACGAGACAACATCAGCCGCCAGCCGATTAATCTGATGAAATTCTGGTTGGAGTTCAAGCAGGAATTTACCTTGAACAATCCCGATGCCATCGGCTGTCTGCGTATGAATATGGACGGCAACAACCTGACCGTATTGGTCGATCCCATGCACTTGCAGCAAGTGATGTGGAACTTGTGCAACAACGCTTGGCGACACAGCCGTCAGGACGAAAACGCCATTACCGTCCTGATCCGCCCCAGCGGCAGGATGCATATTTCCATCGTAGTGGCGGACAACGGCAAAGGCGTGCCGCCGGATGTACGAAATCATCTGTTCGAGCCGTTTTACACCACCGAAAAACAAGGCACCGGTTTGGGGCTTTACGTCGCACGCGAGTTGGCACACGCCAATATGGGACAGCTGCATTATCACCCTGAAATGAACGGGTTCGAACTGATTTTACCGAAGGAGCAAGCGCAGGATGAATAAATTGCAAGAGCCGGTTTTGATTGTCGATGACGAGGCAGACATCCGCGACCTGATGGAAATGACCCTGATGAAAATGGGTCTGCGCGTCGATACTGCGGCGGGTGTTGAAGAAGCCAAAGACAAGCTGGACAACAACGATTATTCGCTGGTGTTGACCGATATGCGTATGCCCGATGGTTCAGGTCTCGAGGTTGTCCAATACATCGATGAGTTGATGCTCGATACGCCCGTTGCTGTGATTACGGCTTTCGGCAATGCCGACCAAGCCGTTGAAGCCTTGAAAGCAGGCGCGTTTGACTATCTGCAAAAACCGATTACGCTGTCGCAACTGCGTTCATTGGTTAAATCGGCCGTATCGGTTTCAGACAATACCAACGAACCCACGCCGTCTGAAAAAGTCAAATCTCAGCCTGCGCCTGTTTCTGCCGCCCTGTATAAACCCGAACCCCAGCCGGTCAAGCCTGTTGTTACGCCGCCCAAGAGCGTACAGAGTGAATTTAACCGGCCTTTGACCGTTCCGGAAGGGCTCAATTCCTTAAAAGAGCGGTTTTCAACCGGCAACATTAATCCTGCTTTGCAAGAAGAGCCTATCCTGAAAGGCGACGACGATATGCCGCGCCTGTTGGGTACTTCGCCGCAAATGGTCGAAGTACGCCACCTGATTCGCAGATTGGCACGCAGCCTGGTTCCCGTTTATATCTCCGGCGAATCCGGTACCGGTAAAGAGCAGGCGGCGCGCACGATTCACGAGCTGTCCGACCGCGCCGACAAACCGTTTATTGCCGTCAACTGTGGTGCGATTCCTGAAAACCTGATGGAAAGCGAATTCTTCGGCTACAAAAAAGGCAGCTTTACCGGCGCGGATCAAGACCGTCTCGGCTTTTTCCAACACGCCGACGGCGGCACATTGTTTCTCGACGAAGTTGCCGATTTGCCGCTTGCCATGCAGGTCAAACTTCTGCGCGCCATCCAAGAAAAAGCCGTGCGCCGTATCGGCGATGCGCGGGAAACCTTTGTGGACGTACGCATTATTTGTGCAACCCATAAAAACCTCGAAGCCTTGGTTGAAAGCGGCGCATTCCGCCAGGACTTGTATTACCGCCTCAACGTTGTCTCCCTGCATATGCCGCCTTTACGCGAAATGCGCGAAGACTTGGGCGCGCTGATTCTGTATTTGCTGTACAAACACCGCCACGGCAATCAAACCTACAAACTCAGCCCCAAAGCCCAAGAAGCCCTGCTGCATTACAGCTATCCCGGCAACTTCCGCGAGCTGGAGAATATCCTCGAACGCGCCGTTGCACTGACGGTCGGCCAAGTGATACAGGTGGACGACTTGCAGATTCAAAACGCCCCGCAGGCCAAAGCCGATCGCAGCAGCCTTTCTTTTGACGACATCGCCGAACCTGACGCGCGCCAAACCACGCTCAATCACAGCCCCATTCCGCCGTTTGATCCGCGCACCATGCAGATACAGGATTACCTCGACCAGGTGGAACGCAGCATCATCGAACAGGCCTTGCAGCAAACCCGTTACAACCGTACCCAAGCCGCCAAACTTTTGGGCATCAGCTTCCGCTCTATGCGCTACCGCATGGAACGCTTGGACATCAATTAAAACGTTCAGACGGCCCAAGTTTTCCAGGCCGTCTGAAACATAAGCCTTATGTACAAGATTTATTTTGACGAAACCGCATCTGCCGAACTTCGCAGCCTTGTCGTGCCTTTTGGGTTGACCGTTATCGACCGGCAGCCTGAAGCAGGCAGTTTCCTTATTGCTGACGAAAGCGGCATCAGTTTATGCCGCGCCGGTGAAAAAGGCCGTGTCCGCGTTGATTTTGATGGCGGTGCCGCCCATTATCGGCGCACTAAAGGCGGCGGCGAGCTGATTGCCAAAGCCGTCAACCATACTGCGCAACCGACTGTCTGGGACGCTACCGGCGGACTGGGGCGCGACAGCTTCGTGCTTGCCTCGTTGGGTTTGAATGTACACACTTTTGAACAAAATCCTGCGGTTGCCTGTCTACTTTCAGACGGCCTCAACAGGGCGGGGCAAAGTGAAGAAACACGGGAGATTGCCCAGCGAATTACTTTGCACTTTGGCAATGCCGTTGATTTGATGCAGGAATTATCTGCGCAAAACGGCAGGCCCGATGTGGTGTACCTCGACCCGATGTACCCGGAACGCCGCAAAACCGCCGCCGTGAAAAAAGAAATGGCCTATTTCCACGACTTGGTCGGCGCGGCACAAGACGAAGCCGAGTTGTTGGATGCGGCATTGGATACCGCCAAAAAGCGCATTGTCGTCAAACGTCCGCGCTTGGGAGAGTTTCTCGACGGGCGCAAACCGGCATATCAATACACCGGCAAAAGCACGCGTTTTGACGTTTACCTTCCGACAAGGCCGTCTGAAGACTAGAAGCAAACTTGCAACATATCAAAAGAAGCCGCCGACGTTATCAGCGTGGTGGCAAAGTGTGCTATAAATACCTTTTCCCAAACTTCATTGGAGCAAACAATCATGGAATTAGTATTCATCCGTCACGGACAAAGCGAATGGAACGCGAAAAACCTTTTCACCGGCTGGCGCGACGTCAAGCTGAGCGAGCAAGGTTTGGCAGAAGCCGCCGCAGCAGGTAAAAAGCTGAAAGAAAAAGGCTATGAATTCGACATCGCCTTTACTTCGGTTCTGACCCGTGCCATCAAAACCTGTAACATCGTTTTGGAAGAATCCGACCAACTGTTTGTTCCGCAAATCAAATCATGGCGTTTGAACGAGCGCCACTACGGCCAGCTGCAAGGCTTGGATAAAAAACAAACCGCAGAAAAATACGGCGACGAGCAAGTCCACATCTGGCGCCGCAGCTACGACACCCTGCCTCCGCTGCTTGATCCTAAAGACCCGCATTCCGCCCACAACGACCGCCGCTATGCCAACCTGCCTAGCGATGTTATTCCCGATGGCGAAAACCTCAAAGTTACCCTCGAGCGCGTCCTGCCTTTCTGGGAAGACCAAATCGCTCCGGCCATTCTGAGCGGCAAACGTGTTTTGGTTGCGGCACACGGCAACTCCCTGCGCGCGTTGGCCAAACACATCGAAGGCATTTCAGACGAAGACATCATGGGCTTGGAAATCCCGACCGGCCAGCCGCTGGTGTACAAATTGGATGAAAACCTGAAAGTGGTTGAGAAATTCTACCTGTAAGGTAAAAGGAAAAAGGACGTGGCGGACACGTCCTTTTTTGTATTTGTCTGTTTGAGGCCGTCTGAAAGCAATTGATGGCGGACGAAATGGAAAAAGGACGCGTAAAGCGTCCTTGATGGAGATTAAACCCTGTATTACTGGTTTTTCTCGATAACTTCTTTGAGGTGGGGCATAGGGCTGTAACCGCTTTGGCTACGGCCGTTAGGGAAGACCAGGGTCGGCGTGCCGTTGAAGCCGAATTGTTCGCCCAATGAAGTGGTTTCCGCAACAGGGTTTTCGCAGTTTGCTTTGCCGCTTGGGAGTTTGCCTTTGCGCATCCAGTCGGTCCATGCCTGGGTCGGATTAGGTTGGCACCACAACAGCTCGGCTTTGCGCGCGGCATCAGGGTGCAGGCTTGGAATCGGCATCATGAAGGTGTAAATCGTGATGTCGGTCATTTTTTCAAATTCATGCTCCAAGCGTTTGCAGAACGGGCAGTCCGGATCGGAGAAAACGGCGACTTTCAGTTTGCCGTTGCCGCGCACTTCTTTGATGGCTTTGTCCAAAGGCAGGGAAGCGAAGTCGATTTTGTTCAAATCGGCGGCGCGTTCTTCAGTCAGGCTTTGGCGCGTGTTGACGTTGATGAGGTCGCCGACGAGCATATAGTCGCCTTTGGCATCGGTATAGATGATTTGTTTGCCGCTGACGACAACTTCGTAAATGCCTTTAATCGGTGTTTCACTGACGCTCAAAACTTTCAAATCTTGGGCGGCATAGACTTTTTCCAAACGCGCTTTCAAAGAAGCGGCAACGGATTTGTCGGCAGGCGCTTCCGCTTTGGCAGCCGGCGCAGGCGCGGCGTTGGCGTTGGATACGGCAGGTTGACCGCATGCCAACAAAGGAAGGACGGCAAACGGTGTTAAGATTTTGATTAACTTGGTTTTCATGCGAGAGACTTGCGTGTGTTAAAAGTAAGGCATTGTATCAAACCTCTGTCATGCCTGCATTGTATTGAGGCTCAATTTATCGTCTGAAAATAGCTTTCGGCTGTTAAAATACGAAAAAATGATTTGATTGTTTGTATGATTTACCACCGCATCGCTGTGAACGTGCCGCTTTCAGACGGCCTTTTGACTTATTCCCATTCCGAGCCGCTCCCTCCGGGAACGCGGGTGCTTGTGCCTTTCCGCAATAAAACCGTGGTCGGGATTGTGTGGGAAACGGATATTGCGCCCGATATGGATGCGGCGCGGATTTTGAGTGTTCAGACGGCCTTTGTGGAAGAAAAACCATTACCACAAAGCTGGCGTGATTTGCTCTCGTTTACGTCGCGTTATTACCACTATCCGACGGGGCAGGCGGTGTTTGCTGCGCTGCCGCAGGGTTTGAAGGAAACGCGCGCGGTGGAAATGCCGCAGCCGCCGTTGTTTTACGCGCTGAACGAAGCGGGCAGGGCGCAAACGCCGCCGCCGGCGCGGTTCAATAAAAAAGCGGCTTTGTGGGACGCGCTGCTGTCGGGCGGAATGACGATGGCGGCGTTGAAGCAGGTGAACGCGCAGGCGGCGAAATTGATTGAGGATTGGGCGGAACAAGGCTGGATTGAAACGACGGAAGCGGCAAAGCCTGTATTGAGGTCGTACCACGGGCAGGCTTCGCACTCTGAATTTGTGTTGAATGCCGACCAGCAGCAGGCTTCCGATGAAATTCAGACGGCCTTCGGCAGTTTTCAGCCGTTTCTACTGTACGGCATCACCGGCAGCGGCAAGACCGAAGTGTATTTCGATGCGATGGCGAAAGTGTTGGCGCAGGGGCGGCAGGTGTTGTTTCTGTTGCCCGAAATCAACCTCACGCCGCAGCTTTTAAAGCGGGTGGAAGACCGTTTTGCCGATGTACCGACCGCCGTGTTGCATAGTCAGATGGCGGCAGGCAAGCGCACGCAGGATTATCTGCGCGCCATGTTGGGGCAGGCGAAGCTGGTGATCGGCACGCGGCTGGCGGTGTTCACACCGATGGATGATGTCGGGCTGATTGTGGTCGATGAGGAACACGACGGCTCGTTCAAACAGGACAACGAATTGCGCTACCATGCCCGCGATTTGGCGGTGTGGCGGGCGAAGCAGAGCGGCTGCCCCGTCGTATTGGGTAGCGCCACGCCCAGCTTAGAGAGCTGGCACAAGGCTCAAAGCGGCGCGTACCGCCTGCTGCAACTGACCGAACGCGCCCATACCGCCGCGCAACTGCCGCAAGTAGAAATACTTAATGTAGGCCGTCTGAAACTCGACAACGGCTTCTCGCCGCAAGCCTTGCAGCTTTTGAAACAGAACTTCGAAGCGGGCGGTATGTCGCTGGTGTACCTCAACCGTCGCGGCTTCGCGCCCGCACTGTTTTGCAGCGACTGCGGCCATACCTTCGGCTGTCCGAACTGCTCCGCCAAAATGGTGCTGCACCAACGCGCCCGCCAACTGCGCTGCCACCATTGCGACCACCGCGAACCCATCCCGTTCAAATGCCCCGACTGCGGCAACCAAGACCTGACCGCCGTCGGCCACGGCACGCAGCGCGTCGAAGAAACCCTGCGCGCCTTTCTCCCTAAAGCAACCGTTGTTCGCGTCGACAGGGACAGCACCGCGCATAAAAACGACTGGGCGGATTTGTACCGCCGCATCGCCGACAACGAAATCGATATTCTGGTCGGCACGCAGATGCTCGCCAAAGGCCATGATTTCGCGCGGCTCAACCTCGTGATCGTGTTGAACGCCGACGGCAGCCTGTACAGCGCGGATTTCCGAGCGCAGGAAAGGCTGTTCGCCGAGCTAATGCAAGTGTCCGGCAGGGCGGGGCGTGCCGACAAACCCGGCAAGGTGCTGATACAGACCCAACTGCCCGAACATCCCGTCTTCGCCGCCGTCAAAGCGCAGGACTACGCCGTGTTTGCCGAAAACGAATTGAACGAGCGGCAAATGTTCGCCATGCCGCCCTTCGGTTTCCAGACCGCCGTCCGCGCCGACGCGCCGCGCGTTGCCGATGCGATGGAATTTCTCAACGCCGCCAAAGAAACCCTCGCCCCACTTTTGCCCGAAAGCGTCTCCCAGTTCGGCGCCGCCCCCATGCTGATGGTGCGACTTGCCGAACGTGAACGCGCGCAAATCTTCCTCGAATCAACATCCCGACAGGATTTGCACCGCGCCGTGAGTTTGTGGGTGCAGGTGTTGCAGCAAAACCGCAACGGCAAAATCAGATGGTCGGTGGACGTTGATGTGCAAGAGGCTTGATTGAAATGGTTCAATCCATAAGGAAATAAAAGGCCGTCTGAAAATCTGTTTTTCAGACGGCCTTAAGTTTTGAAATCAGTTTAGAAGAATTTTGCAGCGATATAGCCGAGAGCAAGCAGGCTCAAAACGGCGAATACGATGGCCATTGTAAGCAGAAACTGTGTTTTCTTCCTCGCTGCAAGTGCAGCCAGCTCAGGATTTTGGCCTAACTCTTCGCGTAATTGGGATTCTAATTCGGCGCGGATTTTTTTGCGCAGTTTCTTCTCTTCCTGCTCGCGTTCGTATTTGAGCTTGTGGGCAATTTCGGTTTGTTTTTTGTGCTCGAAAGAGATTTTTTCCTGCCATTCAATGCGCTTGCGCTGGATGGCCAGCTCATTTTTTTCTGTCAAATCAAAGTGGCAGGTCTTACATTCCTGTGCGTCGAGTTCGTCAATAATCGTCATACAGACGGGGCATTGGATAGGGTCGGGAGTGTTGACTGCCAACACGGGTTCTTCTTCAACCGCTTCCAACTCCATAGCCTGACGGACAATGACGTCCAAACCTAAATAGCTGAAGTAATGCTGCGCATTTTCGCGCTCGTCTTGCGTGCATTTTTCGGCCACAATGGCTTGCGGACGCTCCGCCAAGGCTTGAATCAGGCTCTCGGCTTCGTTTTCGGGCAGGTTGTCATACAGGCAGGCATGGATGCGCTCCTTATCCGTGTTCGGCGGATAAGAAACATATACGTCGAAAAATTTTTCTTGTTTGCTCATTGATATCCCATGAATATTTCGACTGCGTCAACCAAATGGGTTGGGCCTGAGGTTTTGTTATTGTGTTTGAGCTGTTTTGGCTTGCGATGCAGGCAAAAACAGAGGCCGCAGTCTGAGGCAGACCGGATAGGGGATGCCTTTGTGTCGTTAATCGGCTGGACAATGATTTTTTATTTATATGGCAATATGCATGTCCAATGTTATGTCTATTGTAGAGTAAATATTCACGCCCGATATTATTATTATAAGATAAATCCAATATTGTTTAAAATAAATTCACACAAAAGGCCGTCTGAAGATACAGACGGCCTGTTTTTCGTGAAGAAACGGATTGTTTATACGGAGAAGGACGAGCCGCAACCGCAAGTCGTTTCGGCATTCGGATTGCGGATGACGAATTGAGAACCTTGCAGGCTTTCGGTGTAGTCGATTTCCGCACCAACCAGATATTGGTAGCTCATTGGGTCAACCAAGAACGTCAGGCCGTTTTTTTGGATTTCGAAATCGTCGTCGTTTTTGATTTCGTCAAAGGTAAAACCGTATTGGAAGCCGGAACAGCCGCCACCGTTGACGAATACGCGCAATTTCAGGTCGGGATTGTTCTCTTCGGCAATCAGGTCGGCAACTTTGGTGCAGCAGCTGTCAGTAAAGATAATAGGGCTTTCGTCTGACATGATGTGATTCCTTTTATATGAATGTTTTTACTATTGTCGCGCAAACCGTTGGCCAAAGCAAGTTTGTGCAGACAGGTCTGCCAGCTTACATGGAGGGCATGGCAGAAATTTCAAGCGCCAGTATGTCAGATTTAGATGCTTCTGCCAAACCATTCGACTCGGCCGATGATGGCAACGTCGTCGGTCGGGTTTTTCAAGTCGATTTCAAAAGTAGGGTAGGCTTCGTTGGCGGAAATGACGTTGACGATGCCGCCGGGTATCAGTTGCAGGCGTTTGACCAGAAGGTTTTCGTTGAGGCGCAAAACATAGAGGCCGTCGCGCGGCGTGGTTTGGCCGTGGTTGATGAGGATGGTGTCGCCATCATTCAGCACGCCTTCCATCGAGTCGCCTTTGACTGAGATAACGGAAAGGTTTTTGATGTCGCGCGTCACATAATTTTCTATCCAATAGCGTCGGAACGCCATGGCGAATATGGGCTGCTCATCGCCGACGAGCTGGCCGTGTCCGGCCGCGGCCTGGATGTCGTAACGCGGTACGAAGACAAATTCGTCTATATCGACAGGGTTGCCCAGTGTGTCGGTGGCCGTGGCTTTTGGGGCTTCGGAATCGGGGAAGGGGGAGCCTTCGCCTGTCAACAGCCAGTCTATGCTGCAGCCTTTAAGTTGTTTGATTTTTTTTAGCGTTTCTGATTTCGGCAGGCCGCCTTCGTTCCAGATACGGCTGAATCCGGCGATGGTCATATCGATGTCGGCGGCGATTTTGGCTTGGCGGGCTTCATCTTTCCATAAGAAAGCCAGGCGGTCTTTAAAGGTATCCATGTTTATGCCTTTATGGAGGTATGTTTTTTATATGGTTTGGACGATTTGAGTGTATTTTACCTTAGTTTTTATAAAATTGTAAGAAAAAAATTACTCAACCTAAGAAAAAGTATTGCATGTTTTATTTTTTCTTAGTATTATTCGTTTTGTCTTAGATAAATCGATATTTCTAATTTTCTATTCGATTTTTCTTAGTTTGGTTTTATTTGGTTTAGTTTTTCTGACTTAAACCTGCTATGTGATTATGATGAGAGGTGTGAAATGACTCGTTCGCGTAAAAATATTTTTTGGGTGCTGCTGGCGTTGGTGCTGGGTTTTTTTGCCCTGCCTTTCGGATCTTCGGAAGCGCATGAAGCGGACGGTAATTTGACGGCTTCGGAATGCGAACGCTTGGGCAGTTTGAGTCTGGATCAGATGGACGGCAGGCTGCTTGCCTTCGCCAAAGAATGCGATATGGTGGAGGCTACCCACGATTGGGAGCAACAGTACGGCAACTTGAATGAAGAAGAAATGCTTGCCGGCGTGGTGTATGAGTGATGTTTGCGTATGAATTAATAAAGGCCGTCTGAAAACCATTATTTCAGACGGCCTTGTGTTTTTAATAAGGATGGCTTAAGGCATCAATGGTGCATTGGTCAGGCCGGTGGTTTCGGGTAGGCCGAACATGATGTTCATATTCTGTACGGCTTGACCGGCTGCGCCTTTAACCAAGTTGTCGATGACGGAAAGCACAATCCACACGTCGTCTTGATCAGGCGCTTTTTGAACGCTGATACGGCAAAGGTTGGCGCCGCGCACGCTGCGGGTTTCGGGTGTCGAACCTGAAGGCAGGATATCGACAAAGGGGCTGTTGCGGTAGTATTCGCGCAGCAAGGCTTCAGGATCGGTGTGTTTTTGCAGGTGCAGATACAGGGTGGCGTGCATACCGCGTATCATCGGAACTAGGTGTGGCACAAAAATCAGGCCGTCTGAAACCTGGTCTTGCAGTCCGGACAGGGTTTGTCGGATTTCAGGCAGATGGCGGTGGCCGCCGACGCCGTAGGCTTTGAAATTGTCGCCTGCTTCGCACAATAGGGCGTGGGTACTGGCTTTGCGGCCTGCGCCGGAAACACCGGATTTACAGTCGGCAATCAGCGGCGCATTGGCTTTCAGACGGCCAGCCTGAAGCAGCGGCAATAAGGGCAGGGAAACGCAGGTAGGGTAGCAGCCCGGATTGGCCACCAACATGGCTTTGGCGATGTCGTCTTTGTGAAGTTCGCACAAACCGTACACTGCTTGGGAAACGAGTTGCGGTGCGGCATGGGTCATTTTGTACCATTGTTCCCATGTGGGGATGTCGCGGATGCGGAAGTCGGCAGACAGGTCAATCACGCGTACGCCTTTTTCGACAAGGGCCGGTGTTTCTTTCATGGCCACGCCGTTGGGTGTGGCGAAGAATACGAGGTCGCAGCGGTCAAGCCCGGCCTCTTCGGGCGTTTGGAATGCAAGGTTGTAAATGCTGCGCAGGCTGGGGAAGTAGTCCGCTACTTCAATACCGGCTTCGCTTCGGCTGGTAACGGCGGTAACTTCTGCGTTGGGGTGGCTGCTGAGCAGGCGCAACAATTCAACGCCTGTGTATCCGGTTGCACCGACAATACCGATTTTAATTTTTGTGGTCATGGTGTGGCTCCTTTGTAGGGATAACGATGCGTTTGATTATATAGTAATTGATTGCCGTCGGTCAGCGGTGCTTGTGCCAAGCTTTGCAATAGAGGGTTAAACAGGCCGTCTGAAATATGGAATGAATAATATTCGAGAGTGTGTTTCAGACGGCCTGGGTGTTTGGAAAACGCAGTTTGCGGTTTGATTTGTGGTGGGTGTTTCGTCTTTATCCTATCCATACGAACACAAAATAAAAATGTAAAAAAATGCCCCCGGGTTGGAGGGCCGGAGGCAAGTATCCAAGGAGTAGCTCTCATCAATAAGAACTAGTTACTTGGTACTATATCCCTTGTTAGGATGGAAAGCAAGCGTTTTGCACATTTTAACGTTTAAATAATTTTTTCATTCAAATTCAGCGAACTATCAAACAGGGTTTGAATCTTGGGTTGGTGGCTGATGCCGATGACCAAAGTGTCGGGCAAATGTTGTTTGAGGGTCTGCATCAACATTAGGGCGGATTCGTCATCAAGCTGGTTGGTGGCTTCGTCGAGGAACAGGATTTGCGGTTTGTGCAGCAGTGCGCGTGCGAGGCTGAGGCGTTGCTGTTCGCCGCCGGAGAGGATGCCGTGCCATTCGTATGGGGTGTCCAAATCGTTGATCAACGTGTGCAGCCTACCCGTGGGGCTGTTTAGGCCGACTTGTTCCAAAACGGTTTGAATCAAATGGTCGTCTTGGCAGGCTGAATAAGGGTAGCTGACGGTTTGACGCAGGGTATCGGTAGGCAGGTAAGGGCGTTGCGGGAAAAACAGGCGGCTGCCTTCGAGTGAAAAACTGCCTTGATAATACGGCCATAAACCGGCAAGCACGCGAAGCAGCGTGGATTTGCCGATGCCGCTTTTGCCTTCGAGCAATAGCCATTCAGGGGTATGGGCTTCAAGGCTGATGCCGGAGAGCAGGGGGGTGCCGGTTTGGGTGTGGACGGTAAGGTTTTGCAGGACGGCTTTGCCGCGATGATGCGGCAAATCTGCTTGGTGTGGCTGAAGGACGGGGCTTTTGTGTTCTGCTTGTTCTAAGGCCGTCTGAAAACCGGAAAGCCGCTCGATGACTGCCGCCCATTCAATCAGGCGGCGGTAGGAGTCGGTAAACCAGCCGAAGCTGTCTTGGACGCGGGCAAACGATGTGCGCGTCTGCATCATGTCGCCGAAGGTCATGGTTTTGGCAAGGTACATGGGCAGGGTGGCGAGGATGGGGATGAAGATGCTGATGCGGACATAGGTCGCCCAAAAGGTTTCTTGGCGGAATTCGCAGTTGGTCAGTCGCCGCCAGTTGTCGCGGATGCGGAGGTAACGTTGTTTCAGACGGCCTGTTTCCGCTTCGCCGCCGTTGTAAAAGGCGATTTGTTCGGCATGGTCGCGCACGCGCAGAAGGGCGGCGCGGTAGTCGGCTTCGCGGTGCTGGCGGTCGATATTGAGGTTTTTCAGTTTGCGGCCGACAAGGTGGGCGATGACGGTGCTGATGACGGAATAAATCAGGGCAACCCAGACGAGGTAGCCGTGTATGGTGATGTTGTGTCCGCCGATGTTGAAGGTCTGCACGCCGGAGAGCGTCCACAGTACGGCGACGAACGCGCTGAATTTGGCAACGTTGTTGATGAAGGAGCGAAAGAGGCTGATGCTTTTGTCGGCGAGGAGGTAGATGTCTTCGGCGATACGCTGGTCGGGGTTGTCCGGTTCGCCTGTCAGGCGCAGGCGGTAGTGTTTGTGGCCTTCGAGCCAGTTTGTTTGGAATTGCTCGGTCAGGTGGGTGCGCCAGCGGAAGATGAGGCGTTTTTGCAACCAGTCGCCGCAAACGATGCAGCCGATGATCATCGCCATGTAGCCGAGGTATTCGACAATGAGCGAAGGCATGGATGCGCCGTCAAATGCGGCCAGTGCGTCGTAGAAACGTTTGTCCCACGCGGCGATCCAAACGCTGATGGTGATGGAGCAAAGGGTGAAGCCGATGAGGACGGCGAGCATCAGCCATTGGAGGCGGCCGTGCGCCCCCGACCAGAAAGGACGGGCGAGGTAAAAGAATTTTTTGAGTGTTTTCATAATGCTTGTAAATACGTGCGAATGGCCGTCTGAAAGTGAAATTGTACTTTCAGACGGCCTTTTTATCAGCAATAGTTGGTTTATGCTTTTAAAAAATGAGCGGTCAAACCGTGCTTGCTATGCTGCTATTTACATCTTCCACTTCAGGCTGAACACGGCATTGCGCGGTTCGCCGTAGAAGTTGCCGTAGTTTTTTGTACGGTTGCTGTTGTTTTCATAGTAGCGTTTGTCAGTCAGGTTGTTGACTGCCAGCCCAAGTTGCAAATTGTCGGTCGGACGGTATTGCAAACCGGCATTCCAAACGGTATAGCCGCCTTGGGGCAGCTTGCTGCCGGTTTTGCTTTGACTGGACAAGCCTATACCGATACTTAACTTACCGTTTGCAAACGGCGGCGTATAGCTGCTGTAAGCGCGGAGAATGTGTTTTGGGGTCCAGTTGGCAAAATCGCCCTCGGTATGGGGATGGTTTTCTGTTTTGCGGATATTGTAGGTATAGCCGGCAAACAGCTTCCAATTTGCGCCGATTGCTCCGGAAATTTCCGCATCTACACCGCGGCTGCGTTCTTTTGCGGGAACGTAGTAGAAAGTCTGCTTCTTGTTGCCGCTGGCCGGAACGTTGACGCGTACGCCGACGTTGGTGTTATCGGTTTGGAACAGGGAAACGGCCGTATTGAGTTTGCCCTGCATCCATTCACCTTTCCAACCCAATTCGTAGTTTTTACCGACTTCGGGTGCGAGATAGCTGTTGTCTGCATTTGTTTTCAGAGTCGGTTTGTAGATGGATGTATAGCTTGCATAGAGGCTTTGCCCCGGCATGAAATCGTAAGTGATGCCGATGTATGGAATGAATTTGTTGTTTTTGACCGAATAGGTTTTTGCATCATTGTCCGGAGCGCCTGCATAACGGGACCAGTTGTAATCGAAGTCGCGTTTCCAATGGGTATAGCGTCCGCCTGCCAACAGATGCAGTTTTTCCGTAGGATTGATGCGGGTACCTGCCGCAAGGGCGTGCGTATAGAAATGGTTGTTGCTGTCCATGATGCTGTATGGTTCGGCAGCCCAGTCAGGTTGGGGGATAGCGGCAGAAAATGGATCGTAGCTGCCGGTTGCCTGCATACGGGTATGGTGCAGGGTATTGCGTTCTTTCGAATAATTATGGGTCAGGAAGATGTCGTGGGTTTGACCCAAGGCTTCAAACTTGCCGCGCAGGTTGTTTTGAATATGCAGGTGTTTGCTGTCGTGCTGATAGCGGAAAGCCTGTTGGTCTTCAATACCGATGGATTGATTGGCTTTCAACCCGCTTTTGTCTGCCATTAAGAAAGCATACCTTTGGTCGGAGTGGCTGTTTCGCCAATCGATTTTGCTGTTCCATTTCCAGTTGTCGTTGAAGTAGTGGTCAAATTCTGCAAAAACACCGTTTTTGATGAACCGCCCATGATTCCAATCTGCACCGAAATAGCTGTTGCGCGGCAGACTGCTTCCGTCTTCCCATAAAGGTAAACCGTTGAGATTAGGGGTGTTTCGCTGGGCGATACGGTACGCGCCGACAGAAACCTTGCTGTTTTCCCCGATGTCTTTTTCCAAAATGCCGTAAAGAAGGCTGTTTTGCCCTTTCACTTTATCCTGAAAGGTTTTGTCATGATCAAAACTGCCGACAATACGCCCGCGGAGTTGGTTTTCTGAGCTTAAAGTGCCCGAGGCATCCAATTCGATATGCCGTTTGCCGAAACGGTCGGCTAAACCATTCATACTGATTTGTTTTTTCACTGTCGGTTTTTTGCGTACGGCATTAATCGTACCTCCGGGCGCGCTGTTGGATTGGGTCAGCCCAGCCGCACCGCGCACAACTTCAATGTGGTCATACATGGCAAGGTCGGTGATGTTGTGCCCGTCTCTGGCAGGGCTGCCAAATATGCCCGGCGCACCAATAGTGGTAGCCATGCCGTCTTCTTCCAATTTTTCAATATAGAATCCGCGGCTTTGGAAATGGGTGCGGTTCCCTTGGCGAACGACATTTACGCCAGTCGTTGTTTTCAACGCATCTGCAAGCGTAGTAATACCTTGATCATTAATTTGGTTTTTTGTAATAACGCTGACGGATTGCGGCGTCTCACGCGGAGTCAATGCCAGTCCTGTGGTAGAACTCATAGCCGAAGTCGTATAGTCATTTCGATTTTCGGTACGCAGGCTGCGGTTTTTGCCGACCACATTGACCTGATTTAATTCCACCTGTTGTACTTCTTCCGCAGCGTTAACGGCTTGGGGCAATGCGGCAAGGCAGAGGGCAAGTGTGCTCAGTTTGAATAGTTTTTTAGAATGATGCATTTGATGAGGTCCTTGATAAAGAAAGATCTGTTTGTTTTTAAATATTGGCGGCAATATCCGTTTAAATTGAGTCGTTGTTTTTTATAAGCCGTTTTGTTTTAAAAATAAATATAAGTCCCCGAATTATTTTATTTGATTCAATTTTGATATTGTCAAACTATCGGGCCAAAAAAAGGTTGCCACCGGAAAGGGAGCCGTTGGCAACGAATGGAGGTGGTAATGCAATGAAAGCTAGATATAAGGGATAGTGCCAAACTAGCCATAAATAACTATATCGAAACTGTAAGAAAAATCAACAGAAAGTTATCTGTTGCTTGCAAAGTTTTTCAAACAGCTTGTCCCAAATCAAATTTTTGAGTAATTGCTTGGTTTGTTGATGTAAATATTGGTATTGGCAGCTCGAGCTGAATTTGTTTCCAGGCCATCTGAAAATTGCCGGGGTTGTTCGGCTATAATGCTGTTTTGGTTTTTTTAAGGCCTTTGCAAAAATACGGTTTGTGTTGTTTTAAGCTGAATGTGTACCGGATTTGTTTGCAAAGGTTTTGGGGTATGAGGAGAAAGAGATGAAGAAGGTTTTGGTGTTGCAACATGGGGATTTGGGTGCGTGCGACTGGTCGGCGTTTGGCGATTTGGTGGCTGCGCCATCAGGGAAGTCGGTGTTGCGTGTGCCGGTTGATGATGATTTTGAACTGACGGACGGGATGCGTGCGGCGTTGATTGCGCAGCAGATAGATGGCGCGGTGTTGCCGGATGTGGCTTTTGCTGATTTGGGGCTGATTGTCAGCGATATGGATTCGACGCTGATTACGATTGAGTGCGTGGATGAGATTGCGGCCGGTGTCGGGCTGAAGGATGAGGTGGCCAAGATTACGGAGCAGTCGATGCGCGGCGAGTTGGACTTTGAGCAGTCTTTGCGCAAGCGTGTGGCTTTGCTGGCCGGCTTGGACGAGCGCGTGTTGGAAGAGGTGTACGAGAATGTGTTGCAGCTGTCGCCGGGCGCGGAATTTTTGTTGGAAGCGTGTAAACGGAATGATGTGAAGTTTATGCTGGTGTCGGGCGGATTTACGTTTTTTACGGAACGCCTGCAACGGCGTTTGGGCTTGGATTTCCATTTTGCGAATGTGTTGGAAGTGGAAAACGGCAAGCTGACAGGCCGTCTGAAAGGGCGGATTATCGATGCGCAGGCTAAGGCGGATTTGTTGCGCGAATACCGTGAGCGTCTGGGTTTGGCTCCGTGGCAGGTGGTGGCGATGGGCGATGGTGCGAACGATATTCCGATGATACGGGAGGCAGGATTCGGCATTGCTTATCGGGCGAAACCGAAAACTGAAGCGAATGCGGATGCGTGTGTGCGCTTTGGTGGTTTGGAGCGGATACGCGGTTGGTTTGCGTAAACTGTTTGAGGTCAGGCCGTCTGAACAATCGGGAAATCGGTTTTCAGACGGCCTGATGTTTTATAAGGCGATAAAACGGTAGCCTTCGGCATCGACTTCGAGAATGGAGGCGTAATTGTCGCGCCAGTCGCCGAGTACGATGCGGGTGTAATCGGCGTTGCGGTGGATGTTTTCGCGGTGGGTATGGCCGTGAATGAGTAGGGGCGTGTGGAAGCGTTGGATGGTTTCGTGGGTAAAGGTTGGATTAACGTCCATGATGTCGGCGGTTTTGTGTTGTTTGTCCTGTTTGCTCTGCCTGCGGATTTTGGCAGCGATGTTCAGCCGGAGTGTGAGCGGCAAAAGCAGGAACAGGCGTTGCAGCCATTTTTGATGGACGGTACGGCGGAATTTTTGATAAGAATGGTCGTCGGTGCAGAGGGTGTCGCCGTGACAGAGCAGGGTGGGCGTGCCGAATAGGTCGATCACGGCGTACTCGGGTAGTAAGGTTATGCCGGTATCGCGGGCGAAGGTTTTGCCGATGAGGAAGTCGCGGTTGCCATGGATAAAATAGCAGGCGATGCCGCGCTCGGTCAGGCTGCGGATGGTTTGTTTGATGGTTTGAACCAAAGAGCTGTTTTCGTCATCGCCAATCCAAAAATCGAAAAGGTCGCCGAGGATGTATACGGCTTGGGCGCGGACGGCTTTTTCTTGGATAAATTTTTGGAAGAGTGCGGTCAGTTGGGGATGGGATTCGCTCAGGTGCAAATCGGCGATGAAGTAAATCGGCATGATGATGTGGGGCGTATGGGAAGGTTTTATTATAACTTGGGTTGTCGCGTTTGGATTTGGGCTTGGTGTTTTTCGTTTGTAATGCGGTGATTTTGTTGTTTTGATTGGGTGTGATAAAGGCCGTCTGAAACATCTTTTCAGACGGCCTTTATGGTTTATTGGGCTTTGCCCTGATAGGTAATTTTTTTCAGCGTTTCTTCTTGGTACAGGTCGGTAATGGGGACACTATAGAAGAATTCGTTGCTGCGGACAAAGCGGTTGACCAAGTCTTTGTCGATATGGAGGACGTGGTGCCGCAGTTTGTTTAGGCCTTTGAATATCATGGTGCTCCAGCGCATATAGCCGTCTGAATTGGGGCGGATGTCGTTCATGGCGTCAAGGGCAAGGAGTTTGCGGTTTTGCTCCTCTTTGTCCAAAGGATGGGAATAGATGCTTTGGAAGTAAAACGGCTGTTCGGCAAGCGGCGGCAGGCTGAAGGAAGAGCCTACTTTGCCGATTGGAAAGTCGTCGCTCAGATAATGGATGGTGTGCAAAAACAGATTGCCGCGGCGGTAATCGATTTTACGCAGGGCTTCGATGGCGGCCAGCGTTGTGTGTTGGTGGTCGGGATGCGTGTCAATATTTGGGGAAGGCGACACGATAATGTCCGGCTGGAATGTTTCTATCAGGTAGCCGAGATTGTCTACCAAGCTGTTCCAGGTTGAGCCGGGCTTGAGTTGTTGCGCCAATGGGGAGGTATTGGCATGGCGGAAAATATCGACGTCGGCCGTATCGATTTTGGTCGATTTAATCTCTTTTTCCGGATTTTGGCGCATGGCGGTCAATGTGCTGTCGAAGTAGCCCAGTTGCAGGATGTTTTCAGACGGCACGCCGGCCAAAAGGGGGACGGTCAGGCTGTTCCAAACGCGCATCCGGCCTTTTTGCAGATATTGGGCCTGAGTGTCGCAGTCGCATTGACCGTAAAGATTGCCATAGTGGAAGCTGCCGCCTTCGCTGGCGGTTAAGGTGCAGATCATTGAATTGGCGGCGTGTTTTTCGTACAAACCGTATGCGCTGAGTTCGGCATCGTCGGCATGGGGCGCGAGGACAAGGATTTTTTTGCCGTCAAGGTTTTCACGCGGATAAACGGAAAGTTCGATTTCTTGATCGGCCAAAGTCAGGTATTTGCCTTCCAAACGGACAGTTTTGTCGCTGTCGGAGAAGGTGTCGCTCAGATTGATATAGCGCACGCCTTTTGCGCCGTATTCGAAATATTGCTTCCATTTGCCTTTGGATGAAATGGTTTCGACAAAAGGCAAGAACAATAGTCCCATCCAGTTGGACTTGATACGGATTTTGGCAATGACGGTATCCTGTCCGCTGACAGTGTCGGGCAAGGTCAGGCTGCCGCCTTTGAGGGTTGCATGTGCGGTAGAGGGAAGGGAGGGATAGTTATAGTCTTGGTGTGTGTTATAGGCAAACTGTTTTTTATGAATAATTGAAGTAATAATAAACAACAAAACAAAAAAAGTCAGTATCAGCCCCGTCAGTATTAGAAACATTGTTGGGTTCCTTTATTGTTGTAACAGTCATGATAGTGCTTGTGGAGCTTATTTGTTTGTTTTTCTTACAAACGGTTGTTTTTTATACTCTAACGTCATTGAAGTGAACGTTTAAAATAAAACAGTTTATAAGTTGATTATATATAAACGACTAAAATACAGAAAGGCCGTCTGAAAAATTTGAAAGAAATTTCAAATTTTTCAGACGGCCTTGATATTTTAAAGGTTAAGCCGGTAAATTATGCTTCTTTTGTTTCAACTGCTTTCTGACGCAGACGTAGGCTTAACTCGCGAAGTTGTTTGTCGTCGACCACATTAGGTGCATTGGTCAGCAGACATTGTGCACGTTGTGTTTTTGGGAAGGCAATCACGTCGCGGATAGATTCGGCACCGGTCATCAGGGTAACCAGACGGTCGAGGCCGAATGCAAGGCCGCCGTGAGGAGGCGCACCGAATTTCAGGTTGTCCAAGAGGAAACCGAATTTCTCTTGTTGCTCTTCAGGGCTGATTTTCAGTGCGGCAAACACTTTCTCTTGTACGTCTGCGCGGTGGATACGGATAGAGCCGCCGCCGATTTCCCAGCCGTTCAATACCATGTCGTAGGCACGGGCCAGGCAGTTTGCAGGGTCGGAAACCATCAGGTCTTCATGACCTTCTTTTGGCGCGGTAAACGGATGGTGTACGGCAACGTAGCGGTCGGCTTCTTCGTCGTATTCGAACATTGGGAAATCGACAACCCATAAAGGTTTCCATTCGTCTACGAAGTAGCCGTTGTCCTTGCCGTGTTCCAAGCCGACTTTAATACGCAATGCGCCGATGGCTTCGTTCACGACTTTGGCTTTGTCCGCGCCGAAGAAGATGATGTCGCCGTTTTGTGCGCCGGTACGCTCGATGATTTCTTTCAGGGCGTTTTCAGACAGGAATTTCACGATTGGAGATTGCAGGCCGCTTTCTTCGCCGTTGGAAAGGTTGCTGACATCGTTTACTTTGATGTATGCCAGACCTTTCGCGCCGTAGATGCCGACAAATTTAGTGTATTCATCGATTTCTTTGCGGCTGAATTTCGCGCCGTTCGGTACGCGCAGAGCGACCACGCGACCGCCTTTCATGTCGGCTGCGCCACGGAAAACTTTGAATTCTTCCGTTTTCATCAGGTCGGTCAACTCGGTAAATTTCAAGTTGATGCGCATGTCCGGTTTGTCAGAGCCGTAGTAGAACATGGCTTCAGAGTAAGGCATGCGTGGGAAATCGCCCAAATCCACGCCCAATGCGTCTTTGAAGACTTGTTTAGCCATGCCTTCGGTGATGTCCATGATTTCATCCTCGTTCAAGAACGAGGTTTCCAAGTCGATTTGAGTAAATTCAGGTTGACGGTCGGCACGCAAGTCTTCGTCACGGAAACATTTGGTAATTTGGTAGTAACGGTCGAAACCGGCCACCATCAGCAATTGTTTGAACAATTGCGGAGATTGCGGCAGCGCGAAGAATTCGCCCGGATGAACGCGGCTCGGTACGAGGTAGTCGCGCGCGCCTTCCGGAGTGGAGCGGGTCAGCATCGGGGTTTCGATGTCGATGAAGCCTTGCGCGTCCAGATAACGGCGAACGCCCATGGCCACTTGATAACGCAGGCGCAGGTTGCGTTGCATGGTAGGACGGCGCAAGTCGATAACGCGGTTGGTCAGACGCACGTTTTCGCTGATGTTTTCATCGTCAATTTGGAACGGAGGCGTAGCAGCGGCGTTCAACACTTCGATTTCTTTGGCAAGGATTTCGATTTTGCCGGAAATCATTTTGTCGTTGGTCGTACCTTCAGGACGGTTGCGTACGCGGCCGGTAATGCTCAAAACATATTCGTTGCGGGAAGAGTCGGCAGCGGCAAATGCTTCCGGAGTGTCAGGGTCAATCACGACTTGAACGATGCCTTCGCGGTCGCGCAGGTCGATAAAAATCACACCGCCGTGGTCGCGTCGGCGGTGTACCCAGCCTTTGACGGTAACGGTTTGGTCTAAGTATTGCTCGCTGATAAGGCCGCAATAGTTGGTACGCATATTATTTCCTTGTTTATATATTGAAGTGTTTAATTTATAAATAAGAAATTGGTAATTATGGTGTCCAACCAATTTCTGTAATTTGAATCACATTTTTAATTTTTTTAAAGCCTACTTCCATTCCTGAGTTTTCGGCTTCGGGATAAGTCTGTGCTACAAACACATGATTCTTATTTTTCCAATTAATATTAATTTCTACTTCATTTCTAGAAGTTTTATATCGACGATTTTTATTTGGAAGAATGTTTGGGGCCTCGCCTAGATTTTGAGTTAGATTGCGATATTCTTGATAAGCTTCATTTATAGATGAGCCATGATAAGTACAATTCCTTTTCCAACCCTCTGTTACATTAATGGGTATGATTTTTTTGCATGAAAGCTCCCCTGATGAAAATGCTAGTGAGCTATATGTAGCTAGAAAAATAATAGATAGTATTTCCCGTTTCATGATTATTCCTGTGAGTAAAATGTGAGGAGATTTATTTACGGATTAGTGCTGTGGTAATGATATTGGCATGGCTGTGTGAGTCATTCTCTTTGCCTTGTGTAACCATGCTTAAAGTATTTCCTAAATATCTTTGAAATTAAATATGCAGGGAGCTATTCCAGTTACCGCGCAGTTCTCCGCTTTATAATAACTACGTTTCCAAAAAATCGCAAAATTACTATTACATTCAATCATATTTAGATACTTCTAGTAAGTTCGCAGTCTGTGTAGGTTGCCAGTCATTATGAATTAGTAAGTGCGAGCTTTGTGGTAATTCCTTAGTGGTTATATTTTTTGGGATAGGCTAAATATTATGATTAATAGATATTTATGCATTATTCTGTTGTTAAGAATTTGATTAATAAGTGCTATAAACTATCAGTTTTTTTATCTTGGATGGTTTTAATTTGTATTTCATCCGGCATCACCATGCCCAGTGAAATTACATATTTCAATGCCTGATCCACGCTCATGTCCAGCTCGCGCACGTCGCTTTTTTTCACCATGATGTAATAGCCGCCGGTCGGGTTGGGCGTGGTTGGGACGTAAACAGAAATATAGTCGTCATCTTGCGGCAGGCTGCCTTTGAGTTTGGCGGGAATATGGCCGGAAACAAAGGCTATCGTCCAAATGCCCGGTTGCGGAAAGGGAACCAGTACGGGGGTTTTGAACGAGCGGCTGCTGTCGGAGAGCAGGGATTCGGAAACTTTTTTAACGCTGGAGTAGATGGATTTGACGACGGGAATGCGTCCTAAAAGGCTGTCCCATGCGCCGAGAATCCGTTTGCCCAATACGTTGGCGGCAAATACGCCGGTAACGAACAAGACGACTGTGGCGGCGACGATGCCCAAGCCGGGAATGTTAAACCCCCAGAAATGCTGGGGCTGCCAGCTTTCCGGTAATAGGTTGATCAGTCTGTCGGCGGCGGAGATGATGTAGCTCATCGCCCAGATGGTTACGGCAATCGGCAACCAAACCAGCACGCCTGTAATCAAGTATTTCTTTAAAGCCTTGGCGATTTTTCCGCTTTCGGCTGCGGCTTCTGTCATCTTTGTTTCATTCCGGCAAGTTTTGCCCAAACTTTGCATTATACGCGTTTGGACGCTAGGAAACGAGTATTTTAAACGAATGGCTTGTTTTGTCTTATTGTTTCAGACGGCCGCCTTGGTTACAAAGGCCGTCTGAAACAATATGGAGTCATTTAGATGCCGTCCCAGTCGTTGAACATCAGGCCGAAGCCGATGCCGTTTTGTTTGTGGTTGTAGTCAATCAGGCTTTCTCCGTAGCCGTGGAAGCCGCGGACAACGCCTTTGAGTTTGCCTTTGATGGGGAAAGTATAGGCCGCTTCAACGGCGCCGCGTCCGCTTTTCGGATTGTAACGCAGGACGGAATAAACATTTTGTTTGTCATTGAAGCGGTATTGGACTTTCAAGTCGCCGTAACCCATGTATTTGTTGATGTCTGGATTGTCATCGTCCTCTCCTTTTTGGTCGAAGGCGCGCATCCAAACTCTAGGGATGACGGTCAGCTTGCCCCATTCCATGCCGGCCATGGCGTAAACCCGGTTCCATGAGCGCGATTCCGGGCGGCTTTGACCGTTGGACTGGTGAACAAAACCTGCGCCGACCATGCGCAGTTTGCCGCCGAAAGGCAGGTCTGCTTTAACGGGTTGGGTAATGAAGATTTCGGGTTCGTAGTCGGTATTGCGGAACGGAGCGGATTTACGGCCTTGGTTGAAGATTTGCCAGTCGGATTTTTGGGTGTAGCCAAACCATACGTCGGCACGGGTTTTGAATAAATCTTCGGCAATCTTGCTTTTGAAGGAAACCTGCATTTTGGTTTCGAGGCGTTTTTGCTCGCTGAATTTTTCCTGCGTGGTTACGCCGCGGCTAGGGGATTCAGGGTAATAGTTGGGGCTGCTGTTGTACCAAACGGGCATGAGGTACATAGGGTTGTGCTCGCGTACGCTCAATAGGCCGCGCGTATCGTTTTTATCCAAATCGTACATCAGGCTTAAAGGCGTGTAGCTGTCGGCAGTTTCGCTTAATACGTCGTCTGAAATATTCGGGTGGGTAGGATTGTCGAATACAATGGCCGCTTCTTTTTTCTCAATGCTCTTGCGCACGCTTTTTTCGAGGTCAACCGGTGTTTTGGCCGTTTCGGTTTGTACTTGCGGCAGTGGGGATTGAGGGGGGAGTTGCGCCGAGTAGATGTTGTCGTAACACGCCAAACGGGTGGCGTTGTCTTGAATGGTGGTGCAGTGTAGGGCGGTATCGGCGGCGGCCAGCGGGGCAGCGGCAATGAATCCGATACTTAGGGAATGTTTCAACATCTTGTTCATGAGAGTTTCCGTTGTTTTTCAGACGGCCTGATGAGGGGGTAAATAGGTTTATTTAGTCGGTTTGGGTTGTGAATACGGCAATGCCCCTGAAAGGCAGGACCTCAGGGGCATCGTATCAGCTCGATTCATCCTGTTTTGATTGTCAGGATTTTCGGCATCTGCGTCAGTATTAAGCCAAAGCTTTTACTTTAGCAGACAGACGGCTTTTGTGACGGGCTGCTTTGTTTTTGTGGAATACGCCTTTGTCAGCGATACGGTCGATGACTTTAACGGATTCTTGGTAAACTGCTTGAGCAGCAGCTTTGTCGCCGGCTTCAACTGCTTTCAACACTTTTTTCACAGCGGTACGGAATGCAGTACGCAGGCTGGCGTTGTGGGCGCGTTGTTTAACCGACTGGCGGGCACGTTTGCGGGCTTGTGCGCTGTTTGCCATATTGAATATCTCCTGAAAAATAAATTCTGTAAACGCGCAATTTTAAAGACAGATTTCCTTGTATGCAAGCTTTTTCTCTATAAACGCGCGCAAATCAGCCGTATTTTGCCCAAAAACGACAGCCGGTGCAACGCTTTTGGTAAAAAGATGGTGTTGCTTTGCCTTATTTCAATAAAAATCAGATGGATATTGCTTTGCGTTTGCTTACGTTTCCATTACAATAGCCTAACTCTGCGCCGGGGTGTTTATGGGGTGCAGGGTTTCTTATTTATTGACATTAACCACTCTTTCATCAGGAATCTGCCCGTATGAAAAAATCTGTGTTAGCCGTATTGGCCGCATTGTCTTTGGCCGCGTGCGGCGGTGGCGAGAAAAAAGCCGAGCAACCTCAAGCAGGCAGCGCGCCTGCTGCCAATGCCGAAGCAGCCGCCACCGATACTCTGAATATCTACAACTGGTCAAACTACGTTGACGAAAGTACAGTCGAAGACTTCAAAAAAGCCAACAATTTGAAGCTGACTTACGATTTGTATGAAAACAACGAAACGCTGGAAGCCAAAATGCTGACCGGCAAATCCGGCTACGACTTGGTTGTGCCAGGTATTGCCTTCCTGCCGCGCCAAATTGAGGCGGGCGCATACCAAAAAATCAATAAGGACCTGATTCCGAACTACAAAAACATCGACCCTGAATTGCTGAAGATGTTGGAAACCGCCGACCCGGGCAATCAATACGCCGTTCCATACTTCTCAGGTGTGAATACGATCGCGATTACGGCGAAGGGCAAGGAGCTTTTGGGCGGAAAATTGCCTGAAAACGGCTGGGATTTGCTGTTCAAACCTGAATACACCAACAAGCTGAAATCTTGCGGCATCGCTTTGTGGGATACCCCGAGTGAAATGTTCCCAATCTTGTTGAACTACTTGGGTAAAGATCCTAAAGGCTCGAATCCTGAAGATTTGAAAGCGGCGGCGGAAGTGTTGAAGTCTATCCGTCCTGATGTAAAACGTTTCAGCCCTTCCATCATTGACGAACTGGCGCGCGGCGATATCTGCTTGGCGGCAGGTAACGGCGGCGACTTGAACTTGGCCAAAGCGCGTTCTGAAGAAGTGAAAAACAATGTCGGCGTCGAAGTGTTGACTCCGAAAGGCATGGGCTTCTGGATTGAATCTTGGCTGATTCCGGCCGATGCGAAAAACATCGCCAATGCCCATAAATACATCAACTACACGCTTGATCCCGAAGTGGCTGCGAAAAACGGTATCGCCGTAACCTTCGCGCCGGCCAGCAAACCTGCACGCGAAAAAATGCCTGCCGAGCTGGTGAACACTCGCTCTATTTTCCCGAACGAGCAAGACATGAAAGACGGTTTCGTGATGCCTCAAATGAGCGCAGATGCGAAAAAACTGTCTGTCAACTTGTGGCAAAAAATTAAAGTCGGTTCAAATTAATTGTGAGCTGATTGTTTGAAGCAAAGCAAAGGCCGTCTGAAATTTTTCAGACGGCCTTTTTGTCCCAATCTTTATCGTTTCAAAGCCAAAGTCAATACGCCTGCGGTTACCAGGCCTAAACCTATCCATTCCTGTGTACTTGGGCGTTCATCTAAGAATACGACGGCCATCAGGGCGACCAAGACCAGGCTGAATTTGTCGACGGGGGCGACTTGCGAGGCGTTGCCCAATTGCAGGGCTTTGAAGTAGGCGAGCCAAGAAGCACCGGTGGCGAGGCCGGATAGGATGAGGAATGTCCAGTTGCGGCCGGTAAAGCCGTTCACACCCTGCCATTTGCCTGTGTAGGTTAAAAACAATACCAAAGCGGCGAGGATGACCAAGGTGCGGATAAAGGTGGCGAAATCTGAATCTATGCCTTGTAAACCCATTTTGGCGAAAATGGCGGTCAATGAGGCGAAGCCTGCCGATGCCAATGCCCAAAACAGCCATGCGTTGCTGCTCATGTTTTATTCCTTTGTTTCAAATTGTTGACAATATGAATCCGCTTGTTGATGAAATATCGAAATTTTCACTGCGGTTTATTCTTGGAAAACGTTATAATAGAACGAATATTCTTTTTCTTCCAGCCGTCTCTTGAGATTGTTTCAGACGGCCTTCCCTCACTCAATAAAGGAAAATCATGAGCTTCAAAACCGATGCTGAAATTGCCCAGTCTTCCACCATGCGCCCGATTGGTGAAATTGCCGCCAAGCTGGGTTTGAACGTTGACAACATCGAGCCCTACGGTCATTACAAAGCCAAAATCAATCCTGCCGAAGCATTCAAGCTGCCGCAAAAACAAGGCCGTCTGATTTTGGTTACCGCCATTAATCCGACTCCTGCGGGTGAGGGTAAAACCACCGTAACCATCGGTTTGGCGGATGCTTTGCGCCATATCGGCAAAGATTCTGTTATCGCCCTGCGCGAGCCTTCTTTGGGTCCGGTGTTTGGTGTTAAAGGCGGTGCAGCAGGCGGCGGCTATGCCCAAGTTTTGCCGATGGAAGACATCAACCTGCACTTTACCGGCGACTTCCACGCCATCGGCGCGGCGAATAACTTGCTCGCCGCCATGCTCGACAACCACATCTATCAAGGCAACGAGTTGAACATCGATCCGAAACGCGTGCTGTGGCGTCGTGTGGTCGATATGAACGACCGTCAGTTGCGCAACATCATCGACGGCATGGGCAAACCTGTTGACGGCGTGATGCGTCCCGACGGTTTCGATATTACCGTTGCGTCCGAAGTGATGGCGGTATTCTGTCTTGCTAAAGACATCAGCGATTTGAAAGAGCGTTTGGGCAACATCCTCGTCGCCTATGCCAAAGACGGCAGCCCTGTTTACGCCAAAGATTTGAAAGCGAATGGCGCGATGGCGGCATTGCTCAAAGATGCGATTAAGCCTAACTTGGTACAAACCATCGAAGGCACGCCTGCCTTTGTACACGGCGGCCCGTTTGCCAACATCGCCCACGGTTGCAACTCCGTTACCGCCACCCGTCTGGCGAAACACCTTGCCGATTATGCGGTAACCGAAGCAGGCTTCGGCGCGGATTTGGGTGCGGAAAAATTCTGTGACATCAAATGCCGTCTGGCGGATTTGAAACCTGATGCGGCTGTTGTCGTGGCTACTGTCCGCGCTTTGAAATACAACGGCGGCGTGGAACGTGTCAATCTCGGCGAAGAAAACCTCGACGCTTTGGCAAAAGGCCTGCCTAATCTGCTGAAACACATTTCCAACCTGAAAAACGTATTCGGCCTGCCTGTGGTGGTTGCTATCAACCGCTTCGTGTCCGACTCCGATGCCGAGTTGGCCATGATTGAAAAAGCCTGCGCGGAACACGGCGTTGAAGTTTCCCTAACTGAAGTATGGGGCAAAGGCGGCGCGGGTGGTGCAGACTTGGCGCACAAAGTCGTTAACGCCATCGAAAATCAACCGAATAACTTCAATTTTGCCTACGATGTTGAGTTGAGCATTAAAGACAAAATCCGTGCGATTGCCCAAAAAGTGTACGGCGCGGAAGACGTCGATTTCAGCGCGGAAGCGTCTGCCGAAATCGCTTCACTGGAAAAACTGGGCTTGGACAAAATGCCGATCTGCATGGCGAAAACCCAATACTCTTTGAGCGACAACGCCAAACTGTTGGGCTGCCCCGAAGGCTTCCGCATTACCGTGCGCGGTATTACTGTTTCCGCAGGCGCAGGCTTCATCGTTGCGTTGTGCGGCAATATGATGAAAATGCCGGGTCTGCCGAAAGTTCCGGCCGCCGAGAAAATCGATGTGGACGCAGACGGCGTGATTCACGGCTTGTTCTGATTTAGATTGATCTTGAAATAGACAAAGGCCGTCTGAAACTTGGGTTTCAGACGGCCTTTTATGATTTAAGTGAATTTTAACTGACTTTTTAAGAAATTGAAGAACTTGTCTATCATGTCGAACATGGTATTGCGGTCTTCGCCAAACAATGAAATGCTGCGGTCTTTGCTGATTCTGTCATAGGCGGCAAAAATGGTTTTCAGCTCTTCGGTGGTCAAGCGCAGTTGCTTTTCATACAAGATGCGGCTTAAGAGCGTTACTTCCGTCGCGTTCAAATCAGGGAAGAGATGACTGATCCACAACTCCATGGTGTATTGGACGGATCTGTTGATTTTATCTCTTTTTTTGCTTTCTTGAGTTTGGTGTATCCTGTAAAACAACAAAGGTTCGGGCAGGTTGGCAAAGGTTTTGCCATGTAGGGCGCATTGCACCCACATATGGAAATCGGGTGCGGTTTCCGTTGCGGTGTAGTTTATTCCGAGGTTTTTAATGCTGTCGTGCCGCCACATGGTGGTGGGGTTGAACATATTTTGAGCGGCCCTGGAGAAAAAGGCTTTAATATCTTTGTCGAGCAGGGGCAGATCGCTTAAAACGGGTTCTCTTCCGGTTTGGTCGTCGAAAAAGATGGTGGCTTGGCTGCCGACAATATCGATTTCGGGATGGCTGTCTAAAAACTGAATTTGTTTTTCAAAACGATCCAGGGTGCAAATATCGTCCGCGTCCATCCGCGCCACGTATTCAACCTCTACATCTTTGAGCATATCCATGGCAAATTGGCAGACAAACGGCTCGCCCCTGTTTTCCGGAAGGTGGAAAACCTGCAAACGTGAATCTCTGGCTGCGTAAGCCTCGAGGATTTCGCCGGTTTTGTCTTTTGAGGCATCGTTGACGGCGATGACGAAAAAGTCGCGGAATGTTTGATTCAATACCGAATCCAAGCATTCGGGCAAATAAGCTTCGGCACAATAGGCCGGCAAAATAACGGCGAGTTTCATGTTTGCTTTCGATGTGTTTTGATGGGTAGTCGGCGGGGGGATTTTACTATAAGTTTCCAAAAGCCAAGGCCGTCTGAAACCTTATTGCCAAGTTTTCAGACGGCCTTAGTATCAATCCGATGTACAGATTATTTGATGATTTGGTTCAATTCGCCTTTGGCGTATTTGGTTGCCATTTTTTCCAAAGAAATCGGTTTGATTTTGTCGGCTTGGCCTTCGCAACCGAATGCGAGGTAGCGGTCAAGACAGATTTGTTTCATGGCTTCGACGGTTTTGCTCAAGTATTTGCGCGGGTCGAATTCGGACGGATTTTCTGCCATGAAGCGACGGATGGCGCCGGTAGAGGCGAGGCGCAAGTCGGTGTCGATGTTGACTTTGCGCACGCCGTGTTTGATGCCTTCGACGATTTCTTCTACGGGTACGCCGTAGGTTTCACCGATTTTGCCGCCGTATTCGTTGATGACTTTCAGCCATTCTTGCGGAACGGAGCTGGAGCCGTGCATCACGATGTGGGTGTTGGGCAGGGCTTGGTGGATTTCTTTGATGCGGTCGATACGCAATACGTCGCCTGTGGGCGGACGAGTGAATTTGTATGCGCCGTGGCTGGTGCCGACGGCGATAGCCAATGCGTCAACGCCGGTATCTTTAACGAAACGTACGGCATCTTCAACGCTGGTCAGCATTTGGTCGTGGGAAAGTTTGCCCACTGCGCCTACGCCGTCTTCTTCGCCGGCTTCGCCGGTTTCGAGGTTGCCCAATACGCCGATTTCGCCTTCAACGGACACGCCGCAGGCGTGGGAGAAGTTAACCACGGTACGGGTGGCGTTGACGTTGTATTCGTAGGTGGACGGAGTTTTGCCGTCTTCGAGCAGCGAGCCGTCCATCATCACGGAGGAGAAACCCAGTTGGATAGAGCGTTGGCATACATCGGGCGATGCACCGTGGTCTTGGTGCATCACGACGGGGATGTGTGGGAATTCTTCGACTGCGGCCAAAATCAGATGGCGTAGGAATGGGGCACCTGCGTATTTGCGTGCGCCTGCGGATGCTTGAACGATAACGGGGGCGTTGACTTGGTCGGCCGCCTCCATAATGGCGCGCATTTGTTCGAGGTTGTTAACGTTGAATGCGGGCAGACCGTAGCTGTTTTCGGCGGCATGGTCCAACAGTTGGCGCATGGATACGAGTGCCATGAGAAGCTCCTGAAGTAGTGAAGGGTAAATTTATCCGATAAATTATAATGTTTTTTGCCATGAAAAACTACAAGCTGCTACATTGTTTTTATATATTAACGAACAGGGTCTCGGTTTATAATGGCAGAGTATTGAAAACGGGTGTGCAAAATGGATAGGATTTCGGTGACCGAGTGTGATAAGCCTTTGTTTCAGACGGCCTTGACGGTTCAGGTGGGCGATGTGAACTATGGCGGTCATCTGGCGAACGATGCAGTGTTGCGTTTGTGCCATGAAGTGCGGATGCGTTGGCTGGCGACGCTGGGTTGGAGTGAAATGGATGCCGGCGGGGCTGGCCTGATTATGGCGGATGCGGCGGTACAGTATTTGGCGCAAGGTCATCATGGCGATGAGCTATCGGTGGAAATGGGGGCGGCAGGCGTGGCCGGTGTGGGTTTTTCTTTGCTGTACCGTATCCGCAGGATTTCAGACGGCCTTGTGTTGGCGAAAGTGCAGACAGGCATGGTGTGTTTCGACTATGGCAAACAACGTGTCTGCCGTCTGCCTTCGGCCTTGAAAGCAGCATTGGAGGCCGTCTGAAATGGCGGAATCAAATCATTTTGCGCTTCATCTTGAACGCTATCTGAAAACCTTGTCGCAACAAGGCAAGTCGCAGCATACCGTTTCCGCTTATCGGCGCGATTTGAGTGAATTGATGCGTCTGTTGCCCGATAATCTGAAAAACGGCCTGCCGACGCGCCGTGATTTTGTGGCGGCATTGAAAAAACTGTCGCAAAAGGGTTTAAGCGAAAGCAGCTTGGCGCGGAAATTGTCGGCGTGGCGGCAGTATTGCAGTTGGCTGGTGCAGATAGAAGTCATGGAAAGCGATCCGACATTTAATATGAAAGCACCGCGCCTGCCTGAACGCCTGCCTAAAGCACTGCCGCAAGAACCTTTAAACCATATTCTTGACCATGCGCCTGTTGATGACGAATTGGACGTGCGCGATAAGGCCATATTTGAATTGATGTATGGCAGCGGTTTGCGCCTGAGCGAGATACAAGGGTTGAATCTGGACAGTATCGTCTTGGACGAAGGCTGGGTCAGCGTGAAGGGTAAAGGCGGCAAGCAGCGGCAAGTGCCTTTGGTGGGCAAAAGCATTGCGGCATTGCGCGATTATTTGGCAGTGCGTATTGCCAAAGAGGGTGAGCAGGCCTTGTTCACCAATAAGAACGGCGGTAGGCTGGGGCAACGTCAAATCCAAAAACGCCTGCAGGCGTGGGCGGTGCGCGTGGGCAGCGCCAGCCATATCTCGCCGCACATGATGCGCCACAGCTATGCAACCCATCTTTTGCAGGCATCGGGCGATATCCGCGCCGTACAGGAATTGTTGGGCCACAGCAACCTTTCCGCTACGCAAGTTTATACAAAGCTGGATTTCGACCATTTGGCGCGCGTTTATGATGAGGCGCACCCAAGGGCGAAACGGAAAAAATGATTTTGTTTGAATCAGGCCGTCTGAAGAGCGTTTTCAGACGGCCTGATGTTTTATGGATAAAAATACAGATGATTTGAAACCATTTGAATTTTTATCGGTCTGATGAGGTTCAATATCGGCCTGATGTGCGGATGGCATAAAGATTGTAAGAGACGATGGCTTTTTTAATACCGTTTATCTTTTCAGATGGCCGCTTGTTTGATAATATTAGTAATGAGAGCTAATATCATATTATGATATACAGCCTTTAAAACAGCAGGTCTATAAACTTTCTCTATAAGCATTAATGCTTATTTTGACTGTAAAACGACTTGCAAACGGGAATTGTTGCTATTAACATAACGGAATTATGGATAAAAAACGAATTTTAACTCCAGCCGTCGTGACTTCCGTTGCGTTGATTCACGTCGGTTTGGTTGCACTTTTATGGCACGCGCACAAACCGCCTCCTGTAGAAATGGCGAATATTGAATTTGTCGATTTGGGCGATTTCGGCGGTGGCGACGGCAGCCCTGAGGGCGAAGGCGCACCTGCCGCACCCGAGCCTACCCCAGAACAACCGAAACCCAAGCCGAAACCCAAGCCTAAGCCTGTCGAGCCGCCCAAACCTGTTATCAAACCTGTGGTAACGAAAAAAGAAAAAGCGGATATCGTACAGCAAAAGGAAAAACCGAAACCTATCGAGAAACCTAAGCCCGAGCCTAAGCCGGAACCCAAACCTGAGCCTAAGCCCGAGCCAAAACCTGAACCAAAACCAGAGCCGAAGGCAGAACCTAAACCATCTCCCAAAGCATCTGAATACTCAGGCAACAAAACCGGGCCGAATACTGCTGAAAACGGTAAAGGCAGCGGCGAAGGCAAAGCCTTGAACGGAGAAGGTAAAGGTAACGGCGGCGGTACGAAAGGTACAGGCAGCGGACGCGGCGAAGGCAGCGGCTCCGGCAGCGGCGGTGCGAAAGGCGAACATGGCTCCGGTACCGGTGGCGGAGGTGGTGGCAGCGGTACAGGTGCCGGCAGCAGTAAAGGCAATCCGGCAAAAGGAACCTGCCATATTCCAAGACCTCCGTATCCTTCACTATCCACTGAAAATGGTGAAGAGGGCTTGGTTGTTTTGAAAGTCTTGGTTGGTCCCGGCGGTAAAGTGGATTCAATCAGTGTGAATAAATCAAGTGGTTATAGTCGTCTGGATAATGCAGCGCGTAAAGCTGTTAAAGATGGTAGCTGTAATGCAAGCGTTTGGACTGAATTTAAAGTACCTGTCAAATTCACGCTCGAATAAGTATCTAGGCCTAAGCTGATTGATTAGAAAATATATGCTGTTGGGAAATAATTTTAAATGACCCGATAGAAATTTTAATTTTATTTTTAACTTGGAAAAATTATGGATTTAAGTTTAGTTTTCAAATCAGGTGATGTGGTACTGATTGGTGTATTTGTCCTGATGTTGTTGATGAGTGTGGTGACTTGGAGCGTCATTGTGATTCGCTGCATCAAATACCGCAAAGCGAAAAAAGGCAATGCACAGGTAAAAGAGTTGATGCTGAATGCGTTTACGCTGGCTGATGCTGTACAAAAAGCCAAAGCGGTAGAAGCACCGATGAGCCGTGTTGCAGATGAATCTCTGCGCGCGTACCAAAATTACCGTCAAACGACGAGCAAATCGCTGATTGACGAATTGCCTTTGAACGAATACTTGGTCGTTCACATCCGTAACAGTTTGACCCAAACCATGCGCCAGTTCGACTACGGTATGACCGCTTTGGCCTCTATCGGTGCAACCGCTCCGTTTATCGGCCTGTTGGGTACGGTTTGGGGTATTTACCATGCCCTGATCGGCATCAGCGAAAGCGGCCAAATGAGCATTGCTGCGGTAGCCGGTCCGATTGGCGAAGCTTTGGTATCGACTGCTGTCGGCCTGTTTGTGGCGATTCCGGCCGTATTGGCGTACAACTTCCTCAATCGCGGTACAAAAACCATCGCGCAAGATATGGATGCATTTGCACATGACCTGCATGTCCGCCTTCTGAACCAAAAGGATTAAATCATGGCTTTCGGATCAATGAATTCCGGCGATGATGCGCCGATGTCGGATATCAACGTTACGCCTTTGGTGGACGTGATGCTGGTGTTGCTGATTGTATTTATGATTACTATGCCGGTGCTGACCCACTCGATTCCTTTGGAGTTGCCGACTGCTTCGGAAAAAGCGGCAAAAGAGGATAAGCAGCAGCCTAAAGATCCTTTGCGTTTGAGTATTGATGCCAGTGGTGCTTATGTCGTTGGCGGTGATTCGGATACCAAAGTAGATTTGGCAACGGTAACCGCCAAGCTGAAAGAAGCCAAAGCGAAAAACGAAGATGTGATTGTGGCGATTGCGGCGGATAAAGCGGTTGAATACGATTATGTCAACCAAGCCCTGCAAGCGGCGCGCGAAGCCGGTATCAGCAAAATCGGTTTTGTAACGGAAACCAAAGCGCAATAATCTTTTGAATACAGTAAAGGCCGTCTGAAATTTGAGTAAAGTTTCAGACGGCCTTTTGTTGTATTTGGTAACTATATGTCCAGGCTGTATAATTAGCGGATTAAATTGAATAATGACAATACAGGAACCACTATGACAGAAACCATTGAGCGCGACAGTATGCAATACGATGTCGTGATTGTCGGCGCAGGCCCGTCGGGCTTGTCCGCCGCCATCAAACTCAAGCAGCTTGCCGAAAAGAATGGACGTGAAATCAGCGTTTGCGTGGTGGAGAAGGGTTCGGAGGCCGGTGCGCACTCGCTTGCCGGTGCCATTATCGATCCGATTTCTTTGAATGAGCTGATTCCTGATTGGAAAGAAAAAGGCGCGCCGCTGACGCGTACAGTGACGAAGGACAGGGTTGTGTTCCTGACCGAGAAAAAAGCCTTCAACTTGCCGGTTACCCCGAATTTCGACAACCATGCGAACTATATTGCCAGCTTGGGCGAAGTCGTGCGCTGGCTGGCGGAACAGGCGGAAAATTTGGGTGTGGAAATTTATCCGGGTTTTGCCGCCGCCGAAGTGCTGTATCACGAAGACGGTTCGGTCAAAGGCATTGCGACCGGTAATATGGGTGTGGGCAAAGACGGCGAACCGACCGATGCATTCCAGCCAGGCATGGAGCTTTGGGCGCAGCAAACCATATTTGCCGAAGGCTGTCGCGGCTCGCTTTCCAAGCAAGTCATTGAACAATTTAAGCTCGACCAAAACAGCGAACCGCAAACTTACGGCTTGGGCATTAAAGAAATTTGGGAAGTGCCGTCTGAAAAACATCAGCCCGGTTTGGTTATGCACAGCGCAGGCTGGCCGTTGGACAGCAAAACCTACGGTGGCTCGTTTATTTATCACTTTGACGAAAACAAAGTCGCTGTCGGCTTTGTGGTCGGCTTGGATTATCAAAACCCTTATCTGTCGCCGTTTGAAGAGTTCCAACGTTTCAAAACCCATCCTGAAATCCGCAAAACCTTCGAAGGCGGCCGCCGTATCGCTTATGGTGCGCGTTCGCTGATTGAAGGCGGTTTGCAAAGCCTGCCGAAACTCTCGTTTAAAGGCGGCGTTTTGGTCGGCGATGCGGCCGGTTTCCTGAATATGCCGCGCATCAAAGGCATTCATACGGCCATGAAATCCGCCATGCTTGCCGCAGAAGCCGTGTTCCCCTTGTTGGAAAATCTCGAAGAAGTGGAAAGCTTTGACAGTGGCAAAGAGGCTGCCGATTATCAGCAACGCTTTGAACAAAGCTGGCTGTATCAAGAGCTTTACGCTGCGCGCAATGTCCGTCCGTCATTCAAATGGGGCGTTTACCTCGGCTCAATCTATACAGGTATCGACCAAATGATTTTCAGAGGCAAAGCCCCTTGGACTTTGAAACATCACGGCAAAGACAACGAGCAGCTCAAAAAAGCAGCCGAATGCAAGCCGATTGATTATCCGAAGCCCGACGGCGTTTTGACCTTCGACCGTTTGAGCAGCGTTTTCCTTGCCAACCTTGCGCACGAAGAAAACCAGCCCGACCATTTGGTGCTGAAAAATCCTCAGGTCATGATAGACGTAAACTACAAAGAATATGCCTCGCCCGAAACCCGCTATTGTCCGGCCGGCGTATATGAAATCGTCGAAGAAAACGGCAGCCCGCGTCTGCAAATCAATGCCGCCAACTGCGTACACTGCAAAACGTGCGACATCAAAGACCCGACGCAAAACATCACTTGGATTTGTCCCGAAGGCGCAAGCGGGCCGAATTACGGCGGAATGTAATTTACTGTTTTGAAGTCAAAACCTAAAGGCCGTCTGAAAAATTTCAGACTGCCTCTATCCTATTATTTCATCAATGGACGCATTATGAACACACGCATTTGGCAGGCAGGCCGATTTGAAATCGCCTTGGACAAACCGAAAATCATGGGCATCGTCAATCTGACCCCCGATTCACTTTCCGATGGCGGCACCTATTCGCAAAATGTCTCAATAGCATTGGCACATGCCGAGCAGCTGCTGAAAGACGGCGCGGATATTCTCGATATCGGCGGCGAATCTACCCGCCCGGGTGCGGATGATGTTTCTCTCGAAGAAGAATGGGCCAGAGTGCAGCCGGTTTTGGCGGAAGTGGCCAAGTGGAATGTTCCCGTCAGCTTGGACACGCGCCACACGGCAACCATGGAAAAAGCCTTGGCGCAAGGCGGCGTCGATATTATCAACGATGTTGCCGCATTGAGTGATGAAGGCGCAGTCGCATTATTGGCTCAACAGCCGACGACAGGCGTGTGTCTCATGCACATGCAGGGTTTGCCCAAAACCATGCAGCTTAATCCGCAATATCAAGATGTCGTCGAAGAAATCACGCGTTATTTAAAAGCACGCGCGGCAGAATGCGTTCAAGCAGGCATTGACCCTGAACGCATCACGCTCGACCCCGGCTTCGGTTTCGGCAAAAACCTGCAACACAACATTACCCTGATACAACATTTGCCTGAGTTGATGGAAGCAACCGGATTCCCCCTTCTGATCGGCATATCGCGCAAAAGCATGATTGGCGAGCTGACAGGCGAACAAGATGCCGCCAAACGCGTACACGGCAGCGTCGCAGCCGCTTTGGCCACAGTGGCTAGAGGTGCGCAAATCATCCGTGTTCACGATGTCAAAGCAACGGCTGACGCTTTGAAAGTTTGGGAAGAATTGGGCGTATCGGCATAATGCCCGAATAGAAAACCAACAGGCCGTCTGAAACATTTGCCCGGCATCTTGAACAAGCAACAAGTTATGCTATAATCCGCTTCTACTCTTGACGGGTCTGTAGCTCAGGGGTTAGAGCAGGGGACTCATAATCCCTTGGTCGTGGGTTCGAAACCCACCGGACCCACCAAATATTAAAAATGCCCGAAGCTTTTGGCTTCGGGTATTTTTGTATTTATTGGTTTGCGAAAGATTGGAATATAATGTCGGCAATAACAATTTGGTTATGTCGTCCAATATGTTTTTTAGGGAAAATCCTTTTTAAAAAAGAAGGAGTAGTTTGGTGGAGTTATTTCCTTATTTTCAGTTTTTTTTAGCATTTTTGTATTTTATTGCAGTTATCATTAATCTAGTAATGCTATATAAAATATTAAAATCAGAAGGGATGGATATAGGGTTTTTTGAATATCTATTTACTCATAGAAGTATGCAATTAAAATTTTTCAAGATACTGTTTGGAATACAAAAAATCTCCAATAAATTTTATTTGAAAATATTAAGAATAAGTTTTACGGTTGCTATGATTATTCTTATTTTAGGTTTTTCTGTTGTCTTATATTCGATATATTTAGCATAAAAATTAACCTATCGAATGAAAGTCAGCTATTTAAGCTGTAGAGTGTTTTGTAAACCAATGCCGTCTGAAAATCTTCATTTCAGACGGCATTTTTTATTATTTAAGTAATACCATTTCAGTATGGCTGGATTGTTTTCAGACGGCCTGAGGATTTAGTCGGCCGTTCCGCGTATTTCGTTGATCGGGATGCGCGGTGTATAAAGTATGTCGTAAGTCGGCTTGTCCAAAAGATCTTGCAGTGAGTATTGATCTAAATGATTAAAGAAGGCTTTGATGGCGCCGGTGATGATACCGGTCAGTCGGCAGGAAGGGGTGATGAGGCATTCGTTGTTGTCGCCCATGCATTCGACGACCTGCGTCGGCTCAAGATGACGTACCACCGCACCGATATTGATGTTTTCAGGATTGTCTGCCAAGCGCAAACCGCCGCCTTTGCCGCGCACGCTGACCAGAAATCCGCCTTTGACTAATGAGGTAACCACTTTCATCAAATGGCTTTTGGAAATATTGTAAGTCTCGGCAATGGTGCCGATATTGACGAGGGTGTCATCGTTGATGGCGGTATAAACCAATACGCGCAATCCGTAATCGGTATGTTGGGTCAGATACATGGCTGGCTCTTTAGATATTTTTATTATATGTCAAAAGCGTAGTGCTTGGAGAGGGGCTGTTTGACTTTATGTGGGATTGGGTTTCATAATATCTGAAACATTTGAATTAATCCAGTTTGACAAACTGTTACCATTATAACGAACTTATGAAGCCCTTGAAACGCCATCCTGCCTTAATAGAACTTTCCCGCGAACATCATGGCTCGCTGTCGTTGTGCGTCCGTCTCCTGCGTACGCCCGATCAAAGCCATCAGGCGGAGCTGGAGCCTCATTTTGTTGAGCTTGAGCCACATTTTTTGGAAGAGGAAACCATGTTTGCGCCGTATTGGGATAAAATTGACCCTGCGTTGCGGCAGCGTTTTGAAGGCGATCATGCCAAATTGCGCGCGATGATGGCGCATCCTGAATATATGAATGAATCATGGAATAAGGAGTTTGCTGTTACTTTGCGCGATCATGCGCGCTTTGAGGAGCGCGAGCTTTTCCCTGCGATTGAACCTTTTTTGCCTTTGCCTGAGAATGTGTAACAGGGAAAGGAATCGATGGCCGTCTGAAAAGTTTCAGACGGCCTCTGTTGCTGTTTTATGATGATATAAAAATTGAAGGAACCACCATGACCGATTTGTTCAAACACCCTGTTTGGGCAATGGCCTTCCGCCCGTTTTATTCGTTGGCGGCTTTGTATGGCGCATTGTCTATACTGCTTTGGGGCTTCGGCTTTCAGGGTACGCCTGAGTTGCCAGGTTTTTATTGGCATGCCCATGAAATGATTTGGGGCTATGCCGGATTGGTTGTCATTGCATTTTTATTGACGGCCGTGGCGACTTGGACAGGCCAGCCGCCGACACGCGGTAAGGCGTTGGCCGGTTTGACCGCATTTTGGCTGTTGGCCCGCATTTGTATGTTTATTCCTGGTTGGGGGGTAACGGCAAGCGGCATATTCGGTACGATCTTTTTCTGGTATGGCGCGGTATGCATGGCTTTGCCGGTAATCCGTTCTCAAAACAAGCGCAACTATGTTGCCGTGTTCGCTATTTTTGTTTTGGGCGGCACCCATTTCGCCTTCCATCTGAAAGTGCAGCCGTTTGATGCCATTGCGCTGATGACCGGTTTGCAATCCGGTTTGATTATGGTAGCCGGCTTTATCGGTTTGATCGGTATGCGGATTATCTCGTTCTTTACGTCCAAGCGCCTGAACGTGCCGCAAATCCCCAGTCCTCAATGGGTGGCGCACGCTTCACTTTGGCTGCCTATGCTGACCGCCATGCTGATGGCGCATAACATTTTGCCGGGACTGGCCGCGTTGTTTGCTCTGGCTGCCGGTGTGATTTTTACCGTGCAGGTGTACCGCTGGTGGTATAAAGCCGTACTGAAAGAGCCTATGCTTTGGATTTTGTTTGCAGGCTATCTGTTTACCGGCTTGGGCTTGATTGCTGTCGGTATTTCTTATTGGGTTCCAAGTTTCCTGAATTTGGGCGTACACCTTATCGGCGTTGGCGGTATCGGCGTGCTGACTTTGGGCATGATGGCGCGAACCGCGCTTGGCCATACCGGCAACTCCATTTATCCGCCGCCTAAAGTAGTTCCTGTCGCCTTTTGGTTGATGATAGCCGCAACGGTTGTCCGTGTTTTGGCAACTTTTGTGAACGGTACGGCATATACGCACAGTATTCGTTGCTCCGCCGCTTTGTTTGCCGCCTCTTTGCTGTTGTACGCATGGAAATATATTCCTTGGCTGATCCGTCCGCGTTCGGATGGTCGTCCGGGTTAACGGTTTGGCGAAATGAAAAGGCCGTCTGAAAAGTTTCAGACGGCCTTTATTATTGATAATAAAAAAGCCTTTCAAAGTATGAAAGGCTTTTATTGAGACTGTGGCCTCGCCAACAGGAATCGAACCTGTATTTTACGCTTAGGAGGCATACGTTCTATCCGTTGAACTATGGCGAGGCGGTAAAGGAGGGGATTTTAAACCTTTCCGGCAAAAAAAGACAATAAGCCGGCAGCAATCAAAGGGCCGACCGGAATGCCGCCGACAAAGGCAACGCCGATGACTGTGCCGATTAATAATCCGGTTACCAAAACAGGCTGTTCGCTCATCAATGGAACGCCGCGTCCGGCAAGCCAGGCAACCAAAATGCCGATAAGGACGGCGGCAATCATTTTAAAATTGATAAACTCGGAAACCGGCGGAATCTGGATTTTACCGGAAACCAGCGGGCTCAATACGCCGATGGTCAGCAGGATGATGCCCAGATGCAAACCGTGTTTTTCCACCAAGGGAAGATATTGCGATAAGGCCGTCTGCTGCATGAGCAGCAATATCGCCGCCGAAATCGTAATCGAGTTGTTGTTGCTGACGACGCCCAAAAAAATCAGCGTAACCAGAAACAAAGGGACAAAGCTGGAATTCATCGGATTAAGATACTCGGGCCAAAGATTCTTTTGCCAGTTGGATCATGGCTTCTTTGACTTCGCTGTCAGGCAATACGTCCAATGAAGCGATGGCTTTGTCGACGGCTTTTTTCGCTTCGGAAATCGAATACGGCAAAGCGTCGGAGTTGACGACATAGTCGTGGATTTTTTCAAAATAGCTGCGGTCGGCATTTTCCAAAGCATGGCGCACATCGTTGGCGGCCTGCTCAGAGCCGTTTCGCATCAGGTAAATCAATGGCAGGGTAGGTTTGCCTTCTGCCAGATCGTCGCCGACATTTTTGCCGATTTCTTCGGTTTCGCCAGAATAGTCCAATACATCGTCAATGATTTGGAAAGCCGTACCGACGTACATGCCGTAGTCTTTCAAGGCTTGCTCGTGTTCGGGGGAAGCCTTGCCCAAAATTGCGCCGACTTGAGCGGCCGCTTCAAACAATTTTGCTGTTTTGTATTGGATGACTTGGACGTATTGCTCTTCGGTAATATCCGTATTGCCGATGTTCATCAGCTGCATAACTTCGCCTTCGGCGATGATGTTGGTCGCATCGGCCATCACTTCCAAAATACGCATGCTGCCTGAGCCAACCATCAGTTGGAAGGCGCGTGTATAGAGGAAGTCGCCGACCAAAACGGCCGCCGCGTTGCCGAAGAGATTGTTTGCGGTTTTACGGCCGCGGCGCAATTCGCTTTCATCGACGACATCGTCGTGCAGGAGGGTGGAGGTGTGGATGAATTCCACCATCGCCGCCAGCGAATACAGTTTTTCATCGTCATGCCCGACTGCTTTGCCTGCCAAAATGGTAATAATCGGACGCAGTCGCTTACCGCCCGCGCTGATGATGTATGTGCCGATTTGCGAAATCAGCGCGACATCGGATTGAACAGCTTGGTTGATGACCGCGTTCACTTTGGCAAGGTCATCGGGCAGGTGGCGTTGGAAGTAAGGCAGGTTTTCGAGCATAAAACATTCTCTGTTGATAAAACGGAGCGGAGGCTCCAATGAATCTGTTTAAACCCGTACATTCGGTCGGGGTAATAACGTTGCATAAAAATATCAGCAATCCAGCGCGTGATTATATCAGTTAAAAAGCATGCAACATATCTTTCAGACGGCCTTTTCAGTTGTAAATAAAATAAATTTTGACAAAACAGACAAATAGAAATAGAATAGCTCGTTTCGCACATGGTGTGCGGAATGTTAACCTAATTCTCATGGAGTTGAGTATGTACGCGGTCGTAAAAACCGGCGGTAAACAATACAAAGTTTCCGTTGGCGAAAAATTGAAAGTAGAACAGATACCAGCCGAACTCGACAGCCAAATCGAACTGACTGAAGTTTTGATGATTGCTGACGGCGAATCTGTAAAAGTAGGCGCACCTTTTATCGAAGGCGCAAAAGTAACAGCCAAAGTCGTTGCTCATGGTCGTGGCGAGAAAGTACGCATTTTCAAAATGCGTCGTCGCAAACACTACCAAAAACGCCAAGGCCATCGCCAAAATTTCACCCAAATCGAAATCGTGGCAATCGCCTAATTTCAAGTAAGTTCAGGAGTATTACAAATGGCAAGTAAAAAAGCAGGCGGTAGCACCCGCAACGGTCGCGATTCAGAAGCCAAACGCTTGGGCGTTAAAGCCTACGGCAACGAGTTGATTCCGGCAGGCTCCATCATCGTTCGTCAACGCGGTACTAAATTCCACGCAGGTGACAACGTAGGCATGGGCAAAGACCACACTTTGTTTGCTAAAGTCGACGGTTACGTTGAATTCAAAACCAAAGGCGCGCTGAACCGTAAAACTGTCAGCATCCGTCCTTACACTGGTTCTGAAGAATAATCGTTTTACGATTGAAAACCGCATTCCCTTTTCGGAATGCGGTTTTTGTTTATTTGACTGTTTGTCCGTTTGATAAAATCCGTATGTTTTGAAGCTTGATTTATATTAAGGTCAAAGTAAAAACGCGCTTACAATTGATAACATTTGTTTTATTCTATCAATGCTTTCTATATAATCTATCAAATGCCTTTGATTTACCCTCATGTAGCTAAACACAGTAAACTTAAGGCCGTCTGAAAAAATCCGTATCAGTTGAATACAAGGAATTCCTCCCATGAGCTTACACAGTGATATTCTCGTCGTCGGCGCAGGTCCTGCCGGATTAAGTTTTGCCGCAGAGTTGGCCGGAAGCGGGTTGAACATAACCCTGATTGAAAGAAGTCCTTTAGAAGTGTTGCAAAATCCGCCGTATGACGGCCGTGAAATCGCACTGACGCACTTGTCGCGCGAAATCATGCAGCGATTGGGTATGTGGGATTTGATTCCAAAAGACGAAATTTATCCTTTGCGCGATGCCAAAGTGTTGAACGGTCATTCCGATTACCAGCTCCACTTCCCGCAACCGACTGAGGCGCGCGGTGAGCCTGCCGATTGCTTGGGCTATTTGATTTCCAATCACAACATCCGTAAAGCCGCTTATGAAGTCGTGTCCAAATTGGACAACGTGAAAATTCTGGCCGGCACCAATGTTAAAGAAGTTAAAACTTCCGACAATGAGGCACAAGTCATTTTGGAAAGCGGCGAAGTATTAACCGGCCGTCTGTTGTTGGCCGCCGATAGCCGCTTCTCGCAAACGCGCCGTCAATTGGGCATTTCTTCCGATATGCACGATTACAGCCGCACCATGTTTGTGTGCCGCATGAAGCATACTCTGTCCAACCTGCATACTGCATATGAATGCTTCCACTACGGCCGCACCATTGCGTTGCTGCCTTTGGAAGAGCATTTGACCAATACGGTGATTACGGTGGACAGCGATAAAGCCGAGACGATTAAAAACATGTCGCCGGAAGAATTGGCAGCCAGCGTGAAAGAGCAACTCAAAGGCCGTCTGGGCGATATGGAATTGGTCAGCACCATTCACAATTATCCTTTGGTCGGCATGATTGCCCAACGTTTCTACGGCAAACGCAGCGCGTTGATCGGCGATGCCGCGGTCGGTATGCATCCGGTTACTGCGCACGGTTTCAACTTGGGTCTGGCAAGTGCCGATCTTTTGGCCAAATTGGTTCTTGAAGCCGAGCAACGTGGTCAGGATATTGGTGCGAAGAGCCTGCTGGAAAAATACAGCACCAAGCATATGCTCCACGCCCATCCGATTTACCACGGCACCAATATGCTGCTGAAACTCTTTACCAATGAAACTGCTCCGGCGAAACTGCTGCGCGGTTTGGTATTGCGTGCAAGCAATAACTTCCCGCCGCTGAAAAAACTGATTACCAAGCAATTGACCGGTTAATCATTTGAAAACATAAAAGGCCGTCTGAACGATTAAAGTTTCAGACGGCCTTGTTTTTTATCTATTGCTTATTCGGCTAAAACCGATTCGGGCATTTCTTGACGGACGTTTAAGGAAGTCAGTTTTTTGGTCAAGATGCTCAATACGATGCCGTAGGCAGGCAGGAAGAAGAGGGTGCAGATGGCGAGTTTGAACAGATAATCGACAAATGCGATGCCCTGCCAATTTGCCGCCATAAATTCATCGTTGCTCGCGTAAAAGGCAACGGCAAAAAACACCAGCGTGTCCAAAGCATTGCCGACAACGGTGGAAGCAGTAGGGGCAGCCCACCATGATTTCAGACGGCGTAATCTGTTGAACACGAAAATATCGAGGATTTGCCCAAGCGCATAGGCGGAAAAGCTGGCCAATGCGATGCGGCCGACGAAGGTGTTAAATTCGGCCAAAGATGCCCAGCCTGTCCAGTTGCCGTCATGAAAGAGGACGGAGAAGACGTAAGAGAGCAGCAGGGCGGGGAACATCACCCAAAAAATAATCCGTCTCGCCAACGGCGCGCCGAAAATGCGCACGGTCAGGTCGGTAGCGAGGAAGATAAAGGGGAAGGAAAATGCGCCCCAAGTGGTAAAGATACCGAAAATCTGAAAGGGGAACTGCACCAGATAGTTGCTGGCGGCAATAATAAAAATATGGAAAAGCACCAGCCAGAAGAGCGCTTTCTTCTGCTGTGCGGCGGTAAATTCGTACATGGAAATCTTTCGGAAGTATTTCAGACGGCATGAAGCCTTGCGAGACTGTGCAATAGAGAAAGTCTTGCAATGAAAAAGGCGTTAGGCCGTCTGAACGGAATTATTGTGCGTCGTGCTCAAACAGGCGTTTGCGTGCCAAAGCTTCAAACTCTGTGCCTGCTTTGCCGTAGTTGGCAAACGGATGAATGGCGATGCCGCCGCGCGGTGTGAATTCGCCGAATACTTCGATGTATTTTGGATCCATCAGGGCGATGAGGTCTTTCATGATGATGTTGACGCAGTCTTCATGGAAGTCGCCGTGGTTGCGGAAGCTGAAAAGATAGAGTTTCAGTGATTTGCTTTCCACCATTTTGATATGGGGGATGTAGCGGATGTAGATGGTGGCAAAGTCGGGCTGGCCGGTCATCGGGCAGAGGCTGGTGAACTCGGGGCAGACGAATTTGACGAAATAGTCGTTGTCGGGGTGTTTGTTGTCGAACGCTTCCAAAATTTCAGGTGCGTATTCGCTCGGGTATTGGGTTTTCTGGTTGCCCAAAAGGGAGATGCCTTGCAGCTCTTCGTTGTTGCGGGACATGAGGTTTCCTTAGTTTTTTAATGTGGGAGGTTTTCGAACCACGGGGTGCGGATTGTAATATAAATTGCATGGCTTGTGCGGATTTTATAGCGATGAATCAGCAGGATAGCTTTCAGACGGCCTGTTTTGTATTTTATGAAACCTGTTTTCCGCTTTACAATAGCAGCCAATCAACAGGCCGTCTGAAAGTTTTGTATGTCTTTAGCCCAACCCAAACGTATCCTGATCATCAAATTGCGCCATCATGGCGATGTGCTTTTGAGCACGCCGGTGGTCGATGCGCTGAAAACCCGTTTCCCCGATTGCGAAATCGATATGCTGGTGTATGCCGGTACGGAGCAGCTGATTGCCGATAATCCGCAGATTGCGCAGATTTTTACCATTGATCGAAATTGGAAGAAGCTGGGCGTATTCAAGCAGTTGGCGTGTGAGAAAAACCTTTTTTCAAAGCTGAAGGCACGCGATTACGACTGGGCTTTCAACCTGTCCGACCAATGGCGCGCGGCAATAATCGCCAAACTGTGCGCCCGTTGCAGCGTGGGTTTGGACTGCATCAAGCGCGACGGTTTCTGGTGGCGTTTCTGTCATGATTTTATCAACCATGAGCTGGATACCAGCTATCATATCGTTGAAAACCAGTTGAATATCCTTGCGCCGCTTATCCAGCCCGAAGACGTGGCCGACGCGAAGGTGCGCCTTTGGGTGGCGCAAGATGCAAGGGAAAGCATGCGGCAGAAATTGCGTGCTCAGGGTTGGAACGGTGAAGATTATGTGTTGATGCACCCGGGTGCGCGTTGGCATTTCAAATGTTGGGAAGACGGTAAAAATGCTGCCATCGTACAGCTTCTGCTCAACAGCGGGCAGAATGTCGTATTGACCGCTTCCCCCGACAATGTCGAGCAATACATGCTTCAGGAAATTATAGGCCGTCTGAATATTCCTGAAGGCGGAAAAGTTTGGGTGTTATCCGGATGCTTGAGCCTGCGTGAATTGGCGGCGGCCATCGAGGGCGCCAAACTGTTTATCGGTGTAGATTCCGCACCGATGCACATCGCCGCCGCTTTGGATAAACCGCAAATCGCTTTGTTTGGTGCGTCATGGGTGGACAAATGGCGTCCGTATTCCGAGCAGGCGGAAGTCATTTATGCCGGCGATTATGCCGAATTGCCTAACCCCGACAGCATCGATACCAACGATCCGACCCGTTTGTTGAAAGCGATTCCGTTGCAGGATGTGTGGGATAGAATTTCGGCCAAACTGGAAGCGTTGGAGGCTTAAAACCGCTTACCACGATCCGTTAAACGTTTTAGCTTTGCGCCAAAACGCCCATTTTGAACGGCGGCCGATTTCCAGCGTGCCGCCGTTTTCGCCGTCTGTGGCAATGCACACGGTTTTCAGACGGCCTGAATCAAGAGCGTCCCATAAAGGCGCAAACCAACGGGTTTCCCAGCTTTCCAAAATATCTTTGTACGCCCAAACATCGCCTGTCTGTAAGGTGGAAACCAAGTCGTCCAAAAAGATAAGGCCGTCTGAAACCGTGTTGCCTGTTTCTTGAACCATCTCAAACCAAGCCTTCAAATCATACGGCGCATCGAGTTTGGGCGTATCCGAAAAACGCGCCCATGCGCTGTCTGAAGCGACGATATCCGCAGACTGTGTACCGTCCGCATCATTCCACAGCCACAAACCGTTGATTTCCGGCAATCCTTGTTGTTCACGCGCTTGGTTAATCGGATGCGTGTGGAGAAACATTTGGATTTCCGTCTGCATGGACAACCAAGACACCGCATCTTTGCCGTGCGCCTGACCGTCCATTTCCGGCTGCCCGCACACATCCAAAACACATTCCGCCCCCCAATCTTCTATCCTCGGCATACTGAGCAGCCACATGCTTTCGCAAAGCGGCTCGAATTGCCAATCTTTATCTTGATAAAACGCCGACAAATCCGCACATAACCGTTGCGCCTCCTCTTTTTGGATGCCGATAAACTCACCGCTGATAATGTTGACATGGTGCATGCCCATCTGTTGCCAAACCGGAGAGGCAAAAGCGGCTGTGCGTTTTTGGCTTGTGTGGCGTAAACGTTGCACTTGGGCAATGAGGCTGCCGCTCCACAAATGGCGTCCGTAAAATTCAGACGGCCTGAGTGTTTCTTTGCGTAATGTGCCGTAACGCAAAAGACGGTTAAAAGCAGGTAAGGCAAGCTCAGGGACGGATTCGTCGGCAAAGCGGTTGAGCGAGGGAAGGGCGAGGGTCAGCTTCATAAGCGCAAATAGATAGAAAAACCGTTATTTTACGCGACAAATGATGCGTTTCGGAACCTTGCCATTACGCCCTGAAAAAGAGCCGTTCAGACGGCCGGTTTGGAAAAAACGGGCTGCCATGCTAAAATGCGTGGCGTAAATTTCAGAAAAACAGGGTGTAAATCAACACAATAGCCCTGATAATAACGTCAATCTCAAACACGACCTCATTCATTCCGAATGAAAACCTGATTTTCAGATCGGAAAAAAGACTCAAAGTCCTTTATCCCCAAAACTGTTTAAACCAGCAGGCGGTCGCAGCAGGCCGGATGTGCCGGCATTCTGCAAACCTAAAAAAACAGACCGCCCCATTAAGGATAACGCGTGATTAAAAACAAATATTCCACTCGATTCAAAGCAACCCTCTTAGCGTTTCTGCTGCCGGCTTCAGGCATCATGACCGCATACGCCATTACCGACCCTCAACCAGCACAAACCGATTTCAAAGTCGAGCGTATTTCCGAAGAGCTGCCTGCCGTTTATGTGGAAACCAATACCTATCAATCCAGCTATTGGGCGCAAGAAGCCGTCCAAGCCGGCGACTCTTTGGCAGACGTTTTGACGCGCATGGGTGTCAACCAAGAAGACATCAAGCAAATCATGGCGAAAAACAATGCCAACCTTGACATGAAAAACCTGCGGACCAACCAATCCGTCAACATCCGCATCGATTCTTCAGGCCAAGTGACCGACGTTCAATTCTTTACCGATGAAGAATTGGAACGCAACTTGGTGGCTTTGGAAAAAGTTAAGGGCAAATGGCGCATCTCCAATGCCGAAATCGACATGAAAACCATGCCGACCCTGCGCTCCGTGCAAATCCGCACTTCCGCCATCGGCGATATGCTCCGTGCCGAAATCCCTTCCGAAGTGTATATCCAGCTCAAAGAAATCTTTGCCGACTCGTTCAATATGAGCGATTTGAAAGAAGGCGATACCGTACGTCTTTTGTACAACAGCATGTATTTCCGCGGCCAACAAATGGCGGTCGGCGATATTTTGGCGGCTGAAGTGGTCAAAGACGGCAAAACTTATCAAGCCTATTATTACAGCCAAGGCAAAGGCGACGAAGAAAGCGGCAGCTACTACGACCAAAACGGTAAGTCCCTGCAACAAAAAGAAGGCTTTAATACCGAGCCTGTTGCATACACGCGTATTTCTTCTCCGTTCGGCTACCGTGTCCACCCGGTTCTGCATACCGTCCGTATGCACACCGGTATCGACTATGCCGCGCCGACCGGTACGCCGATTAAGGCCGCTGCCGATGGTGAAGTGATTTTCAAAGGTTGGAAAGGCGGTTACGGCAATACCGTGATGATTCGCCATGCCAACGGCGTGGAAACCCTGTACGGCCACATGAGCGCGTTCAGCCCTGCCGACGGCAGAGTCCGCGCCGGCGAAGTGATTGGTTTTGTCGGTACAACCGGCCGTTCGACCGGCCCGCACCTGCACTACGAAGCACGCGTCAACGGCCAGCCGGTCAACCCGACTACCGTCGCCCTGCCGACGCCGAAGCTGACCCCGACCAATATGGCCGCGTTCCGCAAACAGCAAAAAGATGCCAGCACGATGTTGTCTACCATCCGCTCTTTGCCGGTTTCCGTAGCGCAGCTGGATTAATAAGATAAAGGCCGTCTGAATAAGGTTTCTTTCAGACGGCCTTTTCCATTAAAATTGATACCTCAACGCCCACGTTTACTCAGAGAAAACTTATGTCTGCTTATCAGCCCATTATCCAATCCCTGCTTGATACCGACCTGTACAAATTCACCATGCTGCAAGTCGTGTTGCATCAATTCCCGCAAACCCACAGCCTCTACGAATTCCGCTGCCGCAACAAAGAGATGGTGTATCCGCTGGCCGATATTCAAGAAGACTTGGAACGCGAACTCGATGCCCTGTGTCAGCTGCGCTTTACCCATGACGAACTCGACTACCTGCGCAGCCTACGTTTTATCAAAAGCGACTTTGTCGATTATCTCGAACTTTTCCAACTCCAACGCCGCTTCGTCAAAGTCAGCCCCGACGATCAGGGCCGTCTGAATATCCGCATCGAAGGCCCGATGATACAGGCGATGTTCTTCGAGATTTTCATTCTTGCCATCGTCAACGAACTCTATTTCCGCCGCTTGGAAACGCCAGCCGTCATCGAAGAGGGTGAGCGCCGTCTGCAGGCCAAAGCGCAACAGCTGAAGGAAATTGCGGCTACACAAAATCCGAATGATCCGCCATTCCTGATTTCCGATTTCGGCACACGCCGCCGCTACACCCTCGCATGGCAGGAACACGTTATCCGCACCTTATTAGAAGCCGCTCCCGATATCGTGCGCGGTACCAGCAATGTTTATCTGGCCAAAAAACTCGGCATCACACCCATCGGTACCATGGCGCACGAGTTCCTCCAAGCCTTCCAAGCCTTGGACGTACGTTTGCGCAATTTCCAAAAAGCCGCGCTGGAAAGCTGGGTACACGAATACCGAGGCGACCTCGGCATCGCCCTGACAGACGTGGTCGGCATGGATGCCTTCTTGCGCGATTTCGACCTGTATTTCGCCAAACTCTTCGACGGTCTGCGCCACGACAGCGGCGATCCTTATGTTTGGGGCGACAAAGCCTACGAGCATTACAAAAAACTCAAAATCGACAGCCGCACCAAAATGCTGACCTTTTCAGACGGCCTTGATATTGAGCGTTCATGGGCGTTGCACCAATACTTCAAAGACCGTTTCAAAACCAGTTTTGGTATCGGTACCAACCTGACCAACGATTTGGGACACACGCCTTTGAACATTGTCTTGAAGCTCGTCGAGTGCAATGGCCAATCCGTTGCCAAGCTCTCCGACTCTCCGGGCAAAACCATGACCACCAACAACACCTTCCTCGCTTATCTGCGCCAAGTGTTTGACGTACCGGAGCCGGAAGAGAAAGCCTAAAAACAAAGGCCGTCTGAAATGTTCAGACGGCCTTTTGAATTAATCCATATCGCTTTCGGGCAATTCTGCCGAACCCATGCGGCGCAGGATGATATTGGTTTTGTTGTGCATCCGTTTGCTCTTAGGGTGGTCTGCGTAAAACAGCGGAGCCGGAACGCGCGCCGTGAGTTTGGCGGCTTGTTGGCGGGTGAGGGCGGAGGCAGGTTTCTTGTAGAAATACTGGGACGCCGCTTCCGCGCCGAATACGCCGTAGTGCCATTCGATTGAGTTCAGATACAGCTCAAAAATGCGGTCTTTGTCGGTAACCGCTTCCATCATCGCCGTAATCGCCGCTTCTTCGCCTTTGCGGATGTAGCTGCGGCTTTCGTTAAGAAACAGGTTTTTCGCCAGCTGCTGACTGATGGTCGAACCGCCGGCTTTGACTTCGCCGCTTTGCTTATTGCGTTTCATGGCGTATTTGATGCCGTTCCAGTCAAAGCCGCTGTGTTCGGCAAAGTTGGCGTCTTCGGAAGCAATCAGGGCTTTTTTGAGGTTGACGGAGATTTGGTCGTACGGCACCCAGCGGTAGTCCAGCTCGACATCGCGCCCTTCGCTTGCAAACTGGCTCATGCGCATGGACATGAAGGCGGTTTTGCTGGGCGCGACGGCGCGGTAGGTAATGATGTTGCCGTACACATAAGCGTTGAAGAAAATGAAGATGCCGATGGGCAGGGCAATCAGCCATTTGATGATGCGGAACATGGTTACAGGGCTTTCATGTATTCGATAACAGGACGGATATCGGGCGTAAATCCGCGCCAAATATGGTAAGAGGCGGCAGCCTGACCGACCAGCATGCCCAGGCCGTCTGAAACTTCGGCCGCGCCGCTGCTTCGGGCAAAGTTCAAAAACGCTTGCGCCGCTTCGCCGTAAACCATATCGTAGGCAAGGCGGCAGTTGCGGAAAATTTCAGGATTGACGGCTGGAAGCTGACCGCTCAAGCCGCCGGACGTGCCGTTGATGATGATATCAAAGCCGCCGTTCAAATCCGCCATCGGGACGGCTTCAATGCCGAAAAGCTGAGCCAATTCCTCGGCCTTGGCGTGGGTACGGTTGGCAATGACGATACGGGCAGGGCGGTGTTCTTTCAAAACAGGAATCACGCCGCGCACAGCGCCGCCCGCGCCCAAAAGCAAAATGGTTTTGCCTTCGATGGCAATGTTTTTAACCTGCGTGATATCGTTGGCCAAACCGATACCGTCGGTGTTGTCGCCGTGTATCCTGCCGTCTTCCAACCACACCAGCGTATTGACCGCGCCGGCAGCCAAAGCGCGGTCGGAATGCTCATCCGCCAGCGCAAAAGCTTCCTGCTTGAACGGGACAGTTACATTCGCACCTTGCCCGCCCTCGGCACGAAACGCCGCAACAGCTTCGGCAAAACCGCCGATTTCAGCACAAATGCGCCCATATTCGATGGCCGCGCCTTCCTGCAGCGCAAACTGCTGATGGATTTGCGGTGATTTACTGTGTGCAACGGGATTGCCGAAAACGGCGTAACGCGGGGTATTGTTCATAAAACAGGTTCTGCGGAAACAAAAGAAAAGAGTGCTTATTATAGCGGTCTTTATGTTAAGAAAGCGTAATGTAAAATTGTTGACAATCAAACAGTCTGAAACTATATTTCAGTGCGTAAAAACGGGCGCCCTGATGTATTTCAGACGGCCTTACCGTGATAGAATAACAAATTATACCCAATCCCTCAGGAGCTGAAGATGTCCATCAAAGACGCTGTAAAACTGATTGAAGAAAGCGAAGCCCGCTTCGTAGATTTGCGCTTTACCGATACCAAAGGCAAGCAGCACCACTTTACCGTACCTGCCCGCATCGTCCTCGACGATCCCGAAGAATGGTTTGAAAACGGTCAGGCGTTTGACGGTTCGTCCATCGGCGGCTGGAAAGGCATTCAGGCTTCCGATATGCAGCTGCGTCCCGATGCATCTACAGCCTTCGTCGATCCTTTCTACGACGATACCACCGTTGTCTTTACCTGCGACGTCATCGACCCTGCCGACGGCCAAGGCTACGACCGCGACCCACGCTCCATCGCCCGCCGCGCTGAAGCTTACTTGAAATCTTCCGGTATCGGCGACACCGCCTATTTCGGCCCCGAGCCTGAATTCTTCGTTTTTGACGGCGTAGAATTTGAAACCGATATGCACAAAACCCGTTACGAAATCACTTCTGAAAGCGGCGCATGGTCAAGCGGCCTGCACATGGACGGTCAAAACACCGGCCACCGCCCGGCCGTCAAAGGCGGTTACGCCCCTGTTGCACCGATTGACTGCGGCCAAGACCTGCGTTCTGCCATGGTCAATATTTTGGAAGAACTCGGCATCGAAGTGGAAGTGCACCACAGTGAAGTCGGTACCGGCAGCCAAATGGAAATCGGCACGCGTTTTGCTACTCTGGTTAAACGTGCCGACCAAACCCAAGACATGAAATACGTCATCCAAAACGTTGCCCACAACTTCGGCAAAACCGCCACCTTCATGCCCAAACCCATCATGGGCGACAACGGCAGCGGTATGCACGTCCACCAATCCATTTGGAAAGACGGTCAAAACCTGTTCTCAGGCGACGGCTATGCCGGTTTGTCCGATACCGCACTTTATTACATCGGCGGCATCATCAAACACGCCAAAGCCCTGAACGCGATTACCAATCCGTCCACCAACTCCTACAAACGCCTCGTGCCGCATTTTGAAGCACCGACCAAACTGGCATATTCCGCCAAAAACCGTTCCGCTTCCATCCGCATTCCGTCTGTGAACAGCAGCAAAGCACGCCGTATCGAAGCGCGTTTCCCTGATCCGACCGCCAACCCATACTTGGCATTTGCCGCTTTGTTGATGGCCGGTTTGGACGGCATTCAAAACAAAATCCATCCGGGCGACCCTGCCGATAAAAACCTGTACGACCTGCCTCCGGAAGAAGATGCATTGGTGCCAACCGTTTGCGCCTCTTTGGAAGAAGCACTGGCCGCCCTCAAAGCCGACCACGAATTCCTGCTGCGCGGCGGCGTGTTCAGCAAAGACTGGATCGACAGCTACATCGCCTTCAAAGAAGAAGATGTCCGCCGCATCCGCATGGCGCCGCACCCGCTGGAATTTGAAATGTATTACAGCCTGTAAAACAGCTGAAACATTTTAAATAGGAAATTAAAGGCCGTCTGAAACTGAATTTGAAGTTTCAGACGGCCTTTAGGCTTAAAATAGATAGGGCGCTCAAATTGGGTATGATAGCGGGAAACAATGAATCATGCCGTTGGAAATCCTTTATGGAATCGGTTCTACGTGTTAAATTTCAGCATGACAGGCCTTTTATTAAAGATATTCGCCATTACTTTGTAGTAATCAGTCTTCAAGTTGAATCCGCAAGGTAAAGGCATTACTTGGCGAGAGCTGAAAGAGTCTTTCGGTTCGGACAAAAAACAGGAAGATTAAAGCCTCAGGCCGTCTGAAAGGGTATTTAAGGATATTTTTTGTTTTCAGACGGCGTGTTTGATAAGGAAAAACATGTTTGCAAATTTTGATTTAGGCGTATTTCTGCTGGCAGTATTGCCTGTGTTGTTGGCCATTACCGTGCGCGAAGTGGCACGCGGTTATACGGCGCGTTATTGGGGCGACCATACCGGCGAGCAGCTTGGACGTTTGACGCTCAATCCGCTGCCGCACATCGATCCTGTCGGTACGATTGTCGTGCCGCTGGTGTGTCTGATGATAGGCAGTTTTCTGTTCGGCTGGGCGCGTCCCATGCCCATCGATTCGCGCAATTTCCGCGATCCGCGCCGCGCGTGGCGTTGGGTGTCGATTTCAGGCCCGATTGCTAATCTGATTTTGGCGTTCTTTTGGGGTTTTGTGGTCGTACTTGCCGCGTATGTGCCTGAGTCTTATCAAGCACCGTTGGCACAGATGGCCGGTTACGGCGTGATGGTGAACTCGATTTGGGTCGCATTCAGCCTTATTCCGATTTTGCCTTGGGACGGCGGTATTTTTATCGATACCTTCCTCAATGCAAAGCAGTCCATGCAGTTCCGTAAAATCGAGCCATACGGCACATGGATTATCCTGATCCTGTTGTTTACAGGCCTGCTGGCCAAACTGATTTGGCCGATTATCGACATGATTCAGACCGCAGTGCAGATGGTTGTCATGTTGTTTATTTAAATGTTCTGGCTGAAAAGGCCGTCTGAAACCCAGTTTCAGACGGCCTTTTTCATTGTGCAACATGTAAATACGATTGGAAAAGTTGCTTAAAAATTGTACAATTTCAGCCCCTTCAATTCGGCGCACACATCATGCACATCGGCGGCTATTTCATTGACAACCCCATCGCACTCGCCCCCATGGCAGGGATTACGGACAAACCGTTCCGCCGGATTTGCCGCGAGTTTGGCGCAGGGTGGGCAGTGTGCGAAATGCTGACCAGCGACCCGACCTTGCGCCATACCAAAAAAACCCTGCGCCGCAGCGATTTTGAAGGCGAGGGCGGCGTGGTGGCCGTCCAGATTGCCGGCAGCGATCCGCAGCAGATGGCGGAAGCCGCGCGGTATAACGTCGGCTTAGGTGCGCAGGTGATTGACATCAACATGGGCTGCCCGGCCAAAAAAGTCTGCAATGTTCAAGCCGGCAGCGCGTTGATGCAAAACGAGTCGCTGGTTGCCGAAATCTTGGCAGCCGTTGTCAACGCGGTGGACGTACCCGTTACCCTCAAAACCCGTTTGGGCTGGCACGATGAACATCAAAACTTGCCGACCATCGCCAAAATCGCCGAAGAATCAGGCATCGCAGCCCTTGCCATCCACGGCCGCACACGCACGCAGATGTACAAAGGCGAAGCGCGTTACGAATTGATTGCCGAAACCAAAGGCTGTCTGAACATCCCCGTTTGGGTCAACGGCGACATCACTTCGCCGCAAAAAGCCGCCGCCGTCCTCAAACAAACCGCCGCCGACGGTATCATGATAGGGCGCGGCGCACAAGGCAGGCCGTGGCTCTTCCGTGATTTAAAACATTACGCCGAACATGGCGTTTTGCCGCCGGCCTTGAGCTTGGCAGAATGCAACGCCACCATTTTGAACCACATCCGCGCCATGCACGCGTTTTATGGCGAAGTCGCCGGCGTGCGCATCGCCCGCAAACACATAGGCTGGTACATCGACGCCATGCCCGACGGCGAGCAAACACGCCGGGATATCAACCGCTTGGAGAGCGCCGCGGCACAATACGATACCCTTGCCGCCTATCTTGAGACGCTTTCAGAGAAAACCGACCGCTGGGTATGCCACTATCGGGAAGGCTAAAGGGTTTCAGACGGCCTCATCATTTAAAAATAAATCCATTTAAAAACAAATCTAAAGAAAGACAATCACGATGAATCAAACGACGACTGACATTGCGCAATGTATTGAACAAAACTTACGACAATATTTCAAAGACTTGGATGGTACGGAACCTTGCGGCGTGTATGATATGGTGTTGCATCAAGTGGAAAAGCCGATGCTTGCCTGCGTGATGGAGCAATGTGGCGGCAACCAGTCTAAAGCGGCGGTCATTTTGGGCTTGAACCGCAATACCCTGCGTAAAAAATTACAACAGCACGGTATGCTGTAATACGGCAGGGCAACCCGTCCTGACGGTCGGAGGAGAAATAAGAATGCAAAATCCGAATAAATTAAATATCCATTTCATCCTGCACGAGGCATTTGAAGTGCCGGGCGCATATTTGAAATGGGCGCAATGGCACGGGCATAACATCAGTGCGACCAAAGTGTACGAAAGGGAAGCCCTGCCTGACAATGTGGACGATATAGATTTTTTGATTGTGATGGGCGGGCCGCAATCGCCTGATGAAGACAGGCAGGCATTCCCGTATTACGACCCCCAATCCGAGCTGCGCCTGATGCGTCAGGCGATTGCGGCGGATAAATATATTGTCGGCGTGTGTTTGGGTGCGCAGCTTTTATCCGTTGCCTACGGCGCGCGCCACACGCGCAGCCCTGAGCGTGAAATCGGCATTTATCCGATTGAGCTGACGGCGGAAGGTTTGGCGGATGCCCATGTTTCCCTGTTGGGCAAAACCCTGGATACCGGCCATTGGCACGGTGATATGCCCGGTTTGACGGATAAGGCGGTTGTGTTGGCAACCAGCAAAGGCTGTCCGCGCCAGATTATCCGTTTTGCGCCCAAACATTATGCCTTCCAGGCCCATTTGGAGTTTGACCGTGAAGCCGTCGGGCTGCTGATTGCGGCGGACGGGCGCGAAAATGTAGCCGAACAAAGCCAAGTCCAAACTTATGTCCAGCATCCGGATAAAATCGCAGCGGCGGATTTCAGTGAAATGAATGCCAAACTCTTCGACTTTTTGGATTCGCTGACGCAGACAAAATAAAAAAGGCCAACCCTTCAGGCCGTCTGAATAATAAATATAGAGAAGAAACGATTAACCCTTTTTAAAAGGTCGGACCATGTTCTATCAAATACTTGCCCTGCTGATTTGGGGCAGCTCTTTTATCGCTGCCAAGTATTCTTACGAGATGATCGACCCGGCGCTGATGGTCGAGGCGCGGTTGTTGATTGCCGCATTGATGGTGCTGCCGTCGTGCCGCCGTCATTTGGGTAGGATTCCGCGGAGCGAGTGGAAGCCCTTGTTGTGGATTTCCTTTGTCAACTACGTTGTCGTTTTGATGCTCCAGTTTATCGGTTTGAAATACACATCTGCCGCCAGCGCGATTACCATGGTCGGGCTGGAGCCTTTGCTGGTCGTCTTTGTCGGCCATTTCTTCTTCAACGACAAAGCCAAACTGTACCACTGGATTTGCTGCGCGGCGGCGTTTGCCGGCGTGGGCATGATGGTATTGGGCGGCGCGGAAGAGGGCGGTACGATTGACTGGTTCGGCTGTTTGCTGATTTTGCTCGCAGGATTCGGTTTCGCCGGCGTGATACGTCCGAGCCAAAAAATGATTGCCCGTATCGGTGCGCCCGCATTTACCGCGGCTTCCATGGCGGCGGCGGCGCTGTTGTGCCTGCCGTTTTCGCTGGTGTTGGCAGACAGCTATCAAATCAATTGGTCGTGGGGCGGTACGCTGTCGGTGTTGTATATGGGGATCGGCTGCAGCTGGCTGGCCTATCTGTTGTGGAACAAAGGCATGAATAAAGTCCCTGCCAACGTCTCCGGCCTGCTGATTTCGCTCGAGCCTGTTATCGGCGTTATCATGGCGGTGTTGATTTTGGGCGAACATTTAAGCAGCATGGCCGCGCTGGGCATTACCGTCGTCATTTCGTCCACTTTTGTCGCCGGTATGTTGGCGCGTATCGGCAGCAAACACAAAAAGGCCGTCTGAAAACAGTTTCAGACGGCCTGAAGTCGCCGTACTTTTTCAATCAAACATTTTGGGAAAATTTCTATGAAACGCATCATCTCCCTGCTTTTGCTTGCCTGCCCCGTTTTGGCGTCGGCTGCACCCGATAACGACAAAGCCGCCGTACAGGCCGTCATTGCCAAGCATTACAACCGACCGCTTGCCGCGCACAAATGCCAGCTTACCGAGCCGCCGAAAGACGGACAGGCACCATCTAACAACATCATGTATTGCATGAAACCCGTTGCCGACCATACCGTCACACGCAACAGCAAAGCCGCGCGCTATGTGCTGTACACAGGTTTTGCCTACGATATGGAACAAAAAATAAAACAGGACGCCCATGCTTCTCCCGGCCTGGCAGAATTGTTTGTTTTGGAAAAAACAGACGGCAAGTGGGCAATCAAACAGCACGGAAGAGATGAAATCGGCGCATGGGGGGATGTGCCGGAGAATAAGGCGTGGAAGTTTGTTCAGGTAGGCGCGCAAAACTGGGGCTATGTTGCCGAGTCAAGTTATACAGGCCAAGGCGACACGACGACTTCGCAAAACTTCCTGTTTACCGATGATAGCAACCGCATCCGTAAAAGCTTTATTCTCAGCGGTAACGATAACGGCGCATATTTTGGCGATTGCGATGAATTGAAAGGGCGTGAAAAACGAGACTGCAAAGACAGATATACCAGCATGGAAGCCAAAATTGCTTTTGACAAAAGCCGTCCTGCCGTATCCGGCGTATGGGCGTTGACTGCAAAACTCAGCGGCGTATCAGGAAAGAAAAATTATAAAAATCAGAAATATATTTTCCCTTATAACGGCAAAACCCACGTCGTCCCCAAAAACTATCCCTTAGGCGGACAATAGTTCTCCCGAAAAACGCTTTGATCAAACCATTACTACCTCAAGTCAAAACCCGTGAAAGACACTCATAAACTCTGGGCCGCCCTCATCATTACCGGCATCATCGGCGGCATGGTCGGCATTGTATTAACCGAAATCATGCATACGATTCAACATCTTGCCTATGGTTACGGTTCAGACGGCCTATACGTTTCATTCCGAGAGGGCGTAGCGCAGGCAAGTCCTGCGCGGCGTGTCGTGGTCGTGACCTGTTGCGGCGTGGTGGTCGGCTTGGGGTGGTGGTTGCTTAAACGCTACGGCAGACCTCAACCGGGTATCAAAGCCGTGGTTAAAAATCCGCTCGCCGGTTTTCCGTTTTTTGAAACCGTCAGCCATGCCCTGTTGCAAATCATTACTGTCGGGCTGGGCTCGCCGCTCGGCCGCGAAGTTGCGCCGCGCGAAATGACCGCCACTTTCGCCTCAGTCGGCGTCAACCGTTTCGGATTGAGCGAAGACGATGCAAGACTGGTCATCGCGTGTGCCTCGGGTGCAGGTTTGGCGGCCGTGTATAACGTGCCGCTCGCCTCCACACTTTTCATCCTCGAAGCCATGCTGGGCGTATGGACGCAGCAAGCCGTCGCCGCCGCATTGCTGACTTCCGTCATCGCCACCGCCGTCGCACGCATCGGTCTGGGCGACGTGCAGCAATATCATCCGGCCAACCTTTCCATCAACACCTCATTACTTTGGTTTTCCGCCATCATCGGCCCGATACTGGGCGCAGCCGCCGTCTTTTTCCAGCGCACCGCCCAAAAATTCCCCTTCATCAAGCGCGACAACATCAAAATCATTCCCTTGGCCGTCTGCATGTTTGCACTCATCGGCGCGATTGCTGTTTGGTTTCCCGAAATTTTGGGAAACGGCAAAGCAGGCAACCAATTGACCTTTGGCGGCATGACCGACTGGCAACACAGCCTTAAGCTGACCGCCGTCAAATGGCTGGTCGTCTTGATGGCGCTGGCGGCAGGCGCATACGGCGGCCTGATTACCCCGTCCATGATGCTCGGCAGCACCATCGCCTTTGCCGCCGCAGCCGCGTGGAATACTTTCTTTCCTGCCATGTCGTCCGAAAGCGCGGCCGTTGTCGGCGCCGCCGTTTTCCTCGGCGTTTCCCTCAAAATGCCCCTGACGGCCATCGTCTTTGTTTTAGAACTCACCTACGCCCCCGTTGCCTTGCTCATGCCCTTATGCGCAGGCATGGCAGGCGCAGTATGCGTGGCAAAGAAAATGGGATTTAAATAGGCAAAAACATCAGGCCATCTGAAACCGAGTTTCAGACGGCCTTTTACAATAAAATTGTCAACAATATCTATAAAAACCTACTGCCAAAAAGGCGAAAATAGCGGATAATACCGCCCTGAAAATTCATCCCATATCGATTAAACCTTCAACAAAGGAAATCTCATGTCTTCCATCAAACGCGCCCTGATCAGCCTGTCCGACAAGACAGGCGCAGTCGAATTTGCCCAAACCCTGACCAAGCTCGGTGTAGAAATCCTCTCTACCGGTGGTACAGCAAAGCTCTTGGCTGATGCAGGCGTTCCCGTTATCGAAGTTGCCGACTATACCGGTTTTCCCGAAATGCTCGATGGCCGCGTGAAAACCCTGCATCCGAAAATCCACGGCGGCATCCTCGGACGTCGCGATTTGGACGAACATGTCGCCAAGATGGAAGAACACGGCATCGGCAATATCGATTTAGTGTGCGTCAACCTTTACCCCTTCGCCGCCACCATCGCCAAGCCAAACTGCACACTGGAAGACGCGATTGAAAACATCGACATCGGCGGTCCGACTATGGTGCGCTCCGCCGCGAAAAACTGGAAACACGTCGCCATCGTTACCGACACAGCCGATTTCCCGGCCATCGCTGCCGAACTCGAAGCCAACAACGGCGCCTTGAGCGACAAAACCCGTTTCAACCTTTCACGCAAAGCATTCAGCCATACCGCCCAATACGACGGTATGATTTCCAACTACCTGACCTCGCTTTCAGACGACGTCTTGAGCGGTCAGCCCCAAATCGGCGAATTCCCAAGCCAGTTCAACCAAAGCTGGATTAAAGTGCAAGACATGCGCTACGGCGAAAATCCGCACCAACGCGCCGCGTTCTACCGCGATATTTACCCCGCCGCAGGCAGCCTTTCCGCCTACAAACAGCTTCAAGGCAAAGAATTGTCGTACAACAACATCGCCGATGCCGATGCCGCCTGGGAAGCCGTCAAATCCTTCGACGCGCCCGCCTGCGTGATCGTGAAACACGCCAACCCGTGCGGCGTTGCCGTTGCAGCCGATACATTGACTGCCTACAAACTCGCCTACGCCACCGACACCACCAGCGCGTTCGGCGGCATCATCGCCTTCAACCGCGAAGTGGACGGCGAAACCGTCAAACAAATTACCGACAACCAATTTATGGAAGTCCTCATGGCGCCGAAGTTCACCGCCGAAGCCCTCGAAATCGCCGCCGCCAAGAAAAACGTGCGTGTATTGGAAGTGCCGCTTGAGGCAGGCGCGAACCTCTTTGAACTCAAACGCGTCGGCGGCGGACTGTTGGTACAAACCCCCGACATTCACCGTCTCAACCGCGCCGATTTGAAAGTCGTCTCCAAACGCCAACCGACCGAGCAAGAATGGAACGATTTGCTGTTTGTCTGGAACGTCGCCAAATACGTCAAATCCAACGCCATCGTCTTCGGCAAAGGCGGCCAAACCTACGGCATCGGCGCAGGCCAAATGAGCCGCGTGGACAGCACCCGCATCGCCGCCCGCAAAGCGCAGGACGCAGGTTTGGACTTAAACGGTGCATGTGCCGCTTCCGATGCCTTCTTCCCATTCCGCGACGGCGTAGATGTCATTGCCGAGCAGGGCATCAAAGCCATCATCCATCCGGCAGGCTCCATGCGCGACCAAGAAGTCTTCGATGCAGCGGACGAACACGGCATCGCCATGGTCGTAACCGGCATCCGCCATTTCCGCCACTAATAAGCTGATATAAAATAAAGGCCGTCTGAAAACCGATTTCAGACGGCCTAAGTTTTAATATATGGGATAAGTCATGTCTTTTAGCCAAACCGAGTTGGCAGATTTTGCTGCCAATCTTTTTGTTAACTATGACGAAGGTTTTGAAGGGGATACGCCGCTTACGGATGAGATTATTGCGCGTGTGGAAGAGGAGCTGGGCTATTCTCTGCCCATTGACTATATCGCTTTGATGCGCCAGAAAAATGGCGGTAGTTTGAAACGTTGTTTTTTTCGTTATACCGATACGGATGGATATGAATGCGAACTTATGGTTCGTGGTATATATGGAATTGGTTTTACGAATAATAATGCCCTGTGCGGTAAAATGGGCAGTCGTTTTTTGGAAGATCCTAAAAATCACGCATTACCGCATATTGGCGTTTACTTTGCCGAAGAAGATAGCGGACACGGATTTTTTGCGCTGGATTATCGCAACATAAATGCCGATGGTGAGCCACCGGTTATCAATATTTATTTGGATAATTTTCATGAAGAATATATTGCCGACAGCTTTGCTGCTTTTATTCGCCGTTTGACTGCAGATGAGTAAGCAGGGCGGATAAGTAGTTAGGATTTCAAATATTCTTGTTACTAATAAGCTGATATAAAATAAAGGCCGTCTGAAACCCATTTTCAGACGGCCTTTTTCAATACATTAAATCAAGACAAAGCAACAAAGCCATATCCATTCCGATTCATACGGCAACAAAACGTCCCAAGTCTAAAACCAACCCACTCAGAGAAAAAACATGAAACACATCCTCCTCATCCTGACCCTTGCCACACTCACCGCCTGCGCCTCCAGCCATACCGGCGGCTACGGCTATGCAGGCAACAACGGCGCATCCGCAGGCGTGACCCAAACATTCCGTTGGTAAGGCCGTCTGAAAAACAACACAGTTTTCTACAATAGAGAACAAACAAATCCCAAACGTAAAGGCAAGTTTTACACTTGCCTTTTTTATACTATTTAGCGGCTCAATAGCGCATAAATTCGTATCATTTGTTCACTATTTATATGTTAGGAAACGTCAAAGGCCGTCTGAAAACAGACTGTATAAACCCATTACATGATTCAAATCAACCTTCAATACAAATCTCATTAATTCTCTAAATAAAAGCCCACATCTAAATCTATCACTAAAGAAACTATTCAAATCATATATTATTTAGTAATCATTATTGTTTGAGAATAAAAAAGTAAAATCAAATAGCTAGAAAATCCGTTTAAAAAAAGCAACAAGTAAATCTAACGGGCATGACCGTTGAGTCCGAAAAAATAACACTTTATCGGAAGAGTTGATTTACGAAACCAAACGCATATAAAATTTGGACAAGGATTCCGAATGCATTGATAGAAGCTGACAAAAAGTGACTTGTTAAGAAACAAGCTGACAAAAAACGGCACATCGTTTCCCAAACTTCACATGCTTCCGGAAATGTATCAGCATAAAATCCCATAAAACAGGCTTTTAGCTGTTATTCGGCCGAGTGGAGACTTTTGGCACGGGAATTGCATACAAGAGATTACGACGTAAAACCGCATAAAGGGGAGACTCTGAAGTGCGGCATATGTATGGGCAGGCGGTTTATAGCCGAGCAAACGTCCCAAAAGAAATCAAACCCCTTACAGGAAAATCGATATGAATAAAGTCTTTAAAGTCATTTGGAACCACGCGACCCAGACATGGACCGCGGTTTCCGAAATCAGCCATGCACACGGCAAAAAATCCGCTTCTGACAAGCGTAAAGCCGTAGCTGCTGCGGTGGTTGCTGCAGGTGCTTTGATGGCATCTAGCGGAGCAGAGGCCGCTGTAAGATTGGGAGGTAGTGCAGTAGACATTACTCCTGATGGTACTTACAACGGTTCTAACAGAAACGTTGGTGTCAACTCTGTTGTAGTGGGTTATCAAAATACTGCCAGCAGTCAAGATGGCACTATTGCTTACGGTGCGAACAATACTGCGACTGCAAACGCAGCATTGGCTGTGGGTAATAACAATATCGCAACCGGCGGTGCATCGACTGCAATGGGTGTAAGCTCTGTTGCAAGTGGTGAAGCTTCTGTTGCAATCGGTAATGTAGCCCAAGCAACTCAAATTCGTGCGACTGCAGTAGGTAACCGTGCAACTGCTACTCAAGACTCCGCAAGTGCATTCGGTAACCGTGCAAATGCTGGTGCACAATTTGCAACAGCTATTGGTGATAACTCCAATGCAAATGCTGCTGCAGTTGCTGTAGGTACGCATGCAAACGCTGAAAAACAAGATTCTATCGCTATTGGTAACAACGCTCATGGTGCTTGGACCAATGCTATTGCTGTCGGTAAAGATACTGTGGCAAGCCAAGACCACGCGATTGCAGCAGGTACTAGCGCAAATGCGTCAGGTATTCAAGCTGTCGGCGTTGGTTCATATACAAAAGCAGAAGGTAATCTGACAGTTGCAGTTGGTCCATATGCGCAAGCCAATAAAGAAGCTGCAATTGCTGTAGGTTCTAACGCTACTGCTGCTCAGTCTAACTCTATTGCTGTGGGTCAAACTGCCACTGCGTCTAACAATAACTCCATTGCTGTCGGTACTAAATCAGTTTCTAGAGGTGATAACGCAATTGGTGTCGGTGCTTATGCTGAATCAACTGCTCACCGTGCTACCGCTATCGGCGTGTTGTCTCAAGCTAATGGCACAGGCTCATTTGCTGGTGGTGCATCTGCTCAAGCAACAGGTGAAAATTCTGTAGCTATTGGCGGTGCGATGGATGGTAATTTCGGTAATAAAGCAGGTTCTGCTGCTAAAGCAATCGGTAACAACTCTATCGCTTTGGGTACTCAATCTAAAGCTGCTGGCAATAACTCTATCGCTCAAGGTAACGGTGCAACTGCTAAGCAAGCTGCTGACGTTGCCGTAGGTCATTCTGCTACAGCTGACGGTACTTCTACTGGCGCTGATGGCGACGGCGTAGTAAATAATGCCGGTTCGGCAATGGCAATCGGTACAGAAGCTCAAGCAACCGGTATCGTAGCAACAGCCATCGGTGAGCGCTCTAAAGCTCTGGCAAACGGCGCGGTAGCATTGGGTGGCGACGCTCAAGCCAAACAAGGTTCTGACGTAGCAATCGGTCGTGGTTCCGTAGCTGACGGTACTTCTGCTGCAGCATTCGGTCCTGCTGCTACAGCAACTGGTAAATACTCAGTAGCTTTGGGCGTACAAAGTAACGCTGCTTCTAAACAAGCAATTGCATTGGGCCGTGGTGCTCAAGCTAATGGCGGTGAATATGCAACTGCTCTGGGTAACGGTGCTCAAGCAACAGCTAAAAACACTCTGGCTTTGGGTACTGAAGCTAAATCTACTATCGAAAACAGCGTAGCTTTGGGTAACGGTTCTACAACCAGCAACTTCGTACCTACTAACACTGCTACTGTTGGCAGCTACACTTACAGCGGCTTCGCAGGTGCAACCAGCGGTTTGGGCAATGGCGCAGTATTGTCTGTAGGTTCTGCAGGTAACGAACGTCAAATCCAAAACGTTGCCGCAGGTCGTATCTCTGCAACTTCTACCGATGCAATCAACGGCTCTCAATTGTACGCTGTTGCAAATCGTATCGAAAACCTGAATCCGTTTGTATTCCAAGGTCACGATGGTAGCGGTAGCTCACCAGCTGTAGGTACATACAAATACGATCCTAAATCAAATGCCAATAACACCCTGAAACTGATCGCTGGTGACGGCCTGAAGATGACTTCAAACGGCACTAACGAATACACCCTGAGCGTAATCGGTGGTGGTTCTACTGGTGCTTCCGGCGCTACTGGTGCGCCTGGCCCTAAAGGCGATACAGGTGCAACTGGCGCGACTGGTCCTAAAGGCGATACAGGTGCAACTGGTGCTAAAGGCGATACTGGTCCTGCTGGCCCTAAAGGTGATACCGGCGAAAAAGGTGATACTGGCGAAAAAGGCAGCGGCGTCACTGGTACAGTTGTAAATAACAACGACGGTACTCATACCATCACTATTATTGATGAAAGTGATGGCTCAGTAACTACTACCATCGTTAAAGACGGTAAAAACGGTAAAGATGGTAAAGACGGTGCTACTGGTGCAACCGGCGACAAAGGTGAAAAAGGTGACACCGGCGCAACTGGCGCAACCGGCGACAAAGGTGAAAAAGGTGACACCGGCGCTACTGGTGCAACCGGCGACAAAGGTGAAAAAGGTGACACTGGCGCAACCGGCGACAAAGGTGAAAAAGGTGACACCGGCGCAACTGGCGCAACCGGCGACAAAGGTGAAAAAGGTGACACTGGTGCTACTGGCGCGACCGGCGACAAAGGTGAAAAAGGTGACACCGGCGCAACTGGCGCAACCGGCGACAAAGGTGAAAAAGGTGACACTGGCGCAACCGGCGACAAAGGTGAAAAAGGTGATACCGGCGCTAAAGGTGATACTGGTGAAAAAGGTGGCAGCATCACAGGTGAAGTTGTAGATAATGGTGACGGTACCCATACAATCACTATTACTGATCTTGAGACCGGTTCAGTCACTACTACTATCGTTAAAGATGGTAAAGATGGTGTAGATGGTAAGAACGCTAAAGCCGAAGTTAAAGACAATGGCGACGGTACCCACACTGTAACCATCACTGATGGTGAAGGTAACACCACTACCACTATCGTTAAAGACGGTAAGAACGCTGAAGCTGAAGTTAAAGACAACGGTGACGGTACTCACACTGTAACCATCAAAGACGGTAACGGTAATACCACTACTACCATCGTTAAAGACGGTGCAACTGGTGCCAAAGGCGATACCGGCGCAACTGGTGCAACCGGTGCCGACGGTAAGAACGCTGAAGCCGACGTTAAAGACAACGGCGACGGTACTCATACTGTAACCATTAAAGACGGTAACGGTAACACCACTACTACCATCGTTAAAGACGGTGCAACTGGTGCCAAAGGCGATACCGGCGCAACTGGTGCAACCGGTGCAGATGGTAAGAACGCTGAAGCCGACGTTAAAGACAACGGCGACGGTACTCATACTGTAACCATCAAAGATGGTAACGGTAACACCACTACTACCATCGTTAAAGACGGTGCAACTGGTGCTAAAGGTGACACTGGTGCCGACGGTAAGAACGCTGAAGCCGACGTTAAAGACAACGGCGACGGTACTCATACTGTAACCATCAAAGACGGTAACGGTAACACCACTACTACCATCGTTAAAGACGGTGCAACTGGTGCCAAAGGCGATACCGGCGCGACTGGTGCAACTGGTGCCGACGGTAAGAACGCTGAAGCCGACGTTAAAGACAACGGCGACGGTACTCATACTGTAACCATCAAAGACGGTAACGGTAACACCACTACTACCATCGTTAAAGACGGTGCAACTGGTG
>NZ_JBQCXE010000001.1:477927-626694 GCF_051956675.1 Neisseria sp. P0022.S009
CCAAAGGCGATACCGGCGCGACTGGTGCAACTGGTGCCGACGGTAAGAACGCTGAAGCCGACGTTAAAGACAACGGCGACGGTACTCATACTGTAACCATCAAAGACGGTAACGGTAACACCACGACTACCATCGTTAAAGACGGTGCAACTGGTGCCAAAGGTGACACTGGTGCCGACGGTAAGAACGCTGAAGCCGACGTTAAAGACAACGGCGACGGTACCCACACTGTAACCATCAAAGACGGTAACGGTAATACCACTACTACCATCGTTAAAGACGGTGCAACCGGTGCCAAAGGCGATACCGGCGCAACCGGTGCCGACGGTAAGAACGCTGAAGCTGATGTTAAAGACAACGGCGACGGTACCCACACTGTAACCATCAAAGACGGTAACGGTAACACCACTACTACCATCGTTAAAGACGGTGCAACTGGTGCTAAAGGTGACACTGGCGCCGACGGTAAGAACGCTGAAGCTGACGTTAAAGACAACGGCGACGGTACTCACACTGTAACCATCAAAGACGGTAACGGTAACACCACTACTACCATCGTTAAAGACGGTGCAACTGGTGCTAAAGGTGACACTGGTGCCGACGGTAAGAACGCTGAAGCCAACGTTAAAGACAACGGCGACGGTACCCACACTGTAACCATCAAAGACGGTAACGGTAACACTACTACTACCATCGTTAAAGATGGTGCAACTGGTGCCAAAGGCGATACCGGCGCAACTGGTGCAGATGGTAAGAACGCTGAAGCCGACGTTAAAGACAACGGCGACGGTACCCACACTGTAACCATCAAAGACGGTAACGGTAACACCACTACTACCATCGTTAAAGACGGTGCAACTGGTGCCGATGGTAAGAATGCCAAAGCTGATGTTAAAGACAATGGCGACGGTACTCATACAGTGACCATCGTTGACGGTGATGGTAAAACTACTACCACTATCGTTAAAGACGGTAAGAACGCTGAAGCCGAAGTTAAAGACAACGGCGACGGTACTCACACTGTAACCATTAAAGATGGTAACGGTAACACTACTACTGCCATCGTCAAAGACGGTGCAACTGGTGCCAAAGGTGATACCGGTGCAGACGGTAAGAATGCTAAAGCCGAAGTTAAAGACAACGGTGACGGTACTCACACTGTGACTGTTGTTGACGGTGACGGTAAAACTACTACCACCATCGTTAAAGACGGTAAAGCCGCCGCGAAAGGTGATACCGGTGCAGACGGTAAGAATGCCAAAGCCGACGTTAAAGACAACGGCAATGGTACTCACACAGTGACTGTTGTTGACGGTGACGGTAAAACTACTACTACCATCGTTAAAGACGGTAAGAACGCTGAAGCCGAAGTTAAAGACAACGGCAACGGTACTCATACTGTAACCATTAAAGACGGTAACGGTAACACTACTACTACCATCGTCAAAGACGGTGCAACTGGTGCCAAAGGTGATACCGGTGCAGACGGTAAGAACGCTGAAGCCAAAGTTAATGACAACGGTGACGGTACTCACACTGTGACTGTTGTTGACGGTGACGGTAAAACTACTACTACCATCGTTAAAGACGGTGTAGATGGTAAGAACGCTAAAGCTGATGTTAAAGACAACGGCAACGGTACCCACACTGTAACCATCACCGATGGCGAAGGTAATACCACTACTACTATCGTTAAAGACGGCGTAGATGGTAAGAACGCTAAAGCTGACGTTAAAGACAACGGCAACGGTACTCATACTGTAACCATCACCGATGGTGAAGGTAACACCACTACTACCATCGTTAAAGACGGTAAGAATGCTGAAGCCTCAGTTAAAAAGAACAACGACGGCACCCACACTGTAACCATCAAAGACGGTAACGGTAATACCACTACTACCATCCTTAAAGACGGTGCTACCGGTGCTACCGGTGCAACTGGTGCAGATGGTAAGAATGCTGAAGCCGACGTTAAAGACAACGGTGACGGCACTCATACTGTAACCATCAAAGACGGTAACGGTAATACCACTACTACCATCGTTAAAGACGGTACAGCTGCTGCTAAAGGCGATACCGGTGCTAAAGGTGATAAAGGTGATACCGGTGCTAAAGGTGATACCGGTGCCAAAGGTGACCAAGGCGACAAAGGCGTCAAAGGCGACAAAGGCGATAAAGGTGACCAAGGTATTAAAGGTGACCAAGGCGCTAAAGGCGACAAAGGCGATACCGGTGCTAAAGGTGATACCGGTGCTAAAGGTGACACTGGTGCAGACGGTAAGAATGCTAAAGCTGACGTTAAAGACAACGGCAACGGCACTCACACTGTAACTATCACCGATGGCGACGGTAATACCACTACCACTATCGTTAAAGACGGTGCAGACGGTAAGAACGCCAAAGCCGAAGTTAAAGACAACGGCAACGGTACTCACACTGTAACCATCACCGATGGCGACGGTAAAACTACTACCACTATCGTTAAAGACGGTAAGAACGCTGAAGCCGAAGTTAAAGACAACGGCAACGGCACTCACACTGTAACTGTCAAAGACGGTAACGGTAACACTACTACTACTATCGTTAAAGACGGTGCAACTGGCGCTACCGGTGCAACTGGTGCCAAAGGTGACCAAGGCGATAAAGGTGTCAAAGGCGACAAAGGCGATAAAGGTGACCAAGGTATTAAAGGTGACCAAGGCGCTAAAGGCGACAAAGGTGACACTGGTGCCCAAGGTGCTAAAGGTGATACCGGTGCTCAAGGTGCCAAAGGTGATACCGGCGCAACTGGTGCAACCGGTGATAATGGTAAGTCAGCTGAAGCTGAAGTTACACGTGATGATGCTGAAGGTAAAACCACTATCACTGTTAGAAACTTGGATAAAGATGGTAATGTTATCAATACCACTTCTAAAGTTGTGAAAGATGGTAAGAACGCTGAAGCTAAAGTTGAAACTACAGCTAAAGGCGAACATACTGTAACCATCAAAGACGGTAACGGTAACACCACCACCACCATCATTAGAGATGGTAAAGACGGTAAAGATGGTAAAGATGCTGACGGCACCTTCGGTCTGGTTGATGAGACTGGTATTGTTGATAAAGAGCACTCTATCTCCAAACCTCTGAATAACACTATTCAGATTAAAGGTGATGCGGGTACTAAAGTTCAAGTATTCGACAAAGCAACCGGTAAGACTTCAGAGAAAGAAGTTCAAAACATCTTCGTTAAGAAAGACGGCGATGCGCTGAAAGTCAGCTTGAACCCTGATCTGACCGTTAACAGTGTTACTACTAACGAACTGAAAGCAGGTCCTGTAACCATCAACCAAGGTGGTATCGATGCCGGCAACACTACTATTAAAAATGTTGCTCCAGGTAAGAACGGTACCGATGCGGTTAACGTTGACCAGCTGAACCAAAAATTCGGCGATGTGAACAGCAATGTGAACAAGGTTGACAACAACGCCCGCGCAGGTGTGGCTCAAGCCTTGGCTACTGCCGGTCTGCCACAAGCTTACTTGCCAGGTAAGAGCATGTTGGCTATCGGTGGCGGTCACTACCGCGGTGAAACCGGTTACGCTGTCGGCTTCTCTAGCATCTCCGATGGTGGTAACTGGATCATCAAAGGTACTGCTTCCGGCAACTCACGTGGTCACTTCGGTGCTACCGCAGCAGTTGGTTACCAATGGTAATCTGACTTTCAGACGGCCTGAAAAGGCCGTCTGAAAAGACGAAGCAAAGTAAATGCGGCCTATTTAGGCCGCATTTTTTTATGCTTAGATTATGTTTTGAATTTATTTGATGAATTAATCAGGACAGTAGCCAAAGATAAATGAATATATCTTTAGCAGTCTGTTGTAATTCAAAAGGCCGAGACCTTTGCAAAATTTCTTTTTACCCAACAGCTGAAACCTAAGGACAGGTTTCAGCTGTTTTCGTTTCAAATATTCACCGATCCTACTCAAATACCCCCTTAAATCCCCTAGGATACCCAATAATCAGGAATCCGGGCCGCCTTTTAGGTGACAACAGGTGTTAGCCGCTTTCAAAAGGTTTAAACACATCGCCTTCAGATGTTTTTGTGCACTCACTTTGAGCAAACCAAAATAGACAGCTCGGGCGTAGCAGAATTTACAGTGCAGCGTACCGAAGCATTGTTCGATCACATAACGGCTTGAAACCTGTGCAGAATTCCCCAAAATTCCTTAAATTCCCACCAAAACATTTAGGAGATTTTGGGGAATTTTGCACAGCTCTCGGCCTTGGTAATTGGAATTTATAGTGTATTGGGTTTGCAAATATATAAAAAACCTGCCTGATTGCTCGGGCAGGTTTTATTTGATTGAAAGACAGATTAGTTTTTGTCTTGGTCAACCAGTTTGTTTTTGGCAATCCAAGGCATCATGGAACGCAGTTGAGCGCCGACTTTTTCAATTTGGTGGTCGGCGGTCAGACGGCGGCGGGCTGTCATGCTGGCGTAGTTGACGGCACCTTCTTGGATGAACATTTTAGCGTATTCACCGGTTTGGATGCGTTTGAGGGCGTTGCGCATGGCTTCGCGGGATTTGTCGTTGATGACTTCGACGCCGGTTACGTATTCGCCGTACTCTGCATTGTTGGAAATGGAGTAGTTCATGTTGGCGATGCCGCCTTCGTAAATCAGGTCAACGATGAGCTTCATTTCATGCAGGCATTCGAAGTAGGCCATTTCTGGGGCATAGCCTGCTTCGGTCAGGGTTTCGAAGCCGGTTTTGATCAATTCGACCACGCCGCCGCACAATACGGCTTGTTCACCGAAGAGGTCGGTTTCGGTTTCTTCGCGGAAGTTGGTTTCGATTACGCCGCCTTTGGTGCCGCCGTTGGCTGCTGCGTAAGACAGGGCGATGTCGCGTGCTTTGCCGCTTTTATCTTGGTAAACGGCGATCAGGGAAGGTACGCCGCCGCCTTTCAGGAATTCGCTGCGTACGGTGTGGCCTGGGCCTTTAGGGGCAACCATGATAACGTCGAGGTCGGCGCGGGGTATGATTTGGTTGTAGTGTACGTTGAAGCCGTGAGCGAATGCCAATACTGCGCCTTCTTTCAAGTTTGGCTCGATTTCGTTTTTGTATACGACAGGTTGGTTTTCGTCAGGCAACAGAATCATCACAACGTCGGCTGCTTTGGTTGCTTCGGCAACGGTGCGTACGTCGTGGCCGGCTGCTTCGGCTTTTTTCCAAGAGCCGCCTTGGCGCAGACCGATGACGACATTTACGCCGGAGTCTTTCAGGTTTGCTGCGTGTGCGTGACCTTGTGAACCGTAACCGATGATGGCAACGGTTTTGCCTTTGATCAGAGAAAGGTCAGCGTCTTTATCATAATAAACTTGCATTTTATTTCCTTAGTGTAAGAGGGTTCCGGACAATCCGGGTTGAGTTAAAAGTAATAGGGGGTTAAGCAGGGACTTGATTCATCAAGACGATTTCCAATGCTTCGGTTTTTCCTTCGATGGATTTGACGAAGTTTTGGAAATGTTCGCTGGCGTTGTGTTCGTCAATAGCTGCTTGGGATTTCCAATTTTCTACGAATACGAAACGGTTGGGTTTGCCGATTTCTTGGTGCAGGTCGTAGCTGATGTTGCCTTCTTCTGCACGGCTGGCTTTGACCAATTCTTTAAACTGGGCAGCCAGAGCCTCGGTGTATTCGGGTTTGACGGTAACTAATGCAACGATTTGGATGCTTGACATGTTTGTCTCCTGCTGTTTTTCAGACGGCCTTTGTTGAAAGTAAAAGGCCGTCTGAACGATACAGCGTTAAATTTTCAAAATACGCTCGCCACGACCGATACCGGCTGCGCCTGTGCGGACGGTTTCCAAAATTTGAGCACGACCGACTGTTTCGAGGAAAGAGTCGAGTTTTTCGGTAGAGCCTGTGATTTCGATGGTATAGCTGCGGTCTGTTACATCAATGACGCTGCCACGGTAGATTTCGGTCAATCGCAGGAATTCGTCGCGGTCTTTGCCGACGGCGCGGACTTTTACCAACATCAGTTCGCGTTCGACAAAACGGCTTTCGTTCAAATCAACCACTTTGACAACTTCAATCAGTTTGTTGAGTTGTTTGGTGATTTGCTCGATAACGTGCTCATCGCCGTGGGTAACAATGGTCATGCGAGACAAGGTTTTGTCTTCGGTTGGTGCTACGGCCAGGGAGTCGATGTTGTAATCGCGTGCGGAGAACAAACCTACCACACGGCTCATCGCACCTGATTCGTTTTCCATCAGAATAGATAAGATATGTCGCATTTCTTTCTCCTTACGCTTTTGCAATATCGCGCATATGCGGCGGCAGAACCATTTCATCCAAACCTTTGCCGTTGCCGACCATAGGCAGTACGTTTTGTTTCTTGTCGGTCAAGAAATCGAGGAATACCAGACGGTCTTTTTGGTTTAATGCTTCCAGTAAAGCGCCTTCTACATCGGATTTCTTGTCCACACGGATGCCGATATGGCCGTAGGCTTCAGCCAGTTTGACAAAATCAGGCAATGAGTCGAAATAGGTTTCCGATTCACGGTTGCCGTAATAAAGTTCTTGCCATTGGCGGACCATGCCGAGGTAGCCGTTGTTCAGGGTAACGACGTTAACCGGAACGCGGTATTGGAAGCAGGTCGACAGCTCTTGGATGTTCATCTGAATCGAGCCTTCGCCGGTGATGCAGAATACATCTTGATCAGGAGCAGCCAGTTTCGCACCGATGGCATATGGCAAGCCGACACCCATTGTGCCTAAACCGCCGGAATTGAGCCATTGGCGAGGACGCTCAAATGGGTAATATTGGGCGGTAAACATTTGGTGTTGACCGACGTCGGAAGTAATGATGGCAGAATTATTGGTGATTTCGGCCAGTTTTTGAATGACGTATTGCGGTTTGATGATTTCGCTTTCATTATCAAACCACAGGCAGTTGCGCGAACGCCATTCTTCGATGCTTTTCCACCATTTATCCAATGAGTCGGCTGCAGGTGCAGATTCTTGCTTGCCCCACAATTGAATCATTTCGGACAATACGTTTTTCACGTCGCCGACAATCGGGATATCCACTTTGACACGTTTGGCAATGCTGGACGGGTCAACGTCGATATGAATAATCTTTTTGGCTTTTTCAAAGAATTTGGATGGTACGGAAATCACGCGGTCATCGAAGCGCGCACCGATTGCCAGTACAACGTCTGCATTCTGCATGGCGAGGTTGGCTTCGTAAGTACCGTGCATACCCAGCATACCCAAGAATTGGCGGTCGCTGGAAGGGTATGCACCCAAGCCCATCAATGTACCGGTACAAGGAGCGCCGATCATGCGGACGAATTTGGTCATTTCCTCAGAGGCATTGCCCAAAACCACGCCGCCGCCGAAGTAAACAATAGGGCGTTTGGCGGAAGCCAGCATTTGTACGGCTTTTTTGATTTGACCGATGTGGCCTTGTACAACCGGTTGGTAAGAGCGGATGAAGATGTCTTCTTGCGGATAGCTGAATTTAGCCATTGCTTGGGTGACATCTTTAGGAACATCGACAACAACGGGACCCGGACGGCCGCTTGCGGCAATTTGGAAAGCTTTTTTGATGGTGTCTGCCAACTCAGCAATATTGGTTACCAAGAAATTGTGTTTGACACAAGGGCGGGTAATGCCGACTGTGTCCACTTCTTGGAATGCGTCTGTCCCGATAAGGGAGTTGCCCACCTGGCCGCTGATGACTACCAACGGAATGGAGTCGCTGTAAGCGGTGGCGATACCGGTCAGGGCATTGGTTACACCTGGGCCGGAAGTCACCAAGGCAACGCCGACTTTGCCGCTGACACGGGCATAGGCATCTGCCGCATGTACGGCTGCCTGCTCGTGGCGAACCAGGATGTGCTTGAATTTATTGAGTTGGAAAAGGGCATCGTAGATTTCGATAACCGCGCCGCCCGGATAGCCGAATACATACTCGACACCTTCGGCTTTGAGACTTTGCACGACGATTTGTGCGCCTGATAATTGCATATTGACCTCTTTTATGCGGTTTCTAACCAATAGGAACAATCCGCCTCACCACAGCACCTGTAATGCAATTCCGCCAAGCAGCGATTTAGGGTACGCGCATTGAGGGAATACGGCGACAGTCAGACTGTCCAAACAATTGGAAAGGAACACAGAGTTTGTGAAAAAGAGTAGAAAAGATAACGCAAACCGACTGTTCAATCAAGATAAAATCTTTCATCTTTTAACATTTGAAACGGGAAAATAGATTGAAGGTTGATTTTAAAGAAATAAAAAAACAGTTTTATTGATCTTGGTGTGGATGGATTGTTGACAGTTTGAGTAAGGAGAAGGTTTTTGCAAATAACGAATAGCAAAAAACCTCTTGACTGAATCAAGAGGTTTTTTAAATTTGGTGCCCAGGGTCGGACTCGAACCGACACACCTTGCGGCGGGGGATTTTGAGTCCCCTGCGTCTACCAATTTCGCCACCTGGGCTAGCGAAGAAGTCGTCATTATAGCGAGTTCTCGAATCTTGTAAAGCGGTATTTGAAAAAAAATTGAATTATTTTTATATTTGTTTGATTTTTAATGAATTAAACTTTTTGAGTTTAATGCCTGTCCAAATGGAAGGTAGGTTTTTAAAACAAAAAAACGGTATTTATCTACAAAAAGGGCTACTTTTAATGTGTCAAACGCGTTAATATGAAGATGTTTTGTTTTTAGACTGGCCGGGTGGTTGTTTGGCCTTATTTATTTGAAACGGTTTTGGAGAAAATTTATGCTTTCCGTTACACGAACTTTCTTACTCAGTGCTATTGCGTTGGCCACCCTGGCTGCTTGTCAGCCTAAAGAGGAAGCCAAAGAAGCTTCTTCGGCGCCTGCCGCTTCTGCCGCACCGTCCGCTTCCGGTGAATCTACTGCCAAAGCGCAAGCGCGTGGTACCGATATGCGCAAAGAAGACATTGGCGGCGACTTTACATTGACCGATGGCGACGGCAAACCTTTCAGCCTGAGCGATTTGAAAGGCAAAGTGGTTATCCTGTCTTTCGGTTATACCCACTGTCCTGACGTGTGCCCGACCGAGTTGCTGACTTACAGCGATACTTTGAAACAATTGGGCGATCAGGCTAAAGACGTGAAAGTGGTATTCGTCAGCATCGACCCTGAGCGCGATACGCCTGAAGTAATCGGCAAATACGCCAAACAGTTCAACCCTGATTTTATCGGCCTGACGGCTACCGGCGATCAAAGCCTGCCAGTCATCAAGCAGCAATACCGCGTGGTATCGGCTAAAGTGAACCAAAAAGAAGACAGCGAAAACTATTTGGTCGACCATTCTTCAGGCGCATATTTGATTGATAAAAACGGTGAAGTGGCGATTTTCTCGCCTTACGGCAGCGAGCCTGAAACGATTGCAGCCGATGTGAAAACTTTATTGTAAAACCGTAGTTGAGGCCGTCTGAAATGGGTTGTTGATTTCAGACGGCCTTCTTGCTTTTGATACGGCAAAGGAAAAGAAAAAATGACCGACACACTTTTAACGATTGCTTTATCCAAAGGACGGATTTTTGAGGAAACCCTGCCGCTGTTGGCCGCCGCCGGTATTGTGCCTGCAGAAGAGCCGGAAAAATCGCGCAAGCTGATTATTGGCACGAATCATGACAACATCCGTTTGGTGATTGTGCGTGCGACCGATGTGCCGACTTATGTGCAATATGGTGCGGCGGACTTCGGCATTGCCGGTAAGGACGTGCTGATCGAGCATGGCGGAGATGGCCTGTATCAACCTTTGGATTTGCACATCGCCTCATGCCGCATGATGGTTGCGGTTAAAAAAGGTTTTGATTATGCCGCCGCTTCCCAACCCGGCAGCCGCTTGCGGATTGCCACCAAATATCCCGACATCGCCGCCGAACATTTTGCCGGCAAAGGTGTGCATGTGGACATCATCAAACTGTACGGCTCGATGGAGCTTGCGCCTTTGGTCGGTCTGAGCGATGCGATTGTCGATTTGGTTTCCAGCGGCAATACATTGAAGGCCAATGGTTTGGAAGCTGTAGAACATGTGGCTGATATTTCCAGCCGCTTGGTGGTCAACAAAGCTGCCTTGAAAACCAAATATGAGCTGTTGAATCCGATTATTCAGGCATTTGAAGATGCCGCTAAGGCCGTCTGAAAAGTTTTTAGTAAAACCTGTTTGCCAACCCAGTTTGAAAGCCCCGTCATGATGCAAAGCAAACCGACACTCGATACGATTCTTTCCCATCGTTCCATCCGCAGGTTTACTTCCGAGCCGATTACCGATGAAATCCTCGATACGCTGGTGCGTGCGGGGCAGCAGGCTTCGACTTCCAACAACCTGCAATGCGTTTCCATCATCCGCGTATCCGACCTTGCGCTGAGGCAGGGAATACATGAAGCGGCAGGAAGCGCACCTTATATTGTCCATTGTGCGGAATTTTTATTGTTTTGCATCGATTTCTCCAAACACAAGGCGATGTTTCCCGATGCGCAAATTGATTGGGCGGAAGTTACTCTGATTGGCGCGGTCGATGCAGGCATTATGGCGCAAAACGTATTGCTTGCCGCCGAATCGCTTGGGCTGGGCGGCGTGTATATTGGCGCATTGCGCAATAATGCGCAAAAAGTATCGGACGTATTGAACCTGCCGGATTATTGCGTGCCTTTGGTGGGGCTCTGCCTTGGTTATCCCGACCAAGACCCGCCGTTCAAACCGCGCCTGCCGAAGGAAATGGTGTACGCCGAAAACGCCTGCCCAAGCCTGAATGCCGATGCGGTTGAAACCTATAATCAGGCCGTGGCGGATTATTATGAGTTACGCAAGGGCAGCCCGATACCTTGGAAGGAATCGCTGGCCAAAACCTTGGGCAATCCCGTGCGGCCGCATATGTTGGCGTTTTTGCAGAAAAAAGGTTTTTTGAAAAGATAATGTTCAGACGGCCTGTATGTGGCTGAGGCCGTCTGAACATAAGAACTGGAAAAGAAATATATAAAGATAATTCTCAGTTGCGCTGGTTAAGTAGGTCTATTCCAATCGGTTTAAGTGCTTGGGATAAACAGAAATGACTTCATAGCTGATGTTGTTGAGGAAGAATAGAGAGATGCGATGCTTCAGATATTTAAGCAGTTATTTAGTAAAAAATCCCAAAAATCTCAAGAGCGTGAGTCAATACTTCCCCGTAATCGCTTTGCGGATCTAGATTTTGAGCGAGTGTTGAAGTCAGGAACTCGTTGTTGTGTTGATGAAGATGGGCACTATGCTGAGGATGGTAAAATCACATTATTTGAATTTTCTATAGACTTTGCAGAATTTGAGTTCATAGGTGATTTCAAAATTGAGGAGGAAGATCAGTTTAAGCAACTATTAGCTCGTTTAAATAGTATTGACAATGCCATTCAGTCCTATTTGGAAAGTGAGATGCAACAACCCATCCCTCAGTTTGCCAAGAATCTCGGCTATACTCAGAAGAGGTGGGAGAAAACCTTTTACTTCCATCCTTGGATATTAAGTTTTGATGAAAATCCTCCTAATCTTCGCTATGTTGCCGATTATGTAAATGATGAGTTTACGGTTTTTTTTGCTAAAAAACATGGTAGATGGAAGGTATACTGGGATGAAAAGTGCCAAAACGTGATCAAAGAATAGCTAGGTAGGATTTTCGTAGAGATATAGAAACAAAGAAGAGAGCAAACCATGAAGAAACTCGACACCCAATCCCCTGATTTTCAAGCCGAACTTAAAGCGTTACTCGCTTTTGAAACCGCGCAAAATCCTGAAATCGACCGTATTGTTGCCGACATCTGCGCCGATGTTCAAAAACGCGGCGATGCGGCGCTGATTGAATACACCAACCGCTTTGACGGTACATCCGCTCAAACCATCGATGATTTAATCCTGACGCAAGACGATTTGCAGTCTGCGTTTGAGCGTTTGCCCGAAAACATTCAGACGGCCTTGAAAACGGCGGCGAGACGGGTGGAAAGCTACCATAAACACCAAAAAATGGAGTCGTGGACTTACGAAGACGAAGACGGCACGCTTTTGGGCCAGCAGATTACGCCGCTTGACCGTGTCGGTATTTATGTTCCGGGCGGTAAAGCCGCTTATCCGAGTTCCGTCATCATGAACGCCATGCCTGCCCACGTTGCCGGCGTGAAAGAAATCATCATGGTCGTTCCCACTCCGAAAGGCGAGCGCAACGATATTGTGTTGGCGGCTGCTTTTGTGGCCGGTGTGACCAAAGTGTTTACGGTCGGCGGCGCGCAGGCGGTTGCAGCTTTGGCTTATGGTACGGAATCCGTGCCTCAAGTCGATAAGATTACCGGCCCGGGCAATGCTTTTGTCGCTGCGGCCAAGCGACGCGTGTTCGGCGTGGTCGGCATTGATATGGTGGCAGGGCCGTCTGAAATTTTGGTGATTGCCGATGGCACGACACCTGCCGATTGGGTGGCCATGGATTTGTTCAGTCAGGCAGAACACGATGAAATTGCACAAGCGATTTTGATCGGTACTTCCCAAGCTTATTTGGACGAAGTTCAGACGGCCATGAACCGCCTAATTGAAACCATGCCGCGCCGTGCGATTATTGAAGCTTCATTGGGCAACCGCGGCGCAATGATTTTGGCTAAAGACTTGGACGAAGCCTGCGAAATCGCCAACTATATTTCTCCCGAACACTTGGAACTGTCGGTTGAGAATCCGCAAGAGTGGGCGAAAAAAATCCGCCATGCCGGTGCGATTTTCATGGGACGCTATACCAGTGAAAGCCTGGGCGACTATTGCGCAGGTCCCAACCACGTTTTGCCGACCAGCCGCACGGCGCGTTTCTCTTCTCCTTTGGGAACATATGATTTCCAAAAACGCTCCAGTCTGATTCAGGTTTCGGAACAAGGCGCGCAGAAGTTGGGTAAAACCGCCAGCGTGTTGGCGCATGGCGAAAGTTTGACTGCGCACGCTAGGGCGGCTGAGTTCCGTTTGAAAGACAATCCGTAAGAAACCAAAAAGGGCATCTAAACAGATGCCCTTTTTATTGTGATGAAGGTTTGGCCGAGAAGGCATCAGGCCGTCTGAAAACAGGTTTAACGGTTTTTCAGCCAGTCATTACGCATTTGTGCGGCTTCTTCAAAATAGCGGTAAAGCTCGGTTTTGTTGCCGTCTGAAAGGAGCTGTTCCAATTTGGATAATTGTTCTTTCAAGTCGCCGGTCAGCTTGAGCAGGGCAGGGCGGTTGGCTAGGCAGATGTCTGTCCAGACGGCAGGGTGGCTGGAGGCGATGCGGGTAAAGTCGCGAAAGCCGGTGGCGGCATAGGGGAGATAGTCTTTGCCGTGCGGATGGTCGAACAAAGCGTGGACATAGGCAAAGGCGGTCAAGTGCGGCAAGTGGGAAACGGCGGCAAAAATATTGTCGTGTTCTTCGGCGCTCATGGTGAAAATCTGCGAACCAACCGCCTGCCACAGGCTTTTCAACCGTCTTAGGCCGTCTGAAGCCTCTTGGCCGTGCAAGGTAATGATCAGGCGGCTGTTTTGAAACAAACCGCAACGCGCGGATTTTGCGCCGCTTTGATCCGAACCGGCAATCGGGTGGGCGGCAAAACATTGCGGCAGGCGCTCGGACAAGTGGGTGCGGAAGGCATTGAGTGCCGATTGTTTGGTGCTGCCGACATCGGAAACGCAGGCCGTTTCTTTTAAGAAAGGCTTGATGTCGCGGCATACGTCAGGCAGGACGGAGACCGGCGTGGCAATCAAAACCAAATCGGCATGGCCGATGCTTTCGGCGCAAATATTCGGGTAGGCATGGTCGATGATGCCGCAGTCGAGCGCGTAATTGAGGTTGTCGGCATTGGTGTCGATGCCGGTAACGCTTTGCACCAGCCCCAAGCGTTTGAGGTCGAGCATGAACGAACCGCCGATTAAACCGACGCCGATAAGGGTAATGTGGGGGAAAAAGGCGGAAGTGTTCATGGTTTGCATTCGGTTTTAAGTGGAAAAGTTTATTTTAATCTGTCATCGAGGCCGTCTGAAAGATGGAATCAAGGTTTCAGACGGCCTTTTTTAGGGTCGATTTTTCATGATTTAGGCATAGAAAAATCCGTTTAGTAGGATCATGTAACCGATTATCAGATTTTCATACACTAAAATAATCATCTGAATTAGTATAACGTCTTAAAGTAAGTAATTGGTATCTTAAAGTAAATTATTACATCATATTTTATTCTGATTGGTATCGGATAAAATAATTCACTCAGAAAGAAGGAATTTATGAGTTTTTCACAAACCGAATTAGTCAACGCAATGCGTTTGCTTTCTACCCGTCTGCCGCAGTTTCCGGAGCAGCAAAACCAAGTATCCCGCATGTTGCGCATTGTAACCGAACGTTTGAGCAGTCATTTGAATGAAAACCTGAAAGCGTTCGGCATCAATGAAAATCTGTGGTTTTCCCTGATGGCGGTTTACGTCAGCCCAAACAGCGAAATCCTGCCTTCGCGCTTGAGCGACCTGATGGACTTGACGCGCACCAGTGCCACACGCCTGTCGGACGACATGGTTGAGCGCGGCTGGGTAGAGCGTTATATCAATCAAAAAGACCGCCGTCAGATTGTGCTAAAATTGACCCCTTCGGGTGAGACCTTCATCCACGAAGTATGGCCGCAAATTGCCCGTCAGAGCGGCCAAGCGTGGGAAGATTTCACGAAAGAGGATTATGATACGCTGCAACACCTGTTGGGTAAACTGTTGAACCGTTTGGGCAATTGACAACAGACGGCCTGATGGTCTGCGGCAGGCACACATAAACGGAGTCCGTATGAAATTAGGTTTGGTCAAATCAAGCGTATGCGTTGCCGCAGTTTCGCTGTTGGCGGCATGTGCGCCCTTCGGTAAACAGTCGCCTTTGGATGAGACAACAGCCTATCCGCTACCGCAAGGCCAATCTGCCGCTGCTGCCCAAGACGGCTGGTGGATGAAGCTGAAAGATCAAAAATTAAACAATTTGATTGCTTCCGCCATTCAGACATCTACCAATCTGCGTGTTGTCAAAGCAAGGTTTGAGCAGGCTCAGGCTCAGCTGGGCGTTGTAGGGGCCGCAAACAAACCGCAAGTCGGCTTGGGTGTTACAGGTTTGGGTGCTTATGTTTCACCCAAACCTCAAGCCGGTATGGTCGATACCGACCATACATTGGTTTTGGCGAACGCAGCCCTGCAAGGCAGCTTGGTTTTTGACTTTTGGGGTAAAAACCGAGAGCAGATTCAAGCTGTTTTGGGAAAAAGCCGGGCTGCGGTTTATGAGGCGCAGCACATCCGCACTGAGCTGGCTCACGCCGTAGCCGCCCAATATTTTGCGTGGCAGATGGCGACAGAACAACTGGCGCTGCTGGATACGCGCATAGAGTTGGCGGATAAAGCATTGAAACTGATGCAACAACGCGTTAAAGCGCAACTGGCTCCTGCCGATGCTTTGCACGCTCTGGAAATGGCGCAACAACAATTGCAGCTTGAAAAATCGGCATGGACTCAGAAAAACGAGAAAATCCGCAACAGTCTGGCTGTATTGACCGGCCGTGTGCCGGGTGCATTAAATGGACAGGTTCCGGAAAAAATGGCCGCTGTGCCGTCATTGCCGGTTAGCCGTATTGAAGCGGACTTGCTGGCTGCCCGTCCCGATATCGCGGCACAAAAAGCCTTGCTTGAAGAGAAATGGCATATCGTCAAATCAACCGAAGCAGAGTTTTATCCGAATATTGAGTTGAAAGTTTTGGCAGGCATGACGCATATTGATGCGTTCAATCTGATTCGCGGACGGACATCCGGTATGTTGGGCATTGTTCCGGCTTTGAATCTACCATTGTTCACCTCCGGCGCGCTGCAATCCAAATTGGCAGGCAAACGCGCCCAATATAATGAGCAGGTTGCCGTGTACGACCAAACTGTTTTGAATGCCATGCGTTCGGCGGCAGATGCCGTCGTGGACTATCAAAGCCTGAAAAGCCGACAAGATACTTGGAACAAGATGGTCAATATCGCGGATAAATCTGTGCAAAATGCGAAAGGACGTGTTCGTGCAGGTTTGGATAACGGCTTGACCGCCTTGCAAAAACAAGACGAAGCTGCGCGTACAAAAATGTCGGCGGTTCAATACCATGCAGAATATCTGACAGCTTGGAGTAACCTCAATGCCCAGTTGGGCGGAGGCTTTAAATTAAATAAGAAATAAACGTTTGATTAAAACGGTAGGCCGTCTGAAAGTAATTTCAGACGGCCTTTTGCTTACCTTATTTACATTTGCTACCGGAAGAAATTATTGTAATGAATAGAGTGTAACTATAGAATATGACCCCTTAGCGCGTTTCGCGCGCGTATTGGGTTGAGGGTAGAGCCAGCAGCCCGGCAAGACAATAATATCGTTATCACATGTACAGAATTAAAGTTAGGACTTATGGATACTCAATCAGAAAAAAATAATGTCCAAAATGAAACGGAAGTAGCCGCTTCCGGCGCTAAAACGCATCGCAAACGCAATTTGGTTATCGTTACACTCTTATTTCTTATTACGGCAGCCGCAGTTGCTTTGGCGTATTTTCTGTTTTGGCAGCATGAAGAAGAAACGGAAGATGCTTATGTGGCCGGTCATTTGGTGATGATTACGCCGCAGGTGAACGGCACGGTGCGCAAAGTCATGTATGACGATACGGATGTCGTGAAAAAAGGCGATGTGTTGGTGGCTTTAGACGACAGTGATTTTCAGCTGGCATACGATCGCGCGCAAAATGAATTGATTCAGGCCATCCGTCAAAACAAACAGCAAACTGCGGTCAATTCAAAAGCCAAAGCGCAAGTATTGTTGCGCAAAGCCGATCTGGCTCGTGCGCAAGCCGATTTGCGCCGCCGCGAATCTTTGGCGGGTACGGAAGCGGTTTCCGGCGAAGAACTCAGCCATGCACGCGCCGCTGTGGTTCAGGCTCAGGCTGCATTGAAAGCGGTTGAGGCGGAAGAAGTTTCTGCTCAGGCAGCATTGGGCAGCAATATTCCGCTGCGCCAACAACCAGCGGTTCAGACAGCCATCAGCCACATCAAAGACGCTTGGCTGAATCTGCAACGTACGCAAATCCGTTCGCCAATCAGCGGTCAAATTGCCAAACGTAATGTCCAAGTCGGCCAACGTATCGCGCAAGGTACGCCGATGATGGCTGTTGTACCTCTGTCTGAATTGTGGGTGGATGCCAACTTTAAAGAATCGCAACTGCGCAAAATGAAAATCGGCCAGCCTGTTGAAATGACAGCCGATTTGTACGGCAGTAAAGTGGTTTACCATGGCAAGGTCATGGGCTTGTCGGCCGGTACGGGCAGTGCGTTCTCATTGTTGCCGGCGCAAAATGCAACGGGCAACTGGATTAAAGTCGTACAACGCGTGCCGGTGCGCATCAGTTTGGATGCCAAAGAATTGCAAAAAAATCCGCTCCGTGTCGGTTTGTCGATGACTGTTAAAGTCGATGTTGCCGAGAAGGGCAGCGGTAAAGCCATGACTGCCGAAGCAGAACGAAATACTGCGCTGCCGGAAACGGAAAGTGTGGATTGGAAAGCCGCCGATGCTTTAGTCGATAAAATCTTCGAGCAATATGCAAAATAATCTTTTCAGACGGCCTGGGTCTTTTATTGAAGGCTCAGGCCGTCTGAAATATTGATTCTCTTCAATCGACCGCTTTGGCGGTTGTCTTATAGTTTAAAAATATGAATTATCCGCCGTTACAAGGGTTTAAGCTGGTGTTGGCAACGTTGGCGCTCAGCTTGGCCGTATTTATGGAAGTCTTGGACAGCACCATCGCCAACGTCGCCGTGCCTGTTATCGCAGGGGATTTGGGTGCGGCGACCACGCAGGGCACTTGGGTGATTACCTCATTTGCCGTAGCCAATGCCATTTCCGTCCCCCTGACCGGCTTTTTGGCCAAGCGGTTTGGCGAGGTTAAAATCTTTATTGCTGCCGTGATTGGTTTTGTCGTAACGTCATGGCTGTGCGGTATGGCGCATAATCTTCAAGCCTTGGTTTTTTTCCGAGTGTTGCAAGGCTTTATCGCCGGGCCTTTGATTCCCTTATCCCAAAGTCTTCTGATGGCTTCCTATCCGCCTGAAAAACGAACATTGGCATTGGCTTTGTGGGCGATGACTGTCGTCGTTGCCCCTGTATTGGGACCGATTTTGGGCGGTTGGATTTCGGACAACTGGCATTGGGGATGGATTTTCTTTATCAATATCCCAATCGGGGTTTTATCCGCCTCCATTGCTTGGAAACAGCTTAGACACAGGGAAACCGAAATCGTCAGGGCGCCGATTGATTATGTCGGGCTGGTGTTGATGATTGTCGGTATCGGTGCGTTGCAAATGATGCTTGATAGGGGCAAAGAGTTGGACTGGTTTGCCTCAGGAGAGATTATCGTTTTGGGTGTTACCGCTTTGGTGTTTCTAACCTATTTTATTGTTTGGGAGCTGGGCGAGAAATACCCGATTGTTGATTTGTCATTGTTTAAAAATAGAAACTTCACGATAGGCGTTGTTGCGACATCCTTGGGCTTTATGGTCTATATGGGTACATTGACCCTGCTGCCTTTGGTGTTGCAATCAAATCTCGGCTATACCGCCACTTGGGCCGGTTTGGCTGCTGCGCCGGTGGGTTTTTTGCCGATTATTCTGTCGCCGATTATCGGTAAGTTTGGTAATCGCGTCGATATGCGCCTGTTTGTCAGTGCCAGCTTTTTGGTGTTCGCCTACACATTCCATTGGCGAACCGATTTCTATGCCGGTATGGATATGAGCAACGTCGTTTGGCCGCAATTTTGGCAGGGTTTAGGCGTAGCCATGTTCTTCCTGCCTTTGACCAGTATCACGCTGTCGCATATGAAAGGCAATCAAATTGCCTCGGCCAGTAGCCTGTCTAACTTCTTGCGTGTGTTTATGGGCGGTGTCGGAGTATCCGTTGTCAGCACCATGTGGGAACGGCGCGAAGCTCTGCACCATACTCAACTGACCGAACATATTAATTCATTGTCCTCAATCAGCAACCAATCTATTCAAGGCATGATGGCCAATGGCCTGAGCAAAGAGCAAGCCCTGGCTGCGATAAATAGTACCATTTCCCAGCAAGGCTTTATTATTGGCTCAAATGAAATCTTCTTGGCAGGCAGTATCATATTCATCAGCATGATCCCCATTATTTGGCTGGCAAGACCTCCGTTTAACGGCTCCAGCGGGGGAGGGCATTAAATAAAAAGTTCTTGTGTTGACTTGGTTAAGGGGAAGGAAGATTTTGGCGAGAAGATGATATTCAGCATTTGAATAGGGTAGAGGGTTTTTACTTGGGAATGCTCAATAGAATTACATATTCTAATCCTTAGTGGATGTTAGATATAAAGAGGCCGTCTGAAAATGGATTTCAGACGGCATTTATTCTCGTAATGTGATGATTCAGGCTCTTAATGACCTTGTTTTGGAGAGTTTGGTTTCTTTTGCTTTGATTCGTTTTCCGCGTTTGTATTTGGCTTTGTTTGGGGTGTTTTCTTCGCAATGTATTTTTGTGTTTTTTGTAGGGTATGGGCTTGGTTGTTATCCGTTTGAATTATCACGGCACATGGCGGGGATCATCATCGGATCCAGCGTTCCGCCGCATTGCCAGTTAAGCAACCAAGTCGAGTCATTGTTAATTCGATAAGGGGTCAGGGTCAGGACTTTGCCTTTGTTTTGGCCTTTATCGAAAGGAATACTGATTTTGCCTGTATCTGCTTCTACAGTTACGCCACCGTTTTGGATGTATGTGCCGCCGATGCGTTGAGCGGTAACGCCGATTGCGCCTTGTTTGCTGACATCCTCTGCATTGGGCAGACGGTTATTTACCGCTGAGGCAATGCTGATTTCGGTTTTCAGGTCGTCGGCAAGGTAAAGTGCTTCGGAGGCTTGCGCCCTGCCGATATAGTTTTGATAAGTGGGTATGGCGACTACAACCAGAATACCGAGGATGGCGATCACTATCATCAGCTCAATCAGGGTAAAACCTTTTTGGGCTTGAAATGGGGTATTCATTTGAGTGTATCGTTTTCTTATTTTTATAAAGTAAATCCCATAATTGCCTTATGGGATTTACTTTTATTCAGGCTGCAATACCAATATTAGCGGCAGTTAGCAGGAACGTGTTTAGGCTCGCTGTCTTTATATTTACAAGTCCAAGTGATTGGAGACTCAGGATTTGCTTGGGATGGAGTCAGGGTTAGTACAGGTTGTTTACTTGCACCTGTATTTTGAGTAGTTACTGTAATTACCCCTGTAGTAGCTGCAATAGTAATACTTTTAACGTAGTTAGTGCCTTTTGCAGGGAAAGTGTAACCAGTATTGGTAGCAGTAATTGCTTTTAGGCCACCCAAAGCAGAAGCAGTTTCTGCTACAGCCAATTTTGCAGGCTCGGCCAAGCTCAAGCCTTCAGATACTTTAGCGCGGATGGTGTAGTCTTGGTATGCAGGCAGAGCGATTACGGCCAGGATGCCCAAGATGGCGATGACGATCATCAATTCGATCAGGGTGAAACCTTTTTGGATTGCTTTCATTGATTAAAACTCCAGTTTGAAAGTGTGAATAATTATGTTTAAGTAAAAAGTCCGTAATGTGCTTGGCACTTTGTATTATGAGTAAACCATAAAGTAAGAAGGAATATACAGCTTCCGTCGGGCTTGCTGCTTTGAGGCTTGGGCCTTGCCGGACGTGTTGTTTCAAGCAGTCGGTGTGCCAAGTGTGGAAAATGGGTTAAAAATTTTATTTTTTATTTTTTGTTTGTTGTTTTTATTGGGTTTATTTTTTAATTTTTAAGTTTTGTGAGGTTTTGTTTGAAAGTTTCAGGATTTTAGGGAATTTGGGTGGTTGACGTTTTTTGTCAGTTTTGTGTTTTTTGTGACAGGGAAGGGAGACAAGTTTGGGTGTGTGACGTTTTTTGTCAGAATTTTAGATTGATTCAATAATATGTTAATTGGTTTGGACAGGCGGTGTTTTTATGGCTTAATCGGTCGGTTTGATTTTTTGTGATTTTATTCTTTTGTTTTTTATGGGTTTTATTTTGAGTATGTATTTTGTGTGAATATTGATGGGGAAATGGTTTGGAAGGAGGGGATTTGAAAAGGGGTTTGGTGTAATAGATGAATGAAATTTTGTATTTGGAATTATATTTATTTGGGTTATGATTTTGTAATGTAGTTTTATATCAGGGAGCAGTCTGGTTTTGATTTTTAAGGCGTTGGATTTCTTGAGTGTTTTAGAAGGGTATATTCAGGATGTTTATATGTTGAATGCGATTAGGGTGAGCAAAAAATGCTCACCCTATATTTTTAAGATGTTCAGACGGCCTTTATGGGGTCAGAACTTCGATCAATGCTTGTTTTAGGGTGTTTTGGGTTTGCGGGTCTTGTAGGGATGGGCTGTAGGTGATGAAGCTGTCCTCAATGCGCTGATCCAAGGTGGTGATTTTGGCGTAGCGCAGGCTGATGTTGTGTGCGAAGAAGGTCTCGGCGATGTCGGCGAGGAGGTGGGGGCGGTTGACGGCGGTGATGTCTATGGTGTGCCAGCCGGGATAATCTTCTTCGGGGGTGATGATTACGGTAGGCGGAATGGGGATGTGGCGGATGCGGCGGCTGATGTGTGGACGGCCGCTTTGTTTTTGGACGGTGGTATTGCCGTGGATGAAGCTGTTGAGTTCGGCTTCGAGTGCGCTTTGGCGGTCGGGATACTCTTCGGGCGGGAGATTGTCGGGAAGTTGAAGGATAAAGGTGTCGAGGATGTAGTCGTGTTCGGTAATGAAGGCGCGGGCGGCTTGGATGTCGAAGCGGTGGCTGCTGAAGATGCGGCAGAGGCGTGCGAAGAGGCGGTCGCCATTGGGCATGAAGACCATGACTTGAAGGCTGTTGCTTTGGGGAAGGATGCGGCTGCGGACGGCCGGGCTTTGGGTGTCGTAGGCGAGGTTTGCGGTGTGCCAGAGGATTTCCCGAGTCTGATGGCGGACGTAGTATGCGCTGCCGAGGATGCGGCGGAGTTTTTGTTGGTTTTTGAGGGGAACGGCCGCGCGCGTGAGCTGATCGGTCGAGGCTTGTTCGCGTCGGTTGGGGAGGCGTTCGGGATCGTGATGTTTGCTGTTTAAAACGGCGGCGGTGCTGTGATAGAGGGTTTGGAGCAGACTGGCGCGCCATGTGTTCCAAAGTTTGGGGTTGGTGCCGCGGATGTCGGCAATGGTAAGCAGGTAGAGTGCGTCGAGGTATTCGCGTGTGGGAATACGGCGGCAGAAGGCTTGGAGGACATGGGGATCTTGGATGTCTTCTTTTTGGGCAACGGTGGACATGAGCAGGTGGTTTTCAACCAGCCATGCGAGGAGGTGGCTTTCTTCTTCGGTGTAGTAGTGGTTGGCGGCGAATTGTTGTGCGTCTTTGATGCCTTCTTTTGCGTGATCGCCGCCACGGCCTTTAGCGATGTCGTGCAGCAGGGCGGCGGTGTAGAGGACATATGGTCGTGGATAGGCCTGCATGATGGCGCTGGCTTCGGGCATTTCGTGGCTGTGGGTTTCGATGGCGAGACGGCGCATATTGCGGACAACGGTCAGGATGTGGTCGTCTACGGGGTAAATATGGAAGAGGTCGTGTTGGAGCAGGCCGGTGATTTTCTCCCATGCGGGGAGATAGCGGCCAAGTACGCCGTAGAGGTTGAGAAAACGGAGGGTTTGGGTGAGGCCGGTACCGTGTTTGAAGAATTGGATAAAGCGGCGGCGGTTTTCTGGATTTTGGGTGAAACGGGTGTTGATTTTTCGTGTGGCCGCCCACCATGCGCGCAGGGTTTGCGGCTCGATGGTGGTGATGCTTTGCTCCTGCATGGTTTGGATGATGGTGAAGATGTGTTCGGGGTTGTGTTCAAACAGGGCAAGGTCGTTGGCGGCGATTTGGTGGCCGATGCGTTTGTAGCGGCTGTCGATGGGGTGGATATGTTGGGGGCGGCTGGAGGTTTGATGGTTTTTGAGAACCGGAATGAGGATGCCGTTGAGTTGTTTGATGGCTTTGGTGGCGCGGTAGAAGGTGTGCATCAGAGCTTCGCTTCTGCCGCGGATGTCGGGTTGGGTATAGCCTAAGCTTTCGGCAACTTGGGACTGGTAGTCGAAAAGCAGCCTGTCTTCGGGGCGGTCGGCGGTAAGGTGGAGATGAATGCGGATGTTGGCGAGGCGGCGGTAGCCATGAGCCAGCATGCCGGCTTCGGTGCGTGTGAGGACACCGGCGGTAACGAGGGCGGTGGGGTTGCTGTCTATGCCTTGTGCTTTGGCTGTCCAGATAAGGGTGTGGATGTCGCGCAGGCCGCCGGGGCAAGTTTTGATGTTGGGTTCGAGTTGTGCGCCTGTGCCTTGGGATTTTGTATGGCGTTGCTCCATTTCGAGGAGTTTGGCTTCGATAAAGGCGGCTGTGTCGCGACGTGTGTTGAGTTTGTTTAGAAGTTGGGCGGTAAGTTTGGCATCGCCTTGTAGGTGGCGTGCTTCAAGAAAGGCGGTTTCGCCGGTAATGTCGTTTTGGGTACTTTGGAGGATTTCTTCTATGCTGCCGCTTTTGATGGCCGGATTGAGGCGTGCGTCCCAAAGGGTTTGGATAAATTGGGCGGTTTGTTGTTGCAGGCCGTCTGAAAATGGGGCCGAGGAAATAATCGCTAAGTCCCAGTCAGAATGGGGGTAGAGTTCACAACGTCCGAAGCCGCCGATGGCAATCAGACTGATGTCGTTGCTGTCGGGAAAGTGGATTTGCCAGAGGGTTTGCAGTAGGGTTTCAGCAGCGGCGATATGGTCGCGGAAGTAAGCGGTAGGGCGGTTGTTTTGGCGGTAGGCAGTTTCTGCTGCGGCTTTTTGCTGCTGGTAGATTTGGATGGCTTGTTGGGCGGCGGGCATGATGGTGTCTGGCTGTGAATTAGGCTTGGGTATCGGTAGGCTCGGTCATTTGGCGGAGCATTTCTTGCGGCGGAAGGAGGAGTTTGTAAGGGGCGATTTTAAGCGCGGATGCGATTTTTTCGATGTTGGAAAGGGCGATGTTCCAGCGTTTGCGTTCGACGGCGGAAACGTAGGTGCGGTCAAGTCCGCATTGGCGTGCCAGTTCTTCTTGCGACCAGCCGTGATTAACGCGGTAGAGGCGCATGTTGTAAGCGATAATGGCGCGGAGGTCTTGCGGATCGGGCAGGCTTGGAGGGGGAGTGAGTTTGTTGACCATGGTGTTTTGAGTTTGTGGTTTGAACGATAAGGGGATTTTATACTATTTTTGTGAGAGGAAAGGAAAGGCCGTCTGAAAGTTTTCAGACGGCCTGAAAGGGGGTAGGTATAAAAAAAAGGGGGTGGCTTTCGGCCACACCCAAACACACACACATCAAGAGGAAAGAAAAATCATTTAATAAGAGAGCTGGCTCTTATCGAGGAAACTGGAGGATTCGGGCTTGGCCCTGAATCATTGAAAGGCATTATAAATGAAAATAGGGTCAGGGTATTGATACAGGTCAATTCGGGCTTGATTTAGAAAATATATTTTTAGGATAGTGGAAATAAATTAAAAATAAGCTAAGGCAATCAGGCCGTCTGAATAATCGGTTTCAGACGGCCTGATTGGTTTGAAGGCTACTACTTATATATAAATAAAGTATTAAGCCAAACCTTTATCTTTGGCTTCTTGCAGGCGGGTTTCAAAGTTGCTGAGGTTGACGCCAGCCTGTTCGGCTGCGGCAACTACTTCGGCTACGGATGCGCCGTGTTGCACTTGATGATAACCCCAAAGCAGGGAGCAGCGAGTACCGGTGCGGCAGAAAGCAAGAATAGGAGCCGGAGATTGTTGCAACAGATTTTGGAAGGCTGCGACATCGGCTGCGTTGATTTGAGGCGCGACAACGGGCTGGGATGAGAATTGGTTGATGCCAGCCTCTTTAAACCAGTTTTGCACTTCGGCAAAAGCCGGTTGGTTTTCTTCTTCACCGTCCGGGCGGTTGCAGATGATGGTTTTGATGCCGAGACGTACGGCTTCTTGGACATCTGCTTCGGTCAGTTGGGGGGCGATATAGAGGGTGTCGGTCAGTTTACGGATGGGCATAGTTTTTCCTTTCTTTATATTAAATGGATATGTTGATTTCAGACGGCCTAGGAAGTGGCAGGCCGTTTGAAGTTTTATTTAATGATTGTACAACCAGTTTTCGAGTTTTTGGCGATCGGTAATGTGCAGCAGGGCAGTATTGGCTTCTGCCGCTTGAACTGTGATGCTGGTTTCACGCAATAGGCCTTGACGGAAGAAATGGATGGTGGTGCGCGTGCCGATAGGCAGTTTGCTCCACTGTGCCGCAAGGTCGTTGCAGGCATAGCCGCCTAGGGCGATGATTTTGTCTTGCGGGCAGAGTCCGGCATTTTCTGCACTGCCGCCATTAAATACATGAGTCAGGACGGCATGATCGCTGCTTTGTTTGAAACGTGCGCCCAAATCGTTGGCGGGGGCAACCGATTGGGGTTCGCTTGCAAATGCTCCGCCATGTTGGCGAGGTAGGGGAATAAAGTCGAGTTTGACACCTACGCTTTGTAGGCATTCTGCGAGCGGAAGGTCTTCGGTGCTGTATAAGGCCGTCTGAAAGAAGGTTTCTAAATCTAAACTGGTCATTTCTTGGCAACGGATTTGCCAGTGTTTTTCGGGTATGCCTTGATGGGTGTTGCACCAGTCGCGATAGTGTTGCTGCATCACGCTGTCGATGGTGTATTTGCCTTGGCTTTTTTCACGGATGATAAGGTCGAGGCAAAGTGCGGCCAGTGCGCCTTTTTGATAGTAGCTGACGATGGCGTTTGGGCTGTTTTCGTCTTGTTTGTAGAACTTGTCCCACGCGCTGAAACTGGATTGGGCAAGTGTTTGTTTCAGGCGGCCTTGTGTCTGCTGTACACGTGTGATGCTTTGTGCAAGCAGGGTAAGGTAGGCTTCGGGGCTGATGGTTTTGCTTCGGGCTAGAAAGAGGTCGTCGTAGTAGGAAGTAATGCCTTCGAATGCCCAAAGTTGCTCGGTATAGTTTTCTTGGTCGAGGTTGTAAGGTGCGAATACGGCCGGTTTGATGGATTTGACGTTCCATGCGTGGAAGTATTCATGGGAGAAGAGGCCGAGCAGTTCGGTATAGGCTTTGTCGGCTTCACCCATATCGTAAGATGGCAGACTGTGGCGGTCGGCGAGTAGGGCGGTGCTGCTGATGTGTTCCAGTCCGCCATAAAGGTTGTCGCCCAGATGTAATAGGAAAAGGTATTCGGAAAACGGGGCAGGGGAGGGGAACATCGCTAACTCGGTTTCGCAGATTTTTTGAATATCGGCGAGGAAGCGGGTGCGGTCGAAATCAGGATAGATGCCGCTTAATGCAATACGGTGGGGGATGCCTTGTGCTTCAAAGTCGAGGAATTCGATGATGCCTGTTTCAACAGGATGATCAATAAGCTCGGCATATGAGGCCGTCTGAAAAGTGGTCGCCGAAATTTGGGGTAGGGTGGTGGCTATCTGCCATGTGTGTGGCAGGGTAGGAAATTCGACTTGGTGTGGTTGTTCCTCTTGTCCGTGCACTTTTAAGAATAGGCACGCGCCATCAAAAAAGCCGCGCTCGGTACTGAGGAATGAGCCGCGAACAGACAAGTCGAATGCGTAGACGGTGTAGTAAATTTCCCACGCTCCATTGAGGGCAGGGGTTTGCCAATAGTTTTTGCTGGTTTGTGTCAGTGGCTGGGCTTTGCCGTTGCAGCACGCGTTGATGTGTGTGATGTGGCGGGCAAAGTCACGGATGAGATAGCTGCCGGGAACCCAGTTTGGCAGGCTGATTTCTGTTTCAGAATCATCAGTTTGAGTGAATGATAAGGTGATGTGCCATTCATGAGACAGAAAGTTGGGGGTAATTTTGTAATTAATCATGGCTATTGGTTAATTTGCTAAAGTTTATTAAGAGGAAGGGGTTTTAAAGGGTAGGCTTAATCTATATCAATAAAACTGTACGAAAAAGGGGGCTTGAAAAAATGCTGTGTCCGATTTATTGAACATGTTTAAATAATTTATTGATTATAAAAGAAATGAGATTATGTCTCACTAAAGTTTTTATGCAATATGGAATGTAATTTTGCTTGGCATGTTGTGGTGTCTATGTTAAATTTAGAAAAATTTGAGCCTTGGCCGTATTGCGCTTTTCGTAAATGCAGGGGCTGGGGTGAGATAAAAATTTTTTATACCCATAATTTATGGAGACTTCCATGGACACACAAACTTATAACTACAAAGTGGTGCGCCAGTTCGCCATCATGACTGTAGTTTGGGGTATTGTGGGCATGTTGGTTGGCGTTATCGTCGCTGCCCAGCTTTTTGCTCCGGCCCTAGATTTATCCAATATCGGACCTTGGTTCCACTTTGGCCGCCTGCGTCCTCTGCACACCAATGCGGTTATTTTTGCATTCGGTGGTTGTGGTTTGATCGGTACATCATACTACGTTGTTCAACGTACATGTAATACCCGTCTGTTTGGCGGTTGGCTGCCTGCATTTACCTTCTGGGGTTGGCAGGCCGTTATCGTGGCTGCTGCCATCAGCTTGCCTATGGGTTACACCCAAGGTAAAGAATACGCCGAGTTGGAATGGCCTATCGACATTTTGATTACGCTGGTGTGGGTTGCCTACGCTATCGTATTCTTCGGTACGATTGCCAAACGTAAAATCAAACATATTTACGTTGCCAACTGGTTCTACGGCGGCTTTATCTTGGCCGTTGCACTGTTGCACATCGTCAACAATATCAGCATCCCTGCCGGTTTGATGAAATCTTATCCGGTTTACGCAGGTGCGATTGATGCGATGGTTCAATGGTGGTATGGCCACAATGCGGTGGGCTTTTTCCTGACAGCCGGCTTCTTGGGTATGATGTACTATTTCGTACCTAAACAAGCGGGCCGTCCGATTTACTCTTACCGCTTGTCCGTCGTTCACTTCTGGGCTTTGATTTTCACTTATATGTGGGCTGGTTCACACCACTTGCACTACACCGCATTGCCTGACTGGACTCAATCTTTGGGTATGGTATTGTCTTTGATCCTGTTTGCGCCTTCTTGGGGCGGTATGATCAACGGTATCATGACTCTGTCCGGCGCATGGGACAAACTGCGTACCGACCCGATTTTGAAATTCTTGATCGTTTCTCTGTCTTTCTACGGTATGTCTACCTTCGAAGGCCCGATGATGTCTATCAAAACCGTTAACGCTCTGAGCCACTACACCGACTGGACTGTTGCACACGTTCACGCCGGCGCATTGGGCTGGGTGGGCTTTGTAACCATCGGTTCCGTTTACTATATGATTCCCCGCTTGTTCGGCAAAAATGAAATGTACAGCACCAAATTGGTTGAGGCGCATTTCTGGATCGCGACCATCGGCGTGGTTCTGTATATCGCTGCAATGTGGATTGCCGGTGTGATGCAAGGCCTGATGTGGGGTTCTTTGAATGACGACGGCACACTGACTTATTCCTTCGTTGAATCCGTAAAACGTACCATGCCTTACTACATGATTCGTTTCACCGGCGGTCTTCTGTACCTGAGCGGTATGTGCATCATGGCATATAACGTTTACCGTACTGCTATCAGTGGTAAAGCGGTTGATGCTGAGATTCCTGCGGTTTCTCAAACCCAACACCACTAATAATAAGAAAGATAGGCTACCAAAATGAAATTGCAACAATTAGCTGAAGAAAAAGTTGGTGTACTGATTGTATTCACCCTGCTTGTAGTCAGCGTCGGCCTTCTGATCGAGGCTGTCCCGCTGTTCTTCTCCAAGGCAGTTACTGAACCTGCACCCGGCGTGAAACCATATAACGCCCTGCAAGTGGCAGGTCGCGATATTTATGTGCGCGAAGGCTGCTACAACTGCCACTCTCAAATGATTCGTCCATTCCGTGCAGAAACTGAACGTTACGGTCATTACTCCGTTGCCGGTGAGTCTGTTTATGACCATCCGTTCCAATGGGGTTCTAAACGTACCGGTCCGGATTTGGCTCGTGTCGGCGGCCGTTATTCCGATGAATGGCACCGCATCCACCTGCTGAACCCGCGCGACGTTGTGCCGGAGTCCAATATGCCTGCATTCCCATGGCTCGCACGCAATAAAGTCGATGCCGAGGCAACTGTGGCGCATATGAAAGCCCTGCGTAAAGTGGGTACACCTTACAGCGATGAAGAAATTGCCAAAGCACCTGAAATGCTGGCCAACAAATCAGAGCTGGACGCTGTTATCGCCTACCTGCAAGGCTTGGGCTTGGCATTGAAAAACGTAAGGTAACATCATGGACGCTAACTGGGCTCGCTCGCTCTTTACTGTTTGGGTATTCATCAGCTTTATTTTAGTCCTCTATATTGTGTTCAATAGACGCAATAAGAAAAACTATGACGATGCTGCCAGCAGTATTTTCGATAATGACGAACAAAGGCCGTCTGAAAAGGACGATCAAGCTCAGTCAGTCCGTGATCACGGAGCAAAATAATGAACACAACATCCCAATTTACCAGTAGTTTCTGGAGTATATATATTGCCGTTATCGTCGTGCTCAGCTTCATCGGCCTGGCTTGGCTTCTGCTTTCGCAAAACGTTGTGAAACGCCCTAAAAAAGGCGAAGAAGTAAAAACCACAGGCCATGAGTGGGACGGCATTTCGGAGTACAACAACCCTCTGCCACGTTGGTGGTTTTGGCTTTATGTCTGCACATGGCTGTTTGGCGTCGGCTACCTGATTATGTATCCAGGTATCGGCGATTACAAAGGCCTGTGGGGCTGGAGCAGCCATGGTCAATATGAAGAAGAAGTTGCCAAAGCCAATCAGCAATACGGTAAAGCGTATGCTAAATTTTCCAATATGCCGATTGAGAAAGTGGCTAAAGATCCTGAAGCCCGTGCTATTGCGCAAAACCTTTTCAATACCTACTGTATCCAATGTCACGGCTCAGATGCCAAAGGCTCCAAAGGCTTCCCGAATTTGACCGACGACGATTGGTTGTGGGGCGGCGAACCTGAAAAAATTCAGGAAACCATTGAAAAAGGCCGTACGGCAACAATGAAGGCTTGGGGTCCTGAATTAGGTGAAGAGCAAGTAAAAGATGTGGCACACTATGTCATGTCCTTATCCAAATCCAAAGACCAATACGATGAAGAACGTGCCGCACGTGGTAAAGTCTTGTTTAACGGTCCCCCAGCAAGATGTTTTACCTGTCACGGCGACAAAGGTCAAGGTATCCAAGGCGTTGCTCCGAACCTGACCGACAACGTATGGTTGTGGGGCGGTACTCAAAAATCGATTATCGAAACCATCACCAACGGCCGACACAGTCAAATGCCGGCTTGGGGTCACTTCCTCGACAAAGACAAGCTGCATATCATGACTGCCTATGTTTGGGGTTTGTCCAACAAAGACGGTAAAAAAGCTCCTGCTAAAAAAGCCGAGCCTGTTCCGGCAGCTCAACCTGCCGATGCTTCTGCTCCGGCGGCCGCTTCGGCTCCTGCTGCCGATAAAGCTGCTTCAGATGCCAAAGCTGCTCCGGCTGCTGAAGCCAAACCTGCTGAAAAAGCAGAAGCGGCTCCGGTTAAGGTAGATGGCAAAGCTGTTTTTGAAGCCAACTGTAAAACATGTCATGGCGGTATGATTCCGGGCGCACCTGTTGTCGGTAAAAAAGACGACTGGGCTCCTCGAATCAAGCAAGGTAAAGACACTTTGCACAAACACGCGCTTGAAGGTTTTAATTCAATGCCTGCCAAAGGCGGCAACAGCAGCTTGAGTGACGATGAGGTTAAAGCGGCTGTAGACTTTATGGCAAATGAGTCCGGTGCAAAATTCTAATTTTGAGTCGGATTGAAAAAAGCGTACCTAACAAGGTACGCTTTTTTATATTTGATAAAACCAATAAGAAAAGACATATCAAAGAGGCAAAATATATAAGGCCGTCTGAAACATTCAGACGGCCTTTGTTCTTGGTTCAACCAAAATTCATCAATCCAAAGTGGACGTACTGCGTTTCAGGAACCATTCGCTGAAAGGCCACTCGACACTGTCGAGTAAGTTTTTGGTAATTAACCCCAGTTCCGTATCGCCTTCAATTTGCAATTTACGGTTGAAAAATAAGGTGTCGGGATCTTCCTCGCGCATCATCATGCGCATGAAGTCTATGCCGTTGGCGGCCAATCTCAGATCGGGAGCGCCGCTGAAGTTGTCGTCCAGGAATTTTTCCGTATCGGCACTAAACCGCACTTTTATACCGGCATCCAAAACTTCGATTTCGAATTTCCTTCCGGCAAAAAGTTCCATATCAGCAGGCAGTAAACCTTTTTTCAGCATGGTATTCAATACGGAGACCAAAATAAAGCGCGGAGGTTTGCCGGGAAGTTTGGTACCGATTTTCGCCATCCATTTGGGTAATATGATTTCAGGCAGCGCCATAATATGCTTCCTTCACGGTTTCAATACCGGGCTGGCCGCGCCAATAGCCGTCAACCAGTGTTCCGGTAGTCAGTCGTTCTAACTCGGGGCGGATATCTTCCCATGTGGCTTTTTCATCCAATACATCGCGGTGAATTTGGATAATTTCAGCCATGCCGTGCATTTGTGGCGACAGTCTGAGCATATTCACGCCGATTTTATTCAAGTCTTCATGGTGGGGCAGTAGGTTTTGGCAGCCGTAAGACATGGTTTGGATGCCGTTGATGGTGAGAAACGGCTGGCCTTCGCGCGTATTCATGGCCATACCGTGCTCGTGGTCGAGGCAGCGGAACTCGCAACTGTCTTTATTCAGATTGTAATGGCGGGCGGTAAAGCAACGTGATGAATAGGCGAGTGGCATTTTGCCCCAAGCAAAGAGTTCGGTTTCAATGCCGTCTGAAGCCTTGATGATTTCGGCAACCTTATCGCGGCTCAGCTCGGACGGTGCAATCCAGCGGAATGCCCCTAATTTTCGGAATACGTCCAAAGTGGTTTCATTGTAGATATTCAGGCTTGCACCGGCAACAAACGGGATGCCGTGTTCGCGTGCCAATTTGACCGCACCCATGTCGTTGGCTTCAACTTTAAACTTTCCCTGCTCCGTGATTTTGCGCAGGCGTTTCAGATCGGATTCGCTTTCGAGCAGGACTTGTGAAGAAAGAATAATCTCCTTACCGCTTTCCGCCAGGTCTTCAGCCAGTCCGAACCAGTCGGCAAAGCGCATTTTCTGACGGCGTGAGCAGACTACCTCACCCAAATAAACCGTATCCAACGGCGTATCCAGCATGGAAACGTAAAATTCCAGCAGGGCTTCTTTTTGCCAGAAAAATAAAATAGGGCCCAGCGACAATTTCAATGAATTCATTTTTTTCCCCCTTATTTCCATGGGCGGTTGTATGCGCCCAAAGTTGTCTGATGACCTTCCGAAACTTTGCTCAATGCATTGTTCCAGGACGGATTGACTTTGAAATGCGACGGGTCGGCTGCGGCTGCATCCAGTGCTTGGCGCAGGGATTTGGTTACCTGAGCCGTATACATCGGACTGCGTTGGCGTCCCTCGATTTTGATGGCGGACACACCGATTTTGATGAGTTCGGGCAACATTTCCAAAACATTCAGGCTGGTCGGTTCTTCCAAAGCATAGTAGGTTTCATCATTGACTTCAAAGCGGCCTTTGCACAAGGTTGGATAACCTGCCGGTTCATTGGGTTTGTATTGGTCTATCAATACCTGGTTTAGACGTACGTTCATGCGGTCGGGCAGTTGTTCCCAGCGGACGGATTTTGCCGGAGAGCAGACACCTTGCATATTGGGCGATTCGCCTGTTGCATAGCTCGACAAGATGCAACGGCCTTCCACCATCACACACAAACTGCCGAAGCCAAAGACTTCAATTTCCACATCAGTATTGTCAATCACATGTTTGACCTGATCGATGGTCAGTACGCGCGGCAAAACGGCACGACGGATGCCGAACAGCTCTTTCATCATATTGATGGCTTCGTAATTGGTGGCCGAACCTTGTACCGACATATGCAGGCGTAAATTCGGATGTTTGTCTGCCGCATACGCCATGATGGCGGGGTCGGCAACAATAATCGCATCGGCACCCAAATCCGCCGCCGTATCCACAGCAGCGTGCCAACGCTCCACTTGGCCGGCTTGTGCGAATGTATTGATGGCCATCAGTACATTGCGCCCGCGCGCATGGGCGTAAGCTACGCCTTCCCGCGCCGATTTCATATCGAAATTCAGTCCCGGAAAGTTTCGTGCATTGGTCGCATCTTTCAAACCCATGTAAACCGTGTCCGCACCGTTGTCCACAGCGGTTTTCAGTGCAGGCAGGTTGCCGGCGGGGCAGACCAATTCTGGAATTTTCTGCATTTTGTGTTCCTCGTCTTGATGATAACCTCTATCGGGTTAATCAATATTTTGTAGAATTCCGGATATTTTATGGATTAATGACACAAGATATGCTGATTTAAATCAAATTGAAAAATTCAGGTTGACGTAGGCATATTGTTTACAAAATCTTAACAGACGTTGTTTTTTATATATTTCATGTGCTTAAAAATTTTGATGACGGATTTTGTTTCAAAATCGACTTATGTTTTTAACTATCGTATTTATTAATTTTTACAATAATAGCGATAGAAAAATGAAAAAAGGCCGTCTGAAAATCTGGTTTCAGACGGCCTTTTGCTTTAAAGGGATGTATTTAAGAGGAACCCAAACGTTTATCGGGTCGGGTAAACACAAAAATAAACAGCGAGGTTAACGCGCCCAAAGTATCGGCAAGCATGTCTTTTTGCGCGTCCCAAATATCGCCTTGAGAACCCAAGAACTCCAGTCCGGCCTCTCCGCCGTCGATAACGGCATATTGCCATTCGATGATTTCATAGGCGGCAGCCACGCTCATGATGAAGAACAGGGAGAAAAACAGAGCCAGCGGCAGATTACACAGCTTGCGGCGCAGCAGCCATTCAGCCATCGGGTAGGCATAAAAGCCGATGATGTAGTGGGCAATACGGTCGTAATGATTGCGGTTTTCGCCCAAAATCGGCTCGACAAAGCGGTTGATGGATTCAAACGGCACATCGGCAAAAGTATAGTATGCGCCGATGGAATGCATAATCAGCCAGAAGCTCATGAATAAGTAGGCCAAATTGCTGAAGCGGAAAATGCGGTAAGTGGCAACCAGAAGGAGAAATACGGAGGCTACGGGGATGATTTCGGCGTACCAAACCGCGCGGTCATGGGGATTGATACCTGACCAAACAATGAGGGCGAAGATAAGCGTAGCAAGAAAAATGGGAAAGATTGGAGAGGGTTTATTCATATCGTGTGTCTGTAATAACAAGGGTTGCGTATTGTATAACGAGTCGGCGGATTGGCGGTTTCGGATATTAGAGGCCGTCTGAAAAATAGTTTTCAGACGGCCTAAAGTTTAGCCGTTCCAGAAATAACGGGTGATGTGGAAAAACACGGGCGCGGCAAAGCAAATCGAATCCACGCGGTCAAGCATGCCGCCGTGGCCGCGTATCATATTGCCCCAGTCTTTGACACCATAATCGCGTTTGATGGCAGACATAACCAGGCCGCCAAAGAAGCCCATCAGGCAGACGATGAAGCCGATAACGGCCGCTTGGCCGTGGGAGAACGGCGTAATCGGCGCTATCAGCGCGGCAATGGCCGTGGCCGACAAAATACCTCCGACTGTACCGGAAATGGTTTTGGACGGGGAAAGCGAGGGCATGATTTTTGCACCGCCGATCAGTTTGCCCCAAACGTATTGCAACACATCCGATACTTGCACCACGCCAATCAGGAAGATCAGCAACAGGATATTGTTGCCGTTGTCGAAGCCGTCCAAGTCGAGAAACATCAGCGCCGGAACATGGGACAGGCAGAAGATGCAAATCATCGCCATCCATTGTGTTTTGGCGGCGCGTTCCAAAAAGTGCGCGGTTTGGCCGCTGAGGCTGGCAATAATCGGCAGTATCAAAAAGCCGTAAACCGGAATAAAAATGCTGAACATGCCGTACCAGCCGTCATAGACGAAATAGTATTGCACCGGCAGCAGCAGGTAAAAGCAGACCACCATGCTGTAATAGTCGCTGCGGCGGCGATAGACGAGGGTCATGAATTCGCGCAGTGCGGCAAATGAAATCAGGAAAAACAGTACAACCGTTCCGATTTTTCCGAACCAAAACGCACCCAGCAACACCAGCGTCATCAGCCACCATGCGTAAATGCGGGCGTTGAGGTTGGCGATGGTGGCATTATCTGCACCGTTTTTGCGCTTGAGCCATTGTCCGATGATGCTGGCAAAACACAATACGGCAAATACGCCGACAAAAATATAGCCGGCTTGCGGAGTCAGATGAGCGGCGGCTTGTTCGACAATGATTTGTTGGGAAGTCGTAGAAAGGCTCATGCTTGTCCTCCTTTGTTTTGATGAACTTCAGGTTCATTTTGGCGAAGCTCGCTGCGGTCGTTTTCAGACGGCCTGAGTGCCAGCAGCGCTTCACGGCTGCGTGTCAAAAAACTGTCTTTGTCTTCGTTCTCCTGCAAGGTAAGCGGCTGTCCGATATGAACTTCACACAAAAGCGGGATAGGCAGGATTTTGCCTTTGGGCAGTACGCGGCTGATGTTGTCTATCCAAATCGGAACAAATTCGGTATTGGGTTTGCTTTTTGCCAGATGATAAATGCCGGACTTGAACGGCAGCAGGATGGTGTTGTCGTCAGTATTACGCGTGCCTTCAGGGAAAATAATCAAGGAGTCGCCTGCGTTCAGCGCGTCTTTCATCTGTTCGGTAATCAATTGCGGATTATCGCTATGGCGCGGAATCAGCAAGGCATTGAAAACGTTTTGAATGATGAAGCGTTTGAGTTTGCTCGTCAGCCAGTAATCCGAACCGGCGATAGGGCGCGTGGACAAGCGCCAGCGGCGGGGCAGGGAAATCCACACCAATACAAAATCGCCATGGCTGCCGTGATTGGCGTAATAGACCTTTTGGTGCTGATTGAATGTCAGCTCGCGCGGGCTTTTGGGGCGTACGCCCGTAAGAAAAGAGACCGACAGACACAAGGCTTGGTCGGTCAGCCAGGCAAGTTGTTTTTTGAGGAAGTTTTTCATTGTTTCTGCCTTTGGGGGTGAGATACCGCTAAGGATTTGGTTTGGGTAAATCAGCAAAAATAATCAAATGCTTTGGATAAGCAAAATTAAAAATTGGGCGGCGGTCAGGTATAAGCTTTTGCGCCATAAGGAAAGTGCGCCGTTTATCCGTTGGGTCAAAGTGCGGCTGCCTGAAATTTGGCGCAAACCGTTTTGCTGTAAGGATTGGTCAAAGTCTTCAGGAGCGTAGCGGTTGTCGGCAAAGTCTTGGAACACGCGGCGGTCGAAGTGAATGCGGATATGGCAGTACAACAAAACCGCTGCTAAGACGAGTAGCACCGCAAACCAAGCACCACCATATTTTGCCGACAAGGCGAGCAGCAAGGCATTGCAGGCGGCAACATAATGTGCGGTAGAGAGTAGGTGGGCAGTAATACGGCTATCGGTTGCGTTGTCCATCATTATCCTTGTTTTAAACGGTTGGCCGCAGCTTCGACTACCTGGGCAGTGGCCGGCGATAATACCATTTGCGGCCGAGCCTGTTTGAGTTCGGCCTTCGCCTGCGCCAAGTCTTTGCAGCCACCATAGGCCAGCAGCCACGTCAGCACCACTGTGGCACTTCTTCCATAACCCAAAGCGCAACATACCAATACTTTACCGTGTTTTTGGCGCAAGGTTTCCAATATCGAGGCCGTCTGAACCAAATCGTTTTCAGACGGCGTTACCATATCCATTAAAGGCAGGGCGCGATATTCTCCTTGATAGCTACAGCAGGGATATTCAGCGCATACATCCAATACGGCAGGCAGATGGTTTGAAATCCCCAAAACGCTGCCAATCCATACATCATGGCGGACTGGTGCCATTTTTGCTTTACCGCGTAACCAATACGCCATGTTTAGCCGCACGCCCACCAGATAAGGCAACAGCAAAACCGTAGCTGCCGCCGATAATTTACCGTTAGCCTGTTTTTGGAATACGTTTGCATTCCCAGTCAAATAGGCAAAGGCCACCATCAGCAAAGACACGCTAATCCATATCAACCACAGCCACGCGCCACCCAGCAACGCGGGTAACGTCGTCAAACACGCACCAAGCAAATACAGCACCGCAATCTTTCTTGAGTGTACATTACTCAAGCCCAGTTTAAATGGCGAAGTCATCTGACGCGGGAAAGCCCACAACACCAGCCAGCCGAGCAATGCTCCGGTCGGCACGTCAATAAAATGATGTTGATAAGTCGTCAGTACCGACAAGGCAATCAGGCTTTGCCATAAGAAAAGTGGCAGGCGGATTTTTGGAAAGCGCGTCCAATAAAATGCACCTACGATAATCGCCAGCGCGATATGCAAAGATGGCGCTTGGTTGTATGGCAAATCAAATGCAGCCAATGAATCAAACAGCCAGCCTGACAGCCCATCAGCGGGCGGTTTGGGCCATCCGAAACGCAGCGGAAACAGCACGAAGCAAGCAGTCGCAATCAGTTGGGCAGCTACAAGGTGCGCTACATATCGGTTTTGTTCATGTGTATCACGGCAAAGAAAAAATGCCGCGGCATACATCAGGTTCAGCGACCAATAAGGTACAATCGTCCATGCCCAAAACGGAATATTGCTCTCCCATGCAAAAGCGATTTCAGGCACATAGTCCAGCGATGCCGCGTAATGATTGGAGATGCCGTAGCTGGTGTAGAACAGGATACCGACTAAAATCAGCTTGAGCAGGGAGGTTTTGAGGGAGGATTTCATGGATAGGTACATGGTTTAAATAAGGCCGTCTGAAAGTTAAAAAATTGTTCAGACGGCCTTTATTTTTATTTCTTCACTGCCAAGCTCACGGTGAAAATACCGTCTTCGTCTATCCATTGATGGATTTTTTCAAAACCGGCTTTTTCAACCAACTGATCCATTTCCTGCTGACTGCGGCGGCGCATTACCCAGTTTGGGCTGCCTGCTTTGTGGCTGGTCAGGGCACGGGCAATCATTTCCAGTTGCGGATGCCACGGCTGGCCGGTGTAAATCAGGTAGCCGCCGGTTTCAATGGCTTCGCCGAAGCCGTAGAGCGAGTTCAAAATCAAATCGTTGTCGGCAAACAATTCATGCAGGCCGGAGACGATGCCCAGGGTAGGGCGCGGCTGTAAATCGTGATAATTGGCGCGGTCGTAGGCATTGACTTCATTGAAGGTTACCGTGTTTTGCAAGCCGCGCTCGGCAATCAGCTTGCGTCCGGCTTCGACATTAATCGGGCTGTAATCGCGCAAGCGTACGGAATCAGGCAATGTGTCGGCAGTCAGGGCATCCAATACATAGCGGCCATGACCGGATGCAATATCCAAAACGTGTACAGGTTTCCCTGCTTCACGCAGTTTGGCTGAGGCCGTCTGAATGGCTTTGCCGATATTGACTTTGCGTTGGCGGATACCGCGCCAGCCGATGGCGTTGAGATAGTATTTGTCCACCCATACACCGAAAGCATTGCTGCCTTGCGGTTGATTGCGGTAAACGTAATCCAGTGTGCTGCCCGAATCAAAACCTGTTTCTTGGCCGATTCTCAAGCCTTCACTCCAGCGCGAACCCAGTTTGAGCGAGGCACGATATATTGCCCAAAATGCACCGCGAGGTGTACAAACAGGCAAAGGCGTAGCCAGTTCGTCAGCTTCGCGACGGCTGTCTCCAAATAAGTGCGCTTGAGTCAGATCGACTTGTTGTAAAGGCTGATTGAAACGCTCGCGGATAAAACGGCGCATTTCGACAAATGCAATTTCACGGTTTTGCTCACCTAAAGTATCGTGGTAGAAACCGGGCAGGATATGGCGTTCTTTAATATGGCTGCTCAAACGGTTGTAGAAATCGTGTTGCGGTTTGTGATGAACAACCCAATCGCTGCCTGAAATCAACAGTTGTACAGGCGTAGTAATCGCTTGTGCATCGGCAACGACGCGCTCGGCCGCTTCATATAAACCCAGCAGAATACGCACAGAAATAGCGCGGGCAATAAGCGGATCATTGTCGTAGCTTTTTTGACGTTCGACGTTGTGGGTCAGATAGTGGGCTTTGACGTAGCTGTTGACAAAGAAATTGCCACGCCATTTTTGCATAATTTTCAAACCGGTACGGGCAAACGGAACATAGAGTTTGACTTTGAATGCAGGCGAAGCCAATACGGCGCAACGGATTTTCGGCGCGTAATCGTGCAACCAAGTAGAAACCAATACCGCTCCGACACTTTGCGCAATCACGCAGATGTTTTCAGGTTTGATGCCGTATTCGCTTTGAATGTGTCGGATAAAATCATCTACATCTGAAACCGAAGTGCCAATACTCGGACTATCGCCGCGTTCACCAGGGCTGTAACCATGACCGCGCGCATCCAAAGCAAAATAGGCAAAATCATCAAAGCCCAGCTCGTCCGCCACAAACATCATCCTGCCGGAGTGCTCATGTCCGCGATGGAACAGCACAATGGCTTTGTTGGAAGAACCATCGGCAGCAGGGCGATAGCGGTAGAAAAGCGAAGTACCATCTTGGGTAGAAAAGTATTTTTGCTGTTCGGACATGAGAAACTCCTAATAGTCATGTTTTTAAACAGTATCATGGCATATCAAATAAATGCAATGATTATCCGATAGACGGACGAATGAAATGATGGGGAGATATGTTAAGTGCCGATTATGGTTGATACGATGAGTCAGTCAGTGGTTCATTTAAGATTTCTAGCATTTTTTTCTCATGATCTTTTATCTCGCTTTCTGTCCAGTTTTCGTAACTCATCATAATAGCTTGTTTTAAGCTATCATAAGTATCCTTTTCTTTGTAATACTGCCGTTTCCAATCTGGAAGTTTATTACTGAAACTGGAATTTTTACTTTGAGATAACAAATATAGATTGCCAAAATTATCTAAGACATTTGTATCTAATTTATCTAGGCCAAAATCTTGAGAGGGATTTTGTGGGTAATGGTGCTCAACCGAGCTTCTAAAACTAAATCTAAAATTTTTCCAGATAGATTGTTTAGATTGGTCAATAGCTGAAAAGACCTCTACCTTGTCTTGATATTTCCATAATTGATAATCCAATCGATTAAATACAAAATTTGGGACGTTTACTCCATCATTCCAAGACTTATGTACTGAAGGGGCGGTGTAATTATCATTTAAGATAATTTTCATAAAATCCCTGTTTCCATTGCAGTTGTTTTCAAAATAAAATTTATCGCAAAGATTTTCAAGAAACTGAATATATGTCTCTTGAGTAATACTTTTCTTATTCTCGAATAACCAACGCAATGTAGCATATAGCCAGTTTTTATAGATTCGGGATGGATTAGAAACATGAAACATAGAAAGCAACATTATTGCATTCTTGGTTTTATTATTGGTTTCTTGAGTATCAATGGAATCGCCATTGTCGATACCAAAAACATTTTTATAGTAATAATTCTTTGATTCTTCTTTTTTGATTTCCCATAAAGACCAATGCTCATTTTCTGAATGTAGTGAATTTGACTTAATAATATATTTATCAAATAAATATCGACAAGATAGCAATGTATCTATGAAATTTACAATCTTTTCTTTGTTCCAGTCTTCATTGTCAAAAGCACGCCAAAGTTCTTTTTCATCCAGAGGAATCTTTTTAAAGGTAGTTTTGTTAATGCCGGTAGGAAATTTTTCTAGATAAATTTTCAAGATATGCATCAAAAAGTTAGGAAAATCAATAACGGAATTAAAACGCCCATCTGTCTGCTCGTTTGTTTTTTCTTGGGAAGAGTGAATATCCTCATTATTGGCGGTTATCAATTGAAGAATTGATTGTTCTTCATTTGCGGAGCCGTTATCTGAATGTTGAGTTTTTTCTGTATCAGCAATATTCTCAATAATTTCATTAAATTTTTTTGGAATAGTATTTTCCCAATTCTTGCCAAAAATATTTTCTCTAAGTGACTGGTTAATTCCCATTACAACATATCGGCTCATGTCAGAACACGCATCCCAAATTTTGGCGAAAATAGAGCGTTCACTATCTGTGTCTAAAACCTCCATTAAAGTAGCCTTGATAATCTCATGTTTTTCTAATTGCTCTCCCCGCGTATTCATAATTTCAAAGTAATGATTGAGGTCGGTGTCTTTGGGTACTTCGGTTCTAATAATTTTGACATTTTCTTGTAAGAACTCTGCCAAACTCATTCTCTCTTCTTTTGTCCTATCTGTTTCCCAATATTTTTTTATTGATTTTAAAGCATTTTTAAAAACATCAGGTATAGAGTCGGAGTCAAGATCTTCTAAGGCATCGTCGGAGTCATGTCTATGCTCAAAGTATACATTTCTAACAAAGGTATCTGATTTTAAGTAGTGCATGATTAAAGTCAGTGTGGTCAATCGTTGTTGTCCGTCTATGACTTCTAAATCTCCATTTTCTCTTTTATAAATGACTAAGCTGCCAATATAATAATTATTCTTATTTTTTGCATTCCATAGGTCTTGGATAAGAAGGCTGATCTCATCATCTCCCCATGCGTAATTACGTTGATAAATAGGAATAATATATTTGTCTTTATTTAAATTTAATAATTCATTTATGGTTAATGTTTTTACGTAATCATTATTTGTTTTCATCTTTAATTTCCAAAATCTCTTTTATTTTAGGGTCTACATGTTTTGAAAAATTGACTTTTCCGGTTTGTTGAATAAAACGCATTACTTGTTCGGGAGTAATGGATCTTTCAATATAAGAAATTAATCCGGCTGGAGCACTAGCCTTTTTCTCAATGGTCGTGAAGGTAATGCGCTGATATTCTACCCGAGTACGGTAAGCCCATAGAAAAGCTTTGGTTATAAATTCTTCAAAATGGCTTTCTCCAAATTTATCAAAGTAGAACAATACGGTACATTCAAATAAATTTCTAATGTATTTATCACCAGTTCGATAGCTGTATTTATGATTGTTTAAAAAAGTCATTACTCCTTTTTCTAAATCAATTCCATTAATAGAATGAATTTTATCTAACAATCCATCCTTTTCTTTGAATAGTTTTTCATAGATGGCTGTATAATGTTCAATGTAATCAAAGAAATATTTTCCATTGATTAACACTTGTGTGGCCTGAAATGCTGATATTGATCGATATAAAAATGGATTTTCATGTAATAATTTTTGTATGGTATGAGTAGCTAATATTCCGTGTAAGTAAGGATAATCAACTTTTTCATGAACGCCTTTAAATGTATCTAATTCATCTGATGTAAATATTTCTGCATTCTCTTTGTAATGCCAGCGGCGAAGTCTAAATAAGATATAATTGATAATTTTATCTAAATTATTTATATCATTAGACATTGCAGATTTTTCCCAGCGTTCGACACATTGGTGAATAATCCGCTCGTCTTTATCTCTCATGTCTCTTAAATGATAGGCTTTTAAGAGGTCATAAGATTCTAAAGGTTTGCCTCTGGCATTTTGTGAATCAAAAAATTGAAAAGCCTCATCTAAGTCATCTAATTCAATACAAACCATTTCACACCTGTTAAGGAGGTAATCCTTAAATTCATTTGTGAAATTATAGTTTTTAAGAAAATTATAGTTCGTTGTAATATTATTTTTGCTGATGCTATGATTCGGTTTTTCCTTTAAAAGAGACACATCCTTCCCCAGTTTATGAAGCAATAACGAGAGTGTAATAAGCCGCTGTTGGCCATCTACTATTTCAGATATTTCAGAACAGTCTTTATTTTTATTTAAAACAATTGTTCCGATGCGGTATATTTTTTTCCCCTCCCTAAAATTTTGGAGCAGGTCATCGATTAATTGTTGTACATTTTTGATTGTCCATTTGTATGGTCTTTGATAATTAGGGATACTCAAATTTAATTTAAATATGTCATCAATCTTGAGTATTTCTGCTTTTTCTATGCTCATATATATACCCCTTAGTATGAAAAATAGGTAAACATTATAGACTACAATCGGCAAACTACTACCGACATATCATCATAAACTCTTTGTTTCGCAATTAATTTACGAAATACAGTCAGACGGGACTTATCGTTATCATATTGTTGCCAAATTTTTTCTCTTATTTCTTCCGATAGGGTGTCGCTTAGGCCGTCTGAACAAAGCAGCAGGCTTTCTCCTGCTTTAAGCGTAAGTTCGATATGACACATTTTGTCTTGGAATTCGGAATAATCTGCTGCTAGATAAGAAGAAACGCCGCCATATATGGTGGTGAACTCTTCTTCTTTTTTATCCGACAAACCATCCAGCAATTCGGAGAGTATCGAGTGATCTTGGGTCAGTTGCTTCCATTTTCCTTGTGTATCAATCAAATAGGCGCGACTGTCGCCTACGCTGATGATTTTGGTTTTGCCGGTGGTTTGGTCAATTTCTGCGGCAACAAAAGTGGTTGAGGAACCAAAATAATCTTCTGCCAACTCTTTAGATAAAGCGGCTTGTATATGATTGATGGTTTGACGGCTGAGTTTGGCTGTACGGCTTAATAGGTGCATGGCTAATTTGCTGGCCTTTTCGGGACGGTTGCTATTGGAAATGCCGTCAGCTATCCCGATGATAAAGCGTGGACGGGTTTCAAGACGTGTTTCAGCGGTCTTGAGTTTATATTGAAACACTTGTTCGCCGTTAAAAAGGGCATCTTGGTTGTGCTGTTTGTTGCTGCCGATTTGTTGGCAAAAGGTGATTTCGCAAAATTTGTTCATGATTTGTCCGTTTGTTGGGTGAATATTCGCTGCAGGCTTTTCATTGTTTCTAACTCTCCGGATTTACACTTGGGCAATACGTTTGAAATTTGATAATTAAGGTTAAAGGCTGTCTGAACAGTTTTCAGATGGCCTTTACTGCGTTTAACCAAGCACTAATTAACTGCTAATTTTACTGTGTTTTAATACATCCATCGAAACCCGAATACACATTTAAAAAGGAAATCAAACATGAAAAAATTCTTATTGACCGCCATCGTTGCTTTGTCTGCCGCTACTGCCGGTGCCAGCGATTACATTGAACAAAAAATCTACAGCGACAAAAACTTCGAGCAAAATCGTGCTAAAGCCGTAAAAATGTTGGAACAACGTGGCTATCAAGTTCACGATATTGACGCCGATAGCCGTCGAGGCCAGCCTGTGTTGGATATCGAGGCTTTTAAAGATGGTCGTGAGTACGACATTGTTTTGTCTTACCCTGATTTGAAAATTATTAAAGAACGCATCGACTATTAATATTTTGATGCAAGGCGGATTGTCGCAGGGCTTTTGGGTTCTGCGACAGTTTGCTATTTAGGTATTTAAAGAGTGTAAGCGGCATGTAAATTACCTAAAATAAATGAACTAAATATGTTTTTTATTTTCCATTTAATTCAAAGTGTTTGATGTTGGGAATCATGATATGGATTTGAATGATTGGAAGGAAAATGGCCGGCCGAAGCAGATGGGCGACCAAGGCAAACCTTTAAACGACGGTGTATCTGCCGATTCCCAACAGGACGTTGATTTTTGGGATCGCAATCGAAACAATACTGTTGAAAACGAAGTTGAGGTTGCGGCTGAAACGGTAGAAATTCAGGAGGCGGTAGAAGATCAGGAAGCAGTTGAACATTCTGAGATGCCGTCTGAAAAAAGTGAAAAGAAAGCCAAACGCAAAAAAGACAAGGCGAAAAAGAAAAAAAATAAAGCCGAGGATTTGAATGCGCCTGATCTGTTGGGTACGAATAAGGGCGTGGAAACCATGTTCCGCAACGCTGTACGCTCGGAGATGGAATTGTTGGCGCTGGCGGCAACCAAAGCGAATATTATGATTTCGCTGAATGGTTTTATCGTGTCTGCACTGATGATTTCGGGCGCGTTTATTTTTTCATCGTCGCCCGAATTTCTGATTCCGGCCAGTACGTTTATGATTACTGCCGCCGCGTCTATCGTGTTTGCGTTACTTTCTGCTTCGCCGGAACGTATCGGCAAAATGCAGGCGGCGCGGACATGGTTTAAGGATTTTATCCGCGGCCGTTCTAAACTGCGGGATTTGAAAACCCGCCTCAGTAGTACTGAAACGCGCTTTTTTGGCGGCAGCCAACCCAATATTTTGATTTATGAAGACCGTGTGAAACTGCAAAAAGATCAATATTGGGAAATGATGCAGGAGATTATGGGCGACCGTAAACAAATCTATGAAAAGATGAGCGACCATCTTTATTGGCTTGGTTTGTTGGCGGACAAACAGTTCAAATACATCAATTTGTCTTACGCGGTATTCCGCTGGGGCTTGCTGGCTTCACTGGTGGCATTTATCGGCGTGAAAACATTGCCGTCATTGCTGATACCGCCGGCCAACAATGCGGCAGAGCTGCGTTCGCTGGGAATCAATATGTTTAACGGTGTGTATGAGCCTTCCGCCGTACAACAGCTTCCGGACGGCAATTTGTTGATTGCGGAAGACGAACCCAACCATGCGTTCAGTATTGTCAGCATTGATAAAACCGGCAGGTTTGTGGAAGACGAGGCATTGGATACACGCGTGATTACCGGTTTCAAACGCCGCCTGAGCGACTTGGAGGCTTTGGCGCGCGACAATGAAGGCTTTATCTACGCGCTGACTTCACATTCGCGCACCCGTAAAGGCAACCGTTCACCCGACCGCGAACATCTGATGCGCTTTAAAATCCAAGATGGCAATGTGTTGGGGCTGACCAGTTACGACAATCTGACGCAGGTTTTGGAAACCGACCACAAGCTGCATGATTTGATTCGCGAGCAAACCAAGGCTGAAGTTTCTTTTGAAGAAATCAATATTGAGGGCATGGCGTTTGATCCGGTAAAAAAACGTCTTGTTTTGGGATTCCGTGACCCTGAGTTCAACAACATGGCTTTGGTTGCATTTATTAGCAATCCGAAAGATGTATTTGAGCGCAATGCCAAACCTGAATTTGATGAAGTGGCGGTGATTGATATTGATGGCGGCGGTATCCGTTCCCTCAACTATGATCCTGTGTTGAAAACTTACGTAATTGCCAATGAAGTGAAGGATGAGAATGGACAGAAATTCTCGCAACTGTGGACTTGGAGCGGCAACCCGACCGATGAACCGCAAAAAATCTCACTGCCTAATCTGCAACACATCACCAACGTCGAAGCCGTCGATTCGATTACCGTTAACGGCAAGCCGCAGATGATTTTGATGGGCGACGAAGGCAATGCTTCGCAGAAAATTACTGCCAAGTATATGTTGGTAGATTACAGTCAGCTGGGTAAACAGTAAGTTATCTTGGCTACTGGATAAAAGGCCGTCTGAAACCATAAACTTTATGGTTTCAGACGGCCTTTTTGTTTTCAGTAAAACAGGTTGATGGGTTGAAACGGTGATTAACCCAGGAACGCGGACAGGTTTCAGACGGCCTTCAAGCCATTGATGACACGTTTGTAGCAGGTATAAAACAATGCCGCGCAGGCGAGCCACATAAGGATATAGAAAAGAGAATGGAAGCTGCCGGCGACTGCATACCATACGGCCAATGCGCCGATAAAGAATGCACGGTCGCTTTTGCCGAATGGCCCGTCATAACGTCGGCCGTTGCCATGAACTTGTCCCAAAACGCCGCAAAATTCAGTCATTGCCGCCAGCCAAATAAACAGGGCAATTTGTACGCCGCCGAAGGGCGCGATAAAGGCAAAAGGCAGATACAAAGCAGCATCGGCGGCAATATCGGTGATTTCATTCAAATAACCGCCTAATGCCGATTGTTGACCGAATTCTCGTGCCAGCATACCGTCCATCGCATTCAGCGCCATGCGGACAAACAACCAGATCGGCAAAAGCCAGAATAATGTGGATACACCTGCAAACAATGCTAAAAGCAAACCGATCAAAATGGAAACGGCGCAGGCAAACAGGGTGACCTGATTGGCAGTAATGCCTTTTTGATACAGTCTCTTAACGATGGGGCGCAACAGGTTTTGAAATTTTGGTTTCAGGGCGTAGATGCTCATAATTATGCTATATAAAAGAAAATGAAGTGCCGTGATTATAGACGAAATCCGTTATAATCCGTCAATCTTCGAATCACGCGGTTCGCAAACCTCCCGCGTTAACAAAACTAGGAATTTACAATGGAAAAACAGCAAGCCCTCGTTATTTTTTCGGGCGGGCAGGATTCAACGACCTGCCTGATTCAGGCAATTCAAACCTATGGCCTTGAAAATGTGCAGGCCATCACTTTTCAATATGGACAACGCCACGCCATCGAATTGGAGCGCGCGCGTTGGATTGCCCAAGATTTGGGCGTGAAGCAGACCGTGCTCGATTTGAGCCTAATGCAACAGATTACGCATAACGCGTTGATGGATGATACGGCGGCGATTGAAACGGCTTCAGACGGCCTGCCCAATACATTTGTAGATGGGCGCAATGCTTTGTTTTTGCTTTATGCCGCCATTTACGCCAAAGGGCAGGGGATACGCCATATCATTGCCGGCGTGTGCGAAACCGACTTTTCCGGTTATCCCGACTGCCGCGATGTGTTCGTCAAGTCGATGAATGTTACGTTGAATCTGGCCATGGATTACGCTTTCCAAATCCACACGCCCTTGATGTATTTAACCAAAGCGCAAACTTGGGCATTGGCGGATGAAATGGGCGTGTTGGATTATATTCGCGAGCAGACGCATACTTGTTATAACGGCGTGGTCGGTGGTTGTCATGAATGTCCGAGCTGTATTTTGCGCGAACGCGGCTTGTCAGAATATTTGGAAAGCAAAAAGGCCGTCTGAATTAAGAGGGGCATCTATTTCCAATATCCAGTAATACGAAAAGGCCGTCTGAACAATTCGTTTCAGACGGCCTTTGGTTATGTGTTTTGTTCTGCTTAGAACAGCAAATCTTCCGGTTCGCTGCTTGCCGGAGCCTCTTTCACAGGCGCAGAGGCCGGGGCAGTAGCCGGTTCGGAAGCGGCTTTAGGCGCTGAAGCAGGCGTCTCGGCCGGAGTGGTTGCCGGTTTGGCAGCAGGTTTTGCCGGTTTCACCGGAGTCGGACGAACGCTTTGTTTCGGTTCGGATGCTGCCTTGTTTGTATCGTCGGTAGCATCGACTTCGATTTCGGTGCCTTGAGGCAATACCACATCTTTAGCAGGAGCCGGTTTCGGCATGACTTTTGGTTTGCTGTAAGCATCCGTGCCGCTGGTCCATGCCAAAGATTTTAAAGGCGATTTGAGTTTCACGCCTTTGGCGCAGGTCAGACAGTTTGCCGCGCCGGTGCGTCCTTTCAGGATTGCATCCACACGCGCTGCAGGAATGGTTTTGCCGTGCGCTTTTGCCCAAGCGGCAATGCTTTTTTTCAGGGCAGCCGTATCAAGATTTTTCTTGTTGTACGGATCGCGATAGGCAGCCAGCCACAAGTTTTGGTTGGCATCTTCGTTCAGGCTTGCCATTTGGTAGATAACAGAGGCAGGAGCACCTGTTGCGATGGTTTTGGCAAATTCCAATGCGTCAGGCGATTTCATGCGCACGCAACCATGGCTGCGGACGCCGGGCACGCTGGCAGGGGCATTGGTGCCGTGAATGCCCAGGCTCAATTTAGGGTCGCCAAGGCGGACAAATACGGGACCCAGCGGATTATTCGGACCGGCCGGTACGCTTTTTACGCCGTCATTGCGTTCTTTTTGGATGGATTTAGGGATGTGCCAAACCGGGTTGTAGGCTTTGGCGCCGATTTTGTGTTCGCCCAGAGTGGTTTGAGTCATGGCTTTGCCGACAGCAACAGGATAAATTTTGCTCAGTTTGCCGTTGTCGTAGAGGAATAGACGCTGTTGCGTAATATTGATAACGACGTGTTGTCCGGAAGAGGCGGGAGAGACGTCTGGAATAAGTGTGTTTGCAGCAGCGGCCGAGGTTAGAAGGGCGGCTGTCAGGCCAAGGAATAATTTTTTCATGTCGTCTTTTTTTGTGGGGATTGAAATGAAAGTTTTTGGCGCATGATACCTGAAACTCTGTGTTTTTGTGAGAAAATATGCGCTTTCGGTATTGGAAGGCTGTCAGACGGCCGGTAAGCGGCTGTCTGACGGAAACGGTATGAGTGTGAAAGAACGGTATCAAGAGGCGGAAGTTTTTTCTTTGGATTATGAGGGCAGGGGTGTTGCCAGAGTCGATGGGAAGACTGTATTCATCGGCGGTGCGCTGCCCGGAGAGCGTGTAACGTTTGCCATTCATAAAGAAAAAAAGCAGTTTGCAGAAGCTCAGGTCGAAACGGTTTTAAAACCTTCTTCCGAACGCGTGGAGCCCGCTTGTTGCTATTTTGATACATGTGGCGGCTGTTCGCTCCAACATGTTTCCTTTGGCGCGCAAGTTGCATTAAAGCAACGGATTTTGGAAGAGCAGTTGGAACGGATAGGTAAGGTCAAGCCGGAGATAATTTTGCCTCCTTTATATGGTTTCTCCTGGTATTATCGCGATAGGGCGCGTTTAAGTGTTGCGGTGGATAAAAAAGGCCGTCTGAAACTCGGTTTTCAGGCTAAAAAAAGCCATGATGTCGTCAATATCCGCCATTGTTCTATTTTACCTAAACATGTTTCTGATAAATTGCCTGATGTCCGAAATTTGCTGCAAAAGCTGCATGATGACGGTGTGAAAGTGAAATTTGTTGAGTTTTATTGCGGGAGAAATGTGACCGTACTCAACATTCGTTTCGTAAATCAACCGTTTGGACAAATATTAAGCGAATTGCGTAATTGGTTTGATAAGATATTGTCGGGTGCTGAAAAAGCATGGCAAATATGGCTGCAGGATCATGCCGAATCCTTGCCGTTTTATCCCGAGAATGTGCCTGCTCTGAACTATGATTTTGCTCAATTTGATGTAGAAATGCCTTACAAACCGGGTGATTTTACGCAGATTAATGCGCAATTGAACGAAGTGATGGTGGCAAGGGCCGTCAGACTTTTAAACCCTCAAAAAGGGGAGAGGATTGCCGATTTGTTTTGCGGTTTGGGCAATTTCAGTTTGCCGCTGGCGAAAAGTGGCGCATCGGTTGTCGGTATTGAAGGCGCCGATTATTTGGTAGATAGGGCAAGGGAAAATGCCCGCCTGAATCGTTGTGCCGAGAATATGACGTTTTCTGTTGCCGACTTGTTCGATACCGATGAAAAGACTGTCGAGTCATGGGGGAAATTTGACAAGATGTTGCTCGATCCGCCGAGAAGCGGTGCTTATGCTGTTGTCAAATCACTACACAAACCGTTTTTGCCTCAGAAGATAGTATATGTTTCATGCAATCCATCAACATTTGCACGGGATGCCGGTGTCTTGGTGGATAAGGGCTATAAGTTTAAGGCAGTAGGAATCATGAATATGTTTGCACAAACCTCGCATGTTGAATCCATCGGTGTGTTTGAGTTGTAAATTGGTATCAAGTCCTTTATGTGAGTAGGGTTTTTAATGTAAAAATGAGTCCATTCATGTTATCATCATTCGTTTGGGGAATTCATAACGTTGAAGTTGCGCGTAAAGCAACAGATGTTAATAAATGCAGTTTGCAGCACAAGACCGGGAGGTGTTCTTGAACTATCAACTTTTAACTATTTTTTTGCTGGTGCTTTTTTTGCTGGTGTTGTTTTTTGTTCGTCATAAGCAAAGTAGCGAACAAAGAGGCAACTCAGGCAAACAAAGCGCACATGCATCAAAAGGCGGCCATAAATCTGCCGCTCATACAGCCTCCTCTGAGGATGGAAACGACTGGATTGAGAAAGTCAACCAGACAGTTTCCAATGCGGATAATCAAGATTGGGAATGGGGCGGAAGTGGCTCAAGCAATGCTACAGCTTCTGTTTCTGCACAAGAAGTTGATCCATTGACCGAATACCAGGTTTATAAACAGTTCGGTTATGAGAGTAAGGCCGCAGAGTCTTTGGCCGGGTATCTCAATACTTTGGAAGATGGTGCACCGGAAAAACTGGTTCATGAATTAATCGGTTTGAATCTGCGCGTCGGCAATATCGATATGCTCGCAGATACACTTGAGCGCCATAGTGCTTCCCTTTCTGAAGACAGCGTAGCTGAATACTTGAAAGCCGGTTTGGCTTTGGATTCAACCAACCTGCGCCTGCGCGTTTTTGCCGAACATCATCTCGGTTGGAATATGCAGGAAGTGGATCGTCAAATTGGCGAACAAAGCGGTTTGGAAGTTGCTTCCGACGAGCATATTGCCTTTGAGAACGATTCGGCCGAACGCATCGTCGTGCCAGGTATGGGCAAACGTGCGCCTATCGTATTAGGCAAGAAAGACTTTGGCGAAATCAGCCCTGAAGAGATGGGCGCGGTGATTGGTTTTGCCAAGCCGGAGCGCAGTGCAAAAATCCTGAAAGACAAGATTAGTTACGAGACTGCTTTGCATCAATACAACAAAGCAATCCAAACTTCTGCGAAACCTGCTGGTCTCATTATCGATGCCTTGCGTCTGGATTATCAGAATGAAGAAGTAGGGCAGTTTGCCAAGCATCTGTGGAAGCTTTACCACTCTTTGGGGCAATATGGCCGTCAAGTAAAAGAACGTATGCTTGGTTGGGGTTATAGCCTTGGTTATCACGAAATTTTTGATGATTTGGAAAAAGGGCCGTCTGAACAGCAAATTAAAGAGATTGGTTTGAAGCGCGGTTATATTCAGCCAAGTTCTTTGCAGATGAAAGCCAAATATCGCGATTTGGTTCAAAAAGATTCTTCTGTCATCAGCGCAAGCTCTTCACCTGCCGATGAAGCTCTGAAAGAAGTGGAATCTCTGTTGGCTTACGGTCAGTTGGATTTGGCTATCAGCACTCTGGAACAAGCTGTTTTACAGTATCCTCAAGAATCGCAGCTGTACATCATCTTGTTTGATTTGTACGAACGCGTCGAAGACTGGGGACGTTTAGAACAATTCCTGCGCCTGTTGCGCGAGCGTGTTGTCAGCCTGCCTGAAGAGGTTGTCTTGGCAATGAGCCGTCTCTTGCAACGAATGAACCAATATTCAAAAAAATAAGATAATCGTAGAAAGTACGAGTAATGAATAATCATTTACCAAAAATTAAAACCATACGGGTTATGTTACAGGAGATGGGTGAGCAACAGCAGGCGGTATTCCGTATGGCATTTAAAATGCACAATACGACGAATTACGTCATCGTTTCTCTTGATTCTGATGAAAAACCGGATTTGGTATTGGTTGATACCGATACGCCGGCAGGTGTAGAAGCTTGGAAAGAGTCGAAGAAAACTTATCCGGAAGTACCTGTGGCGATGTTTTCTTCTGAATTGCCAACCGTAACGACTCCTTATTTGGCCAAGCCGGTTAAATTCGATACCTTGTTTCCTGTTTTGCGCAGCCTGGCTCAGGGCGGGAATGTTTTTGAACCGTCTGAACAACAAGCGGCTGAAGAGAATAAAGGACAATCAAATTCCGATGGCGCAAGAAAAGCCACCATTCGCCGATTTAATCCAAATAAAGGCTTGTTGGGTGCGCTGAAATTTGCCAGTCAAGGACACCAAGATATTGCCGTCTTGCATGAAGGCAAGCCGATATTGATCGTGTTTCCCAGCATTCAACGTGTACTGCTGACAGTCAGTGCCAATGAGCTGGAGAAATTGTGTAAAAACGATAACTTGGCAGTTGTGTGTAAGGCTGTGCCTGATAATCCGCAATGGAAAGAGAAAGCCAAGGTTACCATTATGTCATGCTTGTGGCAGATGGCTATTTGGACTGCATCAGGCCGTCTGATTTATCCGATGACGCCGCAAACTGTCTTTACGCTCAAGCGTTGGCCAAACTTAACCCGTTTGGCGCATGTTCCGGAATCTATGCGTCTGTCGGCATTTCTGACGAAGACATCCGTTAATCTGAATGTTCTTTATAAAGTCATGCCATTAGAGATGCCTGATATTTTGAATTATTTATCGGCAACATATATAACAGGCTTTTTGGCGACAGATACAGAGTTTGCAACAGATGCGAATAATACGCCTTCCTTGAATGAACAGATTGATGTGAATAGCAAAGACGTACCTGAAACAGCAATGAGCAAAGAGGCTCAAAAAGTTGCCGGTCCGTCTAAAGAACAACCTCGCGGCCTGTTGCAACGCCTGATGCGTAAGTTGCTGGGTAAATCGTAAAGGACACGTCATGAAAGAAAATAAAATTATCTTTACCGGTCCTGTTGGCGTAGGTAAAACCACTGCAATTTCAGCTTTATCTGATGAACCGCCGGTTCAAACCGATGCATTCGCATCCGATATGACACTTGTCCGCAAGGGGTACACGACTGTGGCAATGGACTACGGTGTCATTCATTTGGATGAGGAAACCAAGGTTCATCTTTATGGTACGCCTGGTCAGGAGCGTTTTAATTTCATGTGGGAAATTCTGAGCCAAGGCAGCATGGGCTTGGTACTTCTTTTGGATAATACAAGAAGCAACCCATTGAAAGACTTGCAATTCTTCTTGGATGCGTTCCGAGAGTTGCTGAAAAAAGCGCCTTTGGTTGTAGGGGTAACGAAGATGGATATCCGCTCCTTGCCAAGCGTAGATGTTTATCAAAAATATTTAGCACAGAATAATTTTAATGTACCGGTTTTTGAGATTGATGCACGTCGAGAAGACGATGTAAAACAATTGGTTACTGCCATGTTGTTCTCAATTGATCCCGGATTAGAGGTATAAGATGGAAGCGACACTCTCTTTACAATCAAATTTATATCCTAAGATTACACCGGCAGGTGCGTATTATGCCGTTTCAAGCGATACGCCCAGCGCCAGCAGAACTTTATTGTATGGTTTGTTGCGCGCAGAGCCGTCTGAAACCATCAGCAGTGAAAAACTTTTGGCGTGGGCAGACACCAGCGATATCAATACCGCTTTAAACCTGTTGTATCGCCTCCAACGCTTGGAGTTTTTGTACGGAGATGAGGAAATCAGCACAGAGGACATCCATCTGACTGACGAACAATTACCGACATTGTTGGAACAGTTGTCGAATTCTGGCAAAGCTTTGTTGGCTGATGAAAACGGTTTGTATTTTGCCAATGCCAATTTCCATCATGAGGCAGCAGAAGAATTGGGTCTTTTGGCGAGCGAAGTAGCCAAAATGGAAGACAATCACCGTCTTTTGATCCGCAATAACCTGCATATCAATAATAGCGCATGGGGTATTTGCGATCCTTCAGGTCAAAGTGAATTGACCTTTTTCCCGCTGTATATTGGCATGACCAAACTGATTTTGGTAATTGGCGGCATGCCTGATTTAAATAAAGAGGCTTTTGTTACTTTGGTTAAAGTGCTGTACCACCGATACGGCAGCCGTTGATTTTTGCCTGACCGATATTTATTTTAGAATGGAGCGACTATGCAACAACTATTAATCTCTGTATTAAGCGATTTGAACAATACCTCTGCGGATATCACTGCTTCTGCAGTTATTTCTACAGACGGCCTGCCAATCGCAACTATGCTGCCTTCCCACCTGAATGCAGACCGTGTAGGTGCGATGTCGGCAACGCTTTTGGCGTTGGGTAATCGTTCCGTACACGAGTTGGCTTGCGGTGAGTTGGATCAGGTAATGGTTAAAGGTAAAAATGGCTATATTTTGCTGAGTCAGGCGGGTGAAAATGCAGTGTTGGCATTGATGGCAAAAGAAAGCGGTAAATTGGGTTTGATTTTGTTGGATGCGAAACGTGCGGCCAAACAAATTGCTGAAATCTTATAAAAGTTTTATAAATTAAAAAGATATAAAAATATTTTTGTTTTTATATAGATTGTTGCTTGACAGGCTTCTGATATTTTCTATATAATTTCATCTTTAATTCCCCGATAGCTCAGTCGGTAGAGCGACGGACTGTTAATCCGCAGGTCCCTGGTTCGAGCCCAGGTCGGGGAGCCAGATTTGAAAACCACCATCTTGTATGGTGGTTTTTATTTTATCTATTGGTTAATATTTTAAGATATTTTGATGATAATTGATTAAATGATTACACTTAATTCATCAGCCTTTATAGGAACAAATCATCAAGGTTACATCACAACCATCCATGTGAAAAGTGGAAAAGACTTTTGAAGATCTATAAATCGTAGCAATCCAAAAGATAAAACAATTTATGAAGTAAAATAATTTATGAAAGGTTAAAAATGATTTACTCAGCAAAGCTAAAAAAAATGGATGAAATAATTGAGGAATTTGCATATTTTTCTATAGAAAATAACGATCTATATTGTTTCCTTAATTGTTGTCCAATGGCTATTGAAGTGAATAAAGTTTACAATGTGGAACTTGACTATTTCATTATTGATGAGTTTATATTGGAAGAGGTTAATACAGATGAATCTGTTATTATTCCTTTTGAAAGAATAGGTGATAGTGCACAATATAAGATAACAGGTAGGCTAGATGGCAATACATTTACAGCTGGAAATATTTGCTTTGAAGATGATGCTCTTCAATTAGAATATTCTTATTTAGATGGCAGATTAATTACTTTAACTGTATGGAGATTAAGTATATCCGTAATTTCTGAAAGAATATAATCGTTATATTTTCTAAGAAAATTATTGTCTATATAAACCGTGCCGTCTGAAAAAATCCCAATTTTTTAGACGGTTTGAGACCTTGGTAAAAAAAATAAATTTTCACTCAGGCATTTAGGGGATTTCTTATAAGAATCTTCTTTCAGCAAACCGAACAAACCATAATCACCAAATATATCGACCGATTCCTTTTGTTAACGCTGGAAAAAGTGATTTGTTGGCAGCTGTAGACTGTTTTTAAAAGAAAATATGCTGTCGGACTTTGCCTTTCTTTCGTCAAACTGATAAACTGTTTGCCATTATTTTTGACCGGGGCATAAATTTTTCATGAAAGACGCAGAGCAGAGTAGTTGTTATACCGCTTCTTTCCCTTTATTTATGCCCGAAATTTGGCAGTCTGTCCGTTTTAAGCGGAACGGCTGCCTTTTTGTATTTTAAAGGAACGCAATCATTATGGATTTCAGTTGGTTGGCCGAGCCGCATACTTGGATAGGCTTTGCCACGCTTCTGGTTTTGGAAGTTGTTTTAGGTATTGATAACCTTGTTTTCGTAGCAATTTTGGCAAACAAGGTCAAACCGTCGCAACGGGATAGGGCGCGGATAACGGGCTTGGGTTTGGCTGTCGTTATTCGGATTTTCATGCTGGGCTTTATGGCGCACATCATGACGCTGACGCGTCCTTTGTTTGAGCTGGGCGGCTTGGAGATTTCCGGTAAAGACATGATTATGTTTGCCGGCGGTATTTTCCTGCTTTATAAAGCGACTACCGAGCTGCACGAACGCCTTGAAGGCCACAATCAATTTGCGGTTGCTGAAGGGCAGAAGAAGCATTCTTCTTTTTGGGGTGTTGTGGCGCAAATCTTGATTTTGGATGCGGTTTTCTCTATCGATTCTGTTATTACGGCAGTGGCGATGGTGGATCATATTGTGGTGGCAATGGGTGCAGTGGTTGTGGCGATGACGGTGATGATTTCCGCCAGCAAACTGTTGACCGCCTTTGTGGACAAGCATCCGACCGTAGTGATGTTGTGTTTGGGTTTCTTGTTGATGATTGGTTTCAGCCTGATTGCGGAAGCCTTCCATTTCCATATTCCGAAAGGCTATTTGTATGCGGCGATCGGCTTCTCGATTTTGATCGAACTGTTTAATCAGGTTTCGCAAAAGAATGCCCGCAAAAATGACTACATCAGCACTTCTTGGCGTAAGCGCACCGCTGAAAATGTGTTGGGCATGATGGGTATCCGCGAAAGCATTTTGGCAAAAGCAGGCGATAACGGCGGCGATGACGAGCATTTTGAAGAAAACGAAAAATCCATGATTCGCAGCGTGCTGACTTTGGCGGAGCGTCCGATTATGGGTGTGATGATTCCGCGTCGGGAAATTGAGAAATTGGATATTTCCCAAAGTCGGGAAGAGCAAAATGCGCAGTTGAAAAATACGCCGTATAGCCGTTTGTTGGTTGTCGGTAAGGCAGGTGTAGATGAGCCTTTGGGCTATATCAGTAAAAAAGATTTGCTGAACCAGCTGCTTGAATCGGGAGAAATCAATATTCAGACGGCCTTGCGCCAGCCGTTGATTTTGCCGGACAGTACGACGGCATTGAATGCGATTGAATTGTTCCGTCAAAGCAGCGCGGATTATGCCTTGGTGGTGGATGAGTTTGGTGCAGTGTTGGGTATGGTGACCATGAAAGATTTGTTGGAAACCATTGCCGGGGAATTCCCCGAGGAATTCGAGCGTGAGGAAGAAGAAGCTGCTCCAGCCAGTCAGGATGAAACGCTGTCTGTGGATGGTGCATTGGAGTATGTGGAATTGGCTTCTCAATTAAATTTGCCTGCCCAAGAGGAAGACGTTGACTTTCATACCGTTGCCGGCTTGATTATGGAAGAGTTGCAAAGTATTCCTGATGTGGGCGATTTCATCGATTATCACGGTTGGCGTTTTGAAGTGGTTGAAAAAGACGGACAACGGATTGCCCGTGTGAAAATCAACCGTTTGCCGGAAGAGGAATAAGTGAAGAGTTAGTATGGTAAAGGCCGTCTGAAAATGTTCAGACGGCCTTTTTATTTATCCGACTTTAGTTACCGTAATGTCCAGAGCCTAAAATCCGGTGTGAATGTGCGCCGGTTGCATGGTGGGGATTACTTGGAATTTGATTGCACCAACAGGCGGCAAGCCAGGCAAAAGCGGCGGCTTCGACCCATTGTGGGTCAAGATGGAGCTTGGCTGTGCTGTGCAATTGGGTGTCGGGAGAAAACAGGGTTTCTAAGTCTTGCATTAACACCGGATTGCGGATGCCACCACCACAGATATAAAGATGATGAATCGCCGGGGCAGCTTGTTTGGTCGCATCAAAAATGGTTTGTGCAGTATAAAAGACCAATGTGCGCATTACGTCTTCCGGCTTTTCATCACCTTTCAGACGGCCTTGAAGCCAGCTTAGGGAAAACAACTCTCGGCCTGTGCTTTTGGGATAAGGGCGGCTGAAATAAGGATGGTCGAGCAGGGAAGCGAGCAGGTCAGGGAGGATTTCGCCTTGTGCGGCTTTTTCCCCGTTTTTGTCGTAAGGCTGCTGCCAAATATGTTGCATCCATGCATCCATCAGCATATTGCCGGGGCCGGTATCGAAGCCGAAAGAAGGGCTGTCGGGCGGGAGGATGCTGATATTGGAAATGCCGCCAATATTGAGTACGGCTCGGGTTTCATTCGCATCTCGAAACAGTGCTTCGTGAAAGGCTGGGACGAGGGGCGCACCTTGGCCGTTGCAGGCAAGGTCGCGGCTGCGGAAGTCTCCGACCGTGAAAATGCCGGTCAGCTCGGCTAAAAGCGAGAGGTTGACCAGTTGAATGCTGTAACCGTGTTCAGGCGCGTGGCGGATGGTTTGTCCGTGGCAGCCGGTTGCGGCAATGTCTTTGGCAGACAGGTTTTGCTCTGTCAACAGTTGCTGTACGGTTTGGGCGTATAGGCGGCTGAGTGTTTGCGCCAGGATATTGCTTCTATGCAATTCATTTTCGCCTATGTCTTGCAGTGCCAACAATTCTTGGCGCAGGCCGTCTGAATAGGGTAGAAAACTGTGGGCGACGGCGCGTTGCCATTGTTTGCCCTGCATTTGAATCAGTACGGCATCGGCACCGTCCATGCTGGTTCCGGACATGATGCCGATATAGTATTGGGGTTGCATTTCGGTTACAGAAAGGGAAGGTAAAATGACATTTTAACGCCTTTTGACGTTTTTACGGGAATTTCGGCGTTTAATGTAAATAGTTGGTGCAAGAAAGATTACAAAGAGGTTAAAATAGCGCGACTCAACATGTTTTCCAAAAGGAAACTTTCCATGGCTCAAACTCAGTCGAGTGCGAACTTGAAGCTGATTAATACGGCTTTCGCCGCTATGCTTGTGAGCATGGTCGGCTATTTTATTTATTGGGGCCTGGGTTATACCCATTACAACCACTCCGGCCTGTTTATCCTTGCCACCTTTTTCGGCGTCTTCATGGCGTTTAATGTGGGCGGTAACGATATTGCCAACTCTTTTGGTACAAGTGTCGGCTCCGGCACATTGACCATTCCGCAAGCTTTGCTGATTGCGGCAGTATTTGAAGTCAGCGGCGCAGTGATTGCCGGCGGCGAGGTGACAGATACCATCCGCAAGGGTATTGTCGATTTGAATGCGATGCATTTGGATCCGATGCAGTTTGTCTTTATTATGATGTCTGCGCTTTTGGCTGCGGCATTGTGGCTGCTTTTTGCGTCGCACAAAGGCCTTCCTGTCTCGACAACGCATGCCATTATCGGCGGTATTGTCGGTAGTGCATTGTGCATGGCGACGTTAAACGGCGTAGATTCCGTTGCATTGATTCAGTGGGATAAATTGGGCGAGATTGCCTTATCTTGGATTTTGTCCCCGGTTTTGGGCGGCATCGTTTCCTATCTGTTGTTTTCACGAATTAAGAAAAATGTTTTGGATTACAACTCTTGGGCCGGCAATACGCTGAAAGGCATCAAACTGGAGAAGAAAGCCTATAAAGAAGAGCACCGCCAGTTTTTTGAGGCCTTAAGTGAATCTGAAAAAGTCGAATACGCCACCAAAATGGCGCACGATGCCCAAATTTATGATGAGCCGGACTTTGATCCCGAAGAGTTGCAGTCTGAGTATTATCGCGGCCTGTACCGCTTTGACAGCCGTAAGGGTGAAGTGGATTCTTACAAAGCCCTGCATTCCTGGGTGCCGTTTATTGCTTCTGTCGGCGGTATGATGATTGCGGCCATGTTGATTTTCAAAGGTCTGAAAAATCTGCATTTGGGCATGAGCAATGTCAACAGCTTCCTGACCATTTTCATGATCGGTGCGGCTATTTGGATGGGTACGTTTGTATTTGCCAAAAGTTTGAAACGCAAAGATTTGGATAAATCGACTTTCCAAATGTTCTCATGGATGCAGGTATTTACCGCTTGCGGTTTCGCATTCAGCCATGGTGCGAACGATATTGCCAATGCGATTGGTCCGTTTGCCGCGATTATGGATGTGCTGCGTACCAACAGCATTACTGCTCAAAACGCCGTGCCGCCGATTGCTATGTTGACTTTCGGTATCGCTTTGATCGTCGGTTTGTGGTTTGTTGGTAAAGAAGTGATTAAAACCGTAGGGACCAGCTTGGCGGAAATGCACCCTGCGTCAGGTTTTTCTGCAGAGCTTTCTGCCGCCGCCGTTGTGATGGCCGCATCATTTATGGGCTTGCCTGTTTCCAGTACCCATATCTTGGTAGGTGCCGTTTTGGGTATCGGCTTGGTTAACCGCAATGCCAACTGGAAATTGATGAAACCGATCGGCCTTGCTTGGGTCATTACCTTGCCTGCTGCTGCCGTTTTGTCTGTTGTCAGCTATTTGGTTTTGCAGGCCGTGTTTTAAGACTACTTGATTGAAAAAGGCCGTCTGAAAGATAGATTTCAGACGGCCTTTGCTTATTTTTGTAAAGGATAGATTTTAGTTTGTTTTAACGATGCATAAATCATGCTTTTCAATGTTTGAACTGATACAAGAATAATCAAGGTGATAGAGAAATACCTTATTGGGAATATTTTAGAAAAGATTTTTGGTTTCAAAACTTGGTTTGGTGAGGGCAAACAAAGCTATTTTTAATCAGTCCACTATAAGGTTAAGGCAATAAAAAACCCAATTCAACGACATTAAAGAAAGTCATTGAATCGGGGTCTTTATTTAGAACAAGCTATAACAGGCCGTCTGAACATTATTCAGCAGCGTTGTTGGTCTCCTCAGCTTGAGTAGGAGCCACTTCTGCTTCAGCGGCAGCTTTAGCGGCTTGGCGTTCGGCTTGTGCAGCCAATGCCTGTTGAACGGCAGGATGCTGTTGGGCGATGGTTTGCTCTTCTGCGCTGACTTCGCCTTTGAAGCGGTTGTTCAGGTCGAAACGTTTGCCGCCACGGGCCAAGGCTTTCAGATAGCGTGGGCGGCGGCAGTGGTTGGCCAGTACGCGTGCAATCAGTGCAGGGTCGTATTGGGGCAGGGCGGCAACCAAATCTTGGTCGATGCCGACAGCCAACGGTTTGAATCGTTTGAACACATCATATTTGCCGTAAATGTGGTCGGCAATCATGTCTGTTTGTTTTTTCTTGCTCATGGTTTGGACGGCAGATTTCAGCGCAGCGCCCAAAGCGGTTTCTTGTGCCATTGCGGTTGTATTCCTCTAATCTAAATCCGTATTTTCTTCATACGGCAATAAGGTGCTATTGTAGTATAAAGACTGTGATTTGGCTAAATTTTTCTGAGAATATTCAGAAATAAACGGTTATTTTCCCAGTTTGGCGATGTCCGGTGTATTGACCTGTACATCGGCATTTTGTGCACGATGGCGTAAGGCGTGGTCAATCAAGACCAATGCCAGCATGGCTTCGGCAATCGGAGCAGCGCGTAATCCGACGCAGGGGTCGTGGCGGCCGTGTGTGGCAAGCTCGACAGGATTGCCTTCTATATCGATGCTGCGGCGCGGTGTGGCGATGGAGCTGGTCGGTTTGATGGCAATATTCACATGAATGTCTTGCCCGGTGCTGATGCCGCCCAAGATGCCGCCTGAGTGATTGGATAGAAAACCTTGAGGTGTGAGCTCGTCGCCATGCTCGCTGCCGCGTTGCGTTACGCTATCAAAACCTGCGCCGATTTCTACGCCTTTGACGGCATTGATGCCCATCATGGCATAGGCAATTTCTGCATCGAGGCGGTCAAAAACCGGTTCGCCCAAGCCGACGGGGACGTTAGCCGCTTCGATATGCAGTTTTGCGCCGACAGAGTCCAATGCTTTGCGTACGCTGTCCATATAGTTTTCCAAGTCCTCAATTTGGCTTTGGTTGGCGGCAAAAAAAGGATTTTGGGAAATATATTCGTAACCTTCAAACTGGATTTCTTTTTCACCGACTTGGGTGACGTAGGCGGTAATTTCCGTGCCGAATTTTTCTTTCAGCCATTTTTTAGCGACTGCTCCCGCGGCAACACGTGCGGCGGTTTCGCGGGCGGAACTTCTACCGCCGCCGCGGTAGTCGCGTGTGCCATATTTGTGCCAGTAGGTGTAATCGGCATGGCCGGGACGGAAACTGGTGGCGATATTGCCATAGTCTTTGCTGCGTTGGTCGGTATTACGGATCAGGAGGGCGATAGGAGTGCCGGTGGTTTTGCCTTCGAATACGCCGGAGAGGATTTCGACTTGGTCGGCTTCGCGGCGTTGGGTAACGTGGCGGCTGGTGCCGGGTTTTCGGCGGTCAAGGTCAAATTGGATATCCGCTTCGCTCAATTCTAATCCGGGCGGACAGCCGTCGATGATGCAGCCCAAGCCTGCGCCGTGGCTTTCGCCGAAAGTGGTAACGGTAAAGATTTGTCCGAAAGTATTGCCTGCCATAGGGATACTCTTTTGAAATTGGGTTTGGAAATTTTTTGTTTGGATAATTCTCAGGCCGTCTGAACAGACGTGAGAACGAAATCAAAGATTCTCGTTTCATTGTTCAGACGGCCTTTTGAATTGACTGCTTAGTTCAATTTACCGTGGCACTGTTTGTATTTCAGGCCGCTGCCGCAAGGGCAAGGATCGTTGCGGTGAACAATCAGGCCGTTTTGTGCAAGCGCTTCAGGGCTGAAGTCGGTACCGTCAGGATCGAATGCTTCGGTCACCAAATCGGTTTGCGATTGGCCGAGCAATTCTTCCATATCGGGCGCGTCGGAGTGGACGGTTTGAACATCGCTGACGCTTTGTGCGGCGGTGTGGTCGTATTCGCTGTTGCGCTCGATTTGAACGGCAGTCAGCAAAGCGGCAATGTTTTGTTTGATGCTGCGCCACAGGTTTTCAAACATGATGAAAGCTTCACGTTTGTATTCTTGTTTCGGATTTTTCTGAGCATAGCTGCGCAGATGAATGCCTTGGCGCAGGTAGTCCATGGCGGCGAGGTGTTCGCGCCATTGGTTGTCGATAACTTGCAGCATAACGTTGCGTTCGAAATCCGACATGGCTTGTTTGCCGACCAATTCGACTTTCTCAGCATATTCGTCTTCGATGCGTTTGATGAGACGCTCTTTAATGTCTTGGTTGTCCAAAGTGCTGTCTTCTTTCAGCCAGCCTTTAATATCGACATGCAGGCGGAAATCGGCGGCAAGTTGGTGCTCAAGTGCCGGAATGTCCCATTGCTCTTCCATGCTGTCAGGCGGAATGTGGTAATCAACCAAGTCGCTGATAACGTCGGCGCGGATTTCGCGAGTCAAATCGCTGACGTCTTTAGTCGTCAGGATTTCGTTACGTTGATGGTAAATCACTTTACGTTGGTCGTTGGCAACGTCATCGTATTCCAAAACCTGTTTACGCATATCGAAGTTGCGGCCTTCGACTTTACGTTGCGCGCCTTCGATTTGACGGGTCAGCAGGCCGTGTTCGATGGCAACGCCGCGCTCGGGTGCCAGGCGGTTGAGGATGGCGGCGGCACGGTCGAGAGCAAAGAGGCGCAATAATGGGTCTTCAAACGACAGGTAGAAACGGCTAGAGCCTGGGTCACCCTGACGGCCTGCACGACCGCGCAATTGGTTGTCGATACGGCGGCTTTCGTGGCGTTCCGTACCGATAATGTGCAAACCGCCTGCGGCCACAACTTGGTCGTGTTCGGTTTGCCAGCCGCTTTCAAGGGCGGAAATTTGCGCTTGTTTTTGCTGTTCGCTCAGAGTTTCATCGGCGTGGATGGCTTCGATTTGATGTTTGAGGTTGCCGCCCAAGACAATATCGGTACCGCGGCCCGCCATGTTGGTGGCAACGGTAATTGCGCCGACTTTACCGGCTTGGGCCACAATCAATGCCTCGCGCTCGTGTTCTTTGGCGTTCAGAACGTTGTGCGGCAGACCGGCTTCGTGTAACAAACGGGAAACCAGTTCGGAGTTTTCGATGCTGGTGGTGCCGACCAAAACCGGTTGGCCGTTTTTGTGGCATTCAGCAATGTCTTTGACAACGGCTTCAAATTTTTCTTCGGCCGAGCGGAAGATTTGGTCGTTGAAGTCTTTGCGTTGTACCGGACGGTTGGTCGGGATGATGACGGTTTCGAGGTTGTAAATGCTTTGGAACTCGAAGGCTTCGGTGTCGGCCGTACCGGTCATGCCGGACAGTTTGCTGTACAGGCGGAAGTAGTTTTGGAAGGTAATAGATGCAAGCGTTTGGTTTTCGCGTTTGATTTCTACGCCTTCCTTGGCTTCAACGGCTTGGTGCAAGCCTTCGGACCAACGGCGGCCGGCCATCAGACGGCCTGTGAACTCGTCCACAATCACGATTTCTCCGTCTTGAATGACGTAGTGTTGGTCTTTGTGGAACAGGGTGTGCGCACGCAATGCCGCCATGAGGTGGTGCATCAGGGAAATATTGGCGGCAGAGTAGAGCGAGTCGTTTTCCTGCAATAAGCCCATTTGGGTCAGGATTTGCTCGGCGTGTTCGTGACCGGCTTCGCTCAGAATAACTTGGTGTGCTTTTTCATCTACCCAGTAATCGCCTTCGCCTTCTTCGGTTTCTTGGCGGATAAGGTGGGCCGGAACGGCATCCATCACGCGGTAGAGCTGGATGTTGTCATCTGCCTGGCCGGAAATAATCAGCGGCGTACGCGCTTCGTCGATCAAAATGGAGTCCACTTCGTCGACAACGGCAAAGTTCAATTCGCGCTGAACTTTGTCGTATTGGTCGGTCACCATATTGTCGCGCAGGTAGTCGAAGCCGAATTCGTTGTTGGTACCGTAAGTAATGTCGGCACCGTAAGCGGTTTGGCGTTCGAAAGGTTGCAAATCGGCTACGATCACGCCGACACTCAATCCTAAGAAATTGTACAACGGCTCCATAATGCCCGCGTCACGGGAGGCGAGGTAGTCATTGACGGTAACGACGTGTACACCTTTTCCTGACAATGCATTCAGGTAAACGGCAAGGGTGGCCACCAATGTCTTACCTTCACCGGTACGCATTTCGGCGATTTTGCCATGGTGCAGGACCATACCGCCGATCAGTTGTACATCGAAGTGGCGCATGCCCAATACACGGCGGGATGCCTCGCGGCAGACGGCAAAGGCTTCAACCAAAATATCATCTAGCGTTTGTCCGTCAGCGAGGCGTTGTTTGAATTCGGCGGTTTTGGCCTGTAAATCCGCGTCGCTCAACGCTTTCATCTGTTCTTCGAGTGCATTGATTTTAGCAACGGATTTACGATATTGTTTCAGCAGGCGGTCGTTGCGGCTGCCGAAGATTTTCTTAGCAATGTTTGTCAGCATGAATAATTCCTGCGCCTTGATATAATAGTGGGCGAAATTGGGATTTTAACACAAGCGCTTGTATAACGCGGTAATGCTGTTTGAAATAAAGGCGGTTTTGCCGTATTTCAATTGTAATGGTTTGGTTAATTTACTGAAAGGCCGTCTGAAATATATGGATTTAGCACAATTGGGCAAGCGCGACCGCTTATTGGAGGGCTTGTTGCAACAATCGCAACAATGGCGGAAATTGGATGCAAAAATCAAAACGGTTTTGCCGGTCAACCTGCATCCGCATTTTCAGACGGCCTGTGTTGAAGACGGAAGACTGGTTTTGCTGGCCGCCAACAATATGGCTGCTTCGCGTTTGAAAATGATCCTGCCCGCCATGTTGCCCAAGTTGCAAGCATTGCACGACGGAATACGGGAAGTGGCGGTCAGGGTGATCCCCAAACCTCCGTCCCAGCCAAAAACCAACAGCTTGCGATTGAGCGAGGCCGCTTTGGACAGCTTCGATGCGGCTGCGGCCAAATTGGAAGGCAGGCATCCCGAATTGGCAGCTGCATTGGCAGAATTGGTACGCAAACACAGCCGATAAAATCATGCCAAATGAGATTATGGTTAATAAATGTTAAAACTTATTTCATTTGACTGATAGCATCTAATACTAAAGAAATACGACCTAAACAGTAACTGTTTTCTTTTAGGTAAACTGATGTAAACTTGGCCTGAAACTTTGATTTCGTGTGAAGTTTGTAGCAAAATAACGCCTGAATTTCTTATCGTTCTGCGTGAAATAAGTTTAAGTCTGGCATTTGCCTTTGTTAATATATTCGCGCGGGTTCTATTAATAGAACTTAACAAGACTCTCATCATTAGGAGATACATCAATGAAAGCTTATCTGGCTCTGATTTCCGCTGCCGTTATCGGCTTGGCTGCATGCTCTCAAGAAGCTGCAAAACCTGCTGAAGCACCTGCTGCTTCCGCTGCTTCTGAAGCTGCTCCTGCAGAAACTACTGCACCTGCCGATGCTGCTCCTGCATCTGAAGCTGCTCCGGCCGATGCTGCCGCCGCTCCTGCTGCCGGCAACTGCGCGACTACTGTTGAAGCCAACGACGCTATGCAGTTCAACACTAAAGAAATCCAAGTAAGCAAAGCTTGTAAAGAATTCACCATCACTTTGAAACACACCGGTACCCAACCTAAAGAAAGCATGGGTCACAACATCGTCATCGGTAAAGCCGAAGACATGGACGGTATTTTCAAAGACGGTGCCGGTGCTGCTGCAACTGACTACGTTAAACCTGACGACGCACGCGTTGTTGCCCACACCAAACTGGTTGGCGGCGGCGAAGAAGCTTCCCTGACTCTGGATCCTGCTAAATTGGCCGGCGGCGAATACAAATTCGCTTGTACCTTCCCAGGTCACGGTGCTTTGATGAACGGTAAAGTTACTTTGGTTGACTAATCCGCTTTAAGCTTGAAAACAGACAGCCTGCCTTGCGCAGGCTGTTTTGTTATAATCTGGAAACATTAATTTAAGAATAAAACCTCAAAACCATGAATCCGTTTGAAACCAAAAGCGTTACTTTTGCCGAACCCATTGAAATGTTGTACGCCTGTCATGGTAAAGTGCGCCGTTTCTGCAGCCAGGTTGCCATGTTGTCGGACTATATTGCCGAAAACGGCTGCAATCAAATCGTTTTGCAAACCATCCGCCAGATTGCCCAATATTTTAATGTTGCCGCGCCGTTGCACCATGAAGACGAAGAAGAAAATTTCTTCCCGCTTCTATTGCAATATGCGCCGCAAGCTCAAGAAAGCGTTGACGAGCTGTTGCGCCAACATGTCAGCCTGCACAACAACTGGGCGGCAGTATCCGCCGAATTTGCCAAACTCGAAGCAGACAACGCCTATGTTCCTGATGCGGAAGCGTTCAAACGCTTTGTCGCAGGATATGATGTTCATCTGGCGATTGAAGAGCCGCTGTTTGATATGGGCAAAACCTTTATCCCCAAGGAAAAACTGACCGAAATCGGCGAAATTATGGCTGCACGCCGCCGCAAATAAGGCCGTCTGAAACAATCGTCTCAAGGATATATTATGCTGACCCCAAAAAGTTGCGATTTGTTCAATATTCCCTTTTTCCAATTTTCCCAGCTTAAAAAATACCAGCCTGAAAGTATTCCGCAAATTAAGGCCGACTATAAAGAAAACTGGCAGGTATGGCAGCAGCTGATCCAGCAGGTTGCCGCCGAATTGGGTGCGCCGTTTGCGCCGCCGCATATCGAACGCTGGTGTAACGGCTGGCAGGTCCGCGCCCATTTCTTTGCCTATTTCAAATACGAACAATATAAAAATTCCGCAGCAATTTTATCGATTTTGCTCAACCGCCGCCGTTTGAGCGTCAGCTTGGATTGGCACTGCTATAAAGCCGATGTTTCCCCTATTGCGTTGCCTGATTACAACCGCTGGCTGGATAATTTTGATACTGAAAAATACGCTTCCTTCGATATGTGGCACGGTGCGGAAAGTGAATATGACGATTATCGTACCGTTGCCCAACAAAGCGACGGCGATAGAAAGCTTCGAGACGACAAAGATTTCTTCTGTATCGGCAAACACATCGAACGCGATGATTTGGGCAAGCAGGATGTCGCGAAATGGATAGTGGAAACAGTGGAAGACTTACTGCCGCTGTATGAAGCTTGTCATGGAAAATAACTCAGGACGCAGAAAGACAAACTGCCCATTCAGTATCTTTAAATAAACTCAAGGCCGTCTGAAAATCATATTCAGAACGTTTCAGACGGCCTGTTTTTCAAAGTGAACACAATGACCGAAACCCAATCCCTAGAACTCGCCAAAGCGTTGATTTCCCGCCCGTCCGTTACACCGGATGACCAAAATTGCCAACAACTGCTGGCCGAACGCCTGCAAAAAATCGGTTTTGCCGTAGAAGAGCTTCATTTCGGCGACACCAAAAACATTTGGTTGCGCCGCGGTACACAGGCTCCGGTGTTCTGCTTTGCCGGACATACCGACGTCGTGCCGACAGGTCCTGTTGAAAAATGGGATTCGCCTCCGTTTGAACCGACCGAGCGTGAAGGCCGTTTGTATGGTCGCGGTGCAGCGGATATGAAAACCAGCATTGCCTGTTTCGTTACCGCCTGCGAGCGTTTCGTTGCCGAACATCCCGATCATCAAGGCAGCATTGCGCTCCTGATTACTTCGGACGAAGAGGGCGATGCGCTGGATGGCACGACCAAAGTCGTCGATGTGTTGAAAGCGCGCGGCGAATTGATTGATTACTGTATCGTCGGCGAACCGACTGCCGTGGATAAATTGGGCGATATGTTGAAAAACGGCCGCCGCGGCTCGTTGTCGGGCAATCTGACCGTCAAAGGCAAGCAAGGCCATATTGCCTATCCGCATTTGGCCATCAATCCCGTGCATACTTTTGCTCCGGCCTTGCTGGAGCTGACGCAGGAAGTTTGGGACGAGGGCAACGAATACTTCCCGCCGACCAGTTTCCAAATTTCCAATATTAACGGCGGCACAGGCGCGACCAATGTGATTCCAGGCGAGCTGAACGTCAAATTCAATTTCCGCTTTTCTACCGAGTCCACCGAAGAAGGGCTGAAACAACGCGTCCACGCCATTTTGGACAAACACGGTGTGCAATACGATTTGCAGTGGTCTTGTTCAGGCCAACCGTTCCTGACTCAGGCAGGAAAACTGACCGACGTGGCACGCGAAGCCATTGCCGAGATTTGTGGCGTTGAGGCCGAATTGTCCACCACTGGCGGCACTTCGGACGGACGCTTCATCAAGGCCATTGCCAAAGAACTCATCGAATTAGGCCCGTCCAACGCGACCATCCACCAAATCAACGAAAACGTACGTTTGGAAGATATTCCGAAGCTGTCGGCGGTGTATGAGGGTATGTTGAAACGCTTGTTGAAGTGAAAAGGCCGTCTGAAAACGACAGAAAGGTTATTACTCCGCCAAAATCGGCATATATTGAGGCAATACCTTAAGGAACATCCTACGACGGTTCAATCAATTCTTTATCATAATAAGAATGGCAATGGATACGGGGACACATTTTCAGGAAGGTAGATTTTTATTAAGTCTTTTTATTGATAGGGCATTCCATTCAATTTTCTTAAGTGATATTGTGATACCAACTCGTTGATAAGGAGAAATAATGATGAAGTACGATAATTTTTTCTTTCCTACAGATGATCTGGCTACCAGTTGCCGTTTTTACCAAGATGTACTGGATTTGCCCGTTAAATTCGACTTTTCCGAAAGTGGCATGGTTGCTTTTCGGGTGGGTGAAGAAGAAGCTGCCATCATTCTCAAAGAGCGGAATAAATTTCCCAATATGACACCTGCTGTGTGGATTGAAGTGGATGATGTGCAGGCGAAGTATGCGGCGTTACAGGGTAGAAATATCCGTTTTCTAAGTGAACCTTTCCGTATTCGTACCGGATGGGCTGTGGAATTTTTTGATCCGTCGGGTAATCGTTTGGGGTTTGTTGATTATCGGGAGTAAATGCAGATGATTACTCTGCCTTCTTTAGATGCGCTTCCATCAAAGTGGAATGAAATCCGCGAGCGACTGGAAACCGATTTTTCCACCGGCTTCGAAGCCTTGCTGCACGAGCGTCTTACGGGACACGAAGCCAAGCAGCTTGAGCAGGATTTTATCGACAGTATCGGTTGCGCCCCTGAAGAATATGTCCGTACCCGCCGAACCATCCGACTGTTGGAAAAGCGTTATCCGGATAGTCCGAACGAACTGACTGCAGCCGCGCTTGCCACGCCTTTGGGCGAGATGTTGGCGGTGTTCGGTGGCAAGGGTTTGTGTCTGCTGGAATTTGTCGGTCAGAAACAGCTAGGGCAGGAAATCACGGCTGTCCAAAAAGCTTTGCACGGACAGTTTATTTTTCAAGAAAATGAGCAAACGCAACTTTTGCGCCAAGAATTGGATTTATACTTCCAAGGCCGTCTGAAAGTTTTTGCGACGCCTTTGGAAACGATAGGCACGGCCTTTCAGCAGCAGGTATGGAATGCGTTGCTGACTATTCCTTACGGCGAAACGCGCAGCTACAAGGAGCAGGCACAGCAGTTGGGTAATCCTAAGGCCATTCGCGCCGTTGCCGCTGCCAACGGGCAGAACAAAGTGTCTATCCTGATTCCCTGCCATCGCGTTATCGGCAGCGACGGCAAACTGACCGGCTACGCAGGCGGTTTGAACCGCAAACAATCGTTGCTTGCCTTGGAGCGAGGCGAGGTTCAGACGGCCTTGTTTTGAGTTTTGATAGAGGATAAGGGGCCATGCTTCGGGCAGGCTTCGCACGTTAAAAAATTGAGCAGCAGAAGGTCGGTGGAAGCCCGACGAAATCTGCACGGAGAAAAATGTTGGGCAACGCCCACGCTAGAAAAGAGAAATACGACATGAGCCTGAAAAACCGCCATTTCCTGAAACTTTTGGATTTCACGCCCGAAGAAATCACCGTCTACCTCGACCTTGCCGCCGAATTGAAAGCCGCTAAAAAAGCAGGAAACGAGGTGCAGCGGATGCAGGGAAAAAACATTGCCCTGATTTTTGAGAAAACATCGACCCGCACCCGTTGCGCGTTTGAAGTGGCCGCACGCGACCAAGGGGCAGGAGTAACTTATCTGGAGCCTTCTGCCAGCCAAATCGGGCATAAGGAAAGCATTAAGGATACGGCGCGTGTTTTAGGGCGGATGTTTGACGGCATCGAGTATCGCGGCTTTGGACAGGATGTGGTGGAAGAGCTGGCCAAGTATGCAGGCGTGCCTGTGTTCAATGGTTTGACCAACGAGTTCCACCCGACTCAAATGCTTGCTGATGCACTGACGATGCGCGAGCATAGCGACAAGCCTTTGAACCAAATTGCGTTTGCCTATGTCGGTGATGCGCGTTACAACATGGCCAATTCGTTGCTGGTGTTGGCTGCGAAACTGGGCATGGACGTGCGTATCGGTGCGCCGAAAAGCCTGTGGCCGTCTGAAAACATTATCGAGACGGTGCAGGCTGTTGCCAAAGAGACCGGTGGACGGATTCTGTTGACAGAGAATGTGAAAGAAGCCGTAAAAGGCGTGGATTTTATCCATACCGATGTGTGGGTCAGCATGGGTGAGCCTAAAGAGGCGTGGCAGGAACGTATCGATTTGCTGAAAGATTACCGCGTTACGCCTGAGCTGATGGCGGCGGCGGAAAATCCGCAAGTCAAGTTTATGCATTGCCTGCCTGCTTTCCATAATCGCAAAACCAAAGTCGGCGAGTGGATTTATGAGACATTCGGCCTGAATGGTGTGGAAGTAACGGAAGAAGTCTTTGAAAGCGAAGCCAGCATCGTGTTTGATCAGGCAGAAAACCGGATGCACACGATTAAAGCGGTGATGGTAGCGGCATTGGGCGATTGATTTTGCGCTCAACATTGCTTACCGCTTCATTTAATAGAGATTAAATAAAGGCCGTCTGAAAGAAAGAATTTCAGACGGCCTTGTTGTTGGATTGGGATTTATTGCCAAATCAGGACTTTGGGTTCGGGCGTCACTCGATAGCCTTCTTGACGCAATAGTTCGATTAATCCTTTTTCGCTGGGTAAATGGGCAATGCCGACGGCAAAGATGGTGCTTTGTTTGGCGGATTGCTTGCGGATTTTAGGCAGCCATGCCTGGTTGCGGCGGATCAGGAGATCGTTTTTCAGCCAATCGTACATGGCTTTGGCGTACTTAGTATCAACACGTTTGAGGGTGCGTTGTTCGGTTTCTTCCAAAAGTGGAATGAGTTCTTCAAAGCGGCCGTCTGAATAAGCTTGATGGAGTTTTTTGACATCTTCGGTTTCTTCTTTATTGGTTTTAATGCTGGCTTTCAGAAAGTTGATCATGGTTTCTTCTGGCTGTGCTTTGAAGATTGCGGAAACTTCGTCCAAGCTTTCTAATGAACCACGCGGTTTGTTGATATTGACTGCTGCGTTGGTCAGCAACATATCTGCACCGGTTTCTGAGCTATATCCTTGGGGAAATGCGCTGCCGGCAAAAACCAATGCTGCCCACGGGTGGAGTTTGTCGGCAATTTTGGCGATGGGTCGGCTTTCTTCATTTTGTGAATAGATTTCTTGTAAAAGACGGAAATCTGCTTTTCCAAGCTTGCGGCTGAGCGGTTCGGTACTCATGACTTCTTTGAAGTATTTTTGATACATTTTTTTTGTTTCCGGACTGCTGTCCGGCAATGCGTCAACTTCTGTGGTCAGTTGGTCGGCGGATTGCAACAGTTTGAGGGCATCGGAAGACAAGGTTTGATTGGTTTGCCCCATGTGGATGGTGCCGAGCAGATAGGAATCGGGTTGGCCTTCTTTACTGATTTTCCAAACATTGCTGGTGAGTTTGGGCTGCTGCCAGTTGAGTTCGGTAGGTTTGCTGTCGGGTGAAGTTGAGGCGGGTTTGCAGGCACCCAGGGCAAGGGCGGTCAATGGCACAAGCAGGCAGGCGAGCAGTCTTTTCATGTTTTTCCTTTTGGTGTGTGTGGTGAGGGCGGTTTAGAAATCGAGCAGATTTTGAACCGGTTGTTCGCCCGTGTCGGGCTTTTCTATTTTGCGGTTGCGGATTTTGGCTTTCCTGAGAGACAGAAGGTGCATGACTTGATGCTTTTGGCTGTCGGTCATCTGGAGCCAGTACAAGCGCTCTTCCCGACTGCGCAGGCAGCCTTTGCAATAACCTTTGGCATTGGCTTCGCAGACACCTATACAGGGACTGGGGATGGGGAAGAAATCGGGTTGATCCATTTTGTTGCTTTTGATGTGAAAAAAGGCCGTCTGAAATATAACACATACTTTCAGACGGCCTAAGTGTTTATACGGTTTGTGAATATTTGGCTTTGGTTTCTTTATGGCGCAGATGATAGTCGAACACCATGGCGATGTTGCGGATCAGGAAACGTCCCTTCGGCGTAACGGTCAGGCCGTGCGGTTTGAGGCGGACCAGGCCGAGGGTTTCCAGTTGCTTCATATCTTCCAGTTCGGCTGCAAAATAACGGCTAAACGGAATGCCGAACACGCTTTCGTAAATCCGATAGTCGAGCGAGAAGCGGCACATCAAATCCTGAATGATGTTGCGGCGCAAAATGTCGTCTTGATTGAGCTGGTAGCCGCGCATGATGGGCAGGTGTCCGGCGTCGAGTGCGGCGTAATAGGCATCGATATCGCGCTCGTTTTGGGAGTAGGTGCTGCCGATTTTGCCGATAGAGGACACGCCGATCGCCACCAAGTCGCAGTCGGCATAGGTGGAATAACCTTGGAAATTTCGTTGCAGGAAACCTTCTTTGAGTGCGATGGAGAGCTCGTCGTCAGGTTTGGCAAAGTGGTCCATGCCGATGAAAACGTAGCCTCGCTCAGTCAGGGTTTGAACGCAATATTGCAGCATATCGAGTTTTTCTTCACTGCCGGGTACGACATTGGTGTCGATACGGCGTTGCGGTTTGAAGATATGCGGCAGGTGGGCGTAGTGGTAGAGGGCGAGGCGGTCGGGGTCGAGGGACAAGACCGTGTCAATGGTGGTTTTGATGCTTTCGGTGTTTTGGTGCGGAAGGCCGTAAATCAAATCGACACTGACGGATTTGAACCCTGCTTCGCGGGCGGCATCGATGACTTCTTTGGTTTCTTCGTAACTTTGGATACGGTTGACGGCTGCCTGCACTTTAGGATCGAAGTCTTGAATGCCGACGCTCATGCGGTTGAAGCCGAGTTTGCCCAATTTGAGGACGGTCTCGCGGCTGACTTTGCGCGGGTCTATTTCGATGGAGTATTCGCCGTTGGGGATGAGCTGGAAGTATTTGCGGATCATTTCGAAGACGCGTTCGAGTTGGTCGTCGCTTAGGAATGTCGGCGTACCGCCGCCGAAGTGGAGTTGCGCAAGCTGGTGTCGTCCGCCCAAATGCGGTGCCAGCAATTCCATTTCTTTTTCCAGATACTGGATATAGGCATCGGCACGGCTTTTGTCTTTGGTAATGATTTTATTGCAGCCGCAGTAGTAGCAGATGGTATTGCAGAAGGGAATGTGGATGTAGAGTGAAAGGGGTTTGTTGAGCGCGCCCATGTTGCGCAGGTTTAAAGCTTGGATATATTCGGCTTCTTTAAAGCCTTCATGGAAGCGGTCGGCGGTCGGATAGGATGTATAACGCGGACCGCTTGATGGCAAACTGGCAATCAATTCGCGGTCGAATTCCGGTAATTCATTGTTTGTGTTGGTGTTATTTGAGATGGGGATGATTTTCATGGTCGGGGCTTGTAGTATGAAGTAAGGAAATTAGGGAAAATTTTAGTCAAAATTTCGATAGTTTGGTAGAATGCCTCATAATGATATGCCGACTTTGATATGGGTCAATAGTTATTCGGCTTAATCAGGGATTGAGAGAACTAAGCAAATTAAAGGTGCGTTATGGCTACACACAATGCAACACATCAAATGAAAACCTTGTGTTCCACATGTTCTTTACGCGAACTGTGTTTGCCTGTCGGACTAATGCCTAACGAATTTTTACAATTGGATGCGGTGATCCGTCAAAGCCGCCGTCTGAAAAAAGGCGAGTACTTATTTCGCGCCGGCGAGCCGTTTACCTCTTTATTTGCCATCCGTGCAGGTTTCTTTAAGACAACAGTCGCCAGCCAGGATGGACGGGATCAGGTAACCGGCTTTTTTATGTCGGGCGAGCTGATCGGGATGGATGGGATTTGTTCCCATATTCATAGTTGTGATGCTGTGGCTTTGGAAGACAGCGAAGTATGCGAGCTTCCGTTTACGCACATTGAAGAACTCGGTCAGGATATTCCCAGCCTGCGCTCTCACTTTTTCCGCTTGATGAGCCGTGAAATTGTCCGAGATCAGGGCGTGATGTTGCTTTTGGGCAATATGCGCGCCGAAGAGCGCTTGGCCGCATTTTTGCTTAACTTATCTCAGCGTCTCTATTCCCGAGGTTTTGCCGCCAACGATTTTATCCTGCGGATGTCGCGTGAGGAAATCGGCAGCTATTTAGGGCTGAAACTGGAAACGGTCAGCCGCACCTTATCCAAATTCCATCACGAAGGCTTGATTTCGGTTGAACACAAGCACATCAAAATCCTAGATGCGACAACTTTGAAGAAAATGGTTTCCGGTTGTTCGCACGCTATCTGAATCTGAGGCCGTCTGAAATTGTTCAGACGGCCTTTTTAACACAAGTTAAAGAATAATTGTTAAGTTACGCAAGTGATAGTTAGATGTTAAATTGAAAAGTCTTCAACGACCGGCGTGTACAGAATGCGGTCAACCGCTTCGCGGGTCAGTTTTGGTGCAAACATCTGTATAAAATCATAGGCATAACCACGCAGGTAAGTGTCGGTGCGCAAGGCTATCCAGGTGGGCGACGGCTCAAATAAGTGAGCCGCGTCTATCAGCTGCAAATCTTGATCGACAACGGGATCGTAAGCCATTTTGGCCATCAAACCCACGCCTAAGCCTAAGCGTACATACGTTTTCAATACATCCGTATCGGCAGCCGATAAGGCAACATCAGGTTGCTCGATATGCGCTTTATTAAAGGTACGCGCAATGCTGCTGCCGGAGTTGAACGCAAATTCGTAAGTAACCAGCGGAAAAGAAGCCAAATTTTCAAGGCTTAAAGGATTGCGGCAGTCTAAAAGAGGGTGGTCGTGCGGGACAATGACGGCATGGTTCCATTCATAGCAGGGCAGTTTGCCTAACTCGGGGTGATCGTCAATGCGTTCGGTAATAATTGCCAAATCTGCTTCTCCGCTGCTGACCATTTGGGCAATAGCGGAAGGGCTGCCTTGTTTGATGGTCAAATTGACCTTAGGGTAGTTTTTCACAAATTCTGCAACGATTTTAGGCAATGCATAACGTGCCTGGGTGTGCGTCGTGGCAATGGTCAGGGAGCCGCTGTCATGATCGGTAAATTCGCTGCCGATATTTTTAATGTTCTGTACATCGCGCAAAATCCGTTCCGAAATCTCTAACACGGCTTTGCCCGGTTGCGAAACGGAAACCACACGCTTGCCGCTGCGGATAAAAATTTGGATACCCAATTCTTCTTCAAGCAGGCGGATTTGTTTGGAAATGCCGGGCTGGGATGTAAAAAGCGCATCGGCAGCCTCGGAGACATTCAGATTGTGCCGGTAAACTTCAAGGGCGTAACGTAATTGTTGCAGTTTCATGGTAGCAGTATCGGATACGTTGTTATTGTGGATTTTGTGCGACAAACGGTCTGTAATTTAACATATTTTGCCCAGTTTTGCCCCGAGTTTTGAAAATGGTTGTTTTTAATGAAAATATCTTTTAATGATATGAAAACAGGAAATGCAGGAAGGAAGAGGGAAAGGAATTTTGTTGTTTTTGTACAACTTCGGGTAGGTGAATTGTCTGATTTTGCCCTAAATTAATGACACAAGATTGATTTTTCGGCATGATTAACTACTAGGAAGCAGGCACTTCATAATTGTTTGAAGGCATCGAGTATTGACAGTTTGCCTTGCGCTTCTTTATAGTGCAACCTGATATATCCGATTTGTCGCTGTTTTGATACTGCGGCCTGTATATTGGTACTTTGCAGCGGTTGCTTTCCTAGTCCGCCGCATAACAATTTGATGAGGGAATAAAATGACCAAACAGCTGAAATTAAGCGCATTGTTCGTTGCCTTGGTTGCCTCTGGCACCGCAATGGCCAGCGAAGCGCATACCAAACACGGTTACACCGTAAGCAGCCAATCTCAAGAAATCGTCCGTAACAACTACGGCGAATGCTGGAAAAACAGCTACTTCGACAAAGCTACCCAAGGCCGTGTTGAATGTGGTGACCGCGAAGCAGTTGCTCCTGTACAACAAGCTCCTGAGTATGTTGATGAAACTGTTTCTCTGTCTACTAAAACTCTGTTCGGCTTCGACAAAGATAACTTGCGTCCTGAAGCTCAAGAAAACCTGGACGCTTTGGCCCAACGCCTGAGCAACGAAAGCGTACAAACTGTACGTGTTGAAGGTCACACTGACTTCATGGGTTCTGAGCAATACAACCAAGCTCTGTCTGAGCGTCGTGCTAACGTAGTTGCTAACTATTTGGTAGGTCATGGCGTTGCTTCTAGCAAAATCTCTGCAGTAGGTCTGGGCGAATCTCAAGCTCGCATGACTGCTACTTGTGAAGCTGAAGTTGCTAAACTGGGCAAAAAAGTTTCTAAAGCTAAGAAACGTGCTGCTCTTATCGCTTGTATCGAACCTGACCGCCGCGTTGATGTTAAAATCCGCAGCGTTGTCACTCGTCAAGTTGCTCCAGGCCAAACTATCGAAGGTCAAGGCGAATTGCCTGCTACTGATGAAGGTTGGATCCCAGCTCCTTACAATGGCGTTCACGGTTACGCTAAACCTTAATCGGTTTGTGAAAAATGCCCTGCGATATGCGGGGCATTTTTTATGGCTTGTATTTGAGTAATTAAGATAATTCGTGATTTCAAAATGAGAAGGGCCGTCTGAAAGATTTATTTTCAGACGGCCTTTTATTAAAACAGTTTAGTTTGGCCCGGGCCATTTCCATACGCACATCGCTGCCAGTATCGTACAGATTAAAAAAATAATCCTGGATAAGCCATGCCAAATGCCGAATGTTCCGCCTACTAGGGATAAGAGCCAGTTATCCAGTCCGTACTTGTGCGCCTCGATAACCGGCGTAACCAAAAGATGATTACAGGCTAAGAGTAGCCAAAGTACCAAAACCCACCAAGAGAGGGAGGCCAGTTGCCGTCTGAAAAAGGCATAGGCTGCGCCAAAAATAACTAAGCCGCATATTGCGGTAATGGCAAACAAAATGCCGGCGATTTCGCCTGCCAGCATCTTAGGCAGGAGATGGAATAGGATGGGGGCGACAATATAGCCTGCTGTCAGTTGCATGCCTAGCCAAATGGCAGCAGCGGTTTGAGTGATTTTGTAGGGCAGACTCATCTGGTTTCTCTTTGGGAAATTCTGTTTTAGTTGTGATGGTGTAACAAAAGGCCGTCTGAGAACGTTTTCAGACGGCCTTGAGTTTATTTAGATGTATTGTACGGAAATAATATCATATTCACGCACGCCGCCGGGGGCCTGAACTTCTGCAACGTCGCCTTCTTCTTTTCCGATCAAGGCACGGGCAATTGGGGAGCCAACGTAGATTTTGCGTTTTTTAATGTCTGCTTCGTCTTCGCCGACAATTTGGTAGGTTACTTGTTCTTCGGTTTCCAAATCTTCCAGTGTTACTGTTGTGCCGAATACGATTTTGCCTTCGGCATGGATTTCGGCAGGATTGATGATGTGGGCCATAGAGAGTTTGTGTTCCAGCTCGGCAATACGGCCTTCGATAAAGCCTTGACGCTCTTTGGCGGCTTCGTATTCTGCGTTTTCAGACAAGTCGCCGTGTGAGCGTGCTTCGGCGATGGCTTCGATGACTTCTGGGCGTGCTACGCTTTTGAGGTGTTGAAGTTCTTGTTTCAACAATTCTGCACCGCGGACGGTCAAAGGGATTTTTTGCATTGAGTTCTCCATGAAAGCATGATGATGCTTTTAAAATTTTATCCGGCCACGCGCGGGAGCCGGATTGGAAATAAAAATACAAGCCGCCAAAGCTTGGCGGCTTGATGAATAAATAAGTAATGCCTGTATTCTACCAAATTCTGCCGAAACCGCAATGATTAAAACGGGTTTTCAGTAAAGTGTTGTTTTCTGTCTATTTTGTTTTTTCAGACGGCCTGCAAACTAAATATTGAAGTATTTCAAAGCTACGCTTGAAAAACGGTTTCGTAAATGAATGGTTTTGATTAAAATGCTTGCTAATAATTCTTAAGGATTAGTCTGCTTTAATTATATAAAGAGAATATATGGAAACAAAACCAACTTCCCAAAATGAACAACAGGCTAACCGCCGTTATTTGACTGTTTGGCGATGGCATTTCTATGCCGGACTTTTGGTTGCGCCGTTTTTAACCCTGCTCGCTGTTACAGGGTTGGGAATGCTGCTATTTGCCAATATCACCGGTAAAGAAGGCGAACGCATACATGTTACGCCGCAGGCAGTGGTTCAGCCTTTGTCGGCTCAGGCTGAAGCTGCCAGACAGTTTGTGAATCCGGAAACTGCTTCTGTAGTGCAGTATATTGCGCCGCGCGCAGATGATATGGTTGCCGTATTCCGCGTGAACAATGACGATAAAGCCACTATGGTTGCTGTTGATCCCTATACGGCAAAAGTCGTGAACACGATGCCGCGCGGTCAAGGCTGGTATCACACGATGGATGAAATCCACGGCGATATGATGATGGGTGCGACTGGTGACTACCTGTTGGAAACTGCTGCGTCGCTAACCATCATCATGATTGTGACCGGTATTTATTTGTGGTGGGTAAAACAGCGTAGTCTGAAGGCCGTCCTTTTACCTAAAGCAGGCAAAGGCCGTTCTTGGTGGCGTAACCTACACGGTGCGGTTGGCTCTTGGGTTTCTTTGATTTTGCTGCTGTTCTGTTTGTCTGGTATTGCTTGGGCAGGTATTTGGGGCGGTAAGGCTGTGCAGGCATGGAGCCAATTCCCAGCCGGCAAATGGGGCGTGGAACCTAATCCGGTATCTTCCGTGCCAACTCATGGCGATGTGTTGAATGATGGCAAATCCAAAGAAGTACCGTGGATTTTAGAGCTGACGCCTATGCCGGTTTCCGGTACGACACTGGGCGAAAACGGCATTAATCCGAGCGAGCCGATGACGTTGGAGACGGTTGACCGCTTTGCACGCGAAATTGGCTTTAAAGGCCGCTATCAGCTTAATTTACCTAAGGGTGAGACCGGTGTATGGACGCTGTCGCAAGACTCAATGAGTTACGATATGATTAGTCCGACCGCCGACCGTACGGTACATATTGATCAATACAGCGGCAAAATCCTGGCTGATATTCATTTCGATGATTACAACTGGTTTGGTAAATTCATGGCGGCAAGTATTGCTTTGCATATGGGTACACTGGGCTGGTGGAGCGTGTTGGCGAATGTTGTGTTCTGCCTGGCGATTATTTTTATCTGTGTCAGCGGCTGTGTGATGTGGTGGAAACGCCGTCCTTCTGAAGCGCGTGGTTTGGTTCCTCCTGCGCAGAAAATCAAATTGCCGGTATGGTGGGCAATGGCTGTGCCACTTCTGATTTTGGCTGTGATTTTCCCAACGGCCGTTGCCGCAATCGCTGTTATTTGGATTTTGGATACATTGTTGTTATCACGTATTCCAGCATTAGCAGGATGGTTTAAATAACCGCCCGATGTAATTCAAGGCCGTCTGAATCTTTTGTTTCAGACGGCCTTTTTTATAGAGGTCAAAAGTAGGGGGTTATGATTCTGTTTAAGTTTATGCGTGAGATGGGAATTGTGATTGGCTTACAGGATTGTGTAAGAAAGACGAGGAGATCTTGTATAAAAACAAAAAACCCACTTCATTGAAGTGGGTTTTTGAAGAAAGCGATTAACCTTTGCGAGCAGGCAATTTTTCTTTAATGCGGGCCGCTTTACCGGTCAGGCCACGCAAGTAGTACAGTTTGGCGCGACGTACGTCACCACGGCGTTTAACTTCGATTTTTTCTACGGTAGGAGAGTACAGTTGGAAAGTACGTTCTACACCTTCGCCGCTAGAGATTTTGCGAACGATGAAGTTGCTGTTCAGGCCACGGTTGCGGCGGGCGATAACCACACCTTCGTATGCTTGCAGACGGCTGCGAGAACCCTCAACCACGCGTACAGATACGACAACGGTGTCGCCTGGAGCGAATTCAGGGATTTCTTTGTTCAAGCGAGCGATTTCTTCTTGCTCTAATTGTTGAATCAAGTTCATTTGTTTTTCCTAAGTTATGATTGGATTTCCTGTTGCTCTTGCAAGATTTCTTTTAAGAGGCGGGATTCCTTTGGGATTAAACTGCGCTTTTCCAATAAATCGGGTCGGCGCTCTAAAGTGCGTCGCAGCGATTGTTTCAATCGCCACTCGGCAATCAAGCCATGATTTCCTGAACGTAAGACATCAGGAACCATCATGCCTTGGAATTCTACGGGTTTGGTGTAATGAGGACAGTCTAAAAGGCCGTCTGAAAATGAGTCTTGTTCGGCTGACTGTATATCGCCCAATACACCCGGTACCAATCTTAAGACGGCATCCATCAACATCATGGCGGGTAATTCACCGCCCGAGACAACAAAGTCGCCAATGCTGATTTCTTCGTCCACACTGCGTTGTAACAGTCTTTCATCTATGCCTTCATAGCGTCCACATAGAAGGATAAGATGGGGCAGTTCGGCAAGTTCTGCGGCTTTTTTGTGTGTCAGCGGCTGACCTTGCGGACTGAGATAAATTACTTTGGCAGGTTTTTGCGAGTTTGTTTTAGCTTCTTCAATTGCCGCTTGAAGCGGCGGTGCCATCATAATCATTCCCGGGCCGCCTCCGAAGGGGCGATCATCGATATAGCCAAGTTTGTTGTCGGCAAATTTTCGGGGATTGATGGCTTGAAACTGCCAAAGGTTTTGTTTTCTTGCCCTGCCTGTAACGCCATATTCGACAATACTGTCGAACATCTCTGGAAAAATGGTGATGGCTTGAATCAGCATCAGTAGTCCAAACCCCAGTCGGCGATAATGGTTTTGCTGTCGGTATCAACAGATTCGATATAGTTGGAGACGAAGGGAATCAGGATTTGTCCGTGTTCGCCTTTAATCATCAAAACATCATTCGCGCCGGTTTCCATCAGGTTGCTGACTTTGCCGAGGACGATATTTTCTTTGTTGATGACGGTCATGCCGACTAAATCTGCCCAGTAGTATTCGTCTTCCTCAGTAGGGGCGAATGACTCTCTGGGAATTTCGATGGTATAGCCGCGCAAGGCAAATGCTTGATCGCGATCGTCTATACCTTCAAATTTGACCTGAAGTTCGCCATTGACAATTTTACCTGTTTCAAGCGTGACATTCAGGGTTTTGCCATCCTTGCATAACTGCCACTCTGGGTAGTCCAGCAGGCTGTCGGTGTATTCGGTATTGGCGGCAATTTTAAGCCAGCCTTTAATGCCGAATACGCCTTTGATGTAGCCCATGGCTACCCGTTTTTGAGTGTCTGTCATGGTCGTTTCAGCTGATTAAGCAGCGATTTTTTGCTCTTTAATCAGTTTGGCAACTGCATCGCTAACTTTCGCGCCTTGAGCGACCCAGTGGTTGATGCGGTCTGCGTCGAAACGTACGCGTTCTTGTTTTTCGTTGGCAACGGGGTTGTAGAAACCTACGCGCTCGATGAAGCGGCCGTCACGACGGTTGCGAGAGTCAGTTACGACTACGTTGAAGAAAGGGCGGTGTTTTGAGCCGCCGCGAGCCAAACGGATAACTACCATTTTGAGTCCTTTTGAAAAATGCGGATATATAGAAACCGCTAATTTTAGGATATTTCACACGGGTTATGCAAGTTTTTATTTGTTTTTGTTGCTGTTTTGCCATTCGTTCAAATCGAGGCTTGCTTGATACAGTCCGCGGTCGGTTTCCAACGGGGTAACGGTAAATCCTGATTTTTCAGCGAGTTTGAGCATTGGTGTGTTTTCTTTGAGGATTTCCGCATTCATGGTTTGATAACCTTGCTGTGTGGCAGTTTGTATAATGAGGCTCATCATTTTGCCGGCCAAGCCGGTTTTGCGGGCTTCGGCGGCCAATGTAATGCCGAATTCGCATTCGTTGCGATTGATGCGGCTATAACGGCTGACTGCGACGATACGGCCGTCTGAAGCGAAGGCGGCCCATGCGCATTCGTTATGGAAATCGGGGCGGGTCAGCCGTGCGAGTGTAGGCTGCGGCAATTCGTTGGTGTGGGTCATGAAGCGCGTATAGCGGTCGGCCGCAGGTAATTGGCGGACAAATTTTTGTTTGGCTTCGGCATCTTCAGGCTCTAGTGCGCGAATGTGCAGGGTGTTGCCGTCGGGCAGGACGAATGTGTCGGTTTGATTCGGGTAGGGGGCGAGTACGTTTTGTATTTCGGGTGTTTCGGTTTTAGGGTGCAGCAGTTCGGACGCGGCTTCGCCGGTGTTGCGTAGGAATTCGGCTGCAGCCGGATTTTTTTGTTGGAGGTAGGCGGCGGCACTTTGCATTTTGGCGGCGGCTTGTTCTAAGGTTTGGACGGCTTTTTTGGGGATTTTGGTTGTCGGCGCGGCTGGTTTTTCCACAATTTCGGGAATGATGGTGCTGCTGTATTGGCTGCCGTTGTAGTTGAGGATGATGTCGCCGATATGCTGATTGTTGTGGATAAGCGTGTTTAGGGAGTGCAGGAATTGATTGAGAACGGAAGTGTTGTCAAGTTCTGCAAATTGGCTTAAACGCTGGATATCGAGCGTGGTAAAGGGCGGTAATGCGGCTTGGGTTTGGCCGTTGTAATGGGCGGTCAGGATCTTGCCGTAAATGGGATGACGGCTGAATCGGAATTGAACGGCATTGTGCTTTTGGGTTTGGAACGGAGGCAGGTATAGGGCTTCTGCCATCAGTTCGGTTTGACCAGATGCAATGGCTTTATCGATACTTTTGTTTTTAGGCGTTTTCAGACGGCCTGTTTTGGCCGGGGCGGGGGTGTTTTGCGCTTGTTGCAAACAGGCGGTTTGATTGCGGAAATAAAGTGTCAGCAAGGCTTCTTCCGGGGTGTTGAACCGGGTCAGGCCGTCTGAAAAACGATGGCTGATGAGAATGGGCTTGCTGGTTTTTTGTGCTAAGTTATTCAGTGTTTGATGAATGCCGTACGCATCTGGTGTGTCCGGCGAAATAATGCCGAGCAGGGCTTGGGTGTGCGGATTTTGCAATTGTTCGAGTGCCAGGCGGTGGATGCGTGCGGGCGTGGGGTCGCTGCCGATGCAGCCTTGTTGGATGGATGGTGCGTCGGTTGGAAGGTTGAGAGTCAATTGGCAGGCATCGGCGGTGCTGCGCAGCCATTCTATCGGCGTATCGGACAAAATAGTGGGATGGGTAATGACGGGAATGCCGGAAAGATGGGCTTTTAAGGCTGCTTCGAGTTCGTTGGTATTGAATACCGGCAGGAAGTTGCAATGGCGGCTGAGGCTGTGTAGGACGGCTTTGTCTGTGTCGTCGGTGTAGTGTGTGGACAACAGGATAAGCGGGGTGTGGCGTGCAAAGTGTCGGATGGCGCTGAACAGCTCGCGTTGGTTTTCGGCCGGATTGTAGTGGATGACGGCAACTTTGGTATGGCGGTTGTGGCCGAAGCGGTTGAGCCAGTCGGCGGATGTGGTGGGGCTTAGGTTGTAGTTGAGGCTGATATGGCGCGATACTCCTTGATGCATTGTGTTCAGCAGATGGTTGATGTTGCGGCTGACAGTGCTGTGGCCGGTGAGTAATGCGATATGGCCGGCCGGATAGTCGGCTTGGGTGCCGATATTGAGATTGAGTGAGGGAAGTTGGACGCCTGCGCTGTTACAAACGCTGATGTTTAATTCGTCGCCGTGATATTTTTGAATGATGGAACGGGCGTTTTTGCAGGATTCGGGCGGCAGGTTTTCCCAATCTTGGATCAGGATAATGTGGCGCAGGCCTTTTTTGCGGCAGGCTTTGAACAGTGTGTCGTAATGGTCGTGCGGGATGACGGCGACAACTAAGTCGGCCTGGCCTGGAATTTTGCTGAGGCTGGAGTAGGAAGGGAGTCCGGCGACGCTGCTGTGGCGGAGATTGACGGGCGTGATTTTGCCTTGATATGAGGAACCGAGCAGGTGGCTGAAAATGCGTTCACCAAGGCTGTGCGGACGTTCGCTGGCGCCGACAAGGATGATGTGTTCGGGCATGAAGAAGTAGCCGGTTTGGACGGTTGCATTCATGATGGTTCCTTATTTGTGTTTTGGGCCGTCTGAAGAGTTTCAGACGGCCTTATTTTTAGGCTTCTTTTTTGTCTCCGGCTTTCTTTTTGGGAAGGATAAAACGCATCCTCAGGCCGTTGGGTTTGATATTTTCAGCAATGATTTTGCCGCAGTGCTGCTCCATGATGTGTTGCGTCAAGGCAAGTCCCAAGCCGGTGCCGGGCTTGTGTGCGCTGGAGTCGGCACGATAAAAGGCGGTAAAAATATGCGGAAGCTGCATTTCATCGACACCCGGGCCGTTGTCGGTAACATCGATAATCCAGTGTTTGCCGTCTTGTCCGATATGGGCCTGAATGGTACTGCCTTCCGGACTGTAGTTGATGGCATTGCGGATAACGTTGTCAAAGGCGCGGTACAGATAGCCTTCGTTGGCACTGATCACGGCATTTTCAGGGATTTTGGGGTCAATGCTCAGGGTAACGCTTTGATTGTTTTGGTGGGCAATGCTTTGGTTGTCCTCAATCAAGTTGGTTAGGAACGGAACGAGTTTGAGGTTTTCTTTTTCCAAAGGAATATTGGAAGTCTCTAGGCGGGAGAGGGTCAATAATTCACCTACCAAAGTATCCATGCGCACCAGCTCGCCTTCAAGCCGCTTGAGGTATTGCTCTTGTTTTTGCGGCTGAGATTGAATCAGGCCGACAATTGCCTGCATGCGCGCCAGCGGCGAACGCATTTCATGAGAAACGTGGTGGAGCAAATGACGCTCTTTGGCCACAAGTTTTTCCAATTTTTCGGCCATTTTGTCGAACTGTACGGCAAGGTGGGACAATTCGTCGTCACGGTCGTCAACTTGCTGGGAAATGCGGGTTTCGAGTTCGCCGTTGGCTACCCTGTCCATACCGCCGCCAAGAATTTTAATGGGCTTGGTGATGTTGTTGGCAAGGATATATGCCATCAAGAGGCCGACGATGATGATGAAAGACAGAATAATAAATTCGTGCCAAATCGGCGAAAGCGGCAGGCCGGGAATGAAAAGCGGGCTGGGCAGGCGTTGGGCTTGATGGTTATCCCAGCCTTTAATGAAGAAGAGGTATTCTTCGCCGAAACGGTCGTATTCGATGTGGGCTAAATCGGATTCGGGATTGTTGATGGCGAAGATGCGGGCGCGTTCGATGGACAGGCTGTCGATGTTGCGGCCTAAAATATCTTTTTTATCGTCGCCGGTAATCACATAAACGGCATTGGAAACCGGATTGTTTTTCCATTCCGAAAGAATTTCGCGCGCACCGCTGTCTCCGCGCGAGTTGAACGCGGAGATGATGCTGCTCATCAATGTGGTTTCGATGGTGCGGCGTTGGTTGAATTGGTTTTCGGCGAGGGTGTTTTGTACCAGCCAAAATGAAAAACTCGCCACAAAGATTGCGCAGACGATGACTGCGCAAAATGTGGCGAAGATGCGTTGAAACAGTTTCATTGATCTGTTTAATCTTTAGTTTTTAACAAACAGGTAGCCTAAGCCGCGTACAGTTTGAATCAGGGAGGCATCGCCCAGTTTGTGGCGGATGCTGGAGATGTGTACGTCGATGCTGCGGTCAAATTTAGCCAGTTTGCGGTCGAGTGCCTCGATGGATAGGGTCTCTTTGCTGACGACTTGTCCGGCGTGGCGCATCAAAACTTCGAGCAGGTTGAACTCGGTGCTGGTCAATTCGAGCGGAGTGTCTTTGATGCTGGCTTGGCGTTTGGCAGGGTAGAGGACAACGTCGCTGACGGAAATGCTGTTAGGCGCGTTGTTTTGTTCGTTGCTGTGTTGCGCACGACGCAGGATGGCGTTGATGCGGGCCAAGAGTTCGCGCGGTGTGCATGGTTTCGGAACATAATCGTCCGCACCCATTTCCAGACCGATGATGCGGTCGATATCGTCGCCTTTCGCGGTCAGCATGATGATGGGCACGGTGCTTTGGGTGCGTACGTTTTTCAGTACGTCCAAACCGTTCATTTTAGGCATCATGGAGTCTAATACGACGACATCGTATTGTCCGGTCAGAATTTCTTGGACGCCGGCTTCGCCGTCGGGAACGCTATGAACGTTGAGGCCTTCGGCAGTCAGGTATTCGGTCAGCAATTCGGTCAAGAGAGCATCGTCATCTACGAGTAATACGCGACTCATGGAATTTCCTTTTCGTGATTGTATGCGCCGCGGTACTAAATGGCAGTACGGCGCTTAAAATAGAGTTGTGTTCAATCTTAACATGCAATCTGCTTTTGTTGATAGCGTAATTTTCTGTGCTTTTGCGCTTTTTTGCATAGAAACTCGCTGCTCTTTACATTTTCAGACGGCCTGTAAGGACAAACTGACAATTGGGTGTGTTTTGTTCAGGGTTTGTCGCATGATTGGGCGGTTTGGTGTTTCGGTGCATTGATGAAATCTTTGCAATCGGACAAAAGTTTGGGCAGCAAGGGGGCGAATGCCGGGTGGCTGCGTATTTTGTCGGCGTAGAAATACATCATATAAGGGTAATAATATTGCATTGCCTGCATCCATTGCGCACCTTCTTCTTTTTTGCCTTGCCGGTAGAGGTAAAGGCCGACTTGGTAGGCGCTGGAGTAGGGGCGGTAGGTCAGGGCTTTGAGTGCGGCTTCTTCCGCCCACGGACGGATGTAGGCATCGGTCGGATCTGCACGTTTGCTCAAGCTCAAATCGGCGTAATAGGCAAGCATGGGGCTTTCTTTGGAAAGTCGTTGCAAGCCGTCGACTTTGTTTTGAACTGTTTGCTGATCATCGGTTTTCCCTACACGGCTATATTGGGTCAGATTTTGATATTCCCAGCTGAGGTTTGCCATGCCGATTAAAATCGATAAAGTGGCTATACCGCCTGCCCATTGTCTGATTCGGGTAGATAAAGGGCCGTCTGAAACATCTTTCGGATAAGAGGGTGTCAACGACAGAATCAGGCTGAATACGGTGAGGAAGTAAATATACCAAAGCGGATATTCAAGCATGCTGTGGCAAAGGCTGACGGCGGCGGCAGTCAGTAAAAACAGCGAGGCCGGTGTTTGGTTGCGGCCCAACAGTCGCCACACGGCTGCAAGCAGGGTTAAGGCTGCGAGCAAGGTGCCGGCAATGCCCATTTCGGACAATAACTGCATAACGATGTTGTGCGAATGGGTAAACAGTACGCCGAGGATGTTGTTGGGAAAGTATTGTTGTTGGGCATTGATCAGGAAGGTTTGCTGGGCAAAGCTGTTCCAGCCGTGGCCGAACCAAGGTGCAGATTGAAAGGCAATCCATGCTTTGCTCCATTCGATTTGGCGCATGGAACCTTCAAAACCGCTGGTGCCTGCGCGTTCGACAGCGGTTTCGTATTTGATGTTGCCAAACAAGTCCAGCAGGCTGCCCATACCGAATTGGAAAGCGGCGGCCAGGATGGCGGTCAGAAGGAAAATGCACAGTGCGCGTTTGTGTTGGAAACGGGTACGCCAAAACCATAACGGCGTAATCAGGAATAGGGCGGCAATGTAGCCTAAGATGGTGCGCGAGTTGACCAGGCCGAGGGTTGCGGTCAAAGCCAATACGAACAGAAAACCTGCTGCATTGGACATTTTGCGTGCCGTCCATAAATAGGATGCCGCCAAAATGCCCCACATTAAATAATGTCCCAAGTGGTTTCGTTGGCCGAGTTGGCCGTTTACGGTACCGTTGCTTCGGGCAATGATGCCGTTCAACCACTCTACGTTGGACCAGCCTTTAAATTGCAACCAGACGATGGCGGCCTGTATGGTTGCCCCTATCAATAAAGACCAAGCAAAGATGCTGACGACGCGTTCCTGTCCGTAAGCTGCTACCCAGCCGCGAACCGACCATGCACCCAGTGCCAAAATGACAAAGGTCCAGGCAGTGATGTCGCTCATACCGGGGTAGGTGGAATGCATGAGGCGCGCTTGGAGCGACCAGAATGCGGCCATGGCAAACAAACCGATACTGAGTGCGGGAAGGCGGATATTCAGCAGGCCTTTGTGTGCGCTAATCAATGTCAGTACCAATGAGCCGCTCAGTGAAATGGCTTCCAGGTAAAAGCTGGGTAGTGGGCCGACTCGGTAGAGTGAGAGAAAAGGGACGGCGCAAATCCAAAGAAAACTGAGCCATAAAGGCCAAAAGGTTTTTACTGAAGATTCGGCTAGGCCGTCTGAAAGTGTGTGGTAGGTCATTTTAATGTGTGTTTTTGTTGTTTGATAAATGCAAGGCAGCCGAGGAAAAAGGCAATGCACAATAATACGGAAACGGCGGCGCAAATCCGGCTGGCGAGAGCCGTGTCTGCCAGGCGCATACAGGCTTCGGCAAAGTAAATCAGAATCAGCATGGAGCTGTATTGGTAAGTGTAGATGCGTTTTTTCAAAATGCCGGTCAACGGCAGGCACAAAGGCAGGGCTTTCAGTGCCAACCATGAGCCGCCTTCGCGCAATGGCGCGATCCATAATTCCCATGATAAGGAAAGCAAAATCAAAAGGATAAGGCTTATGGAAGTTGCAAGGTAAGGTAACGGGGAGCGTGTATTGTTCACAATATAAAGGGCGTAAGCCATACTGGAAAACTTGAAATTATACCGCTAAAAATGCAGGGGGAGACAAGAATATTGCTTAAGGATATTTAAGAAAGAATTTATTGTTTTTCTTTAAATTAATGAAACTTTATCCTGTTTTATAGTCTTATTAATATATTTATCAAATAAAGATTGTGCTATTATTATAGACACTTTATCTCAGGAGGATAGAAAACCATGAATCGCGTTGCTGACGTTATCCGTGATGATATTAAAGTAATGACAGCTTATCAGGTTGCCGATTTGCCGGAAGGTTTTATTAAGTTGGATGCTATGGAGTGTCCGCATCATCCTTTCGCCGGATATGAATCTTTGTTGTCAGAATGGGCGGATATAGTAAAAGAAGCACCGATTCATTTGTATCCTCATACAGCCAAGAGCGGGATTTATGAAGAATTAAGGGAAGTCTTCGGTATTCCCGGCAAGGCGGAAATCGCATTGGGCAACGGCTCCGATGAGCTTATCCAGTTTTTGACCATGCTGGTTGCCAAACCCAATGCGTGTGTATTGGGTATTGAGCCAAGTTTTGTTATGTATCGTCATAATGCCGCGCTTTATGGCATTGAATATGTCGGCGTTCCCTTAAATCCGGACTTCACTTTAAATCTTCCTGCCGTTTTGTCCGCGATTGAGCAACATCAGCCGTCATTAATTTTTATTGCCTATCCCAATAACCCTACCGGCGTGTGCTTTAAACGAGAAGAAGTAGAGGCGGTTGTTCGTGCGGCAACCGGCATTGTGGTTGTTGATGAGGCATATGGTGCGTTTCATCATGACAGTTTCCTTCCGTGGGCGGGAGAAGTTGAAAATCTGGTCGTAATGCGTACCATCAGCAAAATCGGTTTTGCCGGATTACGGATGGGGTATGCGGCGGCAAGCCCGGGCATTATTGGAGAGCTGGCCAAAATCCTACCTCCTTACAATATGAATCAATTGAGTTTGGCAGCGGCGAAATTCTCATTGAAACATCATCCAATTATTCAGCAAAACATTGATACATTGAAAAACGAGCGTTCGCGCGTAATGAATGAATTGTTGAAATTAAACCGTTTGGAAGTTTTCCCAAGCGAAGCCAACTTTATTACCGTTCGCGTTCCTGATGCGGACGGACTGTTTGAAACATTGAAGCAAAACCGCATACTGATTAAAAAGCTGCATGGAAGCCATCCGCTTTTGGATCAGTGTGTCCGCATAACCATAGGCTCGGCAGCGCAAAATGATGCCGTCTTGGCCGTTATTAAAAACCTTTACCCCAATCTTTGATTTCAAGGAAACTACCATTATGAACAAAGCTCAACTGCATTTGACCAATTTTCTGTTACTGGTTGAAGAAGCCGGCTCATTGACCAAGCTTGCACGCGCATGCGGTTATGAAAACTCCGCCTCCCTGTCTCAGCTCAAACGCCGTTTGGAACAACAAGCAGGCGACGAGTCTGCGCGCGGCATCCGTCCGAGCCTGGCTGCGAAGTTGGAGTCCGGTATGCACAAACGCAAAGGCTGGCTGAACCGTGATCACAGCAAAGACCAAGAAAAAGCAGCAGCGGTTGAAGCGGCACGTTTGGAAAAACAAACCGCCGAAGCAGATGCCGGTGTTTCAACCGAGGGCCGTTTTGTTACTGTTACCCGCAATACCTGCGAAACCCAAATTACCGTCAGCCTCAATCTTGATGGCACCGGTAAATACCGCTTTGATACCGGCGTTCCTTTCCTTGAGCATATGCTTGCCCAAGTAGCGCGTCACGGTTTGATTGACTTGGATATTACCTGCAAAGGCGATTTGCACATTGACGACCATCACACAGTTGAAGACATCGGTATCGTGGTTGGTCAGGCCCTGAAACAAGCGCTTGGCAATAAAGCCGGCATTACCCGTTACGGCCATGCCTATGTTCCGCTGGATGAAGCATTGAGCCGTGTGGTCATCGACCTTTCCGGCCGCCCCGGTTTGGTATACAACATCGACTTTACCCGCGCCCTGATCGGCCGTTTTGACGTCGATTTGTTTGAAGAATTTTTCCACGGCCTTGTGAACCACAGCATGATGACCTTGCACATCGATAACTTGAGCGGACGTAATGCGCACCATCAAGCCGAGACCGTTTTCAAAGCCTTCGGCCGCGCCCTGCGCATGGCAGTCGAATACGATCCGTGCATGATTGGTCAAACGCCTTCTACTAAAGGCACGCTGAGCGAAGAATCTGTTCAAGAAGAAGCGGAAGCCGCATCAGAAGAATAAGGCAGCGTTTGAATGAATAAAGGCCGTCTGAAACCGATTGGGATTTCAGACGGCCTTTATTATTCATCTTGTATGGTGGCAATATTTTGTTTTAAACCATCTTTTGCTACAATCATTCTTATTATTATATTAATCATTAAATGTTTTCAGACGGCCTGAGGAGAAGCAATGAAAGTAGCGATTGTCGATTATGGAATGGGAAACCTGCATTCAGTGTTGAAATCGGTTCAGGCGGCGCAGGTCTTGTCCAAGCAAAATGCCGAGGTTTATCTGACTTCGCGGCCTGAAGAAGTGATGGTGGCGGATAAGGTTATCTTTCCGGGGCAGGGCGCCATGCCGGACTGTATGTCTGCGCTGAAGGCCAGCGGTTTGGGCGAGGCGGTTTCAGACGGCCTGAAAAACAAGCCGTTTTTTGGAATTTGCGTAGGTGCGCAATTATTGTTTGAACACAGCGAAGAAGGCGATACAGATGGTTTGGGTTGGTTTGAAGGCCAAGTCAAACGGTTTTTGCCCAATCAGACCGATGCGCAAGGAGGCCGTCTGAAAGTGCCGCATATGGGCTGGAATACAGTACGTCAAACCCGTCCGCATCCTTTATTTCAAGACATTGGGCAGAAGGAGTATTTTTATTTTGTTCACAGCTATTATTTTGCGCCGAAAAATGAAGAGATTGTTTTAGGCGTCAGCGAATATCCGAATGAATTTGCCTGCATTGTCGGTCAAGACAATGTGTTTGCCACACAGTTTCACACGGAAAAAAGCCATCAGGCAGGATTATTGCTGCTGCGGAATTTTTTAAATTGGCAGATTTGAGGTTTTTAACATAAATCTGCTAAAAATCGCTAATTTGTGTAAAATATACTGAAACTGAATAGAGGAGAAAAAAATGCTGTTGATACCTGCCATTGATTTGAAAGAAGGACGTTGTGTCCGCTTGAAACAAGGCTTGATGGAGCAGGCGACGGTGTTTTCCGATTCGCCGGCAGAGACAGCTTTGCATTGGCGCAACCAAGGCGCACGCCGTTTGCATTTGGTTGATTTGAACGGCGCATTCGCAGGCGTTCCTCAAAATTTTCCGGCGATTAAAGAAATTTTGGCCGCCGTGGCCAAAGATATTCCAGTACAGCTTGGCGGCGGCATCCGTGATTTGGAAACCATTGAAAAGTATTTGGATTTGGGTCTGACTGATGTGATTATCGGCACGGCTGCGGTAAAAAATCCTGAATTTGTGCGCGAAGCATGCAAGGAATTTCCGGGGCAGATTATCGTCGGCTTGGATGCCAAAGACAGCATGGTGGCAATAGACGGTTGGGCAACGGTAACGGAACATCATGTCGTCGATTTGGCCCAACGTTTTGAAGACGATGGCGTCAACAGCATTATTTACACCGATATTGGCCGCGACGGCATGATGAGCGGCGTGAATATCGAAGCCACCGTCAAATTGGCCCAATCCGTGAATATTCCGATTATCGCTTCCGGCGGTTTGACGAATTTGGATGATATCCGCGCATTGTGTGCCGTCGAAAACGAAGGCGTAAGCGGAGCGATTACCGGCCGTGCAATTTACGAGGGAAGCATTGATTTTGCACAGGCGCAAAAACTGGCCGATTCTTTGGCTTAAGTGTGTCGGATTATGCGGATAAGACCTTGCAGGCCATTAAAACGCAGCGGCTGACGCAGCACACAAAAATGCACTCAAAGGGATTGCCTGTATAGGTCATGGGTTTATATCTATTTGAAATAATTATAAAAACAACCCAATCGATATTTTATTAAGGGATTAGTATGCTTGAAGCGTTTGTTTTGGGTTTTTGGATTATCTGGTCATCTGACCGAGAAGTGTATCCGCTAAGCGAAAGTTTGTGGTTTACACTGATTGCAGTGATATTGCGGCAGCTGACGGCGTTTGATTTGCCGATTATCGATACCTATTGGATGATTTTCAACGGGATAATATGGGCATTTGCCGGTTTGATTTTCGCCATTGTTGGCCGTATCGACAGCAATTTTATTATTTCCTGTGTGTTGGCGATGATGGCCGGTATCGGTTATTTTCAGCTGTTGCAACATTTGCCGGATTGGTTGGGCAAATTTTTGGCCTGACGGTTTCAGACGGTCTGATAACGGATAAGAGGTATTGGGTATGGCATTGGCAAAACGAATTATTCCTTGTCTGGATGTAAAAGACGGCCGCGTGGTAAAAGGCGTCAACTTTTTGGGTTTGCGCGATGCAGGCAATCCGGTTGACGTTGCCAAACGCTACAACGATGAAGGCGCGGATGAGTTGACCTTTTTGGACATCACCGCTTCCAGCGACAATCGCGATACTATTTTGCACGTTATCGAGGCGGTCGCTTCGCAAGTTTTTATTCCATTAACCGTCGGCGGTGGTGTGCGTACGGTTGCCGATATCCGCCGCCTGCTCAATGCCGGTGCCGATAAGGCCAGCATCAATACGGCCGCTGTAACCAATCCTGAGTTGGTAAACGAAGCGGCCGGTTTTTTTGGTTCGCAAGCGATTGTCGTTGCTGTCGATGCCAAAGCGGTCAACCCTGAAAACACCCGTTGGGAAATCTTTACCCACGGCGGACGTAATCCGACCGGTTTGGACGCGGTGGAATGGGCTGTCGAAATGCAGCGGCGCGGCGCAGGCGAGATTTTGCTGACCAGCATGGACCGGGACGGCACCAAGCAAGGTTTCAATCTGCCGTTGACACGCGCGGTCAGTGAAGCGGTCGATATTCCGGTCATTGCTTCCGGCGGCGTCGGTTCGGTTCAACACTTGGTGGACGGTATTAAAGAAGGGAAGGCCGATGCGGTATTGGCCGCCAGTATTTTCCATTTTGGCGAAGCGAGTATCCGCGAAGCAAAACTGGCCATGCGCGAAGCAGGAATCGAAGTGCGTTTGTGATTGCTATCCAAAGGCCGTCTGAAAAATATGGGAGAAAACGCGAATGTCGAATATAAACGAAACGCTGCTGAATGCCGTAAAATTTGATGAAAAAGGTTTGGTTTGCGCGATTGCCCAAGATTGGCAGACACACCGTGTGCTGATGGTTGCCTGGATGAACGCAGAGGCCCTGCAAAAAACCGTAGAAACCGGTTTTGCCCACTATTACAGCCGTTCCCGCCAAAAACAATGGATGAAGGGCGAAGATTCGGGGCATACGCAAAAAGTACACGAATTGCGCCTGGATTGCGATGGCGACGCTGTGGTTATGTTGATTGAACAAAACGGCGGCATTGCCTGTCATACCGGGCGCGAAAGCTGCTTTTACAAAGTTTGGCAAGAGGGTGCATGGCAGACAGTGGATGCCGTGTTGAAAGACGAAGAAGCAATTTACGGACATAAACATCCTTAAGGCCGTCTGAAAGAAATAAGAGAAACCGACCATGACCGATACCATCCTTACCCAAATCCAAAACGTCATCGATTCGCGCAAAGGCGGCGATCCCGATGCTTCTTACGTTGCCCAACTTTTGCACAAAGGCGAAGACAAGATTTTGAAAAAAGTCATCGAGGAAGCGGGTGAAACCTTGATGGCCTCTAAAGATGGCGGCGGTGAACATTTGGTTTACGAAGTGGCGGATTTGTGGTTTCACACCATGGTTTTATTGGCGCATCACGGATTGCGCGCCGAAGATGTGGTCAACGAGCTTGCGCGCCGTCAAGGTTTGTCGGGATTGGTGGAAAAAGCTTCTCGCAAAGAATCTTGAATTTATATTACAATCCCGTATTTGACCTGTTTCAGAATCCGTCTCTTGGGGCAAAAACGATTTCACTTTGTTTAGCGAAACCCGTTACGCCCGTTTTCAGACGGCCATTGGAGCCATTATGGATAATTGTATTTTCTGCAAAATCGCCGCCAAAGATATTCCGGCACAAACCGTTTACGAAGACGATGAGATGCTTTGTTTCAAAGACATCCGCCCTGCCGCGCCGGTACATCTGCTGCTGATTCCAAAAGTACACTTCGATTCACTGGCACACGCCACTGCCGAACATCAAACCCTGTTGGGTAAAATGATGTTGAAAGTCCCTCAAATCGCCCAAGAGGCAGGTTTGACCGACGGTTTTAAAACCCTGATCAACACAGGTAAAGGCAGCGGACAAGAAGTCTTCCACCTGCATATCCATATCATGGGTACGCCCGCATAATTATTATCTCTTTTTAAATTAAACAAATTCAAGGATTTATCATGGGTAGCTTCTCTCTTTGGCACTGGATTATCGTACTGATTATCGTCGTTTTGGTATTCGGTACCAAAAAATTGCGCAACGTCGGCAAAGACCTCGGCGGCGCAGTGCATGACTTCAAACAAGGCCTGAACGAAGGTACAGACGGCAAAGATGCCAAAAAAGACGAAGTCATCGAACACAAAAAAGACGAAGACAAAGCATAATCCATGTTTGATTTCGGTTTGGGCGAATTGCTGCTGGTCGGCGTTGTTGCCCTGATAGTGTTAGGCCCCGAACGTCTGCCGCAAGCCGCGCGCACGGCCGGGCGTTTGGTCGGTAAATTGCAAGGCTTCGTCAACAACGTCAAGCAGGAACTTAATACTCAGGCTGAGTTGGACGAATTGCGCAAAGTCAAGCAGGAATTTGAAGCCGCCGCTTCGGAGTTTCGCGACGGTATCAAAGACTTGGGCGATGATGCACAAAAAAATCTGAATGATATTTCAGACGGCCTCAAGCCGTGGGAACGCCTGCCCGAACAAAAAACGCCAGCTGATTTTGGTGTGGACGAGTTCGGTAATCCTCTGCCTGATTTGGCGCCAAGCAGCACTGAAAATGAAAGTGCGGCCCAAGTTTCTGAAGAGGGTGGGGCAGCGCAAACCCAAGAGCCTGCCGGGGCTGAAAATGCCGAGTCCGAGCAAGACCGCGCTTGGCGTGAGTATTTGACCGCATCGGTTTCCCCCGCTCCGGCGGTTGAAGTCAGCTATGTCGAAGCCCCTGCCGCCGATGTTCCTCCGCTGCATACGACATCTCTGCGTAAGCAGGCGATGAGCCGCAAGCGCGATATGCGCCCGAAATTCCACGCCAAACCCAAACTGCGCGTCCGTAAGTAAAAAGTGAGTCAACCGGTGTCCGAACCTCAACACGAACAACCCGTCCAACCGCTTATCGAGCATCTTCTCGAGCTGCGCCGCCGCATGATGTGGATCGTCATCGGCATCGTCGTCTGCTTCTTGGGCATGATGCCGTTTGCCCAGCAGCTCTATACTTTTGTTGCCGAACCATTGATGGCCAATCTGCCTAAAGATACCAGCATGATTGCGACCGATGTGATCGCGCCGTTTTTTGTGCCGGTAAAGGTTACCTTGATGGCGGCGTTTCTGCTGTCCTTGCCGCACACGCTGTATCAAGTCTGGGCGTTTGTCGCCCCGGCCTTATACCAAAATGAAAAGCGTTTGATTACGCCGCTGGTGTTGTCCAGCGTAACGCTTTTCTTCGTCGGTATGGCTTTTGCCTATTTTCTGGTGTTTCCCGTTATTTTCAAATTCTTGGCCGGTGTAACCCCTGTCGGCGTCAATATGGCGACCGATATCGACAAATACCTGTCCTTTATTTTGGGCATGTTTGTCGCATTCGGTACGACGTTTGAAGTGCCTGTTGTTGTGGTGTTGCTTGCCAAAATGGGCATTGTTTCGACCGCTCAGCTTAAGAACGCCCGTCCGTATGTTATCGTGGGTGCGTTTATCGTGGCCGCAATCATCACGCCGCCTGACGTGATTTCTCAAACCCTGCTTGCCGTTCCGCTGATTCTACTCTACGAAGCAGGTATTTGGTTCAGCCGTTTTGCCAAGGCCAAAACGCAGCAGGAAGATGGGGATACACCGCAACCGCCGGCGGAAATTTGAGAATAAAGGCCGTCTGAAGGATTTTTCAGACGGCCTTTGTGTTTATGACAGTTTTAAATTTTAAGGAGCAACATGATGAATGTTCAGGATATCGTACAAAAACGTTACAGCACCAAATCTTTTGATGCCTCCAAAAAAATTTCAGCCGAAGATTTTGCCCAAATCGAAGCGGCACTGCGCTACAGTCCTTCCAGCGTCAATATTCAACCTTGGCATTTTGTGATTACGGATAATGAAGCAGGTAAGGCACGGGTAGCCAAATCTGCAGAAAATTTTCCGTACAACCTGCCCAAAATCATCAACGCTTCACATGTAATCGTATTTGCGGCGCGGGTGCATGCCGATGAGGACTATTTGGCAGGCGTGTTGGAACAGGAAGATAAAGACGGACGTTTTGCTACGGCTGAAAATAAGCAAATGGGCGATAATGCGCGCCGCACTTTCTTGGGTATCCACCGCAAGCAAATGCAAGACGAAACCCAATGGTTGTCGTGTCAAGTTCATATTAATTTGGGCTTTACCCTGTTTGCCGCCGCGGCCTTGGGTGTGGATGCCGTTCCGTTGGAAGGGGTGGATATGGCTGTTTTAGATCAAGAATTTGGTTTGGCTGAAAAAGGTTATCGTGCTGTTGCCGTTGTCGCATTGGGCTATCGCGCCGAAGATGATTTTAATGCCAAATTGCCGAAATCACGTTTGGAAAACGAGGTAATTTTTACTAAGGTATAACCGAGGGGCTTGGTTTCAGATCATTGAAAAAAGCCATCTGTTTCTATCTTATTGAGAAGCGTAATGTCAGGCCGTCTGAAAATAAACTACTTTTCAGACGGCCTTTTTATTGTTCTTGTTTTTCTTTGTCCTCCTTACTTTCAAGCATCTTACAAAAAGGGTTTGGAAAAATAGGTGCTTATATTTTGGCCGGATTTAGCCGTACGATTTCATGGGTAAATGTGTTATCGTATTCATATATGTTAAAAAACATTAATAAATTTGTATTTTTCTTACAGAGAAAGGCTTCAAAATGGATGGATGGACTCAAACGTTGAGTGCCGGTACCTTGCTCGGTATCGCCGCCGCAGCGATTTTGCTGATCTTGATTTTGATTGTAAAACTGCGCGTTCATGCCTTGCTGACGTTGGTATTGGTCAGCCTGCTGACTGCTATCGTAACAGGCCTGCCTATGGGCAGTATCGTCAATGATGTGTTGGTCAAAAACTTTGGCGGCACGCTCGGCAGCGTAGCGTTGCTGGTCGGTTTGGGCGCAATGCTCGGCCGTTTGGTGGAAACTTCCGGCGGTGCCCAATCTTTGGCGGATGCGCTGATTCGGATTTTTGGTGAAAAACGTGCGCCGTTTGCCTTAGGCGTGGCTTCTTTGATTTTCGGTTTTCCAATTTTCTTTGATGCTGGCTTGGTGGTGATGTTGCCGATTGTATTTGCAACGGCACGCCGCATGAAGCAAACTGTTTTGCCCTATGCGTTGGCATCTATTGGCGCATTTTCGGTCATGCACGTCTTCCTGCCGCCACATCCCGGCCCGATTGCCGCTTCTGAATTTTATGGCGCAAACATTGGTCAACTGCTGATTTTGGGTTTGCCGGTTACCTTGATTACTTGGTATTTCAGTGGCTATTTATTGGGTAAAGTTTTGGGTCGCAGCATTCATGTGCCCGTTCCTGATCTGCTCAGCGGCGGTACGCAAGATAACGACCAACCGAAAGCGCCTGCAAAAGCATCTACAGTCATCGGCATTATGCTGATTCCTATGTTGTTGATTTTCTTGAATACTGGTTTGTCTACTCTGATCAGCGAGAAAATGGTCAGTGCGGATGAAGGCTGGGTGCAGTTTGCACGAATGCTCGGTTCTACACCGATTGCTTTGCTGATTTCTGTTTTGGTAGCCCTGTATGTATTGGGCAGCAAACGTGGCGAAAAAGCCAGCGCTTTGGAGAAAACCATTGATGGCGCATTGGGCCCGGTTTGCTCGGTTATTTTGATTACCGGTGCGGGCGGTATGTTCGGCGGCGTATTGCGTGCTTCCGGTATCGGTAAGGCTTTGGCCGACAGCATGGCTGACTTGGGTATTCCTGTTTTGCTGGGCTGTTTCTTGGTGGCTTTGGCTTTGCGTATTGCGCAAGGTTCTGCGACTGTTGCATTGACTACCGCTGCCGCATTGATGGCACCGGCCGTTGCGGCGGCAGGTTTCAGCGATTGGCAGATTACTTGCGTGGTATTGGCGACGGCGGCGGGTTCCGTCGGTTGCAGCCACTTTAACGACTCAGGCTTCTGGCTTGTCGGCCGTCTGTTGGATATGGATGTGCCGACGACCTTGAAGACATGGACGGTCAACCAAACACTTATCGCACTCATCGGTTTTGCTTTATCGTCAGTGTTGTTTATCTTGGTTTAATCGAAAACGGCCGGCAGATAGTGTTTTTGAGATAACACAATCCGCCTGTTTTCAAATACCGTTAAAATCCAGATAAACAAGGAGTAGAAAAATGACGACACATTTTGTCATGATGGGCGTATGCGGTTGCGGTAAAACCACGGCCGCACTCTCGTTGCAAAAATATCTTGATCAATGTCCCTATGCCGAAGGCGATGATTTCCATACCCAAGCCAACCGCGACAAAATGGGTGCCGGTATTCCGCTGACGGATGAAGACCGCTATCCTTGGCTGGGCAATTTGCGTGACTGGATGATAGAGCAGGCAAAAAACGGGGAAAAATATTCCATCGTTACTTGTTCCGCACTCAAACGCCAATACCGTGATATTCTGCGTGGTGCGGAAGGGAAGGTGGCTTTTATCCATCTGACTCCGCCTCAAGCAATCAATCTAGAGCGTATGCTGTCGCGTCAGGGGCATTATATGAAAGCCGGAATGCTGGATTCGCAGCTGGAGATTTTGGAAGAGCTGGGTGCGGATGAGTACGGTGTCAAAATCGACAATCCGGGTTCGCCTGAAGCCGTTGAGGCAGATATTGTGAACTGGGTAAAAGCGCAAGGCTTGATTTAGTAATGAACAGAAATGAAAAGGCCGTCTGAAATATTTCAGACGGCCTTTTTTGATGAGATTTAGAATGTTTTTTGCGAATCAAGCAATAAGGTAACCGGCCCGTCATTGCAAAGAGAAACCTGCATATGGGTTTGGAATCTGCCGGTTTCGACAGTCAGTCCATGTTCGCGCAAAAGTTGCGCAGTATATTGATAGAGTTTATCCGCTTGTTCGGCAGGGGCGGCATTGGAGAAGGACGGACGGCGGCCGCTGCGCGCATCGGCGTAAAGGGTAAACTGGGAAACTAGCAATATCGAGCCGCCGACATCTTTGAGCGATAAATTTAATTTGCCGTTTTCGTCTTCAAAGATACGCAGGTTGGCGGTTTTGTCCGCAATGTATTTGGCGTCTGCTTCCGTGTCGGCGTGGGTAACACCGAGCAATATCATAAATCCGTTGTCGATTTTGCCGCAGGTTTCGCGGGAGTTTTCGGACAAAACGTCAACTTTGGCTTGGGTAACTTTTTGAATAACGGCGCGCATGATGTTTTTGAATAAAAAAAGTTTGTAAAAAAGAGCGTAAAAGACACGCCCTTTGGGTTTGAGTATGGTTTCAGACGGCCTGAAACCATTGAATTAATTTACGGATTAATGCCGTTGTCTTTCAAGATACGTTCGATCTGATTCTCGACTTTTTGTCGTTTGACAGCTTGGGCAAGCTGATTACGCACCAGTTCGAAAGGTTTGGCTTTAGGATCGCGTTCTACTGCACTGAGTTTAAACAGGTAAAAACGGTTTCCTATTACAACTGGTTCATGCGTTACATCGCCTCGGTTCAAGTCAGCAAAAGCGGTAGCCAGTTGAGGTGCAAGCTGTTGCGGAGAAATGAAGCCGTCGAATTTTTGTTCGGGGTTGGGATAGCGCTTCATCAGCTCTTCGAATGATAAGCCTTTGAGCAGCAGTTCTTGCGCGGCGCGTACTTCGTCGGCTGAGGCAAAGCTGACTTGTTGCAGCTTAATAATGCGTGTTTGCTGGTCGTAGAAACGGCGCAACTCGGCATCGTCAACTGCGGTTTGACGTTCTAGATAAGCAGCGTATTGGTTGGCATAGAACTCAGCTTCAACGTTTTTGAATTGATTCTGCACTTCCGCATCTTTGTCCAAACCAGCCTTAAAGGCTTCATTTTTCAAGATTTCCAAAGTCTGCAAGCGTGTAACCACATCTTTGCGGATTGCCTGACCATCGGGTTTGGCAGTCTGGTTGGGATGCTGGTCGGCCTGTCTCAATACTTCGGCAACCATGCTGTCGATGCGGGCAGGATCGATATCAGGCGCTTTGGCGGTTGCCAAACCGATCGTTGACAGGGTAAGGATGGCCAAAACGGCAGTTTTGGGCTTGATGTTCATGTGGATTCCTTATTGCCCGCCGCTATCACAGCGGGCACGTTATATTATTTGTTGACTTTGATGCTGGCTTTTTTCAGCAATGATTGAATGGCTGCATTGACACGGGCTCCCTGTAAGTCGCTGCCAATCTCGTTTTTAGCGGCTTCGTAAGAAGGCACGGTAACATTACGGCGGTCATTGACGTAGAAAACGGCATACAGATTGCCGTTTTGCAGCGGCGTTTTAGTGTGCGCGCCTTTTTTCAGGTCTTTGACGGCTGCATAAAGCGGAGGTGCTGATTCTTGTAAATCTTTGAGCGGAACATAAGCTTTAGGGATGCCGCCGGCTTTTTTGGCTGCTTCATCAATTGAATATTGGTTCAATACCGAAGCAAAGCTTTTTTTCGCGTCCAAGTCGGCAATGGCTTTTTGGGCATTGCTGTTGCTGTCGGTTACGATTTCGCCCAGCTGGACTTCTTGGGTGCCTTTATAGAAGTTGCTGAAATCATTGTAAGCGGCTTTAACATCTTTTTCTTGAACAGGAAATTGGCGGATGATGTGTGCCGCGAAAGCTTGGCCTAACAAATCATTTTCAAAAGCCGCCCATTCGGTTTTGAATGTGGGCTTTTTATCCGCTCCTTGCTTGGCGGCATCGGCACGTGCTTGCTCCAGTGCCGCTTTGAATTCAGCGCTTTGATCCAACTTTAATTTTTTGGCTTCTTGGGTAACCATAGTGCTGATAACTTGACGTTCAGTCAGCATTTGACGCAATTCAGGCGTATCTTGAATGTTAGGATTGCTGGCGCGTACGGAAGCCACTTGGTCGTCAATCACGCTGCTGTCGATGGCTTGGCCGTTGACGGTAACCAAAGTTTGGGCAAACAGGGTGCCGGAAGTCAGAGCGAGCATCAAGGCTGAAGCAAAGTAGGTTTTTTTCATCGTATTTCTCTTCTAAATTAAGGATTGGAAATCAAAGTTTGGGCGGTAATCTTAATGGAAGTATTCATCCGGCGTGGTTGCTTTGATGCTGAGTGCATGAATCAGGCCGTCTGAAAACAAGTCTTGTAAAAGCTGCTTAATCATACGTTGCCGTTGGAGGCGGCCGATATTTTCAAATGCGTTGCTGACCACCAATATCGCATAATGCCCGCCGCCTTTATTGCCGGCATGGCCGGCGTGCAGATGGCTCTCATCTTCAAAATCGAAGAACTCAGGCTCAAGTGCCTGCAGGCGTTCTTCAATCATTTGACGCATATTGCTCATTTGAACACGGCTTTAAAGGGTTTGATCAAGACTTCGGTGTATACGCCGGCATCGACGTAAGGGTCTTGTTCGGCCCATTCTTGTGCAGCGTCCAAAGATTCAAATTGAGCCACAATCAGGCTGCCGGAAACGCGTTCCGGATTATCCGGCAGGGGATTGGGGCCGGCAGTCAGCAGACGGCCTTGCGCTTTCAATTCTTCCAAACGTGCCAAATGCGCGGGGCGTGCCGCCATGCGTGCTTCGTGGACATCTTCGGCATCAGTGGCCAAAAGCATGAAATATTCCATTATTGATCCTCCTTAGGCTGGAAACGCATCAGATACATGCCCTGTGCGATAGAAAAAATGATTGTGAAACCCAATGTGCCGAACAATTTGTAATTGACCCATTGGTCTGGAAAATACGTAAAGACAAAGAGATTGGCAGCACCCATAAAAATCAGGAAGCCAATCCATGCATAAGTCAGGCGCGTCCATACAAAATCAGGAAGCTGCATTTCTTTACCCATCACGGCTTTTAGCCCGTTTTTACCGGCAAGATGACTAAACAGCATGACGATCGCGCCGATCCAAAACAGAACGGTCGGTTTCCACATGATGAAGCGGTTGTCTTTCAGTAAAATCGTTGCACCGCCAAAGAAGACAATCAAAATCAGGCTGATCCATTGCATGGTGTCCAGCTTGCGGTGTTTCCAAAAGGTCAACGCAGCTTGGGCTATGCCGACTACAACTGCGACAGCCGTTGCGGCAATCATGTCTTTGGTGATGATGTATGTAATGAAAAATAAGAATACGGCGAATAAGTCGCTCAAAACTTTCATATGTTAATGATGAAACTAATTGAGTAAATGCTAATCATACAGGCAGATGTGTTTTTTTGCACCTTCCCTCATGACTTTAATACCGCATATATTTATATAAAATATTTGTTTTGGGTTAGAGAAATTTGTAAAAAAGAAACACAAGCATGCAAAAGTAATAGATTTACCAAGGAATTTCAGGCTGAATGGCCTGTATTGCTTGGCAGAAATGGGTTAAAAATATATCATGACGTAATATCTAGTAAATATATGGTTAAATGCGCGCACATTGGTCAGTACCATAATTTCCGAACAGGGGATCAGTTTTGAAAAAACATCACAATATTAAATTAATTACAGCTTCTATCGCTTTAATGACATCGCTTGGTGCTTCAGCAGGTTTGGGCGGCTTGAATGTCCAATCTCATCTGGGTGAGCCTTTTACAGGCAGTATTACCGTAACAGGCGAGGAAGCCCAGGCTCTGCTTAACGGCGGCAAGGCCACTATTTCAAATGGCAATTTGCGCGCGGCAGTACGCAAATCAGGCGATAAGGCAGTCGTTACGATTCGTTCTTCCAAAGCCATTAAAGATCCTGTTTTGGTTTTCCAAGTAGGTGTCGGCACGCAATCGCGTGAATACACTGCCATCATCGATCCGGCCGGATACGACGCTAAAGATGTGGCATCCGTCCGCACCCGTCAGGCTGCTGAATCTCAATCCTTCGAGCCGACACGCAATGCCCAACAGCCTGTAACAAAAAACAATAAAGCAGCAGGCAATCAGGTAGCTCAAGTGCGTAAAGATGCGCAACGTAAGGCTGAAAAAAAACAAGTTCAGACGGCCTCTGCTAAAAACGATACGGCCGTACGTTCAGGCAGACAGCATTTGGTGCGTACGGGTGAAACCCTGATTGCCATTGCGTCCAGCATCCGTCCGCAAGGTATGACCTTGGATCAAACCATTCAAGCGTTGGTTAATGCCAATCCGGATGTGTTTATTGATAACAATGCCAACCGTATGTTGGCAGGTAAAGTGCTGAATATCCCAAACCGTAGCGAATTGCAACGCTTGGCTTCTTCTGCGCCTGTTAAAACCAATACAGCTACAGCGACAGAGAAAGACAATGAAACCGTCAATGTAACAGAAGCTAAAACAGAAAAACCTGTTGTTCAGCCTGAGGCTAAAACTGAAGCCCAGGTTAAAGATGCTGGCGTAAATACACAGCAACAGGAAGAAGTGAAACAAGCTTCAGCTGAACAAACAGAACAAGCAGCATCTGCAGCTGTCAATGAAAATGCCGCATCGACTGTTCCTGCGTCAGATATTCAAGAAGCTATGGCTTCTGATGCCCAAGAGGATGTAGTGGCTTCTGAGCCTGTTGCAACCACGGATTCTGTCGCGGAGCAAACAGAAGGCGAATCAGACGGCAATTTATGGAAATGGTTATTGGCAGGCGGAGCAGCCCTTATTGCTGCTTGGTTGTTGTTGAAAGCTGCCGGTAAACGTAAAGACGAGACAGAGGCGGTACCTGTAAGCCGTAAGGATGAAGAGAAGCCTGTACAGAAAAATGTTGCTGCTTCAGCTGCTGCAGTTGCTGCAACTAAAGTAACGCCGTCTGAAAAAACTCAAGATGGTCTGTTTATCGAAGATGATTTCGAAGATGATGTGGTTATCAATGAAGTAGAAGAATCTTCCACTATTAATGATGTCAAACTTGATTTGGGCAAGATTGACAATAGTCAGGCAGGTATTCTTTCAGGTGCAGTAACGCATGATGTTGAGACAGAGCAACGTCGTCATGCTGATTGGGACAATATCGAATCAACAGAAAGCGTGTACGAACCTGAACCAGAAAATCCGTATCAGCCGGTATCTGTTGTTATGCCGGAACGTAAAGAAGAGCAGGCAAATACATTTGCTGAGTTTGATGTGGCGGCAGAGAAAAAAGTCTCTGAGTCAAGAAATGAAGAGCCACTCGAGTTTACGGTAGATACCCCTGAAGATTCAGACAGCCATGTGCTGCCATTTGATGTCAAGCAAGATCAAGACTTGCAAATTCAAGAAACCAAAGAAGAAGCAGAGAAAGAAGAAGCTGCTTCTGAGTTTGTGATTGAAGAAGGTGCATTGGAATGGGGTGCTGAAGATGTTTCAGTAGCCGCCGATAAAAGCAATAGTGAAAGAGGTTTTGTTTCAGAATCAGTCGGTATGACTGCACCGCTTGAAGCTAAATATGATTTGGCTAAGATGTATATCGAAATCGGTGATCCTGAAGCGGCTCGAGAAACATTGCAAGGGCTGATTGAAGAGGCTGAAGGCGATATTCTGCATAAAGCCCAAAAACTGATGAAAGAACTTGGTGTATAAGTGCCAGTCAAATGAAGATGCCGTTTCAGACGGCATCTTTTTTATGGTAAATTAAAAAGCAAGATTTTGGCTGAGTCTATTATTGGTTGGGTAAGATTTCGGTTTTATTTTATATGATGGTTGAAGATAAAGGCCGTCTGAAATACATAATGGAGGAGTGTGTTGATCACGCCTTTTTAATATTTGTTACTTGAGTATAGACAACAATATCAATTTACAAGAAGTATAAGAAATGACTGAACAAGTAAATACAACAGGGCATCTCGTGCAGCGCTGGGCTTTGACCCTTTCTTATGACGGTAGCCGTTTTTATGGTTGGCAAAAACAGGCCGGAGATTTGCCGACTGTTCAGACGGCCTTAGAGCAGGCATTGTCTTCAATAGCGGGGGAACAAATTAATACTATTGTTGCGGGAAGGACGGATACGGGTGTGCATGCAACTGCCCAGGTGGTGCATTTTGATACATCAGTAAGTCGTCCGGAGCAAGCATGGGTGCGGGGTGTCAATGCATATTTGCCTGATGGTGTTGCTGTGTTGGTTGCGCAAAAAGTTGCACCTCATTTCCATGCCCGATTTGATGCTTATGGCCGCCATTATCGTTATTTATTGGAATCCTCACCGGTTCGTTCTCCATTATTGGTTGGCAGGGTAGGGTGGACGCATTTGAAATTGGACTTAAATCTGATGAGGCAGGCTGCTGCCTTATTGGAGGGGGAGCATGACTTTTCCAGTTTTCGAGCAGCTGAATGTCAGGCAAAATCCCCTATAAAGACACTATATAGTGCAAGTATTAGTGGAACTTCTCGCTATCTGTGCCTTGATTTGCATGGGAACGCATTCTTACATCATATGGTACGCAATATTATGGGTGCATTGGTGTATGTGGGTAGTGGCAGAATCAGTGTGAATGAGTTTGAGTCAGTCTTTCATGCAAAAAGTAGATTGAAGGCTCCGCCAACGTTTATGTCAGATGGCCTGTATCTAACAGGTGTTGACTATCCTGATGAGTTTGGAGTGATGCAACTATCGTTGCCTGAGTGGATGAGCGTTCTGGGTAATGGTTTTCAGACGGCCTGACTGCGGATTATTGGTATAAAAGCAACAAAATAGCGTGATTAATGTGTAAATTGATAAAGTGTTGTAAAAATGCAAATATGGTTTTAGGAGGAATTTATCATTGATTTTAAATAATAAATTTCCATTATTTGGGTTGTGCCTACCTTTATTTGGTTTCCGAAGTAGTGGGGGAGGATTGAATAAAGTTTGTTTTTTTAGAGAGGAACAATTATAGTGACAGTCATGGAATCGCTGATTCCAGCGATAAAGTAAGCCTAAGCGGATTGTCCAGTCTGCTTAAGTTATTTCTTCACAATAGAAAAGGAATACAGCAATGAAAAAATCTCTGATTGCTCTGACTTTGGCAGCTCTGCCTGTTGCAGCTATGGCTGATGTGACTCTGTACGGTCAAGTTAAAGCCGGCGTTGAAATTTCTCAAGTAAAAGAAGGTAAGACTACTTCTAAAACTGCTACTGAGATTGCTGACTACGGTTCTCGCATCGGCTTCAAAGGCCACGAACACTTGGGTAGCAACCTGAATGCTATCTGGCAAGTTGAACAAAACACTTCTATCGCCGGTGGTGACTCTGGTTTTGCTAACCGTGAATCTTTCATTGGTTTGGAAGGCGGCTTCGGTAAAATTCGTGCCGGTAATCTGAACACTGCTCTGAAAGATAGCAGCGACAGCTTCGACCCTTGGGAATCTAGTGCCGCTAACGCAGATGCTCTGCAACTGGGTAAAATTAAACGTGTAGATACTCGTAAAGTATCTGCACGTTACGACACTCCTGTATTGGGTGGTTTCAGCGCAAGCGTACAATTCCAACCTCGCGACAATGCTAACCCTGGCGACAAATACGATCACGCTGTGAAAAGCCGTGCGTCTTACGATTTGGGTCTGAACTACGAAAACTCTGGCTTCTTTGGTCGCTATGCTGGTTCTTACGCTAAACATGCTGTCTTGGATGCTGGCTACTTGGATGCATTCAACCACAATACTACTTTGGCTGCTGGTACTTACAAAGATCACCAAGCTCACCGTCTGACTGCTGGTTACGATGCCAACAACCTGATGGTTGCTGTTGTAGGTCAATACGAAGGCTTCAAAGCTGACGTAGCTGGTGCTAAGAAAAACGAACGTACTGAAGTTGGTGCAACTGCTGCTTACCGCTTCGGTAACGTAACTCCTCGTGTTTCTTACGCTCACGGTTTCAAAGCTAAAGAAGAAGGCGTGAAACAAAAGAACAGCGCTTACAACCAAGTTATCGTTGGTGCTGACTACGACTTTTCTAAACGTACTTCTGCCCTGCTGTCTGCTGGCTGGTTGAAAGAAGGCAAAGGCGACTACAAATACGAGAAAACTGCTGGTACTGTTGGCCTGCGTCACAAATTCTAATCTGACTTAAGATTAGTCTGAAAAAGAGCCTGTTTTATACAGGCTCTTTTTGTTTTTGTAAGAAATGTATTTTGTCATTGCAGGGGCAGGTTAAAGTATTTTCGATATTCGTTTTCAGACGGCCTATGGAAATTTAAGTCAGGTTATATTCTATTTAATATATGCTAAATGAAATTTTAGAAATTGTTTTGAGTATTATTATAAATAAGTTAACGATATTGAGATGGTTATTGGATTGATTTGATTTTCCTATATTTCATGTCTACTAATAAAAGATTTATTTTTTATAGTTCTAAAGTATTATTAGCATGTAGAATTTGGTTTTAAGATTTGTAAACTTGATTTTAATCAAATTATTGCCGATAGATGATTCATATAATATAAGTGTTTAGAGTATCGATATATCGGGAATAGTCATGTCCTGTCTTGAAATGAAGTGCTTAAGTAGCATTTGGAAACGAATCCTTGTGCTGTTTACTGTGTTTTCTATGATGATAGTAAGCCTGCCTGCTTACGCAGAGCGCTTGCCTGATTTCTTGGCAAAAATTCAGCCTTCTGAAATTTTTCCTGGTGCTGATCGCTACGGCAAACCTGAAGGTAAGCCTTTGGTTGCTCGTGTATATAAAGGCGAAGAGCAGCTTGGTTTGGTTTATATCACGACTGATGTGGTCAATACGCGTGGTTATTCGAGTAAGCCGATTGATACAATGGTTGCATTGGCCAATGATGGCACTATTGCGGGAGCAAAATTGGTTGAACACCATGAGCCAATTATGCTGATCGGTATCCCGCAATCCCGTGTTGATAAATTCATTGACAAATATATCGGCTTAAATTTTATTAAAAACCCGCCTCAACCGGGTGTTGCGCCAGGGGATATTATTAGTGGTGCGACTGTAACCCTGATGGTCATCAATGACAGTATTCAGCGTTCTGTTAAGGCGGTAATCCATCAATATCATTTGGGTACTGATAAAGCAGTTCAAACCGATGCAGCAGCTGCTTCCGGCGAACAGTCTGCCGAACCTGCCGTTCAAACCCGTCCGCGTCGTGTTGCCAGTCAAGACAAACAAGATATCCTGTCATGGAATGCGCTTTTGGAACAAAAAGCCGTCGGTCATCTGCATATTTCTATCGACGAAATCAATAAACTGTTTGAGAAAAGCGGTAAAGCAGGTGTGGCAGATCATGCGGAGCAGGGCGATGGTAATGATACATTTATTGATCTGTATGTTGCCTTGGTCAGCCAACCTTCCATCGGTAAAAGTCTTTTAGGCGAAGCCGGCTGGAACAACCTGCAAAAACGTTTGAAACCTGGTCAAGAAGCCGTAATGGTGGCCGGCGAGGGTCGCTATTCTTGGAAAGGTTCGGGTTATGTTCGCGGCGGTATCTTTGACCGTATCGAAATGATTCAGGGCGATACCAGCTTCCGTTTTACTGATGCACAGCATGAGCGTGTGGTTGCTTTGGCAGCGGAAGGTGCACCTGCATTCAAAGAGGTATCTTGGTTCACAATCCCTGAGGGTGTGGAATTTGATGGTGCCGAGCCATGGCGTTTGCAATTGATGATTCAACGTGTATTGAGCGTTAACGATAAAGCTTTCGTAACTGCAGATTTGGATTACGAATTGCCAAAAGGCTACTACGTTGACGATCCTAAAGCACCGCCGGTTGAAATCAGCGCGCCGGTTGAGCAAGTTGCGGCTGCAGCTTCAGCTCCTGAAAGTACAGGTATTGCCGAAGATGCAACTGCCGGTGATGATGGTGTTTCCAACCAACTTTGGAAACAGGTTTGGAAAGCCAAACAAGGTCAAATTATTGTTGTCGGTATTGCTTTGACAATTCTCCTGTTGGTATTCCTGTTCCAAGACTGGATTGTACGTTACGAAAAATGGTATGACCGTTTCCGCCTCTGTTTCCTGATCTTTACGCTGTTTTATATCGGCTGGTATGCTCAGGCACAATTATCAGTAGTGAATACTTTGACGTTGTTCTCAGCCATTTTGACTGAGTTCCACTGGGAATTCTTCCTGATGGATCCGCTGGTATTTATTCTGTGGCTCTTTACAGCGGCGACCATGCTGTTGTGGAACCGCGGTACATTCTGTGGATGGCTGTGTCCTTTCGGTGCATTGCAAGAGTTAACCAACCGTATCGCCAAAAAATTGGGTCTGAAACAAATTACAGTACCACACTTGTTGCATACCCGTCTGAGTGCGATTAAATATGTAATTTTTTTCGCCTTGTTGGCAATTTCCCTGTACGATTTGGGTACGGCTGAAAAATTTGCTGAAATTGAGCCTTTCAAAACTGCAATCATTTTGAAATTTATGCGTGAATGGTGGTTTGTTCTGTTCGCTGCCGCTTTGCTGATCGCAGGCTTGTTTATCGAACGTTTCTTCTGCCGTTATCTGTGTCCTTTGGGTGCGGGTATCGCATTGCCGGGTCGCTTCCGTGTGTTTGACTGGCTGCGTCGCTATAAAATGTGTGGCAATCCTTGTCAGATTTGTACACACGAATGTCCGGTTCAGGCAATCGCACCTGAAGGTGACATTCATCCGAACGAATGTATCCAATGTCTGCATTGCCAGGTAATGTATCACCACGATACGCGTTGCCCTCAAGTAGTGGCAACGAATAAGAAAAAACAAAAGCAAGCGGCGGCAAAATCTGAGCAGCACGATGCGGCAGTAGCGCAAAATGCTCAAGAACAAGTTGTTCAGTTTGTTAAAAAAGAATCAGCAATCAGTGTTGACAAGTAGTAATTTATAAATAAAAAAGAGGGCTGTATCGGCAGCCCGACTTAGAAATTTTTTCATCGGCAGGCCGTCTGAAAAAAATCGGCCGCCGGATTTTATCCAAGGAGTGTCGTATGTCAGACGAAAAATTAGAACAAAACGGCTTAAGCCGTCGTTCATTCTTAGGTACTGCCGCTGCTTCCGGTGCAGGTATTGCCGGTGCCGGTTTGTTGGGCTTGGCCGGTTGCTCTAACGGCGAGGGTGATAAAGCTGCTGCTTCCGGTGCTGCACCTGCCGAGAAAGCCGCTGCTCATTCTGCCGAGCCGGGTAAACAGACTTCCGAAGTCGGTCCAGGCGAACTTGACCAATACTACGGTTTCTTGTCAGGCGGTCAATCAGGCGAAATGCGCTTGATCGGCGTACCTTCTATGCGTGAGTTGATGCGTATCCCTGTATTCAATATGGACAGCGCTACCGGTTGGGGTCGTACCAATGAGAGCTTGAAAGTCCTCAACGGAAATATTACCGAAGAAACCCGTAAATTCTTGCAAGACAGCGGTCTGCGCTGCTACCCTAACGGCGACTTGCACCACCCACACTTGTCTTTCACCGACCAAACTTACGATGGTCGTTATGCTTACGCCAACGATAAAGCAAACACCCGTGTTTGCCGTGTCCGCTTGGATGTAATGAAAACCGATAAAATCATTGATATTCCTAATGCTTCAGGTATCCACGGCCTGCGTCCGCAACGTTATCCGAAAACCGGTTACGTTTTTGCCAACGGCGAACACATTGTTCCAGTTGACGGTGTAGGCAAATGGGATGATGCGAAAACTTGGAATGCCGTTTATACCGCAATTGACGGCGAAACCATGGAGATCGCATGGCAAGTTTTGGTAGACGGTAACTTAGACAACGGCGATGCCGACTACCAAGGTAAATACTCTTTCTCTACCTGCTATAACTCTGAGCGCGCTCTGACTGTACAAGGTGCATCTTCCAACGAACAAGACTGGTGTGTGGTATTTAATCTGGCCGCCATCGAAGAAGGCATCAAAAAAGGCGACTTCAAAGAAGTTAACGGCGTGAAAATGCTGGACGGTCGTGCGGAAGCCAACTCTCCATACACTCGTTACATCCCGGTTCCTAACTCTCCTCACGGCTGTAATGCAAGCCCTGACGGCAAATACATCATGCTCAACGGTAAACTGTCTCCAACTGTTACCGTATTGGATGTCAGCAAACTGGATGACTTGTTTGCAGGTAAAATCAAAGAGCGCGATGTTGTCGTAGCCGAGCCTCAACTGGGTCTTGGCCCATTACACACTGCATTTGACGGTCGCGGCAATGCCTATACTACATTGTTTATCGACAGCCAAATGGTGAAATGGAACATCGATGACGCGATTAAAGCCTATAAAGGCGAGAAAATCGATCCGATTAAACAAAAACTCGACGTTCACTATCAACCTGGCCACAACCACACTACCATGGGCGAAACCAAAGAAGCCGACGGTAAATGGTTGGTATCTTTGAACAAGTTCTCTAAAGACCGCTTCTTGAATGCCGGTCCTTTGAAACCTGAGTGTGACCAATTGATCGACATCTCCGGCGATGAAATGCGTCTGGTGCATGACAATCCGACTTTTGCCGAACCACATGACTTGTGCTTGGTTGCTGCGTCTAAAGTGAACCCAAGCAAAACTTGGGACCGCAAAGACCCATGGTTCTGGCAAGAAGCTTTGGAACAAGCTCAAAAAGACGGTGTTGAGCTGGAAAAAGCTGCCAAAGTCGTACGTGAAGGCAACAAAGTACGCGTGTACATGACTGCCGTTGCGCCTGCTTACAGCGTTCCTCAATTTGAAGTGAACCAAGGCGACGAAGTGACCGTATATGTAACCAACGTTGAGACCATTGAAGACTTGACTCACGGCTTTACTTTGGAAGGTTATGGCATTGCTATGGAGATTGGCCCGCAAGCTACATCTTCTGTAACCTTCAAGGCTGTCCGTCCAGGCGTACACTGGTACTACTGCCAATGGTTCTGCCACGCATTGCACATGGAAATGTCTGGCCAAATGATTGTTAAACCAAAATAATTTCGGTTTGATGATTTAATTCTTCAGGCCGTCTGAAAAAACATTCTTTCAGACGGCCTTTATAGCAAAGTTGTTTGTCGGCCGATATGGCCACAAAATGAAAGCCATCATCAGACAGCTTTGCTATAACACCAAAATACCTGTTTCCGCATCGGTTTATCATGCGGCAAGCAGGCCGTCTGAAACAGAGATATGATTATGACGCACACACAAATCCATCGTTCCAAATGGCAACGTGCCGCACTCGTATTGCTGCTTGGCAGCATGGTTCAGACGGCCTTTGCCGCAGTCATCAACGTATCCGTACAAGACAATCTCAATGATGCTTTGGCGCGCGCCCAAGCCGGCGATACGCTCAAGCTTGCCTCCGGTATATACAAAACCAAACTCTATATCGACAAACCCATTACCATCGAAGGCCCTGCCGACCGTTCCGCCAAGATTGTCGGCGACCGGAGCGGGAGGACGGTTGCCGTTCATGCGCCTGATGTAACTTTGCGCAATCTGACCGTTTCCCATTCCGGCATGAGTTTGCCGGCAATGGATGCCGGTATCTATTTAGAAGAGACGGCAACGCGCGCGCTGGTGGAGCATAACAACATTATCGACAATTCTGTCGGCGTGTATATTCACGGTGCGGCAGAATCCATGGTGCGGGAAAATAAAATCATCGGCGATGCAACCCTGCGCGTTAACGAACGCGGCAACGGCGTAACCGTCTGGAATGCGCCTGGTGCGCAAGTGGTTGATAACGATATTTCCAAAGGCCGTGACGGTATTTTTTCAAATACCAGTACTCATAATACCTACAAAGGCAACCGTTTTAGCGACTTGCGCTTTGCCGTCCATTATATGTACACCAATGACAGCGAAGTCAGCAACAATATCTCCGTCGGCAACAATATGGGTTATGTGCTGATGTTTTCCGAACGCCTGAAAGTGTATGGCAACATTGCCGTTGGCAGTCGCGACCAAGGCATTATGCTCAACTACGTCAATTATTCCGAAATTCACGATAATGTGATCAACAAGGCAGGCAAATGCGTGTTTGCCTACAATGCCAACTACGATAAAATCTTTGCCAATCATTTCGAGAACTGCCAAATCGGTATCCACTTCACCGCAGCCATCGAAGGCACAACCCTGTACGAAAATTCATTTATTAACAACGAAAGCCAGGTTAAATATGTCAGCACCCGCTTCCTCGATTGGGGCGAGGGTGGTCGCGGCAACTATTGGAGCGATAACAGCGCCTTTGACCTTGACGGCGACGGCTTCGGCGACAGTGCCTACCGTCCCAACGGGATTATCGACCAAATCATCTGGCGCGCACCCGTCGCCCGGTTATTGATGAACAGCCCTGCCATCAGCATTGTCAAATGGGCGCAATCGCAATTTCCCGCCATCCTGCCCGGCGGCGTAATTGACAGCAAGCCTTTGATGAACCCCGTCCGCAATAAAACGACAACCAAATACGAAGCCATGAAGGACGAATTGCTGCATGAAGCAAAAACGCACCAATCCGAATGGGGTAATGCCGAAAACGGTGCGCTGACAGGCGGAAATGCCAATATGTAACCTTTCAGACGGCCCAATATCAAAGGCCGTCTGAAACATTCACTAGAGGAATATCCATGAGCAGTACCAACCACGTTGAATTGAGAAACGTGACCAAGCAGTTTGGCAGCCAAAAGGCCGTCAACCAAGTCGATCTGGTTCTCAAGGCTGGCGAGAGCGTCGGCATGGCGGGACACAACGGTGCAGGCAAATCTACCATTATGAAGCTGATACTCGGCCTGATTACGCCGACCGAGGGCGAAGTGATGCTTTTGGGAGAACCGACCGGCAGTAAAGCAGGGGCGCAGCGTCGCAGCCAAATCGGTTACCTGCCTGAAACGGTTGCATTGCATCCTTCATTGACCGGTATCGAAACCATGGATTTCTATGCCAAACTTAAAAAACAGCCCCTGAGTAAAAACCGTGAATTGCTCGAGCGTGTCGGCATTTCCCAGGCCGCACGCCGCCGTGTCGGCACTTACTCCAAAGGTATGCGCCAACGCCTCGCTTTGGCACAAGCCTTGTTGGGCGAGCCTAAAGTTTTATTGTTTGACGAGCCGACTACCGGCCTTGATCCGGCTTCGCGTCAAATGTTTTATGAAGTTGTGCGCGAACTCAATGGACGCGGCGCAACTGTATTGCTCAGCACCCACGCACTGGCCGAGCTTGACGGGCACGCCGACCGCATTATCGTCATGAAAAACGGCGTGAAAGTTGCCGACGGCAGCATGGATGAGTTGCATGTTCAAAGCGGCCTGCCGCTGACCGTCAACGTCCGCTTGAAGGAAGCGCGCCCGTTGAGCGAGCGTTGGCATCCGCTTTCAGACGGCCTGTCATACCAAGCGCAATGTAAAGCAGAAGAGCGCATGGCTCTTTTGAGCGAATTGGGTGATTTGGGCAGTCTTGCCTACATCGATATCCACACGCCTACACTTGACGATATGTACGCGCAATTCTTGAAGAGGGAAGACGTATGAACCCCGTTTGGATTATTACCGGCAAAGAAGTCCGAGACAGCCTGCGCAACCGTTGGGTTCTTGCCGCCGCACTTTTGCTTGCCGCATTGGCACTGTCATTAGGCTTTCTCGGCAGCTCGCCGACCGGTTCGGTCAAGGTTGATCCCTTGACGGTAACCGTAGTCAGCCTGTCCAGCCTGTCTATTTTCCTGATTCCGCTGATTGCGATGTTGCTCTCTTATGATGCACTGATCGGCGAAATCGAGCGCGGTACAATGGCGTTGCTGCTAAGTTACCCCATCTCGCGCAACCAAATCCTTGCCGGTAAATTTATCGGCCACCTCATCATTCTTGCCCTTGCCACCACGGCAGGCTACGGGTTGGCAGGTATTACCCTTCAGCTTGCCAACGGCGGTTTTGATATTGCCGCATGGCAACCTTTCGCCCTTTTGATTGCTGCCAGCGTGATTCTTGGCGCAGCCTTTTTGTCCATGGGCTATTTGATCAGCGCAAAAGTTAAAGAACGCGGTACCGCCGCCGGTATCGCCATCGGCGTATGGCTGTTTTTTGTGGTGATTTTCGATATGGCGCTTTTGGGTGTTTTGGTTGCCGATACCGAACAAGTCATTACCGCGCCTGTAGTGGAAACCGTTCTTCTGTTCAACCCCGCAGACATTTATCGCCTGCTGAACTTGACGGGTTACGAAAATACAGCCATGTATGCCGGCATGGCAGGTTTGAGCGAACAAATCAGCCTGAGTATGCCTGTTTTGCTGACGGCTCAGGTATTATGGGTTATCATTCCTTTGATTTTAGCCGCCTGGATTTTCGGAAAGCGACAAATATGAGAAAAATATTATTGACAACCTTCACACTCATCGCATTGGCAGCCTGCAGCAAGCAGGACAACAGCCCTCCGCCTGCGCCCCAACAAATCAGCGATAGTGCAGTGGGTCATTACTGCAGCATGAATTTGACTGAACACAACGGCCCTAAAGCGCAAATCTTCTTGAACGGCAAACCTGAAAAACCAGTCTGGTTTTCCACCATCAAGCAGATGTTCGGCTACACCAAGCTACCTGAAGAGCCGAAAGGCATTCATGTCATCTATGTTACCGATATGGGTAAAGTCAAAGATTGGGAAAAACCCAATGCCGACACTGAATGGATAGATGCGAAAAAGGCCTATTACGTTATCGAAAGCAGCTTTATTGGCGGCATGGGTGCGGAAGATGCGCTTCCTTTTGCCGACAAGGCACAAGCTGAAAAATTCGCCAAAGAAAAAGGCGGCAGAGTTGTCGGTTTTGCAGAAATGCCCGACGAATATATTTTCAAATAAAACAATCAATAAAGGCCGTCTGAAACCATTTCAGACGGCCTTTGTGTTGAAGGCTTGCCGATTGATATTTAATGATGCAGGCTTGCAATGTAAAAATAAAAAATCCAAGGAATACGCCATGTCCACCCCTTTAACGCGCCGCCGTTTTATCGCCATCGCCGCCACACTTGCCGCCGGTGCCGGCATTCCCTTTGTCATCAGCCGAAAAACCAATCGGCCGACTCATTCAGCCGGCCCGAATCAAGAAGGACAGCCTGTTATCTGGAAAGGGATTGCATTAGGCTCGGGTGCGGAATTGCGTTTGTTCGGTGTTGGGCGCAGGCAGGCGGAGATACTGATCAACAAAGTATTGGCGGAAGTTTCACGATTGGAAAAAATCTTCAGCCTGTATCGGGATGACAGCCTGATCAGCCGCTTAAACCGAGAAGGCCGTCTGAAAAATCCGCCATCCGATTTTTTGCAGCTGCTCAGTATCAGCCGGGATATTCATCGGCTGACGCAAGGTGCATTTGATCCCAGCATTCAGCCTTTGTGGAATCTGTATGCCGACCATTTCAGACGGAATCCGAAAACCGAAACGCCGCCGTCTGAACGCAGCATCAAAGATACGCTTAAATTGGTGGACTTCAATAAAGTCGACTTTGATACTAAAGAAATCCGTTTTGCCCAAAAAGGCATGGGCTTGTCGCTTAACGGCATTGCCCAAGGCTATATCACCGACAAAGTAGCTGAATTGTTGAAGCAGCAAGGCGTTTCTCAGGCATTGATTGATATGGGGGAGATTTACGGCTTTGATAATGCCAACCAGCGCGAGTGGAATGTCAGCATCCGCAATCCTGACCAAGAAGATCAAATTCTGACCACCATTGCCATGAAAAATCAAGCGTTTGCCACATCGGGCGGCTATGGCACGGTAATGGACGAGGCAGGCAAATTTACCCATCTTTTTGACCCGCGCACAGGCGGAAGCCAGCCGCGCTATAAAAGCATGAGCGTTATGGCGGAAAGTGCGGCAGTTGCCGATGCCTTTTCTACCGCATTTTCTATTATGGATGAAGCGGCCATCCGTACTTCGGCTCAAGTTAAAAAGGCACAGGTTTGGCTGGTGATGCCGAATAATGAATTGAAGAAGATTGGAGACTGAGGGAAGGGCGGCCTTGCCTGCAATTTTGCCTATGTGTATAGGGTAGGGAAGGCTTGATTGCTGAAAAAATGGAAGATAAAAAAGAAGGGCTGCCCAAGGGGGCAACCCTGAAACTCTTGCAGCTGGGAGTAATTAGCAAGAGATTACGACACTTAAAACAAAAATTCACTCATTTCAAAGCACGAAGCTTTAATATCTAAGCAAAACGGTATTTCGACCGCTCAAACCCCTTCGATACGGAGAAACACAACATATATGGGAAAATCCGACAAAGTGGTTTGAAGCAATTCAGATGAACGGTCTGTAATGCAGATAACCGGATGTCTTTAGATGAGCGGTATAATATCAGGATAAGCGGAACATTACTAGTGAATATTATAAAAAAGTAGAATAATTCATTTAGTGATTGATTATATTGAATAAAAACATGATTTCTTATTGAACTTTTTTACAACATATTGATTTGGCTTTAAAAAGGGAATTGTGTAAGTGTTTGGCGTTAATCAAAAAACTTGTTTTGAGCTTTGAGAAGAGATAATCAATAGAAAAAGGCCGTCTGAACGTTCAGACGGCCTTTTTTCAAAGAGCGATTTATTTGGTTGCAGAAGCAGTAGAGGCGGCTTCGGCTTGAGCGCCTGCAGCTGCGTTTTCACCCCATGCCGCAGGGTATTTGTAACCGGCAAAGCGTTTTTGTGAGTAGGCTTTGAACTCGTCAGAGTTGTAGGCTTCGGTTACATCTTTCAGCCATTGGCTGTCTTTGTCGGCAGTACGGACGGCAGACCAGTTAACGTAGGAGAAGCTCGGCTCTTGGAACAGGGCTTCGGTCAGTTTCATGCCGCTGCTCATGGCGTAGTTGCCGTTAACGATGGCAAAGTCAACGTCGGCACGGCTGCGCGGCAGTTGGGCGGCTTCAAGTTCTACGATTTGGATGTTTTTAGGGTTTTCGGCAATATCTGCTTTAGATGCGGTCAGCGGATCAACGTCGGCTTTCAGTTTAATCCAGCCCAATTCGTTCAACATAACCAATGCACGGGCAAAGTTGGATGGGTCGTTAGGTGCAGAAACGCTGACGCCGTCTTTCAATTCGTCCAAAGATTTCAGTTTGCCAGGATAGAGGCCCAAAGGAGCAGTCGGTACTTGGAAGGCCTCGGTGATGTCCAGTTTGTGTTCTTTTTTGAAGTCGTCCAGATAAGGTTTGTGTTGGAAAATATTGATGTCCAATTCGCCTTCAGCCAAAGCAAGGTTGGGGCGCACATAGTCGGTGAACTCGATCAGTTTGACTTTATAGCCTTTTTTCTCCAAAGCCGGTTGGATTTGGTCTTTTACCATATCGCCGAAGTCACCGACGGTTGTGCCGAAGACGATTTCTTTTTTCTCTGCGCCGTTGTCGGCAGAAGAAGCGGCAGAAGCAGCAGGCGCGCTGTCTTTTTGACCACCGCAGGCAGCCAATACGATGGCCAGCGCAGCAGCAGAAAGGGTTTTGAAGAATGTGTTGGTTTTCATATTTTGCTCCTGATGGATGATAAAACGGTTTCAGACGGCCTCAAGCTGCCGCTGTCAAAAAAAGAGGGATTGTAAATCTATTTTGGAAATATGAGGATGCTTTTTTGTAAACTTAATGGGAATATATGTCCTAAATAGAGAACAGGCCGTCTGAAAAATAGTAAGTCCATTTCAGACGGCCCGGTTTAATTAACGTTTGTCCAGTTTGCGTGCCAATCTGTTGCCGATACCTTGAATCAGGATAACGAGTAAAACCAGGATAGCAACGATGAAGATGATGACTTCCTTTTGATAGCGGTAGTAGCCGTAACGGATGGCAAGGTCGCCCAAGCCGCCGCCGCCGATCATACCTGCCGCCGCGCTGTACGACAGAAGGCCGATAGCCAGTACGGTAATGCTGGAAACCATACCTGCGCGCGCTTCATTCAAAAGCACTTTGCAGATGATACTCATGGGGGAAGCGCCCATTGCGGAGGCCGCTTCAATCACGCCTTTAGGCACTTCGCGCAGGTTTTGCTCGACCAGACGGGCGAAGTAGAACAAGCCGGATACGCTCAATACCAATGAGGCGGCAACCGGGCCGATGGTCGTGCCGATGATGGCGCGTGTAACAGGAATCATGGCAATCATCAGGATGACGAAAGGAAACGCGCGCATCAGGTTGACCAGGTTGTCCAAAAACAAATTCAGCTGTTTGTTGTAGTGCAACTGATGGCTAGATGTAACAAACAGCAATACGCCCAAAACCGTACCGAAGATAACGGCGAAAGTAGTTGATAGGCCGACCATAATAAAGGTTTCGCCCAAGGCTTGGATAATTTCGCCTTTCATGCTGACGATGGTGTCAACAGCACTTTCAAATGTCAAATTTGCCATATTAGTCCTCTCGAATCAGCTCTTGCCCGATTTCGGATTGGGCATGGATTTGGTTGCCGTGTACTTCAACGATTTCCAGCAGACGGCCTTTGTCCAAGAGGGCGGCACGGTCGCACAGGCGGCGGATAACGCTCATTTCGTGGGTAACGATGACGATGGTTACGTTGAAACGTCGGTTGATGTCCTCCAAACACTTCAAAACGCTGCGCGTAGTGGCAGGGTCGAGGGCGGAAGTGGGTTCGTCGGCAAGGATGACTTGAGGTTGCGGCGCCAGCGCACGGGCGATACCGACACGTTGTTTTTGACCGCCGGAAAGTTGGGACGGGTAATGGTTGGCACGGTCTTGCAAGTCAACGATTTCCAAACATTCGTCAACACGCGCTTGGATTTTTTTAGACGGCCATTTGGCAATTTCTAAAGGAAAGGCGACGTTTTCGGCAACGGTGCGGTTGCTCAATAGGTTGAACTGTTGGAACACCATGCCGATGTTTTGTCGGGCGTGGCGCAGTTGCGTGGAATTGAGCGCGGTCAGCTCTTGGCCGCATACGCTGACGGTACCTGTGTTGGGACGTTCCAATAAGTTAATCAGGCGCAGCAGGGTAGATTTGCCTGCGCCGGAATAGCCCATCAGGCCAAAGATTTCCCCCTGTTTGATTTCGAGGCTGGTCGGCTCGACGGCGACAAAGTCTTTGTTGTCGCGTGTTTGATAGTGTTTGGAGACGTGATCCAGAATAATCATGGTTTATCCGTGTTTTCTTTAATTCGTGTGGCCATCAGGGTGTGCAGACGGCGGTTGTCGGCGCGCGCAACGGTAAATTGCAGGTTGCCGATGATGACTTTTTCGCCGCGTACGGGCAGGTGCCCCAATTCTTGAATGACCAGGCCGCCGATGGTGTCGGCTTCTTCGCTGCTGTATTCCGTACCGAAAAAGGCGTTGATGTCTTCGATTTCGGTTGCGGCGTGGATGCGCCAGCGTTCGGAAGAAACGGCGTGGATATTGTCGGCGCTGTCGTCTTCGTCAAACTCGTCTTCGATGTCGCCGACGATTTGCTCGATGATGTCTTCAAAGGTTACCAGGCCGGATGTGCCACCGTATTCATCAATGACAATCGCCATGTGGTTGCGTTGTTCGCGGAATTCTTTTAAAAGGGAGGCCAGTGATTTGCCTTCGGGAACGAAAACGGCAGGGCGCAAGACGGATTTCAGGTGGAACTGCTCGGGGTTGAACATATATTTGAGCAGGTCTTTGGCGTGCAAAATGCCCAAAACTTCGTCTTTGTCTTCGCCGATGACGGGGAAACGCGAATGGGCGGTTTCGATGATGTAGGCTATGATGCGCTCGATGCTGTCGTTTTCTTTCAATACGTTCATACGGCTGCGCGTAATCATGGCATCACGCACTTCCAGTTCGGCAAAGTCCAATACTTTTTCCAGCCGGGTCAGTGTGTCGGCATCAAAAACTTCCTGTTCGTGCGCTTGGCGCAACAGGGTCAATACGTCTTCGGCGGAGTCGGGCTCGCCGGCAAGTCGGGAGATCAGGCGTTCGAAAAACTTGGGTTTCGACTGCGTACCGTCCATTTTAATATTCGTCCTCTTGGTAGGGGTTGGGGAAGCCTGCCGCCAGCATCAGGCGGATTTCTTCGGCTTCCATTATTTCGGCTTCATCGTCTTCGATGTGGTCGTAGCCCATCAGGTGTAAAGTGCCGTGTATGGTCAGGTGGGCAAAATGCTGCTCGGGTGTTTTGCCTTGTTCGGCAGCTTCTTTCAAAACCACTTGCGGACAAATCACCAAATCGCCATACAGGCCGTCTGAAAACTGGTCGGGCAGGATTTCGCCTTCGTTGAGCGCAAAACTCAATACATTGGTGGCGTAATCTTTGCCGCGGTAGTCGCGGTTGTAAGCGCGGGCTTCTTCTTCGTCCAGAAGAATCAGGCTGATGTCTGCACGGCGGTATTCGTTTTTCAAGGCAGACCATGCCCAGCGGTAAAAATCGCGTTCGCTCGGAAGGTCGGCGGCGGAAGAGGCGTTTTCAAAGTTCAGATGAAAACGTTGCCGCTGTAAGGATAAAAAAGGATATTGTTTGGCGCGTTTCATGTTGTCCGGAAAATTTGGTTTTTAGGTGTAAATATAACATATTCACCCCCATGCCGTCTGAAAAACCGCCCAAAATATGATAGACTTCATGCCGTTTTCCATCTTTCAGGCAACCATTATGAACCCGAAAAAACTCGTTATCGCCAGTCGCGAAAGCCTGCTTGCCATGTGGCAGGCAAAACACATCCAAGGCCGTCTGAAAGCCCTGTATCCCGATTGCGAAGTCGAGATTTTGGGCATGACCACGCGCGGCGACCAGATTTTGGATAGAACTTTGTCAAAGGTCGGCGGTAAAGGCTTGTTTGTCAAAGAGTTGGAACAGGCTTTGTATGACGGCCGGGCTGATTTGGCCGTGCATTCGATTAAAGACGTACCGATGGATTTGCCTGAAGGTTTCGCGCTTGCAGCCATCGGCGAACGCGCCAATCCGTTTGACGCATTTGTGTCCAACCAATACGCGCGTCTGGAAGAAATGTCCAAAGGCGCCGTCGTCGGCACATCCAGCCTGCGCCGCGAAGCCCAGTTGCGTGCGCGCTATCCGCATTTGGTTATCAAACCTTTGCGCGGCAATGTGCAAACCCGTTTGTCCAAACTCGATAACGGTGAATACGACGCGATTATCTTGGCCGCCGCCGGTTTGCAGCGTCTGGAATTGGACGAACGCATCCGCATGATTTTGTCGGAATCCGACAGCCTGCCTGCCGCCGGACAAGGTGCATTGGGTATTGAAATTGCAGCGCATCGCGAAGATTTGTACGAAGTCTTGAAGCCGCTGAACCACGATACCACACACGCCTGCGTGACGGCCGAACGCGCGTTGGCGCGCGCTTTGGGCGGAAGCTGCCAAGTGCCGCTGGCCGCATATTGCACTGAAGAAAACGGTTTGCTGACTTTGCGCGGCTTGGTCGGTCATCCTGACGGTTCGGTTATTTTTCAGGCGGACGCGCAAGCCCCAGCCGAATACGCCGATGCTTTGGGTCGCGCTGTCGCCAAAAAATTGGCAGATGATGGTGCGGAAGAATTGATTGCCGCCGTATTGCAAGAACAGGCTTAAAACAGTATAGATAATGTAAAAAGGCCGTCTGAAACTTTCAGACGGCCTTTGTTTTGTTGATGCTTAAGGATTCATAATCCGAGCAACCAAAGCTTTTTCTTTGCCTTGCATATTCGGGATTTTGACCTGAATGCCGTTGCCTGGGGCAACATCGACAGGCTGACCTTTGCGGGTCATTTGTTCCAATTTGATGGTTTGGTTGCCGCTCGGGTGGATGATCTCGAGTGAATCGCCGATGGCAAAGCGGTTTTTGACTTCGATGGTTGCCCAGCCGTTTTCATCGATTTCGGTAACGTGGCCGACATATTGGCTTTGTTTGGCGATGGAGTGGCCGGTTAGGTAGTTTTGGTAATCCTGAGTTTGGTGGCGCTCGAGGAAGCCGCTGGTGTAGCCGCGGTTGGCAAGGCCTTCGAGTTCGCTCAACAGGCTGTAATCAAACGGACGGCCTGCAACGGCATCATCAATCGCTTTGCGGTAGGACTGGGCCACGCGTGCAACATAATAAAGCGATTTGGTACGGCCTTCGACTTTGAGGCTGTCCACGCCGATTTTGGCCAGTTTCTCAACCACTTCAATGCCGCGAAGGTCTTTGGAGTTCATGATGTAGGTGCCGTGTTCGTCTTCCATAATCGGCATCATTTCGCCTGGGCGGTTGGACTCTTCAATCAGGAAAACTTTGTCGGCGTAGGGATGGCGTTTTTGACCGTTGATGCCTTCGAAGTTTTGGTTGGCTTCTTCTTGGGCTTTTTCAAAGTTGAAACCTTGCAGAAGCTGGGCATCACCCGCGTCGCTTTCGACGGCGTTATGGACTTTGTAATCCCAACGGCAGGAGTTGGTGCAAGTACCTTGGTTAGGGTCGCGGTGGTTGAAGTAGCCCGACAATAGGCAACGGCCGGAGTAGGCGATACACAATGCGCCGTGGATGAAGACTTCGAGTTCGATGTCGGGACATTCTTGGCGGATTTCGGCGATTTCTTCCATGCTCAATTCGCGCGACAGAATAATGCGTTCGACGCCGATGTTTTGCCAGAATTTTACGCCCCAGTAGTTGGTGGTGTTGGCTTGTACGGACAGGTGGATCGGCATTTCCGGCCATTTTTCGCGCACGGTCATGATCAAACCCGGATCCGCCATAATCAGCGCGTCGGGTTTCATGGCAATTAAGGGCTCCATATCGGAAACGAAGGTCTTGAGTTTGGAGTTGTGCGGCAGCGTGTTGACGGTCAGGAAGAATTTTTTGTTGCGCTCGTGCGCCTCTTTAATGCCTTGTTCGAGGACGTCGAGTTTGGCAAATTCGTTGTTGCGGGCGCGCAGGGAGTAACGAGGGCTGCCGGCGTAAACGGCATCTGCGCCGTAATCGTAGGCGGCACGCATACGTTCGAGGCCGCCGGCCGGTAATAAGAGTTCGGGTGCTTTCATGTTTTATGCTTTTTAAAATGTTTTCAGACGGCCTTTAAGGGAAGAGGGAAGGCCGTCTGAAAGATGTTTGAAGAATGGGCGGATTATCCGCTGTTTTTGTGTTTCGGTCAATTTTGTCTCGGGTTTGCGCTTTGTTTTTTATACGGAAAATGTCCTATATGGGCAAAGGTGAAAAAGGGTGTCAATTTATTGGAAATGTAAAAAAAGCAGGGTTGGGCGGAATAATTTAACAAAAAACCGTTCAAGCAATGTATTTTCTTGTAAAATATCAAGCTTCATTTTAAAAAATATTCGGATTCGTTACCGATTTTGACCGACGGAAGATTTATGGATTTTCGTTTTGACATTATTTATGAATACCGCTGGATGTTTTTATACGGCGTGTTGACAACGCTGGGACTGACGGTGGTTGCAACGGCAGGCGGCTCGGTTTTGGGTTTGCTGCTGGCATTGGCGCGTTTGATCAATCCGGAAAAAGCCGGTGCACCGATGCGTGCCTTGGCTTGGGTTTTGCGTAAGATTTCTTTTTGGTATGTGACGCTGTTCCGCGGTACGCCATTGTTTGTACAAATTGTGATTTGGGCTTATGTTTGGTTCCCATTTTTCGTTCACCCGGCCGACGGTGTGCTGATTAGCGGCGAAGCAGCTGTTGATCTGCGCCGTTCTTATGGTGCGCTGATTGCCGGCTCTTTGGCTTTGGTTGCAAACTCGGGTGCGTATATTTGTGAAATTTTCCGTGCCGGTATTCAATCAATTGATAAAGGCCAAATGGAAGCTGCACGTTCTTTGGGTCTGACCTATACTCAGGCAATGCGTTATGTCATTTTGCCTCAAGCGTTGCGCCGTATGTTGCCGCCATTGGCCAGTGAATTTATTACTTTGTTGAAAGACAGCTCATTGTTGTCCGTCATCGGCGTGGCTGAGTTGGCTTATGTACAAAGCACGATTACCGGCCGCTATTCTGTCTATGAAGAACCGCTTTATACGATTGCGCTGATTTATTTGGTGCTGACAAGCGTTTTGGGTTGGGTATTCCTGCGATTGGAAAGCCGTTACAATCCACAACACCGCTAATCGATTTGAATCAAAAAAGGAAGACTTGAAAAAGTCTTCCTTTTTTATTTGCCGTCAATGTTTCAGACGGCCTTGAATCAGAATGCTTCGCCGACTTTGACACCGCCTGCGATGTCTTTGGGCGTTGCCAGTTTAGCGGTCGCCTGTTGGGCGGCTTGGAATGCTTCGGTTGCCATGATGTCGGCAGCTTCTTGTACGGTCAATGTGTTGGCCATGTATTGCCAACGTGCGGCCAAGTCGGCGTTTGCCGGCGCGTGAAAACCGTCTCGCAATTCATCGACCAAGTCCGGACGGTTGCATACCAGTACAATATCGCAGCCTGCTTCAAAAGAAAGTCGGGCGCGTTCTTTAATACCGCCGACGCCGCATGCGCCTTCCATGGTCAGGTCGTCTGAAAAGATAACGCCGTTAAATCCGATTTCTTGGCGCAGGATTTGTTTCAGCCATTTTTCGGAGAAGCCGGCAGGTTGGCTGTCGATTTGCGGGTATACGACGTGGGCAGGCATGACTGCGGCCATGCCTGCCTGGCTCAGTGCGCGGAAGGGGATAAGGTCGGCGGCTTCGAGCGCTTCGCGGCTGCGTTCGTCGCAAGGCAGGACATGATGGCTGTCGCCTTCGACAAAGCCGTGGCCGGGGAAGTGTTTACCGCAAGATTTCATGCCGCCTTTGTTCAGGCCTTTTTGTAAGGCAAGGGCAAGCTGGGTTACGATGTTGGCGTCGCGGTGGAAACTGCGGTTGCCGATGACGGCGCATTGACCCCAGTCCAAATCCAAAACAGGTGTGAAGGATAGGTCGATACCGCAGGCGGAGAGTTCAGTCGCCAAAACCCAGCCGACTTGTTCTGCTTGGGCGCAGGCGGCTTCTTGGCCTTCGTTATCCCAAATTTCACCCAATACATTCATGGCCGGCAGGCGGGTGAAGCCGTCAATAAAACGTTGAACCCGTCCGCCTTCGTGGTCGACGGCGATGATGAGTTCAGGCGTGCGGACGGCTTTGATTTCTTGAACCAAAGCTTTGAGCTGGGAGACGTTTTCAAAGTTGCGGCGGAACAAAATAACGCCACCGACGGCAGGGTCGAGCAGGCGTTGTTTTTCTTCTTCGGTCAGATGGTAGGCGGCGACGTCGGCCATGACGGGGCCGCGTGGAAGATGGGGCGTATTCATTGTTTTGTCCTGAATAATGGATATATGGGTAATTGCAATATTCAGACGGCCTGAGCGTGTCGGAATATCTCAGGCCGTCTGAATATTGTTTTTGAATTAGGCAGTTGCTTTTTTCTTGTCTTTTAAGATGAAAATCAACACAACCATCACGATGCCGGTTACCACAAAACCTAAAGGCGCAGAGTCGGTCATGCCTAAAATCAGGTAGCCGATAGCGGCAGAGGCGGCAACGGTCAGTGCGTAAGGGAATTGCGAGGTAACGTGGTCGATGTGGTTACAGTGTGCGCCGGTAGACGAGAGGATGGTGGTGTCGGAAATCGGCGAGCAGTGGTCGCCAAATACGGCACCGGCCATGACGGCGGACATGCAAGGGATAATCAGCGCTGGTTCGACTTTGACGGCCATGGCGGCGGCAATCGGCAACATGATACCGAATGTACCCCAGCTTGTACCGGTAGCGAAGGCCATCACGCCTGCGAGCAGAAATAAAATCACGGGCAGGAAGCCTGCATGGATATTGCCTGCTACCAAGGTGGAGAGGTATTCGCCGGTGTGCATCTCGCTGACAACGGTGCTGATAATCCATGCCAAAATCAAGATGATAATGGCGCCGCGCATAGAGATGATGCCCTGCCAAACGGCTTTGGGGTAATCACTGGTTTTGATGGTGCCGATGGTACAGAGGATGACGGCCAATACGCCGCAAGTGCCGCCGAACACGAGGGAAGTGTTCACATCGGTATTTTCAAATGCGCTGAGCAAAGAGAAGGTTTCAGAAGCTTGTGCGCCAGTGTAAATCATGGCGGAAACCGTGGCGGCGATCAGTACCAAAACCGGTACAATCAACGCGAATACGCGGCCGTTGGGATGGCCGGTGTCAACGGTTTCATCATGAATTTCGTTTAAGGCGGCGCGTTCCAAGCGAGCCATTGAGCCGATATCGAAAGAGAACCAGGCCACGACAAACACCATAATCAATGCGAAGACGGCATAGTAATTCATCAGGCTCATGGCCACGAATGCGCCCATCGGTGTGTAGCCTGTGATGTTGTACGTTACCAAAAGGCCGGCCAAAGTAGCGATAATCGATGCGCCCCAGCTGGATACAGGCATCAAAACGCACATCGGTGCGGCAGTGGAGTCCAGGATGTAAGCCAGTTTGGCACGGGAAACTTTGAATTTGTCGGTTACAGGGCGGGCAATCGCGCCAACGGCAAGGCTGTGGAAATAGTCATCAATAAAGGTAACGAATACCAGGCAGGCAGTCAGCAGCTTAGCACCACGTCGGCCTTTGATGTGCTGTTTCGCCCAATCGGCAAATGCTTGGTTACTGCCGGAATGCGTCAGCAGAGAAGTGAAAACCCCCAAAAGTACCAAGAAGAGCAGGATTTTGGGTTTGCCCAAAGACCAATCTCCGTCCGCCCAAGTCAGGCTGACGGCCATGTCTTTCAAGTGAACCAAGGCATCAAGCGGATTACCGCCTACCAGCAGGAATGAGCCGACGATAATGCCGACCCCCAAGGACAGCAATACACGGCGCGTGGCAATGGCCAGGGCGAGCGCGATGGCTGCCGGAACAATGGATAAAATAGAATTCGAATAATTAATAAGTTGCATAATTATATTGTATATAAGCGGTGAAATATTTTCAGACGGCCTAGATTTGGAAAGCAGATAACAAAATACCCACCGCCTCTGACTGATGGGTATTTTACCATTTAACGCATCATCATGCCGTCTGAAAATCTTGCTATTGCAGATTGAGTGCGAGGAACAAGGTATTGCCGTCGCGTTGCACCAGAAGCGGTACGTTTTTGCCTGCGCTTTCCAAGGCGCTGCGGAAGGTGGATTCATCATTGACGCTGATTTGGCTGACGGCAATGATTTCGTCGCCGCGTTTGAGGCCGGCACGTTCGGCCGCGCCGCTAACGCGCAGAACGATTAAGCGTTGTTTGCCGTCTGCGTTTTCAACCTGCAAAGTCAGGCCTGCGTTTTCAACGGTAAAGCCGTCATGGCCGCCTTCATGTTGCGGCTGTTCGGTTTCTTTGGCCGATGTTTCCGTTTGTTCGGCTGCGCTGCCAAGTTTGACTTTGACATCGGTTTGTTTGCCGCCGCGCCAAATGCTCAAAGTAACTTCTTTACCCGGCATCATCGAGCCGACCATGACCGGCAAATCGCTGGAAGCGCGGACTTCTTCTCCGTTTACGCTGCGGACAATATCGCCAACTTGCAAACCGGCTTGTTGCGCTGCGCTGTTCGGCATGATTTTGGCAATCAACGCGCCGCTTGCTTTGTCCAAACCGAAAGATTTGGCCAAATCGTAAGAAACTTCTTGGATAACCACGCCCAATTGACCGCGTTGGACTTTGCCGTTGGCTTTCAATTGATCGGCCACATTCATGGCAACATCAATCGGAATGGCAAACGAAATACCCATGAAACCGCCGCTGCGGCTGTAGATTTGCGAGTTGATGCCGACCACTTGGCCGCGGAGGTTGAATAACGGGCCGCCTGAATTACCGGGGTTGATGGCAACGTCGGTTTGGATGAACGGTGTATAGTTTTCATTCGGCAGGCTGCGGCCTTTGGCGGAGACGATACCTGAAGTTACGCTGTTGTCAAAGCCGAATGGCGCGCCGATGGCGGCTACCCATTCGCCCGGTTTCAAATCTTTCGGATTGCCGATTTTGACAACCGGCAAGTCTTCTTGCGGCTCGATTTTTAAGAGGGCAACGTCGGATTGGGCGTCTGAGCCGACCAGTTTGGCCGTGTATTCGCGTTTGTCGTTGAGCAGGACTTTGATGTTGCCCATGCCGGCAACCACGTGGGTATTGGTCAGGATATAGCCGTCTTTGCTGATGATGAAGCCGGAGCCGAAATTCAAATCATCGCTTTCTGCCTCTTCTTGAGGCATGTCGGGCATATTGGGAACGAGGCGTTTGAAGAACTCGTAAAACGGGTCGTTGTCGGGGAATTGGCTCAGGTCCATGCTGTGGTCGTCATCCGGTGTCGCAGTGCGTTTTGCCGGAGTTGCTTGAATATTGACGACGGCCTGTCCTTCGTTTTGTACCAATTGGGCGAAATCGGGCAACAGCATGCCGACCTTACCGTCATCGGTATTGGTTTCTATGCGTTGGACGAGTTCTTTGCTTTCTTCTTTGCCGAAAAAGGTGCTGACTTTGTCGCAACCTGAAAGAAGGGATGCTGAGAGGACAGCAAGGGCCAGATATGTGTTTGTTTTAATATGCACGAAAGTTCCTTTTGCCGGTGCCTATCTTATTGTCGGCATGTATTTGAGCCGGCAGGCAGTTTTATTGTTTGAATGTTGTTCAAATGTATAAAGTAGGATTTTTACACTTTAACGGTTTTTTTTCAAGCATTTCATTTTAAATGAAAAAATGATGATTGAAATTTGTTGCTTTGAGGCCGTCTGAAAACTTTGACATAGAACCTGTTGTCTCGCTTTTTTCAGACGGCCTTTAAATTAAGGTCAGTCGTGTTGGTCCAAGTGGTAGATTTGCGCCACGGCATCGATTAATTCGCTGTTGTCCGAGCCGGCTTTGTTGAGCGTGCGTGTCGGAGAGTGGAGCAGTTTGTTGGTCAACTGAATGGAGAGGCGTTCGAGGACATCCTCGGCCGATACGCCTTTTGCCAGTTGTTTCATGGCATTTTCCAACACTTGGCGGCGTGCGCGTTCGCCTTCGTCGCGTAAGGCGCGGATAAGCGGAACGCTTTGGCGGTTTTTCTGCTGGCGGATAAATTCACTGACCTTTTCTTCCACCATGCTTTCAGCTGCCGCCGCTGCCTTTTTGCGCGCGTCTTTACCGCTTTGGACAATATCCATCATGTCGTCCACGGTATAGAGATATGCATCTTCCAATTCGCCGACTTCGGCTTCAATGTCGCGCGGAACGGCCAAATCCAGCAGGAAAACAGGCATGTTGTGGCGTTTTTTCAATGCACGTTCGACCATGCCTTTGCCGACGAGGGGCAGTTGGCTGGCAGTGGAAGAAACGACTACGTCGTAATCATGAAGAATATCGGGTAATTCATTCAGCAGACAGGCTTCGGCGTTGACGCTGAGTTTGTCGCACAATTCCTGCGCACGCTGGTGTGTACGGTTGGCAACGGTGATGAGCTTGGGATTTTTGGCGGCAAAATAAGTGGCCACCAGCTCAATCATTTCGCCTGCGCCGATAAAGAGGACATTAAGGTCGGAAATGGAAGGGAAGATTTGCTCTGCCATTTTGACCGATGCGGAAGCCATAGAGACGGAGTTTTCGCCGACAGCGGTATCGGTGCGCACTTCTTTGGCAACGGCAAAGGTTTTTTGAAACAGGGCGTTTAAGTGGGTATTGATGCTTTCTTGTTCTTGCGCAACGCGGACGGCATCTTTGATTTGACCGAGAATTTGCGGTTCGCCCAAGACCATGGAATCCAAGCCGCAGGCGACGCGGAAGGCGTGGCGGACGGTTTCGTTGTTGTCCAGGGTGTAGAGGTAGGGGCGGATTTCTTCGACAGGCAGATTATGATATTTTGCCAACCAGTTGATGATTTTTTCGGATTCGCCGACGCAGTAAAGCTCGGTGCGGTTGCAGGTAGAAAGAATGACTGCTTCTTCCGCCGCCTCGCTGCGCGCGAGGTTGGACACGGCATCCGGCAAATTTGCAGCAGCAAATGCCAGTTTTTCGCGTATGCTCAAGGGCGCGGTTTGGTGGTTGAGTCCGACGACGGTAAGTTGCATGGTTATGGTATGACCGGGTAGTGTGTGTGGTGGCTATTATAGCTTAAGTGGGCTTTAAAATGAATGTGTTGGGGGGATAAGATATGATGAGGTTTGCCATCGAAAAGGCCGTCTGAAAAGATTCAGACGGCCTTTTTATCAAGAAAGGCTTAAACGGCTTCTGCTTCTTCTGCCAAGAAACCGCGCAGTTTTTGCATGGCTTTGGCTTCGATTTGGCGGATGCGTTCGGCAGATACGCCGTATTCGGCAGCCAATTCGTGCAGGGTCAAACCGCCATCGTCTTGCAACCAGCGGCTTTCAACGATACGGCGGCTGCGGTCGTCCAGTTGCGCCAAGGCGTTTTGCAGACCTTCGGTTTGCAGGGCGTAGTGGGCCTGTTTGGACAACTGACGGCTAGGCTCTGCATCGTGGTCGGCCAACCAGTCGATAGGGGCGAAGTTGTCCTCGTCATCGTTGTTTTCTGCCATGATGCCGATATCGTGACCAGTCATGCGTTGTTCCATTTCCAAGACTTCGGACAATTTGACGCCCAAATCGTCGGCGATTTCTTGCGCTTCTTTTGGGGACAAGGCATTCAGGTTTTTACGCATGCTGCGCAGATTGAAGAACAGTTTGCGCTGCGGTTTGGTTGTGGCCACGCGGACCAAACGCCAGTTGCGCAAAATGAATTCGTGGATTTCGGCTTTAATCCAATGCACGGCAAACGAAAACAGGCGCGCGCCGCGGCTTGGCTCGTAGCGTTTGACGGCTTTCATCAAGCCGATATTGCCTTCTTGAATCAGGTCGGCTTGGTTGAGGCCGTAGCCGTCGTAACCGCGTGCGATGGATACGACGACGCGAAGATGGGACAGAATAAGCTGTTTGGCGGCGTTGAGGTCGCCTTTTTGTTGACGTTCGGCCAGTTGCGTTTCTTCTTCGGCAGTCAGCATGGGAATGCTGTTGACTGTATGAATGTATTGCTCGAGGCTACCGTTGCCGCTTTGGATAACGGGTAATGCAAAAGCTTTATTCATAAAAGGATGCTCTCCTTGATTAGGCCGTCTGAAAACGGCTTTTTGTTTATTGTGTGACAAGCAGTATAACACTGCCTGTGGTTTGTTTTGTTATGGGTTGGATTTTTTCTGTAAATTAAACGACGGATTCAATAGTTTTTGCTGCTTAAATTGCAGGAGTTGATTGTTTTTGAAAATTTGAGTGATTTGCTAGGTTTTGGATAAGTATATTACAAACATTTCTGTATGTAAATAGTTTTATCAATAAAAAAGACCTTGTTAAACAAGGTCTTGGAATTTTTTTTATTCTGGTTTCTTCCGGCCAATCAGAATGAGGAATACGCCGATAACGGCCAAAATACTGATAAGCCAGGTTGAGCCGCCTGCTTTCATATAAGGCGTTTCGCCAATGTAGCCTTTGACGTGGCCTTCGAGGACGGTTTCTGTATCCGGCTGGGCTTCGGCAACAATCGTGCCTTTAGGGGAAATAATGGCGGTTGCGCCGGTATTGGTGGCGCGAACCATGTAGCGGCCCAGCTCCATTGCGCGTGCTTGGGACTGTTGAAGCTGCTGGTACATGGCATTGGATTTGCCGTACCACGCCATATTGCTGATGTTGGCAAGCAGGGTGGAGCGTTTGGCCGTTGCGATGAGTTCGTCGCCGAAACCGTCTTCATAGCAGATATTGAAGGCGACTTTTTGATCTTTCATTGTCAAAGGCGCTTGGTTGTCGCCGCCTTTTTGGAAGTCAGCCAAAGGCATATCCATCATTTTATAGAGGCGCTCGGTAATGATGGGCAATGGCTTGTATTCACCAAATGGAACCAGGTGGTTCTTGGCGTAGTAGGGGATGGTATCGGAAGTGCTGTTGTGATAGTCGCTCAAATTGATGACGGCATTTTCGTAGCCGTTGCCGTCGGGCGTATATTGACTGATGCCGATGGCCAATGCGCTGCCGTTGCTTTGCGCCTGTTCGGCGAATTGTTCCAAGATGCCTTCGGGCAGGTCTTGGCGCATCAGCGGCAGGGCGGTTTCAGGCAGGATGACGATGTCGGCACTGGTTTTGCTGATTTGTTCGTAGTATTTCTGAATGGTCGGAATGATTTGCTCTTCTTTCCATTTCAGATTTTGCTCGATATTGCCTTGAATCAGGGCGACGGTGCTGGTGCTGCCGTCAGGGCGGGTGTATTCGGTTTGTTGGGAAATGTAGCCGACGGAGCAGAGCGCAACGATAAGGCATAAGGGTAGAAGGCGATGTTTCAGACGGCCGTGGTTGTCAATCAGCAACACCAGCCATGCGCTGAGGAAAGCGGTTGCCAGCGTGACCATATGAATGCCGCCCAACGGCGCGAAGCCTGCCAACGGGCTGTCTTTGATGATTTGGGAATAGCCGATTGCGCCCCAGCCGAATCCGGTCAGGAAGCGTTCGCGGGCAAATTCTGCCAGCGTCCACAAAATCGGCAGCAGGAGGCCGGTTTTGGCCCAGCGAGCCAGGTTGCATTTTCTCCACACCCAAAAACAGATGGCCGGATAAAGCGCAAGAAATGCCGGCAGCAGGAAGGTGAGGGGGATGGCGTATGAATCCGGCAGCCCCGAAACATCATGCAGGGCTGTGTGTATCCAATAAAACTGCGCCGTATAACCGATTAATCCGAACAGATAGGCAGTCATGACGGCAAAGCGCGGACGCAATTCAATCAGGCGTATCAGCGCGCCAAACAACAGCGGCATCAGCCAGAAATGATAATACGGGGCAAAAGTGAACGGCGTTGCGGCGGCAATCAAGATGACCAGCGGCCAGTACAGCAGCGGGTGTTGCCAGTATTGTTCGAATTTACGGAAAATATTCATGCTTTAAATGGTATTGAGGCCGTCTGAAAGGTTTTCAGACGGCAGGGAAACAAAATCAGTCTTTTTGAAACAATTTCATTGCAGGCAGGACGATGGCGCAAGCCAAGGCACCGGCGGCTACTCCGATCACCAGATTGGCGATATGTTCCATCATGCCGCTGTCCCAATGTTGCGCGTGGAGGAAGTCGTGCAAAAAAACAAGGTTGTGGGCGATCAGTCCGCCGCCGACCAAGAACATCGCCAGCGTGCCGACAATGCTCAAGCCGCGCATAAACCAAGGCATAAATGAAATCAAACCGCGTCCGATGCCTTGTACGGCAGCACTTTTTTGGCGCATCAGCATCATACCGAGGTCGTCAAGTTTGACGATAATGCCGACCAAACCATAGACCAATGCCGTCATGCCGACACCGATGGCGGCCATAACCAAAGAACGTGTTATCAGGTCATATTTTTCAACAACGCCCAGCGCAATAATGATGATTTCGGCGGAGAGGATGAAATCCGTGCGGACCGCGCCTTTAACTTTTGTTTTTTCGTCTGTAACTTCAGGCTCGGCATCGTGTTCGTCTTCGTGTTCATTGCGGTGCAGAAATTTGTGCAACAGTTTTTCCACGCCTTCAAAACACAAATAAACACCGCCGATCATCAGCAAGGGCGTAATCAGCGCAGGCACGAAAGCGGAAAGCAACAGCGCAAGTGGCACCAGAATCAGCTTGTTGACCAGAGAGCCTTTTGCCACCGCCCAAATAATCGGCAATTCGCGCTCGGCAGATACGCCGGTTACCTGATTGGCGTTGAGCGCCAAATCGTCGCCGACCACGCCGGCGGTTTTCTTGGCGGCGACTTTGGTCATCATCGCTACATCGTCCAAAACGGCGGTAATGTCGTCCAAAAGCGTAAAGAGAGAGGCGAAGGCCATAATGTTGTCCGGATAAAATCAAATAAACGCGCGATTATATATGAAAATTCAGTTGCTTGAATGGTTTCAGACGGCCTTTGACGGAAATTAACCAAAGGCCGTCTGAAAATGCTATTTCGGTGTATAACGTCCCGCCATGGCTTTGTACACCATATTTTCGTATTTTAAAGCTTCATAGCGTTGGTTCAGCAGGTTTTGCGCCGAGCTGTATTCCGTATTCAAAGCCTCCAGCCAGTCTTTCAGTTCGTTTTTACCGTGTTGGTAGCGGACTTGATAGTAATGGCTGTTTTTCTTGTCCAACTGGTAACGCTGTTCCTGATTGGCAAGGCCGGCCTGCGCGTTTTTGTAGGCAAGGTAGTTGGTGTTGACTTCGTTGAGCGCTGTGGTCAGGGCTTTTTCAAAATTCAGCTTGGCGCTGTCCATCTCCGCTTGTACGGTTTTGTCTTTCCATTTCATGGTCTGCCAATTAAGGAAAGGCAGATTGATGGTGGCCGAGCCGCCTAACATGGGGATATTGAACGTGCTTTTTGCTTTGTCGGACGACGTACTCAAACTTGCGCCCAAAGTAATCGACGGATACCAACTGCGTTTTTGCGCGTTGACCGATTGTTGCGACGCTTGCAGGCGGTATTCGGCGGCGCGCAGGTCGGGGCGGTTGGCCAAAACGGTAATCGGTACGTCCAAGTTCACGCCTTTGACCGGCAACAGGCGGAATTGTGCTGGATCGGCGACCATGTTTTCAGACGGCCTTAAATTCAATAAATTACGCAAAACCTGTTTTTGCGTATCCAAATTGTTTTGCAAAGACAACAGGCTGTTTTCTGCGTTCAACAATGACTGTTTGGCTTGCGTCGGTTGGCTGGAGTCGGCCCGGCCGTAGCGGAACTTGGCATTCGCAATGCGGTTGATTTCCTGATATTGCTTCAGCGATTTTTGCGCCAACTCGATGGCTTCGTTCAGGTAGGCAATATTGAAATACGCATCGGCGACATTATTAATCAAAGTCAGGCGTGTGTTGGCCATGTCTTCATGCGTGGCTTGGTATTCCCATACCTGCGCATCGGCAGTGGCACTGAGTTTGCGCCACAAATCCAATTCGTAGCTCAAGCCAAGCTGGCTGCTGAACGTATTGCCGTGGCTGCCGGTTTTCAGGTTTTTAGAAGCATTCGCGCCCAACGAGCCGCTGAACGAAGGCACCAAATCCGCACCCAAAATATTGGCTTGGTACAAAGCCTTGTTGACGCTGATGGCGGCCTGTTTCAAATCGATATTGTTCGCCAGCGCCTGCTCCATCAGCGCATTAAGCTGCTGGCTTTGGTAGATTTCCCACCAGTTGCCGTTGACATCGTAGCGTTCGGCAGTTTCCGCCGCGCTCATGACTTGGCCGGTCGCTTCCAGCGTCAGATTCGGATTGGCTTTAGGTGCGGCGCACGCACTTAAGGCAAGGGCAACAGCCAATGACAAGGCTGCTTGGGAAAAAGGTTTCGTCTTCATAAAAATCTTTCGGGTAACGGCATTTCAGACGGCCTTAAGATAATAGGCCGTCTGAAACATAATCAATCTTGAGCTAAGGCATCAATCGGGTTGAGCTTGGAAGCCTTGTTGGCAGGCATAAAGCCGAACGCGACGCCGATGGCGGTGGAGCAGACGACTGCGCCGATGACGGAAGCCATGGAAATGCTCATCGGGAAGTCGGTAACAAAATAGTTGAACACCAGGCTGATGCTTGCGGACAACAATACGCCCGAAAGACCGCCGATGATACAGATTAAGACGGCCTCAATCAGAAACTGTTGCAAAATGTTGTTGCGGCGTGCGCCGATTGCCATGCGGACGCCGATTTCTTTGGTGCGCTCGGTAACTGAGACCAGCATGATGTTCATCACGCCGATACCGCCGACCACCAAAGAGATGACTGCGATGGAAGAAATCAGCAGCGTCATGGTGCCGGTTGTGCTTTCCACCATTTCTTTGATGCTGTCGCTGTTGTTCATAAAGAAGTCTTCTGTACCGTGGCGTGCTTTCAGCAACTCGGTCAGGCTTTTTTCGGCAACCTGCGTGTTGGCATCGTCTTTAATTTTGACAACGATGGAGTTGGTATAGCTTTCGCCGGTAATTTGGTGCATGACCGTTGTATACGGCGACCAAAGCATCAGCGAGTCGGAATTACCAAACGAGTTGTCATCCTTTTTCATAATGCCGATGACGGTTAGCGGGCGTTTTTTGAAAAGGATGGTTTTGCCTAAAGGATTGACACCTTCGCCGAAGAGTTTGGTTTTGGTGTTTTGGTCGATGACGACGACTTGGGCATCGGTTTTTACATCGTCATCATCAAACAGACGGCCTTCTTCCAATTTCAAACCGCGCACGTCGAAATATTGTTCGCCTACGCCGTAAAGTGAGGCGGTCAGGTCGGTGTTGCGGTAGGTTAAGGTGCCGCTGGAGTTGGTTTGAGGGGTGGCGGAGGCGACGTAGCTTTGTTGGCTGATGGCTTTTGCGTCATTAATTGTCAGTGTCTTGATTCGTCCGCTGCGGCGGTCGCCAAAACCACGGCCGGGGAAGATGCTGATGGTGTTTGTGCCCATCGAGTTGATGTCTTCCAGGATTTTTTGTTGCGAGCCATTACCCAAGGCCACCACCGATACCACTGAAGCGATACCGATGATAATCCCCAGCATGGTCAGCAGCGAACGCATTTTGTGCGCCATAATCGCCTGTACCGACATTTTGAATGCTTCCATAAATTGATCGTAATAAAACGACCAGGAAGTTTTTTCTTTAATCCGCTCCACTTTGCTGGGCGGAATATCGGGATTTTTAGACGTATCCGAAATAATCTGACCGTCGCGGATTTCGATGACGCGGTTTGCATTTGCCGCAATGCCCGGATCATGGGTGACCATAATCACGGTATGCCCGTCTTCATGCAACTTATGGATGATTTCCATCACATTTTTACCGCTGGCGGTATCCAATGCGCCGGTCGGTTCGTCGGCAAAGATGATTTCGCCGCCGTTCATCAACGCGCGGGCAATCGAAACGCGTTGTTGCTGACCGCCGGAAAGTTCGCTGGGTTTGTTGCCTTCTTTATTTTGCAAGCCCAAATCGCCCAATAATTTTTCCGCACGTTCCGCGCGCTCTTTGCTGTCCATGCCCATATACACGGCAGGCAGGGCGACGTTGTCCCGGGCGGTCAGCGAGCTTAACAGGTTGTAACGCTGGAAAATAAAGCCGAAACGCTCACGGCGCAAAGCCGCCAGCTCATCCGGCTGCATTTGCGATGTTTCGATGCCGTCGATTTGATAAGAGCCGGAAGTGGCGGTATCCAGACAGCCCAAGATATTCATCAGCGTCGATTTGCCCGAGCCGGATTGGCCGATAATCGCCACAAAGTCGCCTTTCTCAATAGAAAGGCTGACATCTTTCAATACATGCACACGGTTTTCACCGCTACCGAAAAAACGGTTGATATTCTTACATTCGATTAAACTCATAATCTTTCCGGGCGAAAAATAGACATACAGGAACTAAGGCCGTCTGAAACACAGTCAAACCTTTCAGACGGCCTTAATCAATCAGCGAGGAGGGCCGCCGCCCATCATCGCGCGTTCGCTGCTCTTACTCTTTTCGTCTGCGCTCATTTCAGAAACGATCACTTTTTCGCCTTCTTTCAAGCCGCTTTTGATTTCGGTATTCATGTTGTCTTTCAAACCGACGGTCACTTCGCGTTCTACCGCTTTATTGTCTGCGCCCAAAATGCTGACATAGGATTTGCCGTTATGCTTTTTCACAGTCAGCGTCGGTACCAGTAAGACATTCTTCACGCCGTTGATTTCAATCGTGTTTTGAGTGGTCATGCCGATGGAAAGTTTGCCGTCGGAATTTGGCACCAGGGCGCGGGCATAGTAGTAAATTGCATTGGAAGTCGTGTCCGTGCTGCTGGTGTAGCTGCCCAAAGACATGGTGGTCAGGCCGGGGTCGACGCTGTCCAATTTCGCTTTAATCGGGGTGTCTGGCTCGGACAAAATGGTGAACGAAATATCCTGACCTGCTTTGACTTTCGTAATATCGCCTTCGGCAATCTGCATTTTGTTTAACATGGTTTCCAGATTGGCCAGCTGGATAATGGTCGGCGTAGATTGCGCCGCATTGACGGATTGGCCTTCTTCAACAGGAATGGCGACTACGGTGCCGTCCATGGTGGCGGTAATCCGCGTGTGTCCCAATTCAGATTCGGCTGTATTGATGGAGATTTTGGATTGTTTGATGGAGGCCTTCAGTTCGGCGATATTGGCTTTGGCTGCGGCTAAAGAGTCTTGTGCAGATTCCAAATCTTCTTTGGAAGTGGCCTGTTCTTTCCATAAGGCAAGTTCGCGCTTATATTTTTTCTCCGCACTGGAAAGCGCGATTTCGGCAGAAACCAATTTTGCCTGATAAGTTTCCAGTTTGGATTTTTCGGTATTCAACGTGTTGAGCTGATTGGTTGAGTCGATTTCTGCAATCAGATCGCCTTTTTTCACTTGTTGGCCCAGTTTCACATACAGTTTTTTAATCTGGCCTGAAGCTTCCGCGCCTACGGACACCAAATTGGAAGGCGAGATTTCGCCGGTTGCCGATACGGTTTGACGGATATCGCCGCGTTTGACCACTTCCGTAATAAAAGAAGACTGAGGCTCAGGCTTCATCAAAGACCAGCCGCCGAAAGCCGCAGCCACGATAACAGCCGTACCGGCCGCCCACTTGAAAACTTTAGACATATAAAAGGAACCAATTCAATAAAATAACGTCGCAGACAAGCAACAAATGCATTGATAGAAACAAAAAAACAACTGGATTTTACTGTAAAGACCAAGGCCAACCAAGAGACGGTCGGCTTAAATTGAAGTTTAACTTATTGAAATAAAAAATAAAAGAATGAAGATATTTTTCAGAACTTGTACCTCGTTTACATAAATTCCCAAACTCCCTCCGAATCTGAACATTTAAGCCGCAAGAAAACGACTATAATATTCATGTCTTATTCTAATTATTAACGACACAAATAAAATGAAACACCAACAAGGCTTCACGCTTATCGAGCTGCTGATAGTCGTTGTGATTGCAGCCATTCTCGCTACCATCGCCTATCCGTCTTATCAAAACTACATCCGCCAAACGCGCCTTGCCGCCGTCCGCACACAGATGCTTCATAACGCCCAACAACTCGAACGCCACTATACTCAAAAAAGTACTTTTGTAGGGTTTCCTCCTGAAAATTTGCAGCAGAATCAATATTTCAATATTAGTTTTTCCGAAGGTACGGATTCTATGCCTAATCCTTCCGATTCAGGTTATATTTTGAAGGCTGTGCCCAATAAAGAAACCAATGCCGATGAAACTTGTACTGTTTATTACAACGACAGCGGTATCATTTGGGCAAACAGCGATAAACAAAACTGCCCCGGTTATGAAATACCAAAATCGGAATAAATCGAAATATAAAAGGCCGTCTGAATTTCAGACGGCCTTTTGGATGGTTTGGCTGTATAAGCACATTACTTATACAGGGCAAAGATTGGTAATCCTGACCCAATGTGAAGTCAATCTTAGCCCTTGCGGCGCGGTTCGTCGGGGCGGATGCGTGAAGCCAGTTGGTCGAGGATGCCGTTGACGAATTTATGGCCGTCGGTGCCGCCGAAAGTTTTAGTAACTTCGATGGCTTCATTGATGATGACGGGGTAGGGGGTTTCAGGCATGGTGCTCAGCTCATGGCAGGCAACCAGCAAAACGGCGCGTTCGATAGGGCTGAGGTCTTTCTCGTCGCGGTCGAGCAGGGGGCTGATTTTTTCCATGTATTCTTCGGCATGGGTTTGTGCACCGAAAAACAGTTTGTTGAACAGCTCTTCATCCATATTGGGCGCTTGGGACAGTTCGCGGATGTTTTTGGCGATTTCGGGAGCGGCTGTTTTGTTGATGCCTGCTTGATAAATGGCTTGTACGGCAAGCTCGCGTGCGCGGCGGCGTGGGCTTTTCATGGGTATTCCTTGTGAAGAGAGTGCCGATGGTTGTCGGCTGAATATTGAATGATTCAGACGGCCTCAATGTCATGATTGGGAGGCCGTCTGAAAAGATGCGGTATTCAATACGGGGAGAAGTTTATTCTTCGTCGTCTTCGTATTGTTCTGACAAAAGATGGTTGACCAAGTTGGCACATTCTACGGCAACTTTGGCGGCATCGGAGGCTTTTTCTTCGATGCGTGCGACGGCCTGTTCGTCGTTTTCGGTTGTCAGGATGGCGTTGGCAATCGGGATGTTGTAGTCAAGGGCGACGCGGCTGACGCCTGCGCCGGATTCATTGGATACCAATTCAAAGTGGTAGGTTTCGCCGCGAATGACAACGCCGATGGCGATCAGGGCATCGAATTGTTCGGATGAAGCGAGGTTCATCAGCGCGATAGGCACTTCAAGCGCGCCGGGGACGGTGGCAAGCGTGATGTTGTCTTCGGCTACGCCCAATTCTTTTAGGGTGCGGCAGCATACTTTGACCATTTCGCTGCCGATTTCGTTGGTGAAGCGGGCCTGAACGATGCCGATGCGCAGGTTGGTACCGTCGAGGCGTGGTTCGATAATGTTCATGATGATTCCTTCAATATTGGTGAAATAGGGATTCGGCTCGGTTTCAGACGGCCTGGTTATAGGGAAGGCCGTCTGAAATGAAATGGGGATGGATTATTCTTGCGGCTGCCAATCGGCAACAGCTTGGAACTCGCCGTCTTCGTTCAGTTCCCACGCGCTGCCTTCTGCCTGAGTCAGCAGGGGTGCGATGTCGGGATTGTCTGCGGTAATGGCGGAGAGGCTGACAATGCTGAAGTTGTCGGGATTGTCGGTGTATTCGTCGGTTTCGTCGCCGCTGAAAATACGCCAGCCGCTGTCGTTTTCAAATACGGGGGCTTCGCGGTAGAGGAAGCCGACGGGTTCGCCTTGTTCGGCGACGGTGTTGGTAACAATGCAGCGGTCGAGCGCTGCGGCCAGTGCTTGGGCAAATTTGTTCATGGAGTTGGCAAAGAGATGATTTGGCATGATTTTACACGATTCGCCGCTTTTCCGCACGGATGTGTGCAGGGGTGGTTTGATGGTACAATGTCGGTCGAGTGCCGTCAGGTTTGAACATGACGGCTTTTGATTGTTATCGGCTTGAGGGACGTAAGAAACAATGAGCCAAAATAAAAAAGTTGCCGGTGTAGCCTTTTTATTTTGTTTCACTGCGGATGAGGCGTGCTTTTCGGGCTGTTTTTTGAAAGTATGGAATGAAACCTGATTTGCTCAAACAGCAGGCGCATCGAGCGATTCAAAAGCGTCTGGGCTATGAGTTCCGCAATATGGAGCTGCTTCAGCAGGCTTTGACCCACCGCAGCTACAATGCCAAACACAATGAGCGTTTTGAATTTGTCGGCGATTCGATTTTGAACTATTCCGTGGCGCGGATGTTGTTTGACGCGTTTCCGAAATTGTCGGAAGGCGAGTTGTCGCGGATGCGCGCAGCTTTGGTGAATGAAGGCGTGTTGGCTGAAATTGCGTTGGAAATGAATGTCGGCGACGGTTTGTATTTGGGTGCCGGCGAGTTGAAGAGCGGCGGTTTCAGACGGCCTTCGATTTTGGCCGACGCGATGGAGGCGATGTTTGCGGCGGTCAGCTTTGACGCTGATTTTTCTGCGGCGGAAAAAGTGGTTCGCCATTTGTTTGTGGAACGCGTGAAACGCGCGGATTTGAATATCGGCAAAAAAGACAGTAAAACCGCTTTGCAGGAAGCCTTGCAGGCACGCCGCTTTGCCCTGCCGAAATATCGAATCGAAGAGCAGGCGGAGCAGACGGCCGATGCGATGTTTGTGATTTCCTGCGATTTGGGCGAACTTGGTTTCATCTGTAATGCACGCGGCAGCAGTCGGAAAGTGGCCGAGCAAAAAGCGGCATGTGAAGCCTTAGAATGGTTGGAACAGAAGTTTCCTTTGAAAAAATCTAAAAAATAATATTTCAGACGGCCTTTGAGAAAATGCAAAGGCCGTCTGAAACAATCAAGAAAGTCATATATAAATGGATATAGAAACCTTTTTGCAAAACGAGTCGCAACACCCGACGGATTATCGTTGTGGCTTTGTGGCCATCGTGGGTCGCCCGAATGTCGGCAAGTCCACGCTGATGAACCATTTAATCGGTCAGAAAATCAGTATTACCAGTAAAAAAGCACAAACCACGCGCAACCGTGTAACCGGTATTTACACCGACGATACGGCGCAATTTGTGTTTGTAGATACGCCGGGTTTTCAAACCAATCACCGCAATGCCTTGAACGACCGTCTTAATCAAAACGTCACCGAAGCGTTAAGCGGCGTGGACGTGGTGGTTTTTGTGGTGGAAGCCATGCGCTTTACCGATGCCGACCGCGTGGTGTTGAAGCAGTTGCCTAAGCATACGCCTGTGGTATTGGTGGTCAATAAAATCGATAAAGACAAAGCCAAAGACAAATTTGCGCTTGAGGCGTTTATCAATGAAGTACGCCAAGAGTTTGAGTTTGCCGCCAGCGAGGCAGTCAGCGCGAAACATGGTCTGCGTATTGCCAATCTGCTGGAGCTGCTCAAGCCGTATCTGCCGGAAAGTATTCCGATGTATCCGGAAGATATGGTGACGGATAAATCCAGCCGATTCCTGGCGATGGAGATTGTACGCGAAAAATTGTTCCGCTATTTGGGCGAAGAGTTGCCGTATGCGATGAATGTTGAAGTGGAGCAGTTTGAGGAAGAGGAAAGCGGACTGTTCCGCATTTATATCGCGGTGTTGGTCGATAAAGACAGCCAAAAGGCAATTTTGATTGGCAAGGGTGGGGAGAAATTGAAGAAAATTTCTACTGAAGCCCGCCTTGATATGGAGAAATTGTTTGATACCAAAGTCTTCTTGAAGATTTGGGTGAAAGTAAAATCCGGTTGGGCAGACGATATTCGTTTCCTGCGCGAATTGGGTTTGTGATTTAATGTGTTCAAACAGAAGGCCGTCTGAAAAATTTTCAGACGGCCTTTTGTTTGATTAAGCCAACAATTCAGCCAGACGTTTGACGATTTCATCTGCGGCTTGGCGTTTCGATGTTTCCGGAAATGAGGTTTCGGCAAGGTCATCAATAATGGTGATTTGATTGGTTGGCTTACCCATGGAAACGGAAACTTGGTTGGCCACCAGCATCGGTACGTTTTTACGCAAACGTTTTGCCCGTGCAAATTCCAAAACCTGATGGCTTTCGGCAGCGAAGCCGATGCAGAATGGTGGAGAAGGCAGGGCAGCAACGGATGCGAGAATATCCGGATTTTCCGTCAGCTCGATAACCGGGGGCTGATTGCCGTTTTTCTTCAGTTTTTCGTCGCTGCTGTTTTTGACTTTATAGTCTGCAACGGCTGCGACGGAAATAAAGACATCTTGCGCATGGATGTGGCGGTGGACTGCCTGATACATGGCTTCTGCGCTGACAGCCTGTTCAGAATGAGCCAAGCCTGCTGGCAAGGCCGTCTGAATTTGACCGTAAATCAGCGTAATTTTCGCTCCGGCAGCACGGCAGGCACGCGCTAAAGCCATGCCCATTTGTCCGCTGGAAATATTGGTAATGCCGCGGACAGGATCGATGGCTTCAAACGTTGCGCCGGCTGTAATCAGAACTTTTTTGCCACTCAGTAGCTTGGGTGTCCATAAATCCTCTAGCAAATCTGCCAGATCGACCGCTTCGACCATTCTGCCTGTACCTGTTTCTCCGCAAGCCTGTTCGCCGCTGTTTGGGTAAAACACGGTAATGCCGTCTGAAACCAGCTGCTCAATATTGCGCAGGTTGGCAGGGTTGTTCCACATTTCGACATTCATTGCAGGCGCAACGGCCAAAGGACATTTTCTGGCTGCAGCCAAAGTAGTCAGCAGGTTGTCGGCCAATCCGTTGGCAATTTTGGCAATCGTATTGGCAGTCGCAGGCGCAATAAGAAATGCGTCAGCTTCACGCGTCAGATTGATGTGCGCCATGCCATTATTGGAAGCGCCTGAATAGGTATCCGATAACACGGGATTGCCGCTTAATGCTTGGAAAGTCAGCGGGGAGACAAATTCCGTCGCAGAATCCGTCATCACCACCGAAACAGAATGTCCTTGCTTTTTCAGCAGCCTGACCAGTTTACACGATTTATACGCTGCAATACCGCCGGTAATACCGAGGAGAATGTGTTTGCTCATGATATTGGATGTTTAGTTAAGCTATTGTTTGAAATCAAATTCTCTCGATATTGATTTTTGCCAATCCTGCTTTAATGGCATTACCGTATCTTCTGGGTAAGGAAGCTGAAACAATTCCGTTTTTTACTTCAGTTACGTAACTGCATACCTTAAATTCAGGAACAACATTAAGCGAATAATCCCGATTGACTAAAGGGGATACACGCGAATATAAAGTCCATCTCGCCAAGCTGTTATCTTCATAATCGGTTGTTGCGTTGAAGCTGGTTGCACCTTCGCAGAAAGCAATTTGATAATCTGGGTTGAATTCTCCGGGGATGTCATGCGGATCGCGGAAGTTGAACAGTCGGTCATGTGCAAAGAGATTTTGGCGTATATAGGCCCACAATTCTTTTTCTAAGAAATCCTGATCCGCGAAATGCCTTGAAGAATAGCCGCTATCAATAAAGATTTGAATTCTTTCCTGCATATTAGGAACGGCACCGGCCTTGGCCCCCCACATGCCTGCAAGAATCAAAGCAGTGTGCGAGCCCGAATCGCGTATGGTGTGGAATAGGGTGCCACTTTTTATCCATTCCGAAACAGAAGCTGCATCTCGATAACAAATAATAGAATCAGCATCGCGAAATATCACATATTCAGCTTCAGGATCATTTATCGCAAGAAAACGCCACATCGTTCCGGGCCAGTTGTGCAGTTGGGGATCAATATGGATAACCTCCGCACCATTGGCCTTAAACCGTTGGATGGCTTCGGCCGGAACAGAATCATCAACATAGAAACGGCATGTCCAGCCAGGAAAAAGAACAGGAGCAAGCTGGGTATTTAAGACGGCAGGCTCAATATATTTGGAACTATTACCAAATAAAGAAAACGAGATAATCCGTTTTCCATCTTTTGGTGCCGGAGCAGGAATAATTTCATGCTGAAGGTCAGGTATGGCTTTATCTTTCAAGACCAAAGCCTGATGGCCATAAAATCCGGTTCTTTCCCAGTTATCTAGAGCGCCGTAAGCATGTGCAAGTAAATCCAAAGCAGGAATATAGGTGCTATCCAGCTCCAATGTTTTCATTTCGGCCTCAATGGCTTTTTCCCATTTCAATTGCTTTAGATAGACATAAGCAACTTTGTGATGAAATTCGACAGATTGTGGATTGAGAAGGCAAAGAATCTCCGCACGTTTAAGCGCTTCCTCGTAATTTTCCTCTTCGATAAAAGAGTGGTATGCCTGTTCAAATTTTTGTTGGATTTGTTGGTTGCTCATAATAGGACAGTAGTTTTAAATTTATGATTGTTTTATTGAAGAAAGTGTAGATTGTAAGAGTAGATAGGACTAAAGCGCCAGCAATATAAAGAGATATAGCATCTGAATGTGGCAAATAAGAACAAAGAGGTAGCACTATTTATCTTTGAAGATCCTGTACACCTAGTGAATATATAAAATTTGATAAATTTAAAATTATTTAAATACAGGCAGTTGCAGAAATTCTGCAATTTTTTTGAAATTGGGTGTTGACTGGTTTTGTTGGGAGGCGTATAGTTCGGTTCTTCGCTGCTGATGCGGTGAAGAAAACGAAGCAGACAGTATAACACAGTTGGTTGAAATTTTCGATAATTTTAGTTGACTTTTGAAAATTGTACTGTATAATTCGATTCGCTCTTTAAAAAACAGATTACCGATAAGTGT